>CBFGMS010000011.1:0-78114 GCA_965649985.1 uncultured Gammaproteobacteria bacterium | reverse complement strand
CGGAACGGGAATTTTATCCGCCATCCTGTCCTGCGACGGTCGTGCCCGCGCCGCGCGCGATCAGCGGTCGCGCTTCATGCGGATCGTCCGGCCGCCGTCGATCGTCGCGAAATAGCTGCCCATCGATGCGGTCTTGATCTTCACCTTTTGCCCCGACTTCGGCGGACGCGGCAGGCGCGTCGTGTCGATCTGCGTCCACACGGCGTCATCGTCCATCACCAGCGTATATTTGCCCGACTGATCCATGCTGACGGCACGGATCGTCGTTTCGATCTCCCTGATCGCATCCTCGTCGCCGCCGAAGATGCCGCCAAGCTTGGGGAAGGAAAAACCGAACAGGCCGCGCCGCGTCTTGCGGGCGGTTTCGCGGTCGGTGAAAGTGATTTCGCGCGCTTCTTCGGCTGTCGCCAGTTCACCGACCTCGCGGTCGA
This sequence comes from uncultured Gammaproteobacteria bacterium, assembly GCA_965649985.1. Classification (GTDB taxonomy): domain Bacteria; phylum Pseudomonadota; class Gammaproteobacteria; order Xanthomonadales; family Xanthomonadaceae; genus Lysobacter_I. The sequence continues at coordinate 77,683 of CBFGMS010000011.1, read as the reverse complement.
AGCAGGCGAGCCGTGCCGCGGCGTCGGCGATGTCGCGGCACGCATAAAGTTCGCGGATCTGTGCCGGCGGCACCGGCGCTTCCTTGTCCTTTGCCGAAGCCGGGACGACAGCAGCACAGGCAATGAACAGGGTCGGAATGACGAAACGCGATAGCAGCATGGCAAGCCCCCTGGCAAAGACGATATGCGCTGCCTAGCCTCCCCCGCGGCGCGCGGCAAGCAAGCGCGGTTGCCAATCATGCCCTACTGACCCTAGTGTCAGGAAACCACTGCGAGAGGATCGTTACCCCCTGATGAACAGCCGCTTTTCCTGGTCGACCGATTATCATCACCCGACCGACTGGAACCAGTCCTTCGCGCCGCTGTCGCTGCCCGACATGTTCGCGGCGAGCGCGGCGCGCAAGGGCGATGCGCCGATGCTTGATTTCATGGGACGGCAGTTCGGATATGCCGAGGTCGCAGGCGGCGTCGCGCGCGTCGCGCGGGGACTGCAACTGCTGGGCGAAGAACGAAGAACGAAGAACGAAGAACGAAGAACGAAGAACGAAGAACGGCAGAAGTGTGCCTCTCACACCGCGACACGCACATGCAGATCATTCCGCCGCCGGCTGCGGCCTCACCTGAGAACGGCCGCCGGAGAGACCGCCAAATGCTGTGGCGCGGCCACACGCCGCCGCGCCCAGAACCGCCGCTCCGCATGGCGCACCGCGCCGGCATAGGTCGCGGCCAGATGCGTGCGATAGCGGTCGCGCACCTGCGCCATTTCGGCGAAGTATCGCCCCGCCGCATCGGGATCGCCCTCCAGGTGGCGCCCGATCGCCGTCGTCGCACTCTCCGCCGAGGCGAGCGCATGGAAGAGGCCCTGCGACGACAGCGGGTCGAACGCGAGCGCGGCGTCGCCTACCGCGAACACGCCGGCGTGTCGCCGACAGGCGTCGAAGTCGAGCGCCGCGCTGCCGGCAGGATGCACGTCGACGGCCAGATCGGAGGCCGCGCACGCGTCCCGGGACGGCAACACATCGGCCAGCAGCGGCTGCCGTCGCGCCTGCGCGAGCAGCGCATCGGCATCGCGCAGGCCGCGCAGCGCCGGGTCGTCGGCATCCATGTGCAGCGCCAGCACGCGCTCGCCCGAAGGCAGGCGCACGCTGTACCACCAGCCGTCGGCATCGGCGCAGGTGCGGGTGCAGCGGTCGGGGTCGGCCGGATCCGGCGGCAGGCGCAGCGACAGGCCGACCAAGCGGTCGCCGCGTTCGCGCGGCACATCGAGCGCCCGACACAGCGCGGCGCTGCGGCCGGTGGCGTCCACCAGCACCGGCGCGCGATAGGTCTGGCCGCCTGCAACATCGTCCACCCGCCAAGTGTCGCCCTCGTGCGCGACGCGCCAGGCGCCGTCGAGTGGTGCGAATGTCGCGCCACCCTCCTCCGCCCCCACGCGCAACATCGCATCGAAGCGCAGCCGGTCCAGATGCCAACCGGGGCCGTTGGGGTCGCGCAGTGGGTCGAACCACACCGGCGTGTCGGTGTCCCAGATCGAGATGCTCGCGCCGCGTTCGGCGTGGCCATCGGCGAGAAAGCGCTCGAACAACCCGAGCCGGCGCAGCAGCACCGCCGCCGCGCCCGGCAGCGATTCGCCGATGCGCCACGGCGAGCGATGGGTCTGCGCATCGACATCATCATCCCGCGTGGCCTCGCGCTCGGGCGCCCGCGCATCCGCATATGCGGGCACGAAGGCCTGCGCGAGCGCTGACGCGCCGGCATGCACGGCCGCAGGCGCACGCTCCAGCACGCACACCCGCGCCCGCGAGGCGAGACGCCGCGCCAGCGCCGAGCCCGCAGGCCCGGCGCCGATCACGATCACGTCCCGGACGCGCTCGCCCATGTGTGCGACCGCCGCGTGCTCAATCGTCCGGCGGCGTGCCGGCCATCAGCGCCTTGCGATAGCCGCGATCGGTCTGCGTGCGCGCCTCGTGGCCGAGGTCTTCGCCGCCGCGGTCTTCCACCTGCATCACCGGCGGGAAATCCGGGTCGTCGGCGATGCCTTCGCGCACCTCGACAATCCCCTGCCGGTCGAAGTGCGCCACCATGTTCTGCAGCTGCTGCACATAGCCCACGCCCAGCGTGCGGTCCCAGTCGGCGCGGTCGTTGAACGCAGCCAGGCGCTCCTCGCGCGGCAGCGAGGTGTCCATCACCTTGCGGTAGTTCGCATCGCTCAGCACCTGGTTGGGCACGCGCGCCGGCCAGAATGTGGGCAGGTACGGGTCGTACTGTTTGTCGTAACCGGAGCGGCAGCTGGCGGTATCGGTCTGCCACGGGATCGCCATCCAGCGCGTGATCGAACCGGGGGACTGCGCGTACAGCGGGCCGTCGTAGGACGCCACTTCCGCCGGGGTGAGCGTGCTGCCGTAGTCGGGTTCGGGGCGCTCGGGGTCGCGATGCCGCCAGCGGTACGGCGCCATGTACATCGTCGCGTGGCGCACCGGCCAGGTCATTTCGCAGCCGGGGTGGAAGGCATCGGCCAGACAGAACTCCAGCGCGGCGCGGTCGAGCATCGCCGGCTGCTCCTGCAGCGGCACGTCTTCGAACCGGCCGGGCGGCGTGTAAGTCGGGTCGTAATCGGCGACGAAATCGCCGCGCGCCCAGCGCTCCAGCAGTGCCAGCTGGGTGGTGGTCAGCGCGTTCATCGCGCGCGGCGTGGGCGGCATCGGGATGTCCATCGCATCGCCGTACACCCAGGGCCAAGGCTTCATCGACACATCGCCGTCGTCGGGGTTGCGGAAGCTGTTGGCCACGGTGCGGCGCAGTTCCGCGTAGGTGTCGCCGGGCTGCGCGAGCTTGCGCAGATAATCGGCATCCAGGAAATGCTGCGGCATGCCGTAGCCGAAGCCGGCGGCGAAGCCCGCGTTCATCCACTGCAGGTCGCACAGGGCCTTGAGCACCGGCAGGATGTCGTCGCGGAAGCTCGGCTTGAGCGGCGGCGGCAGTTGCCCGGCCTGCACCGCCAGGTCGGTCATCAGCGCATACATGGTGCGCACCGACTTCTGCTGCGGGCCGTAGTTGGGCGGCGCCACCACCACCCAGGCCGGCGCCACGTCGATCTCGCGCCCGCCGATGCGCACGCGCGCGACGACCGGGCCGTCGCTGGTGTCGTCGTACCAGCCGTCGTTGTTGGCGAAGGTGGTGGGGGCCGAGCCGTCGTGCGAAGCCGATTTGCCCTGCCCGCCGAACACCCGCAGCCGCCCGCAGGCATCGGTGCGCAACTCGCCCAGCGGCACTTCGATGCCGAAACACTTTCCGCCGTCGAACTTGTACTGCGCGCCCTGCGTATTCGGCGCATCGATGCTGCGTGCACCGGGCGTGATCGACAGCGTGCGCCGGTCGATCACCTTGGCATTGCGCCGCGTCGACGGCGTCGCGGTGGCCGCCTCGGGAATGTCCAGCGCCAGCTCGAAGTTGTACCAGGCCGCCTTGTGGTTGGCGAGTTCCACCGTCCACGCGATCTCGACGCCATCGCCCATGTACAGCTCGCGCACCACCCGCCCCTGCGCGTCGTAGCCGTAGATGCGGAACTCCGCCACCTCGCGCTTCAGCGCGCCCGTGGCATCGCGATAGAACCCCGCCGGCATCGGCACCGGCTCCACCACCTGCGGCCCGATATAGAACCCGTCCTCCGCCGTCGAATTGCCCACCCGCGCGATGCCGATGGACGGGTGGATCTTCGCGTAGACGATCTGCTCGTCGGATGCCTGCGTATCTGCACCGCGATCACCCCCTGTGCTGCCGCTCATGACGCGCTCCTTGTCGAATCGGACACCGACGCCCTGCGCGACGGTGCGGAGACTGTGGCGCAGGGGGTGGGGAGCGTCAAGCGAGACCGGCGGCTCTTCTCCGGCTCTTCTACCGCTCTTCTGCGTGCCTTTTCCGTACACGACCATGGGCTGCCTGGTTCTTGAATCAATGACTTGCCGCGCACGCGGCGGCCTGCGCTGCGCCGGGCAGGCGGGGCTGCGATAATCGCCCGTCCGCCTACCGCCCTGCCCTCGCCTGGAGCCTGCCGTTGAGTGTCCCCCCCGCGGAGCCCGATCTGTTCCGCACCGTGCCGTCCGGCGTGTTCGGGCCGCTGGCTTCGCCCAATCGCGCGCATTACTGGCGGCTGCTGTGCCGGCTGTTCGCGGAGTTCTTCGGGCCGGATGCGCCGATGCCGCCGAGCCTGGGCTATGCACGGCGCGAGATCGTGCAGGCGATCGAGCGCTATCTGCTGACCGACGACGCCTGGGAGCCCGACGCCGAAGACAGCGATGCCGCAGGGAGCGGAGCGGCGCTGGCGACGCGGGCGGGCGCGGTGTACGAGCGTTTCCGTCAGGCCGGCTGGCTGCGCCAGGAGCGCGTCGGCGCGCGCGAGATGGTGACGATGACCCACGCGGTGGCGCAGCTGCTCACCCTGCTGATGGATTTCGCCGAGCGCGGGCCGGCGTTCCTGGGCGCGAAGGTGCGTTCGATCGAGCTGCTGCTGCAACAGGTGGTGGCCGGCGACGCCGACGGCGCCAGTCTGGACGAGGCCGCGGCGCAGTCGCGGCAGTTGCTGTCGTACGTGGCCGCGATCGGCGTGCAGATCCGCGACCTGATGCCCGAACTCACCCGCGCCGAGAGCACCGCGCACTTCGCGCGGCAGTTGTTCGAGCGCTACGTGGGCGAGCTGTTCGTCGGCGACTACGCCGACCTGCACCGCGCCGACCACCCGCTGGCGCGGCGCACGGCGATCCTGGGCATGGTGCGCGAACTGGAGCACGGCACCCCGCGCGAGCGCCTGCTGCACTGGTATGCCGAGCGCAGCGGCGGCGATGCGGCGCTGGCCGAACAGCGTCTGCAGCGCAGCCTGCGCCGGCTGTACGAAATCGACCGCATCGACGAATACCTGGAACGCCTGGACCACGACATCCGCCAGGCCAACCGCCGCGCCCTCGCCTACCTCGACTACCGCCTGCGCGCGCCGGACCACCTCGACGCCTTGCTCCGCCGCGCCTGCCGCGGCGCACTGGCCGCCGAACCCGAGGCCCTGCGCCTGCCCGTCGGCCCCGGCGCACTGATGCACGAAGACCGCCTGCGCCCCCCGCGCCCGCGCCCGCAGCCGATCCCGCGCAGCGCCAACCGCAGCGCCCCGCCCACGCCGGAACAACAGGCCCGCCTGAACCTGCAGCGCCGCATGAAACGCGCCCGCCTGGTGCTGCCCGAAGACCTGGCCCGTTACGTCGACCGCCACCTCGGCGCCGCCGCCCGCATCGACTCAGACGCCCTCGCGGTGACCAGCATCGAAGACTTCCGCGCCTACCAGACCCTCGTCACCCTCGCCCTGCGCAGCCGCCGACACGGCGGCCTGCGCCGCGAAGACCCCCTGCACCGCATGCTCCGCGGCTTCCGCATCGAATGCACCGACGACGCCCGCAGCGACAACGGCTACCTGCAGACCCCACGCTTCGCCCTGCTGCGGGCGGATGCGGCGTGAGCTGGCGGCCTGCCGACGATATGGAAGTGAATGACCGTACGGTCCGACGTGATGCCGGACAGATCTTGCCTGTGTCTGACGCGGTGATCGCGATGAAACCATTCACTGGCTTCCAATCGTGCTGCCCATCTGCGCACGCTGTCGACGCAGATGCTGAGATCGCTTCTACCGTTGTCGATATGGATCTTGTTGTCGATCTTGATCTTGCCGTTGATCTTGATCTTGCCGTTGACCTTGACCTGCCCGCCCATCGAAGCGGCAGGTCTCGCGGATCAGGCCCGCAGGGCGCACGACAGGAGGTCGTGCGTTTTTCGATGGGCCAAGGATGGCCCTTCGAAAAACCCCGCGAGACCTGCGAACCCGGCGCGCAGCGCCGGGCGCGACGAAGGGCTGCCCTTTCTTTTGGTTTCTTTTCTTTGGGCAAGCAAAGAAAAGAAACCCGCGCGCAAGCGCGGAAGATCTTGCATTTAGGCCCAAGACGACTGGCACGAGAAGTCGTGATGACGAATGCAGAACACCTGCGAATGCGGCCGACATCTGCCCACTGGAGAGAATTCCGCCCAACCGCAAGCGCTCTGACATACGCGCCCGCATCGCGGACCTATACGACAAATACCCGAGTTCACCACCCCGAATGAAACGCTCCTGGGCCACCCTCAGCCAAACCTCCGGCCTGTACACCGTGCAGGACTTCGAACGCGCCGCCTACCGTCTGGTCACCGAACAGGTGCTCTACCGCAGCGACCGCCACTCGCGCATCGCCTACGACCTCATCGAAACCTACTTCGCCGACTTCGCCGCCGCGCTCGAACCGCTGGGCATGCGCCTGGAGCGCAACGCGCACTACCGCTACCTGGTGGCCATGCCCAGCCACGGCGAAGGCACGCCGGTCACGCTGGAACAAACCCTGCTGATGCTGGTGCTGCGCCAGCGCTACGACGAAGCGATGCGTCAGGGCCAGGTGGAAGACCTGGGCGAAGTGATGGTGGAACTGCCCGAGCTGCAGGAAGCCTACCCCGCGCTCACCGGGCGACCGATGCCGGAAGTCGGCCCGCTGCGCGAACTGCTGAAGACGCTCAAGCGCTGGGCGGTCTGCCGCATGCTGGACCCCGAACCCGACGACCCGCAGCCGTTCCGCATCGCGGTGCGTCCGGCCATCGTCGAGATCGTCGGCGCCCTGTGGCTGCAGCGGCTGGATCAGCACAATCGCGATGAGGACGCGGACGAAGACGCGGCGCCGGACAGCACGGCATCGGACGGTGCGGACGACACCGAAGCACAGGACGACGCCGATGCTCTGACCGTGCATGCGAACGCCGAAGACGCTATCGATGCGGGCGACAGCGACGCCACCGACACGGACGCCTCCGACCACGATGCCGACGCCCGCGAGGAGGCCGCCGATGTTCAGGCTTGAGCGCGTCCATCTGATCCAGTTCTTCCTGTTCCAGGCGAAGACACTCGAATTCGACGGCACCACCGCGATCATCGCGCCCAACGGCGCGGGCAAGAGCGCATTGCTCGACGCGCTGCAGATCGTGATGCTGGGGGCCGACCGCAACCTGATCCGCTTCAACGCGCAGGCCGGCGGCACCCACCGCGCACGCACCATCCGCGACTACTGCCTGGGCGTGTTCCGCGCCGGCGACGACGGCCGCGTGCGCGACACCGCGACGACGTATCTGAGTCTGGTGTTCCGCGACGAGGTCACGGGCGAAGCGCTGACCGCGGGCATCGCGCTGGGTGCGTCGGTAGACGAGGCCGACCACCGCGTGCATGGCCTGTATCTGCTCCCCGGCGTGGCGCTGGAACTGGGCGACCATCTGGAAACGGTGGATGGCGCCGAGCTGCCGCTGGCCTGGGCGCAGTTCCGCGCGATGGCCGCCGAGCGCTGCAAGCGTGGCGGCACGCGGCTGGAGCTGCACGGCACCAGCGAGCGCTTCCTCAAGGACATGCTGCTGCGCCTGCGCCCCGGCCCGAGTGCATTCCTCGATGCGGTGGCCTACCGCAAGGCCTTCCAGAACGCGCTGAATCTGCAGCGCGTCGACAACGTGGACCTGTTCGTGCGCCACCAGGTGGCCGAGGACCGGCCCACCGACATCGGCCGTTTCCGCGCGCTGCTGGAAGGCTTCCGCGAGATCCGCGAGAAGATCGAGCAGGTGGCGCAGCGCATCGCTTCGGCCGAAACCGTGGAACAGCAGTACCGCAAGATCGCCGGCCATGCCACACGCGCGGCCAGCTACCGCGCGCTGGCCGCGGAATACCGCCGCGACGCGCATAGCGACAACGTCGACGCCGCCGAACAGGCGCTGGAAGCCGCCGAGCGCACCCAGCGCGAGAAGCAGCGTGCGCTCGAACAGGCACGCAGCGACGGCACCACCGCGCGCCTGCGTCTGGAGGAAGCGCAGGCCCGGCTACAGGGCACGCGCGGCTACAGCGAGCAGTCCTCGTTCGAGGAGATCGCCGGCCGCGACCGCGACGAACTCGCGGGCATCAAGCGCGAACTGCTGCGCAGCGCCGGCTTCGTGCGCGATCAGCTGCTGGCCGCGGGCAAGCTCGACCTGCCGACCGTGGACACGCGCGCGCTCGATGCCGCCGTCGCGCCGTGGCGCAGGCTGTACGACGGCCTGGCGGCACTCGATGCCGAGGCCGAGATCGGGCTCGACCCGCAGATGCTCGATACCGAACTGCGCACAGCGATCACGGCCGCGGCGCCGGTGATCGCCGCGGTCAAGGGCCATGCGCACAGCCTGCGCAGCGCGCTGGACGATGCACGCCACCGCAGCCGCGGCGCGCGCGAGAACCTGGCGCGCGTGCAGGCCGGACAGGCCGAGCTGCGCCCGGATGCGGTGCGGCTGATGAACTATCTGCAGGACGAAGGCATCCCCTGCCGTCCTGTCTGTGACTTGGTGCAGGTGACCGACACCGCATGGCAGCCGGCGGTCGAGGCCTATCTGCGCAACCACGTCGAAGCGCTGCTGATCCCCGCCGAACACGAACAGCGCGCGGTGCGGCTGTATCGCGGTCTGCAGGGCGCGCGCTCGGTGTACGGCGTCAAACTGGCGCTGACCTCGCAGGCGCGTCAGGCACGCATGCGCTCGCCCGAGGACGGCCAGGTGGCCACACTGCTGGGCGGCGACGAAGATGCGGTGGCCTATCTGCGCCGTCAGGTCGGTGACCTGCGCTGCGTGGAGAGCGAGCGCGAGATCGTGGATGCGCGGCACGGTCTGAGCCGCGACGGCATCGTGGTGAAGGGTGGCGGCATCGAACGGCTGCGCCTGCCGGCCGCGACCGAGCTGAAGATCGGCGCCTCCGACAACCGCCAGCGCGTGAAACAGCTGCGCGAGGAAATCGAGCGCGCCGAGAACGACGCCCGTCGGCTGGAAGCCGACTGGAAGCGCGCCGACGACTGCGCCGGCGGCTTCGCCGCGATCGGCAGCGGCGAGACGGTGGTCGACACCGTGCACACGGCCCTGCTCCGCCACCGCGAAGCCTGCGGCCGTTTCCACGCGCTGCAGGAGCGTCGCCGCGCCTTCGAGGACCCGGATCTGATGCGGCTCAGCGAGGACGCGCGCGCCGCCGAAGCGCGCTGCCGCGAGCTGGATGCGCTGCGCGAACGGCTGGTGGGTGAAGTCGCGCTGGCCGGCGGCAAGGTCGACGAGATCCGCGCCCTGCTGGCGCGTCTGGAAGCCGAGAGCGAGCGCGTCGCACGGCTTGCCGTCGACGCCTACCGCCACCCCGATGTGGACGCCAATCTGGTCGAACAGCATCGAGAGGAGCTGGACGAAAAATACGAGGCGCTGCACGAGCGCATCGCCCGCTGCGAATCGCGCGCGGAGGACGCCGAAAAGGCGCTCGGCAGCCTGGTGCCCGAGGCCTGGTCGGGGCTGGCGCAGTACGCAAAAGACAACGGCATCGCGCTCGACCTGGATGCCGGCGACTGGCGCAAGGCCGCCGATGTGCTGGGCCGCGAGATCGCGCATCTCAAGGGCACCGAACTGGTGCAGCACCAGGCGCGCGCCGACGAAGCCTACGCCACCGCGGTCGACACCTTCCGCGCCAACGTGGCCTCGACGCTGTACGACAACTTCGTGCGACTCAAGCACCAGATCGACACGCTCAACCGCACCCTGCTGCGCAGCCCGGTGTTCTCCAACAACGAGCGCTACCGCTTCCGCTACGAGGTGGTGCCCGAGCTGAAGGCCCTGCACAAGTTCATTCTGAAAGTGGCCGATGTGGGCGCAGAAGACACCCTGTTCGGCAGTGCGGGCGACGTGCCCGAGGCCTTCCGCGAGATCGTCGAGGACAAGATCGTCGGCAAGGGCGGCGTCTCGCCGCTGGACGACTATCGCCGCTTCTTCAGCTTCGAGGTCGAGATCCGCCAGGGCGAGCGCACCATCGGCACACTGAGCGAACGCATGCGTTCGGGCTCCGGCGGCGAACACCGCGCGCCGATGTACGTGATCGCCGGCGCCGCGCTGGCCGCGGCCTACGGCAAGAGCGAAGGCCAGTCGGGCGGGCTCGGGCTGATGATGCTGGACGAGTTCGGCGACAAGATCGACGCGCAGAACGCCCGCGCCATCACCGGCTACCTGCGCTCGCTCGGCCTGCAGCTGGTGCTGGCCGCACCCGACACCGCCCAGGGCACGCTCAGCGGCGTGCTCGACAGCTACATCGAGCTGTTCCGCGACGACCGCCTGCTGCAGGTGGAGCGCATCGTGGTCACCGATGCCGGACGCACGCTGATGCACAGCGACCAGTTCCACCTGCATCCGGAGCTGCTGCAGGCGGAGATCGCACGGGTGGAGGCGGAGCGGACCGAAGCGGCACGGGGACAGGCGGACCAGGCGCAGGCCACCAACGTCGTGGCGGAAGGCGGCTGAGCACGGCGGATTTCATGCGGCGTCTGTCGGACATCGGCAGGCGCCGCATGGCGATGGGTCACGCATGCGTCATGCGTGCCGCACGGACCACGCCGGAGGCATCGCACGGCGCGGCCTGTCGCGTCGTCAGAGCGCGTCGAGCAGCTCGCGGATCCTGACAGCCTTCACCGCGAAATCGCCGTAGATGTCGGGATTGGCGTCGAAGCGCGCCTGATGCGCCGCCAGATGCTCCACGGCGCTGCGCACGGACTCCCTGCACGCGCGGATGGCGAGCGGACTCGTCGCCGCCTTCTCCTCCACCAGTCTGAGGAAGGCGCTGGCGAGGTCCGGAGCACCCGACTCCGGAACGTGGTCGCTGACCAGGAACTCGGCCAGGCAGCGCAGGTAGTAGCCGAGCGGCTTGACCGGCATCCAGCGCAGCCCATCCACCATCGAGATGGGCTGCCGGATGAATTTCGGCGCGAGCTGCGCGCACGACAGGCCGTAGTACGCCGCATGCGCGGCCGCCATGTCGAGATCGTCGGCCGGAATCCGGCCCCAGTCGGCCGCGGAAGGCACGGGGATCGCGCCCCGTGCCTCGTTCCGCTGCGCGTGTTCGCGCCGTTTTCCCATCAGGTGCACTTCCTGTTGTGCTCGTCCTTCAGGTTCTTCAACCGGTTCTCCCAGTCGGAGATCTTCTGGGTATGGCGACCGGGGAACCACTTCGCGTCCCACGCCTTGTAGCGCGTGATCACCGCCGCCGCGTGATGGATCGCGCGCGACAGCGGCCCGCACTTGCCGCCCGGATCGGGCGGCGGGTTGTCGCTCAACCGTTTCATCACATCGTATTCGGCCTGCCGCTGCGCCTCCTGGGCCGCGGTCTGCGCGTTCGACGACGCCATCCAGGCGTCCTGGATGATGTTGGAGATGACGTCCGCCATCAGCAGCGCCACGCCGACGCCCACGATGATCACCACCACGACCTTGGCGACGGTGATGATCGCCGCGATGGAGATGCTGCTGATGAAGAAGCCCTGCATCGCGATCGCGAAATGCCCCGACGGGTCCACGTAGACCACCGGGTTGGCGTTGGCGTAGAGGTACTTGTGCAGGCTGACCGGATCGCTGCTGAAGCCCGAGAACACGTCCATCTGCGTGAACCGGCCGTTGGACGGGTCCATGTACCGGGCGCGCAGGTAGTAGTAGCCGAGATTCGGATCCAGCTGCTCGCCGGCGAACAGGAAGGTGTTCGCACTCGTGCCGGTGCTGCTCTCCACCTCGCCGAACGCCTCGTACCACCAGCGGTCGGATGCCTGGCCCGCGCTCGTGCTCAGTGCGCGCGTGCTGCCCAGCCCGTCGACGTGCAGATAGTGGGTCGCCCCGCCCTGGGTCCGGGCGATGCGGTCGTCGCCGAGCAGATACAGCACGTCGTCGCCGCCACTGCGCTCTTCCAGCACCTGCGCATACTTCGCGGTCGGGTCGACCACGAAGCGGGTGACGACGCCGTTGACCGTCTGCGATTGGCGGATGCCGTCGGCGTCATAGCGGTAGCCGATGTTGGCGCTCGGCGTGATCGCGCTCACCAGGCGGTTGCCGCCGTCGTAGCCGTACACGCTGAAGCCGTTGGCGTCGCGCTTGCCGGTGAGGCTGCCGTTGGCATCGTAGTCGTAGACCACGGTCGAGCCGTCGCTGACGATCTCGTGCTGCAGACGATCGTTGTCGTCGTAGCTGTAGAGGGTCGTCAGCGTCGCACCCGACTTGGTGCGAGCCTCGGTCGTCCGGTTGCCCACCGCATCGTAGGTCCAGCTGCTGGTGCGGTGGCCGCGGGTGGTGTCCGTCACCTGCTCGCGGACCAGGCGCTTGAGCCCGTCGTAGGTGTAGACGGTGGTGCGCGTGCCCGCCCCGCTCTCCACGATCTGCGTGCGCAGGCCGGATGCCTCCACGGTGTAGACCTGATCCAGCAGGACGCTTCCGGTCGCACTGTAGTGGGTCATCCGCTGCAGACGGTTGCGCACGTCGTAGGCGTAGTCGGTGCGCGTGCCGTTGGGCATCGTCGCGCGCAGGCGGCTGCCCACATCGTTGTAGGTGTAGCCGGTCGTCCGCCCTGCCTGGGTGACGGAAGCGAGCCGGTTCATCGCGTCGTAGGCATACGCGATGTCCTGCTGCGCCGTCGTCATGCGGGTGCGGTTGCCTGCCGCATCGTAGGCGTAGGTGATGCCCACGCCATCCGGATGGCTGACGGCGACCAGCCGGTCGCGCGCATCGTACTGGTGGGTGGTCGTGCCCGCCGCGTCGGTCCGTGTCGCCACCTGACCGCTGGGCGTGTAGGTGGTGACCACGCCGGACCCGTCGGCGTGACGCACTTCCAGCTCGCGACCGGCGGCATCGTAGCGATAGGTCGTGCGCTGGCCCTTGAAGTCGACCCTGGCGATCATCTGCCCGGCGGCGTCGTACTCCATGGTCTCGCGCTGCCCCAGCGGCAGGATGCGCGCGACGACATGGCCGCTGTCGTCGTATTCCCAGCGCGTGGTCCGCCCGAGCGCATCGATCTGGGCGATCTTCTCGCCGCGACCGTCGTACCGGTACTCGGTCCGCTGATCCAGCGGATCGACCACCGCGATCAGCCGGCTGGCCGCGTCGTATTCGAAGCGCGTGGTGCGTCCGGCCTCGTCGATGGTGGACGTCTTGCGGCCCAGCGCGTCGTAGGTGGTCCTGATCCGCGGAGCGTCGGCGTCGTTGGTCGGCGTGTTGTCCGGATGCAGGGTGGCGGTCAGGCGGCCGGCACCGTCGTATTCGAACTTCGTCGTCCGCCCCAATGCATCGCGCGTGGACACCTTCGCGCCGTCCGCACGATAGGTCATCGTGGTCGTCCGGTTCAGCGCGTTGGTCGTCGACACCAGGCGACCCGCATCGTCGTACACGAACGTGGTGGTGTTGCCGCGTCCGTCGATGCTGGCCACCACGCGCCCGGCGCGGTCGTACTGGGTGCGCTCGATGGCACCGTCCGGATGGTGGGTTTCGACCACCCGGCCGGCCGCATCGTGCACGTACAGCGTCGACCGGCCACCGCGGTCGATCTTCGCGATCGCGCGGTTCTCCTCGTCGTACACCGTCGACTCGACGGTGCCGTCGGGGTGACGGGTCTGCAGCAGGTTGCCGCGGTTGTCGTACACCATTTCGGTGCGGCGACCGAGCGCATCGACGCGCGCGGTCTCCTTGTCGATCGCGTTGTACTCGGTGTACGTCGAACGGCCCTGCGGGTCGATGGTCTCGATCAGCCGGCCCTTCGCGTCGTAGACATGACGCGTGGTCAGCGTGCGTCGCTGGCCATTGCCGTCCACGAAGGTACGCGCGACGACGACCGGACGGCCGCCACTGTCGAACTGGCGACTGATCTCCATGCCGTCCGGACCGCGTTCGAACACCTTGTCGCCGCGGGTGTTGTACGCATACGTCGTGGTCGCGCCCTCCGGCAGGCGCATTTCGAGCAGCTCGCCGCGGCTTCCATACACCAGCGACGTCGATGCCCCGTTGCCGTCGACCGTCGAGAGCAGATTGCCGCTGCGCAGGTCGTACTGGTTGTTGGCCGTCACCAGACCGGTGGGATTGGTCTGGGTCAGGATCCTGCCGCGGTTGTCGTAGGTCCATGCGGTCGCGTTGCCGAGGTGATCGGTCTCGCGCAGCTTGTTCCCGGCCGCATCGTAGACACGGCGGACGGTTTCGCCCTCGGCGTTGGTCTCGGTGAGCGTGTTGCCGGAGGCATCGTAGGTGCGCAGCACCGTCTCGCCGAGCGCGTTGGTTTCCTGCAGGACGCGGCCGTTGTCGTCGAACACGAACACCGAAGTCTCGCCCAGACGGTTCTTGACCGTCTGGGTGCGGCCGGTGACGTCCAGCGAGAACTCGATGCGCTTGCCGTCGGCGTCCACCTGCGCGACCAGCCTGCCGTCCGCATCGTATTCGTTGCGCGCGGCACGCACGCCGCGGGCATCGAAGATGTCCTGCAGATAGTGCGCATACCGCCCCTGCAGGTAGCCGAAGCGGCTGACGTTGCCCACCTGGTCGACCACCGCGGTGAGGTCACCCGCGGCGTCGTACTCGTAGTCGACGAAACCGCCGTCCGGCAGGCGCAGCGCGGTGATCCGGCCCAGGCTGTCGCGCAGGAACTGGATGCCCACGCCGCTGGAATGGACCACGCCATCGCGGCCGTAGGTGAGCGTGTTGCCGCTGAGGTCGGTGACCTTGCGGATGCCCACGCCCTGTACCAGGTCGTACCTGGTGCCATCCTGGGTGGTCAGACGGTAGCTGTCGGGATCGGCCGCTTCGAATTCGCCCAGGTCGAGCAGCACGCCGCCGCTCACGCGCAGGCTGCCGTAGCTGGTCTGCTCCAGCTTCGAATACGTGCCCGGCAGGGCTTCGAAGACCAGCCGCACGTCGATGGACGGGATCAGGATCTGGCATTCCGGCATCGCGCGGGCGCGGAAGCGCTGCACGTCGCCGTCGGGCAGGGTCACGCTGACGATCGGGTCGCCATCGGCCCGCACGCACCAGCTCGGGAAGAAGCCGCCGCCTTCCTGGCGCATGCTCCAGCCGTTGCCGATGGTGCGCGATTCGTGGATGCGCATGCTCTGCACGTCCACGGACCAGCCGTGGCCGAAGTCCAGCGAACGCCCGCTGCGACGGCTGTCGTAGGTGCGGGTGACGCTGATCGGCATGCCCATCAGCGGAACGGTGGCGTCTTCGAAGCTCATGCTGAAGTGGCCGAGCTTCATCTCGCCGTCCACCGTCACATTCGCGAAGACGCGCGACTCGTGGCCCAGCGCGTCCCAGGCACGCAGCACGACCACGTACTGGCCGTTCTGCAGCAGGGTGGGATCGAGCGTGCCCAGCGGGCCGCTGATCGCATCGGTGCCGCTGGCGAGCACGCTGGAGGAGCTGCCGTCGCGGTCGAGCACGCTGAGCGTCCAGCCGGCGAGGTCGCTGTCGGCCACACTGCCGCGCACCTCGACCGGCGCGGTGACCACGTCGGCCTCGACCGGGTTGGTGAGCGTCACCCCCGGGCCATCCTGGCTGCTCGGGTCGAGCACCACGTAGGTGCTGGTGGCGCTGACCACCTCGTACCCGTCGGACACCGTGGCGACCAGGGTGTGCTCACCGATGCCGCCGCCTTCCAGCACGACGCTCAGATCGGGGCCGAGCACCACCGGCTGGCCGTCGAGCAGCAGCGTGGCGACGAGCTGCGACGCCGCGTTGCTGGCGACGATGCGCACCTCGAAGAACTCGCCCTGCCCCACCAGACCACCGGCCGGGAGCTGGATCTCGACGCCCAGCGGCAGCGCATCGGCGACGGTGAGCACGTAACCCTGCTCGGTCCACAGCGCACCGTCGCTCACCCGCACGCGCACCGGCACGTCGCCGGGCTGCGTGGGCGTGAAGTCGATGCGGCCGGTCGCGGCGTCGATGCTCATGCCGGCCGGCGCCTGGGTCAGGCTGTAGGCCAGCAGGTCGCCGTCGGCGTCGGTGGCGTGCAGGTCGTAGCGGTACGCGTAGCCGATCTTGGCGTTGGACGCGGGCGTGCTGAGGATGGCGGGCGCACGGTTGCCGCCGCTGCCCTGCTCCAGCACCTGCACGCTGTAGCGCTGGCGGGCGACGCCGCCGCGACCGTCGGTCACCTGCACCTCGACCGGATGCGTGCCCAGCTGGCTCGCGATCGGCGTCCAGGCGATGGCGCCGGTCACCGCATCGATGGTCATGCCCTGCGGGCGTTCGACCAGGCTGAAACCGAGCGCATCGCCCTCATCATCCTGCGCGCCCACCGTGTAGGCATACGCACTTCCGACCGCGGCGCGCGGATTGGGCGTGCTGACGATGCGCGGCGCGGTGTTGACCGAGGCGTCGTTGACGAACACGGTGAAGCTCTGCCGTGCCCAACCGCCGCGGTCGTCGCGCACTTCGACCACGAACGCGTTCTCGCCGACCTGCGCCGCACCCGGCGTCCAGATCACGGTATCGACGGCGGCGAGCGTGGCGCCCTGCGGCAATGTGGGCCACAGGTAGGTCAGCGGGTCGCCGTCGGGGTCGGTCACCAGCAGGCGGTACTCGAAGCCCTGGCCGAGCGGCAGCGACAGCACCGGCACACTGGAGATCACCGGCGCGCGGTTGGGCGTCGCGTAGACGCGGACCTGGAAGCTCTGTTCGTCGCGGCCGCCGCGTTCGTCGGTGGCGGTGACGCGCACGTCCACCGGCGTGGCCGGAGCGGTCTGCGGCACCCACAGCAGGGTGCCGGTCTGCGCGTCGATGCGCATGCCGCTGGGGCCTGCGGCGAGCGCGTAGGTGATCGCCTGGCCGTCGGGGTCGACGGCACGCACGTCGTAGCGGTAGGCCTGGTTGACGGTCGCCGCGGTCACCGGATCGGACACGATGTCCGGCAACTGGTTGGGCAGCGTGGAGGCGACCACGGTGACGGTCCAGCTCTGGGTCGCGATCAGTCCGTTGAGACTGCGCGCCTGCAGGCTGAAGCTGGCGTTGCCGGTCTGCCCCCAGCGCGGCGTCCACAGCACCTCGCCGGTCCTGGGATCGACGCTGGCGCCCTCCGGCGCGTTGGACAGTTGATACAGCAGCACGTCGCCGTCGTGCGGCGAGGTGGCCTGCGCCTGGTGGCGATAGAGCGCGTTCTCGGTGCCGCGGTTCGGCGCGGTGCCGGCGAAGGTCGGCGCCAGCATGCGTTCGTTGACCGCGAACACCCAGAACTGCTCGGCGGTGAGCCCGCCGTAATCGGCCACGCGCAGGCTGGCGGTGCGGCCGCTGGCGGCGTTGTTGCCGAGCACGCATTCGTTGTCGCCCACGGCGGCGATCGCCAGGGCGGTCACTTCGCCTTCGCCCACCTCGGCACGGCTGGTGGCCAGTTCGACGCGCGCGCTCTCGCCCGGGCCCAGCGCGGGCACGGCGACGCGGCCGACGAGGTCGCCGCCGACATCGCCACGGTAGATCTCGACTTCGGCCGCGGCACTGGGGCCGGTGCCGCGGTTGAGCACGTCCACCGACAGCCGCAGCACGCCGGCGGATTCCACGCCGTAGGGCGCGGACACGCGCAGGTCGGGCAGGTAGCGCGTCGCCACGGCGACCGGCTGCCGCGTACCGAGCACGAAACCGGCGGCCGGCGTGCGGCCGGGGTCGACCGGGCTCAGGCGCAGGTCGCCGCGCACCTGATCGAGTGCGAACGGCTGCTGGTGCACCACGCGCGCCGCGGTATGCCACGGAACGCCGGTGGAGCGGTAGGCGCGCAGCGCCGCGCTGTCGCCCACGAACAGCGTGGACTGGCCATCGCCGTCCAGATCCACCATCACCGGCACGTGCGTGCCGAAGGACAGGCTCATCGGCAGGCGCGCGGTGACCGCGCCGGTGCGGCCGGCGATCAGGTTCAGCGAACTCGTGTTGCTGTTGACCACGAGCGCGTCGAGTTCGCCGTCGCGGTCGAAATCGCCCGCCACGGCGGCGCGGAAGTTCTCGCTGTTGCCGTTGGAAGCGCTCGACCACAGCAGGTCGCCCGTCGCCGAGTACAGACGGTTCATGGCGGGCACGAACAGGTCGGGCGCCCCATCGCCGCTGAAATCGGCCACCACCACCGGGCCATTGGCCGGCATGGCGTTCTGGGTCCACACGGCATTGCCCGCGGGGTCGACCAGGCTCAGGCGGCGGCCGCCCGAGGTGTATTCGCTGACCGCGATGTGCGGGCGCGCGCTGCCGGCGATGTCCACCGGCGCATAGAAGGCGTTGTACACCGTGCCGGTGCGCGCGCTCGGCAGGCGGTTGACCAGCACGCCGTTGGCGTCGCGGATCTCGCCGCGGAAGATCACTTCGCGTCGGCCGTCGCCGTCCAGATCGATCGGCAGCGGCGTGCCCTGGTTGTAGCTGGCGTTGACGGTGAACTGCCACTTCAGCGTACCCACATGGCTGTAGACCGCCGGACCCACCAGGATCTCGGCCACGCCGTCGCCATCCAGGTCGCTGACCACGATGGCGCCGTAGTTGAGCGAACTCGCGGCGATTATGGTGTTGCCGATCCAGCGCAGGCTGCCGTCGCCGCGCAGGGCGACCAGGCGACGCTGGCTGTCGACGAACAGGATGGTGGGGCTGCCGGCGCCTTCGAGGTCGGCCATCGCGGGCGTCACCGTCCATTCCGGCGTCTGCGCGTTGTAGCTCCACAGCTGCTGGCCGTTGCGCGCGTTGAAGGCGTGGATGCGGCGGTTGCCCACGGTGGTGTCGGTCTGCGACACGCCGACCACGGCCATCAGATCGCGCGAGGTCAGCTCACCGTCGAAGTCGGTATCGGCCAGCGGCCCGACCAGGGGCTGCCCGACATGACGCACGCGCGTGTTGGCCCACAGCTGACGCGGCGCGAACGGCGACACCGCCACATCCTGCGCGTAGCAGAAGGGGTTGAGCGTACTCATCGCCGCGGGGCGGCTGGCGGCCACCGCGGCGCCCGGCCACAGCAGCGCGCCGGTGCCGGCGTTGACGCTCGCGCCCGGGGGCAGCAGCGTGCCGGCCCAGGTGAAATTCTCGAGAACGTTGACGTCGCTGACCGACGGGCCGTAGCTGTAGTTGCTGCCGATGGTGGCGCTCAGCCCCGGATTGGAGACGATGCGTGGCGCCTGGTTGGGCAGGTCGCCGTGCAGGGTGTAGACCTGCAGGTCGTAGTTGCCGAACTGGTCGCGCACGCGCAGCACCACGCGCTCGCGCTTGCCGGCGAAGTCGGCAGGCACGTCCCAGCGCACTTCGCCGTCGTCGAGGTCCATGGTCAGGCCATCGGGCGCGGTGAAGGCGTCGAAGCGCAGCTGCGCGGACGGGTCGGCCTCGACCACCGGCGCGTACAGATACGAGGTGCCCTGGATGGCGCGCAGCTGCGGCGGCGACACGAAGCGCGGCGGCTGCAGCGCGGGGTCGACGGTGATCACGAAGGACTGACGCACGGTCGCGCCGGCCAGGTCGCGGACGACCACCTCGACCGGATGACTGCCCTGCTGCCCGGCATCGGGTGTCCACACGATCTCGCCGGTCAGGCGGTCGATGCGCATGCCGATCGGCGCGGTGGCCAGCTCGAACGAAGCCGCGTCGCCGCGGTCCGGGTCGGCCACCTGCACGCGGTAGGCGTAGCGCAGGCCGACACCGGTACGCGTTTCGGCGACGGAGCTGATGACCGGCGCGTCGTTGTCGTCGACCGGCTGCACCGAGAACGCCTGCTCATCGAACAGGCCGCCGCGGTCGGTGGCGCGCACGCGCAGCCAGGCGGCGTCGAGGGTGTTGTTGTCGCGCGCACATTCCTGCACGGTGTCCGGCACCACCAGGCGCGCCGAAAGACGCGCAGGCTCGGCGCCGAGCGGCGGCCACGGCAGGCTCACCCGCTCCAGCGCACCGGCCGGCAGATCGGCCATCGGCACCACATCGATGAGCGCACCGTCGGCGAAGACCTGCAGCGCGATCGCATCGCCCGCCGCCGCCAGACCGCGGTTGCCGACGTCCACATGGATAATGCCCTGCCAGGCCACCAGCCCGTGGACGTAGAGGTCGGGCTGATTGCGGGTGGGCAGCTGCTGCAGGATTTCCTGCACCTTGATCTTCAGCAGCGCGTTGCTGAAGGACTGCGCGGCCAGGCCGCCGTCGCGCAGCACTTCGATGTCCCACGCGGCGCCGCCGGTGGCGACGGCCAGATTGACGTAATCGGCGATCGTGGTGCCGGAGCCGTTGAGGGCGGTGGCGTTGGCGCAGGTGAGATAGCCGCCGCGGCCGTCGGCCTTGTAGCCGACGCGGTTCTGGCCCATGCCGAGCGCGCTGCTGCCGTCGCCGCAGCGGAAGCGGGCATTGACCACGGCGTTGAGCACCGCCTTCTGCGCCTGCAGGTCGACGAGGATGCTGGCGTAGGTGATCGCCGAATCGGCGTTGTCGCGGTCCTCGTCGGTGACCAGGATGATGTTGCGCGCGGCTTCGGTGCGCAGCGGGTACTGGAACAGCGCGTGGCGGATCCCGCGCCAGCCGTCCTCGGTGCCCCCGGAAATGCGCAGCGCCGACGTGGCGTTGATGAATTCGCGGTAGTTGCCCATCGGGCCCGGAGGCATCGCGATCGGACGCGGTGCCGCCTCATAGCCGATCAGCCCGTAGCGGTTCGGCACGGCACCGGCACCCACGCCATTGGTCGACAGATGCGCTTCCAGCGGCGCGGCGAAATCGGCCAGCCAGGCGTGTTCGCCCGACATCGAGCCGGACTCGTCCACCACCACCACCACGTCGGCCGCCGGGGCGAGGCTGTTGGACTGCTCGCCGCCGGCCATGCACAGGGTGTTGGGCAGGCGGTTGTTGCCGGCCCAGCCGGCCGCATCCCAGACGATCTCGCCGCTCGCCGCGTCGATGCGCATGCCGGTCGGTGCATGCCGCAGGCTGTAGGCGGGCGCATCGCCGATGTCGGGATCGGTGGCCTGCACGGTGTGGCGATAGCCGGCGTCTTCCGGCGCGTCGTGCCCGGGCGGCGACACGATGGTGGGCGCGCGGTTGCTCAGCGCCACCGTCACGGCATAGGTCTGGCTGTCGCTGGCACCGGCAAGATCGGTGGCCACCACGGTGACGTCGTGGCTGCCCACCTGCTCCGCCGTCGGCACCCAGGTGATCACCCCGGTGTCCGGGTCGATGCCCATGCCCGGGGGTGCCTGGCTCAGGCTGTAGCGCACCACGTCGCCGGGGTCGCTGTCGACCGCCACCACCGGGTAGGTGTACGTCGCGCCATCCACCGCCTCGGTCATCGGCGTGGACACGATCTCGGGCGGCCGGTTGCTGCGCACCACCACCAGCGTGTAGGTCTGGGTGTCGGTGGCGCCGGCCAGATCGGTCACCACCACCACGACCGTGTGCGTGCCCACCTGCTCGAGCGTGGGCGTCCATGTGATCAGCCCGGTCTGCGCATCGATGCGCATGCCCGCGGGCGCGCCGACCAGCGAGAACGTCAGCACGTCGCCGACATCGATGTCTTCGGCCGTCGCCTGATACGCGTAGGCCACGCCGTCGGCGGCCTCCAGCACCGGCGCGCTGGTGAAGCGCGGCGGGTCGTTGACCGGGGTCACCTCGATGTGGACCGTGGCCGGCGCCGAGTCGAAGATGCCGTCGTTGGCGCGGAAGGTGAACCGGTCGGGTCCGTTGTAGTTCAGCTCCGGGGTGTAGACCAGATTCGGTGCGTCGCCGCTCAGCGCGCCATGCGCGGGCTGTTCCAGCACGGTGTAGGTCAGCGCATCGTCGGGCTGCGGGTCGGTGGCTGTGAGGACGATCGGCAGCGCCGTGTCTTCCGGCGTGGTCACGCGCTGGTCGTGGGCGACCGGCGGGGTGTTGTAGCAGCGTCGGAAGCCGCGGAATTCGAAGCTCAGCCAGCCCTGCCCGGTGAGGCGGTAATCCTGCAGGCGCACCACCGCGAACTTCGCGACGCGGTAGTCGTAACCGCTGCCCTGCCCGCGCGTGGCGTCGTAGGCCGGGACCACGATGTCCTGGCCCAGCAGCGCGTCGAGGTTGGCACGCACCTGCGCGGCATTCATCGAACCTGGGCCGCCCTGGGCCCAGTCGCCGATGTCCAGGCGGGTGTCGCCGGGCTCGTCGGGGTCGACGTAGGTCCGCGCATCGCCCGGCATCGCCAGGCTGGTGGCCAGGGTGGGCGCGGACGGGTCGCCGGTCCAGCTCAGCCAGCTGTAATTGCCGGCGCCGGTGCCGCGCGGCATCTGGCTGAAGACCTGGCCTTCGGCGGCATCCGCGAGCAGCGGGTACGGGAGCGCGATCGGGTAGAGGTCACAGCGAACCTCCTGCACGGGTTCGTCCGCGAAGCCGGCGAACAGCCCGCCGCCGACCGAGGCCAGTGCCCAGCCCACCAGACCGACCGCGAGCGCGGCCATGGCGAACACATGCACGCCGCCGCGCTTCACGCGCGACCGCAGAGTGGCGATATCGAACATTCCCCTGGACTCCCCGACCCATGTCGTCGAACGGTCGCCCGTCGCATCCATGCGGCGAGGACTGCTGCCGAATTGGCTCGGGAGGTCATGAAGACCGATGGATCAAGCCATCGGCCCGCGCGGGCGTGCGCTGCCCGTCGCGTTCGTTGCTGCCGTCCGTGGTGCATGCCCCCTGAGATGCAACCCCCGCCGCCTGCCCGAAAGCCTGCAGCCCCTGACACGGAACGGCCATCGCCGAAGCGGTCAACAGGGCCGCAGTCTATCGACGCCCTCGGCGCCAGCGCAAGATGCCGCCCCCGGTCCGGACGGACCTCAGCCGACGGGCGGCAGCTCCACGCCGGCCCGCCAGCCGGCCGATTCCAGCCCGTCCAGGAGCGCCGCCACCTCGTCGCGCGCGGCGTAGCCGTGCAGTGGCATGACCAGGGTGTCGCCGTCCTGCGCCCACTGCAGCAGTTCGCGCGCGGCGTCCTGCTCGCGCAGGCAGGGGCGGATGGAGGCGGCCGGCATGCCGCGGCGCTGCAGCTCGTCGGCGATCACCTCCGCCACCTCGCCCGCGGCGCGGCCGCGCATGTAGCCGTCGATGTCCTTCAGCAGGACCAGGTCGGGGCGATAGAGCGCTGCCGCGGCGGCCAGATCGCGAATCTCCCGATTGCCGCGGTTGCCGGCCTGACCGAGGATCATCCCCAGCCGGCCGTCCGCACTGCCGTCGCGGTGCGCGCCGGCCACGATGGCGAGCAGCCCGTCCAGACCTTCCGGGTTGTGCGCATAGTCCAGATACACCCGCAGCGCGCCGAACCGCCAGCGCTGCAGGCGGCCGGGGTTGTCGGCATGGTCGCGGCCGAACACCGCCAGCGTGTCGGCGATGGTGTCGACGGGCACGCCCAGCAGATGCGCCGCCAGCGCGGCCGCCGCCGCATTGGCGATGTTGTAGCCGGCACTGCCGCCGAGGGTGAGCGGCATGTCCGCGACCGCGCCGAGGTCGTGCACGCTGCCGTCGTGGGCGCCGCCGTCGCCGACATGCAGCCACAGGCGGCCGCCCAGATGCGTGCAGCGCGGGGTCGGCGCATCGGACGCGGGCGCGCCGCCATCGCCATCGTCCCCATCGCCCTGCCCGTCCGGCGGCACCGCGTCGTGCGCTCTCGCATCGAACCACGCGACCCGTGCCGCGGCCTGCGCGCCATGCGCGCGCAGCAGCGGGTCGGCGGCGTTGAGCACCAGCCATCCGCGCTCGGCCACCGCACGGGCCACGGTCAACTTCACCGCCGCCAGATCGTCGAGCGTGTGGATGCCGTATTCGCCGAAGTGGTCCGCACTGATGTTGGTGACCACCGCCACGTCGGCCCGACGCAGCGCCAGCCCGCGGCGCAGGATGCCGCCGCGCGCCGTTTCCAGCACCGCCGCCTGCACGTCGTCCCGGCGCAGCAGCTGGCGCGCCCCGCCTGGGCCGGAATAGTCGCCGCTGTCGAGCACCTCCAGCGGCGCCCTGTGCCCGATGAGGAGCCCGTCGGTGCAGGAATGCGCGGTGCGCAGGCCATGCGCGCGCAGCATCGCCGCGAGCAGCCGCGTGGTGGTGGTCTTGCCGTTGGAGCCGGTCATCAGTGCGGTGGGCACGCGGCCGAGCGCGTCCCATGGCACGTCGTCGACCGTCGGCAGCGCCGTCAGCGCCCAGGCGCGGCCATGCTCCCCCAGACCCAGGCCGAGCGCATCGTCGTCGAGCAGGGCCGGCACGTCGCGCGCCTCGGCCGCCGCCAGCAACGCGACCAGGACGGGGTTCGCCTCGGCCGCGGCGGCGCGGCGCAGGGTCTCCAGCGCACGCGCGTCGTCGGCCACCAGCGGAAACCCCGGCGCATGGAAACTGCGGTCGTCCACCGCCGCGCACCACGCCCATTCGTTGACCTCGGTGGCCGCGAGCAGGCGATCCTCCGGCGCGGTGAACGCCAGCGCCGCGCCGGTCTGATGCGCGCGCACGCACAGCACGGGCGCCGGCCAGGCGAGCGACGCGCACGCGCGCAGCACATGCCCGCGCCAGCGTGCGTGCGCGTCGGCATCGCACGCGAGCGGGCCCAGGGTCTCCAGCACCACACCCGGGCGGGCGAAGTAGAGATTGGGTCCGGTCTGGCGTCTGGAATCCTCGAAACACGGCGCGGGCGTCGGCAGACGGCCCTGCGCCTCACTCACGACAGCGTTCAGTCGTCGCTCTCCCGCGAAATGAAGATGCCGCGCTCGTCGCGGCTCACGCCTTCCCACTGCTCGGGTACGAAGGCGGGTTCGGTGACCTCAGGCTCCTCGACCGGCGCGGCGCGCGGGCGCGGCGCGGGCGCTTCGGGCATGCCTTCGGGACGGAACTTGATCACCTGCTTCCACGAACGCACCAGCGCATCGGCGAACACCAGCAGCAGGTCGCCGTGCTGCGCCATGCGCAGGCCGGCATCGATGGCGTCCTGCTCATCGGGAATGAGGGTGATCGCCGCGTCCGGCACACCGCACTCGCGCAGCGTGGCCGCGATCAGCTTCGGCACTTCGTCCGGCGTACGCCCGCGCAGGCCGTCGTCGCGGCGGCAGATGTAATGGTCGAAGCGCCCGGCCACCGCCTGCGCGATCTCACGCAGGTCCTCGTCGCGACGGTCGCCGGGGCCGGCCACCACCACGATGCGTCGCCCGGCCACATCCAGACGCTGCGCCAGGTCGGCCATCGCCGCCACCGCATGCGCGTTGTGGCCGTAGTCGAACAACACCTTGAACGGGTGCTCGTCGAACACGTTCATGCGCCCCGGCGCCTGGAAGAACGTGCTGTCGAAGGTGCGCAGGCCCTGGCGGATCGCATCCAGCTTGATGCCCAGCGAGAACGCCATGGACGCCGCGAACATCGCGTTCTGCACGTTGTGCATCGCCTTGCCTTCCAGCGTGGCCGGGATCAGGTGCGTCCACAGCAGCGGGATGTGGCTGCCCCTGTCGTAGAGCGTGATCATGTGGCCGTTGACGCCGGCCTCCAGCGCGCACGCGCGGCCGCCGGCACGGATGTGTTCGCGCACCAGCGGGTGCGAGGGGTTGGTGGTGACGTAGCAGATCACCTTGGCGTCGGTGTAGCCGCCCATCTTCAGCACGTTGGGGTCGTCGGCGTTGAGCACCGCGCAGTCGCGCGCCACTTCGACCACGATGCGCTTGACCTCGCCGAGTTGCTCCAGCGTGTCGATGCCCTTCATGCCGAGGTGGTCGCTCTGCACGTTGAGCACCGCACCCACGTCGACCTCGCGCACGCCCATGCCGGCGCGCAGCAGGCCGCCGCGCGCGGTTTCGAGCACCGCGAAATCGATCTGCGGGTCGGCCAGCACCATGCGCGCCGACACCGGACCGGTCATATCGCCTTCCACCGTGCGCTGGCCATCGATGTAGACGCCGTCGGTGGTGGTGAGGCCCGGCGTGTAGGCGGCCATCTTGGCGATGTGCGCCAGCATGCGCGAGGTGGTGGTCTTGCCGTTGGTGCCGGTGATCGCGGCGATCGGCACGCGCGACGGCGCGCCCGGCGGGAACAGCATGTCGATCACCGGCCCGGCCACGTCGCGCGGCTTGCCCTCGCTCGGCGCCACGTGCATACGGAAGCCGGGCGCGGCGTTCACTTCGCAGATGCCGCCGCCGATGTCCTTGTAGCTCTCGGCGATGTTGGTGCTGAGGAAGTCCACGCCGCCCACGTCCAGGCCGATCGCCTGGATCGCGCGCACCGCCATGTCGCGGTTGTCGGGGTGGATGATGTCGGTCACGTCGGTGGCGGTGCCGCCGGTGCTCAGGTTCGCGGTGGAGCGAAGATGGATCACGCGCCCGGCCTCGGGAACGCTGTCGGCGTTCACCTCCTGCCGCGCCATCATCATCTCGGCCTGCGGGTCCAGTTCGATGCGCGTCAGCACCTTCTCGTGGCCCACGCCACGGCGCGGGTCCTGGTTGACGATGTCGACCAGCTCGCGGATCGAGTGCGTGCCGTCGCCGACCACATGCCCGGGCGTGCGCCGGGTGGCGGCGACCAGTTCGCCGTTGACCACCAGCAGCCGGTGGTCGTCGCCTTCCAGGAAGGTCTCGACGATGACCGAGCGCGAATGCTCGCGCGCCTTGAGGAAGCCGTCGATCACTTCCTGCTCTGTGGTGAGACGGATCGAGATGCCACGACCGTGGTTGCCGTTGTAGGGCTTGGTCACCACCGGGTAGCCGATTCGCCGCGCGGCGCGCACCGCGGCGCCTTCGCTCTGCACCAGCTCCTGGCGCGGCGCCGGCAGACCGAGCGAGGTGAGGATCTTGTTGGTTTCTTCCTTGTCGCTCGCCAGCTCCACCGCGATGTGCGAGGTGCGACCGGTCACCGTGGCCTGGATGCGCTGCTGGTACTTGCCGTGGCCCAGCTGCACGAGCGACTGCTCGTTGAGGCGCAGCCACGGAATGCCGCGCTCCTCGGCGGCGCGCACCAGCGAGGCCGTGGACGGCCCCAGTGCCCGGCGCTGCGCGTAGCGGATGTAGCCATCGCGCGCCTCGGGCCAGTCCCAGTCGGCAGGCACGGCGTCGCCGTGCAGCAGCGCGCGCACCTCGGGCGGCAGCAGCGAACACAGCAGGCGCAGCGCGAGCTCTCCGGCCTCGATGCCTTCCTCGCGCTGGGCGTATTCGTAGACCACCGAATACACGCCGGGACGCTCGTCGATGCTGCGGGTCTTGCCGAAGGTGACGTCCTCGCCGGCCATGTTCTGCAGCTCGATGGCGACGTGTTCCAGCACATGGCCCAGCCACGTGCCCTCGTCCTCCTTCATCCGCCGGATGAGCCCGCCGGGTTCGCGGTACGAACACCCGTGCTCGCGCAGGCCGGGCACCGCCTCGACCAGCGCATCCACGTAGGCCTCGCCCAGACGCGCGGTCGGCCAGTCTTCCAGCGGCCCCAGGTCCAGTTCCAGCCGGATGACCGGAAAGTGCGCATAGAGCGAGGGGCCGACATAGACGGAGCGGTCGAGGATGCGCATGGACGAATCAATCCTTTCGTTATTCCTTGGGGACCAGCAGTGCGCCGGCCGAGGCCTGGCGGGTATGGAGATTGAACGTAGCACCGGCCACCAGAATGTGGAAGCGCAGGCCGAGCAGGCAGATCGGCTGGCCCTCGTCGACCTGGGCCATCGAGGAAAACTGCAGGTCGGACGCGTCGACCACGGTCACCCCGCCGCTGCCCAGCACCTCCAGCGTGTTGTCCGGGGCGATGAAGGCCGCGGTGTCCTCGTCCAGGCCGATGCCCACCGCGAACGGGTTGAAGGCCAGGGCAGCGGTTAGGCGGCCGAGACGGTCGCGCTGGCGGAAATGCTGGTCGATCACGAAACGGTTGGTCAGGCCCAGCCCCGGCGCCAGCCGCACCATGCCGGCGATGGGTGTCGAGCCCTCTTCGCCGAAGGCGATCATGTGCTCGCTCAGGAACGCCGCGCCCGCGCTGGTGCCGGCCACGTGCGCGCCGCGCGCATTGGCCATGCGGATCGCCTTGGCCACCGCGGTGCCGCCGATGAGGGTGGTCAGCCGCAGCTGGTTGCCGCCGGTGAAGAACACGCCGGTGGCACGCGCGATGCGCTCCACCCGGCCCGGTTCCTCGGCGTCTCGCCGCGTGTCGAAATCGACCACGTCCACCGAGCCCACACCCAGCTCGCCGAAGATCTCGACATAGCGCGGGCCGGTGGCGTGCAGGCGGCTGGCGGTGGGGATGACCACGATGTCGGCATCGGCACCGCCGCACAGGTCGACGAAGCGGGCGAGGATGGCCGGGTCGTTCTCTTTTTCTTCGGCGCCGCCGATCGGAATGATCCAACCGCGTTCTTCACCGTCGGGGATTTTGCTGGGGCACATGGATTCTGGATTCTGGGTTCGTGATCGGAAATTCGGGACAGACAGGCGGGGCACGGCGGCCGCGGCGTGAGCGGCGCCATCGGCATGCCCGGCCGATGCCTGCGGGATGCGGATGCGGGGCTAGGCGGGCGCCTCGAACAGGCCGGGCCTGAGCACGCGGCCCTCGCGGATGTGCCACACGCCGCGGGCCATCACGTCGCGTGCGCGGCCATCGGCGTCGAGCAGCACCAGATCCGCGTCGGCGCCTTCCGTGACCACGCCCTTGCCGGGCAGGCGCAACAGGCGGGCGATGTTGGAAGTGAAGGCCGGCAGCACCGCCTCGAGCGCGTGCCCACGGGCGAGCAGGCTGCGCACGGTGGCGAGCAGGGTGGACGCACTGCCCACATCCATCCGGCACATCCGGCCCTCGTGATCGAAGGTGGGCAGGCAGCCGCCCGCGTCGGAACTCACGGTGATGCGCTCCGGCGGAGCACCCGCGGCGTGGAAGCGCTCCCAGGCATCGGCCGCATCCCAGGCGTCCTCGCCCTCTTCCACCGGGAAGGCGGTGAGGTCGATGCAGCAGCCGCGGCGCGCAAGGTCCAGCGCCTCCTCGAACAGGCCGCGACGGCGGTTGACGTGGGTGGGATGGAACACGCGGGCCGGCAGCTCGGTCTCGTCCAGCGCGCGGCGCACCAACGCCAATCCGCGCGGGCCGTCGCCCAGATGCAGATGCAGCACGCCCGCCTTGCCGCTCATCAGCCCCGCGACATGCGCCTCGGAGGCGATACGGACCAGTTCGTCGAACGTCGGCTGGCTGGAGCGGTGGTCGCTGATCGCCAGTTCGCCGACACCGATCACCGGGTCGAGATACACGATGTCGCCGCGCACGCTGCCGGTGAGGGTGACCGGGGGCACGTGGTAGCCACCGCACCAGGCCCACGCGCTCAGGCCATGCTCGCGCAGGGCATAGGTGGCGGCGAGCAGCTCGCCGGGACTGCGCGCGAGATCGTCGGTACCGAGCACGCCGACCACGCTGGTCACTCCCGCCGTGGTGAAACGCGAGGGAGGCACGGGCGGCACGCGGGTGGCGAACCCGGCTTCGCCGCCGCCGCCGTTGACATGGGCATGGGCATCGATCAGTCCGGGAATCAGCCGCATTCCGCCCGCATCCACCACCTCCAGCCCGGGAATGCAGGGCGCGGGCGCATCCTCGGCGCCGATCCACAGCACGCGTCCGCCGGCCACCAGCACCTGGCAGCGGCCGAGGGCCTGCGGGGCGTGGAGGTCGGCATCGCGGATGAGGACGGACGTGGCCGCGGAGGCATCCGCGGCGAAGGACTGGGCGACAGGCATCCGGCTAGTGTAGCCCGCCGGGCCTCCGCGGCGCTTCCCGCCCCCGTCGGCAGAAGGAGGACTGGGGCGGCCGCCACGAGGGCGACGGCCGCCCGGCGCCTCTCGGCGGCATGCATTGCATGCGGCGCCGGACGATGCATCGCTCCCTGCGCAGGCCGATGCGTCGCCGCGCTCAGTCGGCGGTCGACGCAGTCGCGGGCACGGCCGAACCGGGCGCCATCGGCGCGCGTCCGCGGGCGCGCAGGAAGACGCGCTTCGCGTTGGCACTGAGGTCGTCGAGGATCGCGTAGATGGTGGGCAGGAACAGCAGGCTGACCACGGTCGAGAACGCCAGCCCGCCGGCGATGGCGCGGGCCATCGGGAAATACGGCGGGCCGTCGCCGGCCAGCTGGGTCTGGCCGAGCGAGATCGGGATCATCGCCAGGATCGCCGTGCCCATGGTCATCAGGATCGGACGCAGACGTTCGCGGCTGCCTTCCACCAGCGCATCGGTGCGGTTGTAGCCGCGCCGCCGCAGGTTGTTGATGTGCTCGATCATCACGATGCCGTTGTTCACCACCACGCCCATCAGCACCAGGATGCCGATGAAGGACATGATGCTGAATGCGGTGCCGGTGAGCCAGAACAGCCAGAACACGCCGAAAATCGAGAACACCACGCCGCTCATGATCGCCGCCGGGAACAGCAGCGACTCGAACACCGCCGCCATCAGCATGTAGATGAAGATCAGCGCGAGCAGCAGACTGAACATCATCTGGTTCACGGCCTCGTCGTCACGGCCGAAGCTCGAGCCCTCGAAGGTGTAGCCGTAGCCCGCGGGGAACACCGCCTCTTCCAGCACCGCCTCCAGCGCCTTGCGCGCATCGCCCGGGGTCTTCCCGTCGGCCAGGTTGGCCTGGATGGCGAGGCCGGTCTGACGGTTGAGCCGCTGGATGGCCGTGGCCGCGGCACGGACGTCGATGTTGACCATCGCCAGCAGCGGCACCATCCGGCCATCGGGTGCGCGGACCATGAACGACCCGATTTCCTCGGTGCCGTAGTCTTCCGAGCCCTCGAAGCGTACCCAGACTTCGGCTTCCGCACCGTCGCGCCGGAATTCGCGCAGGCTGGCGCCACGCAGGGCCAGCCCGACGAACTGCGACACCTGCTCCGCGCTGAAGCCGAAGGCCGCCGCGCGCTCGCGGTCGACGCGCACGTTGAGCTCCTGGTTGTTGTCGCCGTTCGACACCCGCACGTCACGCAGCGCATCGATCCGCGACAGCGAGGGGATCAGGCCCTCCGCGATGTCCTGCAGCGTCTCGCTGGAGTCGCCGGTGAGCTGGAACTGGATCTTCTGGTCGATGCCGCCACCGCCACCGCCGCCGGTCCCGTCGTCCTCGCGGCCGATGCCGATCTTCGCCAGCGCGGACTGCGGCAGCCCTTCGCGGATCTGCTCGATGCGCTGCTTGGTCTGTTCCGGATCGAGATCGTCGAACTTCAGCTGGGTACCGCCCCAGCCCTGTTCGCTGTAGTAGGAGTAGACCTGAGTGATGCCCCACTCTTCGCGGCGCGTTTCCAGGAACGCCTCGACCTTCGCGATCTCCGCGGACATCCGCTCTTTCGGATAGGCGCCGTTCCACTGGTAGTAGATCTCGGCCTCGCCGCCTTCCTCGCCGCCGAACATGTCGAACTTCGTCTGCGTGACCGGGAACACGCTCACCACCACGATCAGGACGATGCCGAGCACGCTCTTGCCGCGGTGCTCCAGCGTCCAGCGCAGCAGGCGCGCATAGCGGCGCTGCATGCGGGCGATGAGGCCATCGTCGTCGCGCAGCGCGGGCGGCGTCTTCATGCGCGCCGAGAGCATGGGAATCAGGCTGATCGCCACCAGCCAGGACGCCAGCAGGGAGACAGTGATGGTCACCGCGATCTGCGACATGAACACGGTGATCATGTTGCGGTCGCCGAACAGATTGGGCACGAACACGATGCAGTGGCACAGCGTGCCCGCGGTCAGCGCGATGGCGACGTTGCGGGTGCCGACGAGCGATGCCTGCACCGGCTGGCCGGGCATGCGCTCGCGCTCCTGGTAGATGCTTTCCACCACCACCACCGCGTTGTCGACCAGCATGCCCACCGCCAGCAGCAGGCCCATCATCGTCAGCACGTTGAGCGTGACCCCGGCGAAGTACATGAAGCCGAGGGTCATCACGAAACAGATCGGGATCGCCAGACTCACCATCAGCGTCGACGGCCAGTGGCGCAGGAAGAAGTACAGCACCAGGATCGACAGCACCAGGCCGATCAGTCCGGCCTCCGCCAGCTCCAGCAGCGAACCGGTGACCGCCTCGCCCTGGTTGTCGACCACCAGCAGCTGCACGCCCTGCAGCGCCGGGTCTTCGCCGACGCGCTCGATCTCGGCCAGCACGTCCTTGGAAACCTGCACCAGGTTGGCGCTGCGCTCCTTGAAGATGTCCAGGCCCACCGCCGGCTGCCCGTCGATCCGGCGCCCGTAGCTCAGGCGCACCGGCTTCAGGCGCACATCGGCGACATCGCCCAGACGCGTGCCCTTGCCGTCGATCACCAGCTCGCGGTACTCCGAGAGGTCGGTGATCTCGCCGATCGGCTGCACCCGCAGGCGTTGGCCGCCATCGTCGATGCGCCCGGCCGAGACCGAGAAATTGGCGTCCTGCAGACGTGCGTTGAGTTCGTTGAGCCCCACGCCGTGCGCGGTGAGGCGTTCGGGCGAGATCGCGATCTCCACCTCGTTCGGCGGCGCGCCCGCCACGTCCACCCTCGCCACCCCGGGCACCCGCTCCAGCGTGCGCTTGAAGATGCGGTCCAGCGTGTCGTATTCGCGGGTGAGATCGCGGCTGCTGGCCAGGCGCACCTTGAGGATGGGCTGGTCGCTGGTGGAGAATTTCTGGACGAAATAGCGACGGAAATCGTCGGGCAGTTCGTCGCGGACCGCGTCGATCCGCTCGCGCGCCTCGGAGGCGGCCTGGGTCACGTCGCGCTCGAAATCGGAAAACAGCACGAAGATCCAGGCGCTGTCGGGCGTGGCGCCGCTGTTGAACTCCTTGATGCCGGGCAGCGTGGCGAGCGCTTCCTCCGTCGGCCGCAGCAGCGTGCGCTCCACCTCTTCCGGGGTGGACCCCGGATAGGGAAGCTGGATCACCATGCCCGGGAAGGTGATCGAAGGCAGCGCCTCCAGCGGCAGGCGCACCGCGGCGATCAGGCCCACCACGAACATGGACACGAAGAACATGATCGTGGTGACCGGACGACGGATGCTGAACTCGGCGATGCTCATGCCGGCACGCCTCCCTGGGTCTTGCCGTGGCCGTCGACCGCCGCGTCCAGGCCCTCGCCGCGCGCGGCCCGTGCACGGAGCGCACGGCGCACGTAATCGGCATCCGGCCGGCGGTCGAGCAGGTCGTAGACCACCGGGATCACCACCAGCGTGAGCAGCGTGGAGACCAACAGGCCGCCGATCACGGTGATCGCCATCGGCGAACGCACTTCGGCGCCTTCACCGAAGGCCAGCGCCAGCGGCAGGAAGCCGAACAGCGAACACAGCGTGGTCATCATGATCGGACGCAGACGCGAGCGTGCGCCCTCCACCAGCGCATCGCGCTTGGCCACGCCGTTCTCGCGCAGCTGGTTGACCTTGTCGATCAGGATGATCGCGTTCTTCACCACCAGGCCCACCAGCAGGATCAGGCCGATGAACACCACCACCGAGATGCTGGAACCGGTGAGCAGCAGGGCCAGCACCGCACCCACCAGCGCGAGCGGGATGGTGAAGAGGATCACGAACGGATGCAGCAGGGACTCGAACTGCGAGGCCATCACCAGATACACCAGGAAGATCGCCAGACCGAACGCGAACAGCAGCGAGGTGATGGATTCCTGCAGCTCCTCGCCCTGCCCGCCGATGCGCATGCCGATGCCCGCGCCCAGAGGCTCGGTGGCGACCATGTCCTGCACTTCGCGCACCGCGGTGCCCAGGTCGATCCCGCGCAGGTTCGCCGAGACCACCGCCACCTGCACCTGGTCCGCGCGATGGATCTCGCTCGGGCCGACGCCGGCCACCACATCGGCGACCGATTCCAGCGTGACCGGATTGCTGCTGCCCGGGTTCACGATGAGCTTGCGCAGGCTGTCGATGGACGCGCGGTCGGATTCCCGCGCACGCACCAGCACGTCGATCTTGCGGCTGCGGAAGCTGTAGCGCGTGGCGACATCGCCGCGCACCTTCTTCACCACCGCATCGGCGATCTGCCGCGTGGTGAGGCCGAGCGAGGCGGCGCGTTCCTGGTCGAAACGGATCTGGATCTCGGGGAAGCCCTGCTCCACCGTCGAGGCGACGTCGGCATAGTGCGGGTTGTCGCGCAGACGCGCGGCCAGCGTCTGGCCGGCACGCTCGATGCTGGCCAGATCCGGGCCGACCAGCTCGATCTCCAGCGGAGCGGAGAAGCTGAACAGCTCCGGCCGGCTGAAATCCACCTGTGCGCCCGGCACCTGCATCGCGGTCTGGCGCAGGCGCTCGGTCTGCGCGGCCTCGAAGGCTTCGTCGCCGCTGTTCTCCATCACCACGGTGAGCTTGGCGATGTTCTCGCCGCTTTCGGTGGGATTGGCATCGAGCCGGGTGCCGGTACCGCTGACGCCGTACAGCGCACGCACGCCCTCGTCCTTCCCGTGCGCGGACTGCAGCTGGCGCACCACCGCATCGGTATCGCGCAGCGGCGTGCCCGGCGGCAGCTTCACCGTCATCTCGAAGCGGTCCTGCGCCAGCTGCGGGATCAGGTCGGTGCCGAGCAGCGGCACCGCGAGCAGGCTGAGCGCGAAGACCAGCGTGGCCACCGAGAGCACCGCCACCGGGCGGCGGATCGCGGACGGCAGCAGGCGCAGATACAGCGCCTCCAGACGGCCGTAGGGCGCCATCGCCAGGTCGCTGAGCTTGCCCATCACCGGACCGATGGTGCGCACCGCCACCCGCCACAGCGTCACCGCCGCGTAGGCCAGCCCGAAGAACCCGTAGCGCACGCCGGCGCGCGTGCCGCGACCGACGACCGCGGCCGGCTTCTGCCAGCGCGACTGCGGCTGCCACTGCGGATGCGGCGGCTCCTCCGGGAAGCCGAGCGGCGCGCGGTCGCGCAGGCCGCTGAGCATCGGGATCAGGGTCATCGAGACGATCAGCGAGATGCCGATAGCGGTCGCGACGGTCAGCGCCTGGTCGCGGAACAGTTCGCCGGCGATGCCCTCGACGAACACCAGCGGCAGGAACACCGCGATGTTGGTCAGCGTGGAGGCGACCACCGCCAGCCCCACCTCGCGCGTGCCGCGGATCGCGGCCTCGATCACGCCCAGCCCGCGTTCGCGCGCTTTGGCGATGCTTTCCAGCACCACGATCGAGTCGTCCACCACCAGGCCGGTGGCGAGCGCCAGGCCGCCCAGCGACATCACGTTGAGGCTCAGCCCGAACTGCTGCATGAAGAAGAACGTGGCGACGATGGAGATCGGCAGCGACAGCGAGATGACGAACGTGCTCCAGCCGTCGCGCAGGAACAGGAAGATGATCAGCACCGCCAGCATGCCGCCGAGCAGCGCGTCGAACTTCACGTCCGAGATCGCGTTGCGGATGAAGCGCGACTGGTCGTCGATGACGGTCAGTTCCATGTCGGCGGGAAGCTGCGATTTCAGCTCGTCCAGCCGCTTCTGCACCGCATCGGCGGTGGAGACGGTATTGGCGTCGCCTTCCTTGTAGATGGCCATCTCCACGGCCTCTTCGCCGCCGAGACGGATGATGGCCTCGCGTTCCTTGTGCCCGCGCACCACATTGGCCACGTCCTTGAGCCGCACCGGCATGCCGCCGGCCGGGGCGCGGCTGCCACCGCTGTTGGCGCTCTGCACCGAGCTGGCCGCAGCCATCGCCTCGGCCGAGCCGCTCGCCGCGGCCACCGCCGCCATCTGCCGCGCCGCGGACGACGCGGAGTCGTCGCCGGCCGTGCGCGTGGTCAGCAGCATCTCGCGCATTTCCTCGACGCTGGCGAACTGGTTGACCGTGCGCACCAGGTAGCGCTGGCTGCCCTCTTCCAGGCGGCCGCCGGAGATGT
The DNA here is from genome assembly GCA_965649985.1 of uncultured Gammaproteobacteria bacterium. Taxonomy (GTDB): domain Bacteria; phylum Pseudomonadota; class Gammaproteobacteria; order Xanthomonadales; family Xanthomonadaceae; genus Lysobacter_I. The sequence continues at coordinate 42,057 of CBFGMS010000011.1, read as the reverse complement.
TGATGTTCTCCTGCTGCAGGCGCTGCACCACGGTGTCGATGCCCAGCCCCAGCTGCGCGAGCTTCTGCTGGTCGATGTCGACCTGCACTTCATCCTCCAGACCGCCGCCCACCTTGACGGCGGCGACGCCCGCGACCGGCTCCAGCCGACGCTTGAGGTCTTCCTGCGCGAAGCGGCGCAGTTCGGCCAGCTCGCGCAGGGCGTCCGCCTCCGGCACCGCCACGCCCTCGGCGCGCTTGGGCGCCAGCACCAGACGCATGATCGGCTCGGTCGACGGATTGAAGCGCAGCAGGACCGGCGGCTTGGCCTCCAGCGGCAGCTGCAGGGTCTCCATCTTGTCGCGCACCTCCATGCTGGCCTGGTCCATGTCGGTGCCCCAGGCGAACTCCAGCACCACATCGCTCTGGCCGGTGCGCGACACCGACTTCAGCTTGCGCAGGTTCTTCACCACGCCCAGCGCTTCCTCGGCGGGCTCGGTGATCAGCGTCTCGATCTCGGACGGCGCCGCGCCGGTGTATTCGGTGCGCACGGTCAGCGTGGGGTAGCTGAGGTCCGGCAGCAGGTTCACCTTCAACCCGAACAGCGCGATCACGCCGAACAGCAGCATGGTGATCCAGAACATCGCCACCGTGACCCGGCGCCGGGTGGAGAACTCCACCAGGTCGAAACCGCCGGTGGACACGAGGACATCCTCGGGGGCCTGGGGCGGCGGACCGCCCGCGGCCGGGGGTGGAGGCGTGTCGACGCCGCTCATCGTGCGCCCGCCCCGGCGGTCGCGACCTCGGCGGCAGCCTTGCCGGCCGCGGGCTTCGGCTTGGGATCACCGATCACCTGCACCTCCATTCCGTCGCGCAACGCGATCTTGCCGGCGGTCACCACGCGGTCCTTCGGTTCCAGGCCGCTGCGGACCTCGGCCCACTCGCCGTCGAGATAGCCCAACTGCACCGGCACGCGGACCGCCTTGCCGCCGCGTACGGCATAGACCGCGGGCGTGCCCTGATCGTCGAGCAGCGCGCTGCGCGGGATCACCGGGGCATCGGCGCGGTTGTCGTAGTCGATGCGCAGGCGGCCGAACATGCCCGGCTGCAGGCTGCCGGCGCTGTCGAAGGCGCACACCACCCGGAAGGTGCCGCTGCCGGCATCGACCACCGGCGCGATGCGATCCACCCGGCCCTCGAAGCTGCGGCCAGGCACGGCATCCACCTGCAGTTGCACCGGCTGGCCGGCCTTGAGCACCGCCAGTTCGCGCTCGGGCACGTTGAGTGTGGCCTCGACCCGCGAGGTGTCGACGATGCGGAAGATCGGCGAATTGATCTGGACGAAGTTGCCGGCCTTGATCGAGCGCTCGGCGATCACGCCGGAGATCGGCGCCACCACGTCGGCGTAGGACACCTCGAGATTGGCCAGGCGATTGGCGGCACGGGCGTTTTCGAGATCGAAGCGCAGCTGGTCGAGGTCGTTGGCGCTGATCAGCTGCTGCTTCGACAGCTGCAGCGAACGGTTGTAGTTGGCTTCCAGCTTGCGCACCTGGGCGGCGCTCTGCGCGGCCTGCAGGCGGGCGCGGTCGGCGTCCAGTCGCACCAGGACCTGCCCGGCGCGCACCGGCTGCCCCACCTCGGCCATGACCTGCAGCGCCACGCCCGATGTCTTGGCCACCACCTGGGCCTCGGCCCGGGCCTCCAGCGGCGCGGTACCGCTGTAACTGGCGGCGATGGTGCGCCGGACGATGCCGACCGCTTCGACCGGCACGGGGTCGGGCCCCTTCTTTTCGCCGGGCTTGCCGTCGGCCTGGCCGGATGCGGAGTCGCCGCCTGGGCCTGCGCCCATCTTGCAGCCGGGCAGGGTGAGCAGGGCGCCGGCCAGCGCAGCCGTTAGCGCCAGGGTGACGGGACGAAGACGAAGAGACGGGATGCGCGCTGCGCTCATGGGGACGTGGCCGGAATGTTTAGGTGTTGTATCAAGGTAAATCACCCCGCCGAAAAGACGAATCCGCCAGAGGTCATGGTGACCGTCGTCCCTGGATCCGGCCTGCGCGGAGCGCCGCGGCACCGGCATGGCACAAACGCATGCGGTGAAGCCGCACACGATACCCGCATTGCCGGCGCGCGCGTCGCGTCCCCGTGTGGTCCCGGGCCAGCACCGCGGGTGCGGGCCATGCCACGTTCGCGGCGGTGACGCCGGGCGCTGCATTCCTTCGAGGCAGCGCCGACCTGCGAAGCACGCACGGCACACAACTCACGCAACAGCCATGCACACGTCCTGCCGGGCCTCCGCCAATGTCCGGCCCCCCGCGAGGCGCCCGCGACGGCGGGCCCACCCGCGGCGCCTCCATGCGGAGCGCACATGGGCGGCTACTCCCACGGCGCATGCACGCTATACTGTGCGGATTGTGCGTCGCGCCCGTGGGGCGGCCAGCGCCGGTCAGGCTGGCCGACGAGGCTCGACGCATGCATCCCCGAACGTCTGCGGACCCCGACATGATCCGATCGTTGAATCGCACTCTTCTGCTTGGAACGCTTTCCGTCGCCCTCGTCGGCGGCGCCGTCTCTCTGGCGGTAAGCGCCCAGGACCCGGTCGCGGAGGCGCCCGCCGCCGAAGCGCCCACTGCCGATGCCGCCGCACCGGCACCGGCTGCCGCCGCTGCGGCGCCCGCAGCCGTCGTGCCCGCCGCCATCGTCGGTTCCGCCGAACGCGGCAAGTCGCTGAGCTACACCTGCCAGGGCTGCCACGGCGTCACCGGCTACAAGAACGCCTATCCGAGTTACCACGTGCCGCGGATCGTCGGCCAGTCGCCGGAGTACCTCACCGCGGCGCTCACCGGGTACAAGAACGGCACCCGCACCCATTCCACCATGCAGGCGCAGGCGAAGAGCTTCTCGGATCAGGACATCGCCGACATCGCCGCCTATCTCTCCAGCCTGAAGAAGTGAGCGCAGCCCTCATGACGAAGCGCAACGCCCTTGCCGCCGCCCTCGCCCTGACCGCCGCGTTCGGCCTGTCCGCCTGTGGCGGCGGCGACAAGGCCGACGCCGGCCATGCCGGCCCGGCCTACACCCATGTATCCGCGAAGGACGGCGATGCCGCCCGCGGCGAAGCCCTGGCCAAGGACAAGCAGCTGACCGACGGTCAGGCCTGCATCGACTGCCACGGCGAAGGCGGCGCCAAGCCGATCGACCCGGCCTACCCGGTGCTCGCCGGCCAGTACAACGACTACCTCTTCCACACCCTGCAGGCGTATCACGACGGCACACGCGATCACGCGCAGATGACCCTGCGCATCCAGACCGCCTTCAAGGATGGCAAGCTCGACGACCAGGGCCTGGCCGATCTGGCCGCCTACTTCGCCGCACAGCCCGGCCCGCTGGCCGATCTGAAGCAGGCACACTGAAGCAGGCGCACTGAAGCAGGCGCACTGAAGCACCCTGCCGGTCCTCCCGCAGTCACCAAGACTGCCGGGCACACCATCCCGCATCAGACCGCACGGGGGCCGCTTGGCCCCCGTCGCTTTTTTGCGGGCAGCCCGAGGCGACCTGCAGCCATGCAGCGTGCTGCGCCGACCGCGTCCTTCGTGATCGCTCCGCAACGCTCCACGCCCGCCCTCATTCGCGCTCCTGCAGCTCCGGCTTGTACGGCACGTCGGGCGGTGGACGGGCTTCGGCTTCCTGGTCGCGCAGATTGGGATCGTCGATGGTGCAGCCGCCGGCGGCCTGCAGGATCGACACCACGCAGCGCAGGCGCTTGCCGGTGCCCGGGATGGGCACGAACACCTCGCGCACGTTCTTGCGCACCCACTCCTGCAGCAGCGACTCGCTGGGCACGAAGAACTTGTCGAAACGGCTGGGGGTGTAGTCCACCGGCGGCCGCTTCAGCCAGGTGCCCATGCGGTCGATCTTCGCGAAATCCTCGGTGATCGTGCCCGGCGGCAGCCCGCCGCCGACACGTCCGCCGTCGCCGGGCAGACGCGCGCTTCCGTCCGCGTTGAACAGCCCGGAGGCGCCCTGCTGCCCCGCCCCGCTGCCGCGCCGGTCGCGCTCGGACACGCCCCAGTCGTCGCCGCGTACAGGTGACCGCAGCCCCCCGGGCGGCGCGCCAGGCTGTGGGCCTGCGCCGCTGCGGGCCGTACCGCCCGGACGCCCGGTGGGGGTCGGCGCGGGGACGGCGGCCGCCCCCCGGGCGGCAACACCGTCCGCGTCCGGCCGTCCGGCCGGTGTGGAGGCGGGGCGCGCCTCGGAACTGCCTGCCTCACCCGCCGCCGTGGTGGGCGGTGCGCGCAGCGTGATCTCGCGGGCCGCACTGCGACCGGCATCCGCATCGGGCAGGCGGCGCTGGGCCTGGCCCGGCAGCGGCAACGCGGTGGATTCGGAGGCAGGCCGCGGCGCGAGCACCACCTCGCGTCCGTTGGGCCGAACCGCCGCCTCGGGCAGCTTGACCGCGGGGGCCTGCGGAAGCGGCAGCATCTGGGCACCGGCGGAACGCTGGACCAGCGGGATTTCGCGGGTCGGCGTGAGTTCGGGCGCAGCGAGTGGCGCGGCCTGCCGCGTCTGCGGCAACGCCAGTGCGGGCGTCGACGGGTTGCGTTCGACCAATGGAATCTCGCGCGAGGCCCGCGGCGGCGCCTCGGGCGAGGGCAAGGTGGCCACGGGCCGCTGCGGCAGCCGCAATGTGGTCGGCGGCAGCGTGAAGGCACTGGGAGTGGGCGTGAGGGTTTCGCCGACGATGAGGGGTTGCTCGGCGCTCGGAGGTGGGGGCACCTGGTCCGGTTGCTCTGCGGGCGCCTGCTCCGCGGTGGCGGGAGGGGTCGCGGGGGACTCGGCCTCGGTGGCATCGGCGACCTCCACCGGTTCGGTGGTGGCGGCGGACTGCGCACTGCCGCTCACCGTCGCTTCGGCAGCGGCATCGGAGGGCTCGGCGGTGTCGGCCTGGGTCTGCGCGTCGCGTGCCGCCTGCGCACCGTCCGCGGTGGGCTGGCCACGCCGGGCTTCCTCGGCCGCAGACTGCGGCGCGGCATCGCCGGACGTCTCGGGCGTGCCTTCGCCGATGAACTCGACCAGGGTCACGTCGCCGGCCTCCTGCGCGGCCGTGGCTGTCGGCTCGACACGCACCAGCGCCACCCAGAAGAACAGGAACAGCAGCACCGCGTGCGCGAAGGCCGATCCCGTCGCCGCGAACGCACGCAGCCCACGCTCCTCGCGCGGCGCGGGCTCCCAGCGCGCGCGCAGGAGGGCGCGCAGCGCACGCACGCGCCCGAGCGGCGGCAGCGCCTTGTCCGGGACGCGCAGAGGCCGCTCCACGAACGCACTGACCCAGTCTGCGGCGGGCGCACCGGTGACCGCCCCCGGCTGCTGCCCGATCGCCAGGAACCACAGCCGCCAGGTCGGCGGGAATTCGCCGAACGCACGATCGGCATGCAGCGGGAAACGCCGCCGGTAACGGGCTTCGACGGCGACGAGCAGCTCAGCGGCGGTATACACGCCCTGCGCGCCGCCTCAGCCGTTGCGCGCGATGTAGGGCGCCGATCCGGTGGCGTGGTCGGTGGCGTCGCGTACCGCGGTGACGCCCGGCACCTTCTCCATGAGCGTGGTCTCGATGCCCTGCTTGAGGGTGACGTCGGCCATCCCGCAGCCGTGGCAGCCGCCGCCGAAGCGCAGCATCACCACGCCCTCGGCCGTCACTTCCTCCACCTCCACATGCCCGCGATGCTGCGCCAGCTGCGGGTTGATCTCGTGCGTCACCACCCAGCGCACGCGCTCCACCAGCGACGCCGATTCGGCCGGCGCCTGGCCCTTGATCTTCGGCGCGCGGATCTGCAGCTGGCCGCCGGTGGTGTTCTGGGTGTAGTCGATCTCGGCACCGTCGAGGTACTGCACGCTGCCGGCATCGAGCCACAGCGTGAAGCCCTCGCAGTCCACCGCCCACTCGTCGCCCGCGAGATCGCCGGGTTCGGCGAACTCCAGACGCACATCGGCGCGCGGTGTACCGGGATCGAGCGCGCTCAGACGCACGCCAAGACCCGGCAGGGCCTCGCGTTCGATCAGGCGGCGGAAGTGCGACTGCGCGGATTCGGTGATCTGGATCATCGGCGTATTCTATGCGTCTCCACACGGCGGCGTCCCGTCGCCCCGCTCCGCACAGCGGACCCGCGTTCAGCCCAGGAGTTCCCATGAACGATCTCATCCCCCTCGCCCAGGCCCACTGCATTCCCCGCCGCGGCCACGAACACCGCCTCCCGCCCGCGCAGGTCGCCGAACTGATGCCGCAACTGCCCGGCTGGGAACTCGCCGAGAACGGCCACGCGCTGATCAAGACCTTCACCTTCCCCGACTACCACCGGACCATGGCCTTCGTGAACGCACTGGCCTTCATGGCCCACCGCGAAGACCACCACCCCGACCTCGGCGTCCACTACGACCGCTGCGTGGTCCGCTACTCCACCCACGATGTCGGCGGCTTGAGCGAGAACGACTTCATCTGTGCGGCGCGGGCGGAAGCGCTGACAAGCTGATCTTGCAGCGCAGCAGATTATGGAATATCGACTAGCGAGGACCTAGATGAACTACGGTGAAATTCAGCGAATAAGAGAGCAATTTCAAAACGGACTATGGCCCCAGTATTTAGAAAGAGTCGACATCAAAGGGCTTAGAGGCTGGACAGGGCAAGCCGTACATTTCAAGTTCCCTGTTTCTGCGATTGTTGGAGAGAACGGATCCGGAAAAAGCACAATCCTCAAAGTGGCAGCTTCCGCTTATGAACGCACAAAAGATACCGGATACTACCCATCAGATTTCTTCCTCGACACGCACTGGGACACGCTCAGCAACATTGAACTTGGGTACACAATCAAGACTGGCGATATCTCAACTTCATTTCGGATCAAAAAACCAACAAGAAGATGGAGCTTTCCAGAAAAAAGGTACAATAGGAAAATCTATTGGTTCGATGTAGCAAGGACTTTGCCCCTCGATGCGACAGCGGGCTACGCGAAAGTTGCCCGACTAGCCGCCGGAGAAATATCAACCGAAGCGCTGAGCGATGAATATCGCGGGAAACTATCTTACATACTCGGAAGAGAGTACAAAGATGCGCGCTTTGCAGCACCTGACGTAAGCGAAAAAAGAACCGTCGGTCTCCTTCGCAGAGAATTTGGAGAGATATCCCAATTCCATCAGGGCGCAGGCGAAGATACCGCTTTAGACTTAATGAGAGCGCTTCAGGAAGTGCCCAATTACTCATTGATTGTCATAGATGAAGTTGAGGCGTCGCTTCACCCGAAAGCGCAGCGAAGACTTATCAATTTTCTAATCGAACTATGCCGTCAAAAAAGGGCTCAAGTTATTGTTTCCACACACAGCCCATACATTCTTGAGGAACTACCTCCAGAAGCAAGGATACTATTACTTCCCACATCTTCTGGCCCAAGCATTGTATATGGTGCGAGCCCAGAATTTTCACTGACAAAACTTGATGACATTTCCCATCCAGAGGCAATTTTGTATGTGGAAGACAAGTCAGCTGAAATATGGGTAAGAGAGATTATTGCCGCCCACCCCAAAGGGGCGAACACATTACCCAGGATAAAAATATCCGCCGTCGGCCCAGCCAATGTAGTAGCCATGATGGGCTCATTGGCTAATTCCAAAAAGCTCTCACAACCTGGAATTGGAATTTTGGATGGCGATCAAGAACATCAGCAGGGCTGCATTAAGCTGCCGGGCAATCAAGCTCCAGAGCAGGTGATATTTCATGGTTTAAAAGAAAAAAATTGGGGCCATCTTCACGAGAGGTTTGGAATAGGCGCAGGAGATCTACATTCCTATTTTGAAGATGCCATGCTTGACCCTGACTTTCATGCATGGCCAACTAAAGTTGGAGACAAAATACTCAAAAGCAAAACGAGCGTTTGGGAAACAATGTGCACAGAGTGGTGCAAGCATTGCCTTGATGTTGAATTTCAAGAAGATTTTTTCAAAAGCATCGAAAACGTGCTTGATAACTCATAATCCATCAAAGCAACGTGAAACCGATTAAATTTCCCGAGCGGACGAACTGCTTTTGATTTGAGCCGCCCCATCGAAGCGGCAGTCCTCGCGGATCAGGCCCGCAGGGCGCGCGACAGGAGGTCGCGCGTTTTTCGAAGGCACGGGGACGTGCCTTCGAAAAACCCCGCGAGGACTGCGGACCCGACGCGCAGCGTCGGGCGCGACGACAGGGCTGCCCTTTCTTTTGGTTTCTTTTCTTTGGGCAAGCAAAGAAAAGAAACCCGCGCATCAGCGCGGAAGCCTTTGATTTTTCTGGATTAACAGAGAAAACCGACGCGAAGCACAGCCGCCCGCAGCAGCCGCCAATGCAAAGGAGTCACCCATGATCCCCACCACCTTCCGCGCCTTCCGCATCCACAACGACACCACACACGGCTACCGCAGCGGCATCGAAGACAGCACCATCGACCAACTCGCCCCCAGCGAAGTGGTCATCAAGACCGCCTACTCCTCCGTCAACTACAAGGACGCCCTGGCCGGCACCGGCGAGGGCAAGATCCTGCGTTTCTTCCCGCTGGTGGGCGGCATCGACGTGGCTGGCCACGTGGTCGCCTCGACCGATCCGGCGTTCCGCGAAGGCGACGCTGTGCTGGTCACCGGCTGCGGCCTGAGCGAGACCCGCGACGGCGGCTATTCGGAATACGCCAGGCTGGAGGCGAAATGGGTCATCCCGCTGCCGGCGGGGCTGAGCCTGCGCGAAAGCATGATCCTCGGCACCGCCGGCTTCACCGCGGCGCTGGGCCTGCTGCGGATGGAAGAGAACCGCCAGAACCCCGCGCTGGGGCCGATCGCGGTGACCGGCGCGACCGGAGGCGTGGGTTCGCTGGCGGTCGACATCTTCAGCCGTGCCGGCTACGACGTGCACGCGGTGAGCGGCAAGGCCGCGCAGGCGGAGTACCTCAAGTCGCTGGGCGCGGCCGAGGTGCTGGGCCGCGAGGTGCTGGCCGAGGCCAGGCCGCTGGAAGCCGCGCGTTTCGGCGGCGGCTTCGACAACGTGGGCGGCAGCATGCTCGCCAGCCTGCTGGCGCGCACCCGGCCCTACGGCAACGTGGCCTCGGCCGGCCTGGCGGCCAGCGCCGAGCTGCCGACCACGGTCATGCCCTTCATCATCCGCGGCGTGTCGCTGCTGGGCGTGGCCTCGGCCGGCACCGCGCGCGACATCCGCGACGAGGTGTGGAAACGGCTGGCATCGGACTGGAAGCCGCGGCATCTGGACGCGATCTGCACGCGGGAGGTCACGCTGGACGGGCTGCCGGCGGTGTTCGCCGACATGCTGGCCGGCGGCTCGCTGGGCAGGACACTGGTGCGGATCGGCGGTGAGTGAGATGCGCCGCCCAGCGCCACGCCCGCCGCACGAAATGCACGGAGGCCCGCACACACGCTGACACCGGCAGCCCGCAGCCCCCTCTCCGCTCCAAACCATTGATTCGAAAGCGGTCGAACGGCATGCGCGCAGCGCAGATGCGCATCAGGTGCGCATCCGGCTATGGCGGCGGGGCGGCCTGCCGGGGGCACGCGGCCCGCTCCGCAGGTCCGCGCCCCGCCACCGTCCGGCGGGCCGCAGCGGTTCGCCGGGGACTCCCCCGCTTCCGGCCGCGGCCCGAGGCGACTACACTGCGCGAAGTATTGTTCCGGGGACCCGCATGGCTCGCATCCTGATCGTCGACGACTCTCCTTCCCAGCTCATGGGCATCCGCCGTATCGTCGAGAAACTCGGCCACGAGGCACTGACCGCCGAAGACGGCGCAGCCGGTGTCGAAGTGGCCAAGCGCGAAATTCCCGACCTGATCCTGATGGACGTGGTCATGCCGAACCTCAACGGCTTCCAGGCCACGCGCACCATCACGCGCGAGCCCACCACCAAGCACATCCCGATCATCCTGGTGACCACCAAGGACCAGGACACCGATCGCGTCTGGGGCATGCGTCAGGGCGCCAAGGCCTACATGACCAAGCCCTTCAGCGAGACCGAGCTGGCCGACACCATCACCAAGTACGTCACCGGGATGGCGTAAGGCCGCCCTGCCGCCGTCGCCCGCAAGGCGGTCCGGCACGCAGACGAAGAAGCCGCCTTTCGGCGGCTTCTTCGCGTCTGGAGCGTGGGTCGCTGCGCGATGCGCGCGGGACCGTCGCGATCAGGCCCGCCGCCAGTCGTCGCCGAAGGCCTCGCGCAGGGTGCGATAGGCCTCGCGCTCGGCGTCGGTATTGGCGCGCGGGGCGAGGATCTCCAGCTCGACGATCTGATCGCCGTCGCCCAGCCCGCCGCTGCCCGGCAGGCCGCGTCCGCGCAGGCGCAGCCTGCGGCCGCCCTCGGAGTCCTGCGGCACCTTCACCTCCACCGGCCCGCCGAGGGTCGGCACACTGAGCGTGGCGCCCAGTGCCGCTTCCCAGGGAGCGACCGGCAGGACGTAGAGGATGTTGCGGCCGTCGACCTCGAACTGCGGATGCGCGGCGTATTCGATCTCCAGCAGCAGGTCGCCGCCGCCGCGCCCCTGACCGCCCAGCCGGATGGCCTGGCCGGGGCGGATGCCGCGCGGCACGCGGACGTCCAGCGACTTGCCTTCGATCGAGATCCGCACCGGCTCACCGCGGTACACCGCTTCCAGCGGCACCGCGAACTTGGCGCGCGTGGCACCGTCGCCGCGCGCGCGGGGGTCGAACCCACCGCCCACACCCGGGCCGCCGCGGCGACGCCCGAACAGCTCCTGGAAGAAATCACTGAACCCGCCGGCCCCGTTGCCGAACTCGAAATCGAAGCCGCCCGGGCCTCCGCCGTAGCCGCCGCCGAAACCGCCGGGCGGCGGGCTTACCTCGTCGCCGGGGCGATAGCCGCGGGCACGCAGCTGATCGTAGGCCGCACGCTTCTGCGGGTCGCGCAGGGCCTCGTAGGCCTCGTTGACGGCCTTGAACCTGTCTTCGGCGTCGGCTTCCTTGCTGACGTCCGGATGGTACTTGCGTGCGAGCCGACGGTAGGCGGTCTTGATCTCCGCCTCGCCGGCGCCGGGCTCGACGCCGAGTATCTGGTAGTAGTCCTTGAAACGCATGATGACCTCGCAGGAAAACATGGAAGCGCTGCGCGCGCGATGCGGGGACTATACGACGACACCTGCGGATGCACGTCGCGGGGAGGAGCGGCATCGATCGCCGCGACCGCGACACGACGCACTCCCGCAAGCACGACGCCCGCAGAGGGCTGCGGGCGTCGGTTGGCGTGGGCGCGGAAACGCATGCGCGGCGCGGCGCATGCGTCGATGGATCACCCCGCACCGCCGGGACGAAGCGCGTCCGCTCAGGCCTGGCCGACCTGGATGCGCCGCGGCGTGGACTCGGGCTTCTTCGGGATCGCGATCTCCAGCACGCCGTTCTGGCCGCGGGCGGTGATGCCCTCGGCATCGGCGGTGTCGGGCAGCGCGAAACGGCGGTGGAAACTGCCGTAGCGGCGCTCGATGCGCGAGAAGCGCTCGGTCTGTTCGCCGCTCTCGCTGCGGCGTTCGCCCTTGATGCTGAGGATGCCCTTGTCCATCAGCACTTCGACCTCCTGGGGGTCGATGCCGGGCAGGTCGGCAAGGATCACGAAGCGGTCGCTTTCCTCCTTGATGTCGACGCGCGGCACCCACTGGCTGGTGACCACGGCGGATTCGTCGCGGGTGTCGTCGGATACGGCGGCGTTGCCGAGGAAACGCTCGAAGATGCGCTTCATGTCGTCGTCGATGCGGGACTGGGCGGGGCGGATGTTCTGGTAGCGGGCGAGACTCATCGGATGACTCCTGTAGGGGTGTGTGGGCGACGGCAACCTGCCGCCATGCCCGAAAAATGCGCGCGCAGAACCGTGTTTCAAGCCCCTTGCGAACGCGCGTTTCGCCACCATTCCCGCACTTTGGCCTGTCGCCCGGGCGTACACTCGCGCTGTCCGGCCTGCGCCTCCCCGCGCATCCGGCCGAGCTGCACCGCCCCGAATCCCCACCCCCATCCCCCACCAGCGAAGGAGTTCCACCATGCCCATCCAGATCGGCGACCGCATCCCCGAGAGCAACGTGCAGCGCATCCGTGAAGGTTTCGAAACCGTGGACACCCACGCGTTGTTCGAAGGCCGCAAGCTGCTGCTGTTCGCGGTGCCCGGCGCATTCACGCCCACCTGCTCCGAAAAGCATCTGCCCGGCTTCGTGGCGCTGTTCGACAAATTCCGCGAGAAGGGCGTCAGCGTGGCCTGCGTGTCGGTCAACGACCCCTTCGTGATGAAGGCCTGGGCCGCGAGCCAGAATGTGCCGGAGGGGATGGAAGTCCTCGCCGACGGCAACGGCGATTTCACCCGCGCGCTCGGCCTGGAAATGGACGCCAGCGCTTACGGCATGGGCCTGCGCAGCAAGCGGTTCGCGCTGCTGGCGGACAACGGCGTGGTCACGCTGCTGGAAGTCGAGGCGCCGGGCGAGTTCCGCGTCTCTTCGGCCGAGCACATGCTCGAACAGCTGGGCTGATTCGGCAGTCCGGGTCGTCTGGGCCGACTCGACCGCACGCTCCGGATGGACCGCGACCACCGCGTCCACAGAACACGGCTGCGGCTGATGCGCCTGCATTCGCCGCGGCTGCAGATGTTGCTGATCGTGGCGCTGACCGCGGCCGCAGGCTTCCTGGCCTCGGCCTCGCTGCTCGACATCGGCCTGCAGGCACTGGGCCAGCGTTATGCGCTGTCGGTGGTCATCGCGTATCTGGTCTTCCTGCTGTTGCTGCGCACCTGGGTGCGCCTGCACGACAAGTCGCTGGACGTGCCGGACGGATACGACGGCGACCGGCGCACGCAGCACGGCGGGCGCGCGGAGGCGGGTGGCGATGTCGAGGACATCGCCACCTCCAACCCGCTCTCCGGGGATGTCGGCGACGCGGGCGAGGCGGCCCTGGTGCTGATCGCGCTCGCGGTGTTCGCCGGCGCGGCGTTCAGTGCGCTGTGGATGGTGTGGATCGCGCCGACCCTGCTGGCGGAACTCATCGTCGACATCGCACTGGGTGCCCGCCTGTACCGCAGGCTGCGCGGCATCGAGTCGGTCGACTGGCTGCGCACCGCGATACGCCGTACCGCCCTGCCCTTCCTGCTGGTGCTGCTGTTCTTCGCCGGCGCGGGCGCCCTGGCGCAGCAGTGGATGCCGGAAGCGCGCAGCCTGGGCGACCTGCTGCGCACGCAGAACGGCTGACCCCACGGCCGCGCGCTCAGCGCAGCACGGTGAACTCCACCCGGCCCCAGGCGCCGCTGTCGGCCAGCGCGGTCAGCGCATGGCGGCCCGGACGTTCGAAACGCTGCTGCAGCCAGCCGCTGCCGGTGGTCTCGCCGACCCAGCGCCCGTCGAGCAGCCAGCGCACCCGCCCTTCATCGCCCAGCGCGCGCAGGCGCAGACGCACCGGCTCCACGCTGCCGGGCGCGCGCGCGAGCGTCGCGCCGGGGCTGACGCCCTCGATCCGCAGCGTGGTGGCGGCCTCGCGGCCGTCGGCCATGCAGTCGTCCGCCAGCGGCGGCAACCGGGACGCGCGGCGCGTCTCCAGCGACAGCCACGGCGTGGCCAGCGCAGGCCAGCGGGCGATCTCGCGTTCGGCAGTGCGGTGCGGGAGCGAGCACACCGCGGAGACGCGGCGGCCGCTGTCCAGGTCGATATCGAAGCGCTCGCGGCCCGCATTCCACAGCCGCACCTCGCGCTCCGCGAGCGTGGGCGGCACCGCGCCGTCGAGCACCCAGGCATCGCGCCGTCGATGGCAGGTGGCGGAAGTCTGTGCGCTGGCCGCGGTGCCGAGCGGCCAGCAGATCTCGACCTTCGCCACGTCCTGCGGCGGCGCCAGCGGCATCGCATCGCGCGCGCCCTGCGGCAGGGTGTCGATGGCCTCGAACAACAGCGGCAGTGCGGTGAGCGCACCGTACTGCCCCGGCAGCGGCGTGCCGTCCGGGCGCCCCACCCAGACGCCCACGGTGTGGGTGCGGGTGCCGCCGATCGCCCACGCATCGCGGAAGCCATAGCTGGTGCCGGTCTTCCAGGCCACGCGCGTGCGTCCCCGCCGGTCGAAATACTCGCTCTCGCCGGGACGCGGGTTGCTTTCGAGGATCTCGCGCACGACCCAGGCCGCGCCCGGGGACAGCAGCCGCCGCTCCTGCACCGGCGCATCCGCGCGGTAGCGCACGCGGCCCGCGATGCCGCCGCGGTTGAAGGCGGCGTAGGCCCCCACCAGGTCCTCCAGCGTCGCGCCGGTGCCGCCCAGGATCAGCGCGAGGTTGGGTTTGGCCGCCGCCGGGAATTTCAGGTCGATGCCCGCATGCGCCAGGCGTGCGGCGAAGCGGCCCGGGCCGACCCGGTCGAGCAGGTCGACCGCCGGCACGTTGAGCGACAGCCGCAGTGCGTCGGATGCCGCGACCGGGCCGTTGAAGGCCTCGCCGAAGTTGCCCGGCCGGTAGTCGCCGAAACTCTGCGGCGCGTCGATGAGCAGGCTCTCGGAGTGGATCAGGCCGTCGTCGATCGCCATGCCGTAGAGGAACGGCTTGAGCGTCGAACCCGGCGAACGCCAGGCGCGGACCATGTCGACATGGCCCAGCCGCGCCTTGTCGCCGAACCGGACCGAGCCGACGTAGGCGCGCGCCTCCAGCGTGGCGTTGTCGATCACCAGCAGCGCGGCGGAGGTGCGTTCGGGCAGGCTGGAGAAATACGCCGAGACGCGCTCCTCCAGGGTGCGCTGCAGGCCGGCGTCGAGCGTGCTGGCGATCCGCGCCTCGCGCGGTGCCTCGCTGCGCAGCCGCTGCGCCAGCAGCGCGGCGCTGAGCGGCGGCTGCAGCTGACGCGTCACCACCGGCTCGATGCGCGCGTCGTCCACCTGCTCCGCGCTCCACACGCCCAGTGCCGCCATCCGCGCCAGCACCTTGTCGCGCGCGGCCTGCGCGGCCTCGGGGTGGCGGTCCGGCCGCAGCCGGCTGGGCGACTGCGGCAGCACCGCCAGCAGCGCGGCCTCGGCCCGCGACAGGCGCGCGGCGGGTTTGCCGAGGTAGGCCCAACTGGCCGCCTCCACGCCTTCGATAGTGCCGCCGAACGGCGCGCGCTCGAGATACAGCGCAAGGATGTCGCGCTTGGAGAGATGCGCTTCCAGCTGCAGCGCGCGCAGGATCTGCCGCAGCTTGCCCCAGGGCGTGCGCGTGCCGCCGCCGTCGAGAATGCGCGCCACCTGCATGGTGAGGGTGGAGCCGCCCGAGACCACCCGCCCGCTGCCGAGCATCTGCACGCCCGCGCGGCCCAGCGCAATGGGATTGACGCCGGGATGACGCCAGAACCAGCGATCCTCGTAGTGCAGCAGCGCTTCCAGATACAGCGGCGAGACCGCTTCGGGTGTCGCGGGATAGCGCCACACGCCGTCGGCATCGGCGAAGGCGCGCAGCGGCGTGCCATCGCGCGCGGTCACCAGCGTGCTGGTGTCGCGGCGCTCGGGCAGCGGCGGCGGGAACAGCAGATCGAGCAGCAGCAGCGCCGCGAGGACGGTCACGGTGCCCCAGCGCAGCCAGGGCAGCAGTCGACGGAACGCCTGCGGGAGCCGGCCTCGGGTTCCGACGGTTCCCGAGGGGGGCAAGGGGGCGACCGGTCCGGAATTCATGGCGAGGCGGGCAGTGTGGGCATCACGCGGATGGGGTCATGGCGCAGGACGAGGTGGGCGGCACAGCGCGGGAGGCGGACAGCAGGCACCGCCTTGCCGAGCACGGGACGACATCGCGCTGTGCATCGGTATCGAAGATGCGCGCGGCACTGTGGATGCAGCCGGCCGATGATGGCCCGCAAGCTGCCTTGCCCCTTCCGGATCGGGATTCAGGGATTCGGAGATCGGCATCCCCGAATCCCTGAATTCCTGAACCCCCGAATCCCGGCTTGCCGTTCCGGCACTACTTCGGCTGCACCACCGTGATCGTCGCCGGTGTCGACTTGCCCACGCCGCGCAGCTGCGGGCGGTACATGTCCTCGACCAGCGGCGGCGGCACGGTGTAGGTGCCCGGAGTGACGGCGCGCACCAGGTAGAAAATGCGTGCGTTGTCGCCGCTGCGCAGCTTCACCGCGGCCACGTAGCGGTCGTCGCGGAACTCCTCGTGCTGCACCTGCGCAGCGTCGCCGCGCTCCGCGATGCGGATGCCGTCGACCACCACATCGGCCCACTGCTTGGCATCGCCCAGGTTGAAGTTCTCGATCTCCAGGCCCGCCGGCAGCAGGTCGGTGACCAGCGCGTCCGGCATGTCGCGGTCGGCCTTGACCGTGAGCGCGACGATCAGCGCCTCGCCTTCGGTCAGCGGACCCGGCGTCCAGGGCTTGCCGTCGGTGGTGAACCACTCGCGCTGCACGCCAATGACCGACGCGTCCGGCGCGGGCGCGGTGCGCGGCACGCCCGCGATTTCCAGGCTGGCGAACAGCGGCGCGGCATCGCCTTCGGTGGCCTGCGGCGCGAAGCGGAAGCCCGCCGACAGGCCGGCCCAGTCGGTGCGGCGGCCCTGCATGCGCCTTGGCGTGGCCGTCTGCGCTTCGCCGCCGACCGTCCACGTGCCACCCAGCTTGCGTGTCTGGTCGGCGAGCAGCGCCTTGCCGACGCGTGCGATGGCCACCTGCTCCTGCGTGCTCAGCCAGAACCAGCGCTCGTTGCGGCGCGCCTGCAGCTCCTTGCCCAGCTCGATGGCCATGGCTTCGTACTCGGGCTTCGAGAGCTTGCGCTCGCGCACCAGCGCCAGCATCAGCGCGCTGTCGCGCAGCGGGCTGCCGTAGTCGCCCAGCCAGCCGATGCGCTCGCCCTTGAACGCGAAGCCCTGGGCGATGGCCCGGGCACCGCGCTTGCCGTCGCCCTGCAGCGACAGCGCCAGGCCCAGGTGGACCAGCGGCAGGCCGGTCCGCACCTTGCCGCGCTCGTTGTCGTACAGCGCGCGCAGGGTGCCGAGCGGAGCGCGGTTGACCCGCGCCAGCACATAGCCGGCATGCGCCTGGTAGGCGAACTTCAGATGCTCGCGATGCGTGTAGCCGTAGAACTGCGCCCCGCCGGCCAGCACATCGTCGCTGAGCCGCTGCAGCGCCTTCTGCAATATGCGCTCGGGCACGGCGAAGCCGGCCTCGCGCGCATCCAGCAGGAACTCCACGATGTACGGCGTCAGCGCTGCGTTGACGTAGTCGTCGTTGCCCCACATCGAGAAATGGCCGTTGGAGAGCTGCATGGCGGTCAGGCGCGCGAACGCGCCCTCCATGCGGATGCGGCGGGTCTTCGCGTCCAGGCCCCGACTGCCGAGCGCATCGGCGGTGTCCTTGTCCATCAGCAGTGCGGCGTAGCCCTTGCTGGTGGTCTGCTCGGCACAGCCGTAGGGGTACTTGAGCACGTCCTCCAGCGCCGCGGCGAAGGGGATCGGCGGCATCGCGCTCACCGTCATCTGCGCGGTGACGGAGTCCGGCATCAGGCCCTCGGCGAAGCCGGTGTCCATCGCCACCGGCGCGTCGGCCTGCAGGCTCTCGGTGCGCACGCGCACCACGCCCGGCCAGGCCGGGCGGACCGGGAGGTCGAAGCTGCGGTCCACCTTGAAGCCGTTGCCGTCCACGCGCACGCGCAGCTTCGCAGTGGTGTAGCCCTCGCGCGCGGTCACCGGGAAGGTCAGCGTGGTCTTGGCCTCCTTGCCCAGCTCGACGCGACGGCTGCCCTCGCCCACCGCCAGCGGCCCGATGCCCTCGGCGCGCACCTCGAAACTGCCCGGTTTTCCGGTGAAATTGGTGATGTCGACGGTCAGCGCGCTGCGGTCGCCCGGCGCGAGCACGCGCGGGTAGCTGGCTTCGGCGACGATCGGCGCGCGCACCACGGTCTCGGCATCGGCGTTGCCGTAGCGGGTGTCCGAATACACCAGCGCCGAGACCCGCAGGGTGCCGTTGAAGTCCGGCACCTGCAGCGGCACCCGCGCCTGGCCCTTCGCATCCAGCTTCACCGGGCCGGAAAACAGATCCACGGTCTGGACCTTGGAGGTCGGCCGCCGCGCCTGCGCCAGCGGCGGCAGCGCCATGTCGCCGCCGAAACGCAGCCGGCCGACGCCGCCCTCGAAACTTTCGATCACCCGCCCGTAGACATCGTAGGCGTCCACGCCCAGGCGCCGCTGCGCGAAGAAATGGCCATTCGCGTCCGGCACCGGGAAGCGGGTGATGTTGAGGATGCCCACATCGACGGCCGAGACGGTGACCCAGGCCTCCTGGCCGGCCAGTCTGGGCACGGCCACGAGGGCCTGCAGCGGCCGCTCCGGCCGCATCTGCGGTGGCACAGCCAGGCCGACCACCACGCGCCGGTCGGCCCGGTCCATCGGCACGTGCGCCACGCCGACCGCTCGCGCGGGCGTGACCTTGTCGGTCGCGCTGCCGCCGCGGAACACCAGCGCGGTGACGTAGAGGTCATGGCGGTCCCAGTCCTGCGTCACGGGCACGCTGAAGGTGCTGCCGCGGTCCGCGTCGATCTCCTGCACGTAGAGCATACGGTCGGCCTCGACCATCAGCAGGCCCTTGCCCGGATGCGGCGGAGTGACCGTGACCTTCATCGTGTCGCCGGCGCGATAGGCGGTCTTGTCCAGCGCCACCTTCACCTTGTCCGGGCGCGCGTCCAGGCCGCGGTTGTCGTCGTTCCAGCTCCAGCCTGCGGTGAACGGCAGGCGCATGGTCAGGCCGGTCGCCGGGTCCAGCACATCCAAGCGGTATTCGCCCCACTCGACCGGGAAGTCGAAACGCGTCGCGGTGGCGCCGGCGTCGAGCGTGCGGGTCTGCACCTGGTCCCAGCGCGAGGTGAAGTCGTAATCCCAGCCGTCGTCGTAGTTCCAGTGATAGCTGCGGTGCTCGCGCACCAGCGTCACCTTCAGGCCCTTGGCCGGCTGCGGCTTGCCCGCGGCGTCCACGCGCATCAGTTCGAAGCGCGCGTTGCTGCCGTAATCGGCGCCATCCTTCAGTTCGAACAGCGGGCGGATGCCGACCAGGGCATCGGCCGGCCACATCACACGCTTGATCGACCGGTTGACGCTGCGCCCACCGCTCTCGTACAGACTGCCCGACACGATCGCGGCGATCGGCGACACCGGCTTGACCTCGGCCGGCAGGGCGATGTCCTCGCTCAACCGCCCCTGGGCGTCCAGCGTGGTGTCGACGATGTCCTTCGCGTCCTTCGGCAGGTCCAGCGTCGGGTCGCCGAAGTGGTAGCCCGGCATGCTCTCGACCGGGTGACGTTCGACCGCCACCGCGAGCTTTGCGGTGAACCGGTTGCCGGCGGCCGGCGCGCCATAGAGATAGGCACCGGTGGCCTTCAGCGCGATCGGCTGGCCAGGGCGCAGCACCTGGGTGGCGGTATCGAGATCGAGCTTCATCCGCTCGGGCAGGAATTCCTCGATGCGCAGGCTCATGCCCTGCACCACCTCCGCGCTGCCCGGGTCGGTACGGAACTCGACCTTCCAGCGCCCGGTCGGCGCCTCCACGGGGATGGCCTTCTCGAAGCTGTAGTAGCCCTGTGCGGCCGGCTCCAGACGGCTTTCGATCATCAGCTTGCCGTCGGGCTGGATCAGGCGCACGAACAGGGGCTGCGGCTTCGACGGCGCGGGCTTGCCGGACGAGGCGTCGGCCGCCTTCGGTACGACCGGTTTGCCGTCGTTGTCGCGCAGCAGCGCGGACACGCGCACCGTCTCGCCCGGGCGGTACAGATCACGGCCCGACCAGGCGAACACGTCGAACCAGGCCGATTCGCGCCCGGCGACCGAGAACTCGGAGAGATCCAGCGCAGGCTGGTTGAACGGCAGCATCGACACGTCCGAACCGCGCGCGCCGATCAGCACATGCCCGGCATCCAGGCCATAGGCGAGCAGCGCGTTGCCGTTGCGGTCGGTCTCGGCCTTGAGGCGGGGCTCGCCCTTGGCGTCGAGAATGCGCAGTTCCACACCGGCGATGCCGCCGCCTTCCTTCAGCGAAGCCGCGTGCACGAACAGTTTGTCCTTGTACGCGCGCACGTGCAGGCCGATGTCGCTGACCGTGAAGAAAGTGGTCTCGTAGTCCCCGGCGAAACGCCCGGCGCGCTTCATCACCGCGAAATACAGCCCCGGCTCCTGCAGTTCCTTGATGTCCTGGATCGGCAGGTAGGTGACGGTGCGCTCGTTGCGCTCACCGCCGAGGACGAAGCGGTTGGTGTAGACCGGGTCGGCCAGCTTGTGCAGCGGCCCGCCGTCGGAATATTCGGAATCGAGGTCCCAGCCGCTGCGGCGGCCCGCGCGCTGGTATTCGGAGAAGAACTTCGGCAGCGAGGCCTCGCGCACGCGCATGAATTCGACGTCGACTTCGGGCACGTTGATCGCCACCACCGGCAGGCCGCGACTCTCGCGCGCCGGCAGCACGCTGCCCTGCGATGCGAAACCGACCGCGGGCTCGAGCTCGCCGGTGTAGACCTTGCGTTCCACGTCCTGGCCGAGGGTCTTGCCGTCGGCGGCGGACAGCTTGCCGGAGATCTTCACCGTGTAGTCGGTGTTGGCCTTCACATACGGGAAGCGCAGCACCTTGCCGTCGTCGTCCAGCGACCACCCGCCTTCGCCTTCGGCCTTGGCGTCGATGGCGATCAGCGCGTCGAAATCCTGGGTGCCGACCAGCGGCTGCGAGAATTCCAGCGCCACCGCCAGCGTGTCGCCCGTCTGGTCGGGATAGGCGGAGACCAGCGCGAAGCCTTCCACCTTGTCGCGCTGCGCGGCGATGGCCTCGCCGCTGACCTCGGGGAGCTGGCCGGTGTCGCGTCGGCAGGCGGCCGGCAGGATCAGGATCAGCGCGATGAGCAGCGACGACAGTGCCGCCCGCCCGCGTCCACCCCGCCGTGCGCTTCGTGCCGCGGATGCCCCGCTGCGACCAGCGCCCTCGCCCGCGGACCGCGACGACAGCGGACCCGACTCCCCGATCTCAGCATTGCGGCACATACGCCCCTCCTCGTGATGGGGCTCACTATACACGCCCGTCTTCGCACGATTTCACGCATTTTCACGTGGATTCGCGCATCTTTTCCGGACGTTAACCACGAACGGACGCACGCTGCCGGCGCTTGCCGGCCAAGCCGGGAAATTGCGTATTGAGGTCTTGATCGACGCACGGAAAGGCCGGTGCGGATCATCGACCGCGACGCGGCCGAACACCACGTCGGGGGAACGGTAAGAGCGCATGACGATCGGCGCCAGGCGGGACGATCGCGTGCAGCCTGGTGCGACGCTGGCCACCGAAACGACGAAGCCGCCCTGCGGCGGCTTCGTCGAATGGATCGAGTGGAGCACGGCAACGAGCATCCCGTCGCAAGCAGCCCCCGTCGGGTGCCGACACGGCTGCGGGATCAGGCCTCCGGCGGCGGCACATCCGCAGAAGGCGCCTCGGGCACGGCGGCTGCGGCAGGCGCATCCACCGGAGCCACCCCATCCAGCTCGTCCTCGTCCAGCGACGCATCCAGACGCTCCAGCGCCTGCAGACGCTCGTCCTCGGCCAGACGCATCAGGGTGACGCCCTGGGTATTGCGGCCGACGCGGGAGATCTCCGCCGCGCGGGTACGCACCAGCGTGCCGCCATCGGAAATCAGCAGCACCTCGTCGGCGCTGCGCAGCAGCACCGCGCCGATCAGCTTGCCGTTGCGCGCAGTGGTCTGGATGCCGATCACGCCCTGGGTGCCGCGGCCCTTGCGCGGGTGGTCTTCGAGCGGCGTGCGCTTGCCGTAGCCGTTCTCGGTGGCGGTGAGGATGTAGAAGCGGTCGCCGTCGTCCTGGTCCTCGATGGCGTCCTCGATGCGCACGGCCTCGGCGCCATCGCTTTCCATCGCGGCCGATTCCTCGCCGGCCACGACGGCATCGGGCGTCTCCTCGTCCTCCAGACCGTCGACCGCGGGATCGGCCACGATCAGGCTGACCACGTGCTCGCCCGCCGCCAGACGCATGCCGCGCACGCCGGTGGCGGTGCGGCCCATCGGGCGCACATGCGCTTCGGAGAAGCGCGAGACGCGGCCGTTGGAGGCGAACAGGATGATGTCGCGCTCACCGTCGGTCAGGCCGGCGCCGATCAGTGCATCGCCCTCGTCGAGGTTGATCGCGATCTTGCCGCGCGCCAGCCGGAAGGCGAATTCGGTCAGCGGGGTCTTCTTCACCGTGCCGTTGCGGGTGGCGAAGAACACGTAGTGATCCTCGTCGTAGGCATGCACCGGCACGACGGCCTGGATCTTCTCGCCCTCTTCCAGCGCCAGCCAGTTGACGATGGGCCGGCCACGCGCGTTGGGCCCGGCGTCGGGCAGCTGGTGCACCGGCAGCCAGAACACGCGGCCATTGCTGGTGAAGGTGAGCAGGGTGTCGTGGGTGTTGACCAGCCACAGCTGGTCGATGAAATCCTCGTCCTTGGTGCTGGCGGCGTTGCGCCCGCGGCCGCCGCGCTTCTGCGCGCGGTAGGCGGTGACCGGCTGGCGCTTGGCATAGCCGGCGTGCGAGAGCGTGACCACCACGTCTTCCGGCGCGATCAGGTCGAGAATGTCGAGATCCTCCTCGCTGGCGCGGATTTCGCTGCGACGCGCGTCGCCGAAGTTCTGCTTGATCTCCAGCAGCTCCTCGCGGATGACCTCGCGCAGACGGTCGGGGTTTTCGAGGATCTCGATCAGGCCGCGGATGACCTCCAGCAGCGTCTTGTACTCCTCGGTCAGCTTGTCCTGCTCCAGCCCGGTCAGGCGGTGCAGGCGCATTTCGAGAATTTCCTTCGCCTGGGTCTCGGTGAGCTGGTAGCCGCTCTCGAGCAGGCCGACACCGCGCGGCAGGTCTTCCGGGCGCGACGCGTCGCTGCCGGCGGCGGCCAGCAGGCTGGCGACCAGACCGGCGTCCCAGGTGCGGGCGAGCATGCGTTCGCGCGCCTCGTTGGGGTTGGCCGAGGTCTTGATCAGCTCGATCATCTCGTCGATGTTGGCGAGCGCGACGGTCAGGCCTTCGAGGATGTGGGCGCGGGCACGGGCCTTGCGCAGTTCGAAGATGGTACGGCGGGTCACCACTTCGCGGCGGTGGCGCACGAAGCATTCGAGGATCTGCTTGAGGTTCAGCAACTGCGGGCGGCCGTCGACCAGCGCCACCATGTTGATGCCGAACACCGACTCCATCGGCGTCTGCGCGTAGAGGTTGTTCAGCACCACTTCTGCCGATTCGCCGCGCTTGACCTCGATGTAGATGCGCATGCCGTCCTTGTCGGACTCGTCGCGCAGCTCGCTGATGCCTTCGAGCTTCTTTTCCTTCACCAGCTCGGCGATCTTCTCGATCAGCCGCGCCTTGTTGACCTGGTAGGGGATCTCGGTGACGACGATGGCCTCGCGGCCGTTGTCGGCCACTTCGATCTCGGCCCGTGCGCGCATGCGCACCCGCCCGCGGCCGGTGCGGTACGCCAGATGGATGCCGCCGACGCCATTGATGATGCCGGCGGTGGGGAAATCCGGGCCAGGGATGTGCTGCATCAGCCCGTCGATGTCGATCTCCGGGTCGTCCAGCAGCGCCACCGTGGCGTCGATGGTCTCGCCCAGGTTGTGCGGCGGGATGTTGGTGGCCATGCCCACCGCGATGCCGGCGGAGCCGTTGACCAGCAGGTTCGGGAAGCGCGACGGCATCACCGTCGGCTCGCGTTCCTTCTCGTCGTAGTTGGGCTGGAAATCGACGGTGTCCTTGTCGATGTCGGCCATCAGCTCGTGGGTGAGCTTGGCCATGCGCGCTTCGGTGTAACGCATCGCCGCGGCGTTGTCGCCGTCGACCGAACCGAAGTTGCCCTGCCCGTCCACCAGCAGGTAGCGCAGCGAGAACGGCTGCGCCATGCGCACCAGGGTGTCGTACACCGACTGGTCGCCATGCGGGTGGTACTTACCGATCACGTCACCGACGATGCGCGCCGACTTGTAGTAGGGCTTGTTGTTGTGCGCGCCCAGCTCGTCCATCGCGAACAGCACGCGACGATGCACCGGCTTCAGGCCGTCGCGCACGTCGGGGAGTGCGCGGCCCACGATCACGCTCATGGCGTAGTCGAGATAGCTGCGGCGCATCTCGTCTTCGAGATTGACGGGGATGATTTCCTTCGCGGGTTCGACCATTGCGACTGCTTCTGCTGGAAAAACGACGGGTGGGTTGATCTCCGGGCGCCGGGCCGGACGCAGCCCGGGCCCCGCCCTGCGGCGGAACCGGAAGCTCAGCGTCCGGGATGGCGACGAAGGCTGCGCACATGGGGCGCAGGGCGACCGCGCATCATATCACGAGGCGCGTTGCCACGCGATTCGGACGCCCGGAAATTCCCATGCAGAAACAAGGGTTTGCGCCGGCCGAGACCACGCATCGGCAATGCCGTGCGGCCGCTGCACGCGGCCGCCGCGATTCACTCGCCGAACATCGCCTGCATCGACACCCGGTTGGGACGCTCGACCACGCCACGCTCGGTGACGATGGCGTCGATGAGTTCGGCCGGCGTCACGTCGAAGACGGGGTTCCAGGCATTCACGCCTTCGACCACCGTGCGGTGCCCGGCCACCGAGAGGAGTTCGGCGCTCTCGCGCTCCTCGATCTCGATCTTGCCCCCGCTCTGCGTGCCCATGTCGACGGTGGACGACGGCGCCACCACCATGAATTTCACGCCGGTGTAGCGCGCCGCGATGGCGAGCTGGCAGGTG
Organism: uncultured Gammaproteobacteria bacterium; assembly: GCA_965649985.1. GTDB lineage: Bacteria > Pseudomonadota > Gammaproteobacteria > Xanthomonadales > Xanthomonadaceae > Lysobacter_I. The sequence goes on along the minus strand of CBFGMS010000011.1, from coordinate 17,347 downwards.
CCGATCTTGTTGGCCACATCGCCATTCGCGCAGATGCGGTCCGCGCCCACGACCACCCACTGCACGCGTCCGGTGCGCATGAGGTGCGCGGCGGCGGAGTCGGCGATGAGGGTCGGGGTGATGCCGTCCTGCAACAGCTCCCACACGGTCAGGCGCGCGCCCTGCATCCAGGGCCGGGTCTCTCCTGCATACACCTGACCGATCCTGCCCAGGGCCACGCCTGCACGGATGACGCCGAGCGCGGTACCGAAGCCGGAGGTGGCCAGCGAGCCGGTGTTGCAGTGGGTCAGCACGCCGCTGCCGGGCGCGATCAGCTGCGCACCCAGCGTGCCCATGCGGCGATTGGCGGCGAGATCCTCGTCGGTGATCGCACGCGCCTCGCGGCTGAGCGCACCGCGCCAGTCGTCCGGGAAATGACGGATGGCGCGACGCATGCGCTCCAGCGCCCAGGCCAGGTTCACCGCGGTCGGGCGCGCGGCATTGAGCCGCTGGAAGGCCGGCTCGAGGGCCTCGGTCGCGGCGGCGGCGCTGGCCGGTGCGACGCCGCTGGCGTCGAGCGCGCGTGCGGCCAATACCGCGCCCCACGCGGCGGCGATGCCGATCGCAGGCGCGCCACGCACCACCAGCGCGTGCACGGCCTCGGCGACATCGTCGCTGGTCCTGCAGGTCACATACTCGACGACGAACGGAAGCTTGCGCTGGTCGAGCAGTTCCAGCGCTTCGCCGGTCCAGCGGATCGGGCGGACATGGTCGTAGCGGGCGAAATCGATGGCGGGCGTGATCATGCGCATAGTGTAGCCGCCCGGGCCGCGACGACGCGTGCGCTGCACACCACAGACCGCTCGATCGATGCAACGTGCGCGCATGCCACGCATCGAAATGCGACGGGCCGCACAGGGCGGCCCGTCGGATCGATCATCGGAGTCGGGATTCACTGGAAGGCAGTATCGTCATCGGTTCGCCGCGACTTGTGGCCCGAAGACTGCCCGCCGCCCTTCACCAATAGCGGAACTCGGCGCGGCAACCACCCGACACCCAGATCCCGCTGCGGTCCCAGTTCCATGTCTGGCCGCGCACGCAGGGCGAATCCGAGAGCTGCCGGACCAGCTCGACGTTGCGCGCGCCGCGCGTGTCGCAACGGCGCGTACGCTGGTCGTCGGATTCGCAGCGCAGGCTCTGCATGCCGCCTGCGTTGCCCGCGCCGTGGCCGTAGTCGTCGCCGGGCAGACGCTGATCGCCGCGCGGCCAGATGCGGCCCCCGTTGCCGCGACCGCGTTCGACCACGAATTCGCCGCGACAGCCGCGGGTCACCCAGATGCCGTTGGCGGACCGCCCCCAGGTCTGGCCTTCGATGCACGGCGTATCGGACATCTGGCGTATGAGGCGCACGTTGTAGCGGCGGTTGCTGCCGTTGGCGATGGCGCAGGTCCGGCTGCGGTTGTTCTCGGACTCGCAGCGGATCAGATCGCTGCCGCCCTGTCCACCGCCGTAACCACCGCCATACCCGCCGCCGTAGTTGTCGTCGATGCGGAAGTCCGCACGGCAGCCACTGGAGACCCATACACCGCGGCGGTCCTGTCCCCAGGTGCGGCCCTGGATGCAGGCACTGTCGGAGATCTGACGCACGAGAGTGACGCGCCCGCCACCGGTGCTGCAGTAGTTCTGCCGGGTGTCGCGCGATTCGCAGCGCACGATGCGGTCGCTGCCATGACCATTGCCATAGCCGTTGCCGTACCCGCCACCGTCGCCGTAATGGCCGCCACTCACCAGACGGAATTCGGCGCGGCAACCGCCGCTGACCCAGATGCCGTAACCATCGACGCCCCACGTGCGGTTGCGCGTGCAGGGCGAGTCGGAGAGCTGGCGGATGAGCTGCGCGTCGTACCCGTTGGTGGCGCAGCGCTGGGTGCGGCTGTCGCGCGATTCGCAGCGGAGCGTACCGCCTTGGTCGCCGTAACCGTAGCCATCGCCGCCCCACTGCGGACCGGCGAAGGCTGCGGGCGCCGCCAGTGCGGTGCAGGAAAGAAGCACGCAGGGTAGAAGGGAACGACGCATCGCGGCACCTCCGGTTGAGTTGGGCCAAATGTCGTGCCCGCAACATGAATGGCCGGGCAATTTTTCACTTTTTTCTAACGCGGGAACGCTGCTCGTTCAGGTTCGCGGGCCGAGGGGATGGCCCGTCAGGAGTGGTCCCTTCCCTTCGGACAAAAGCAGACACCGGGTCTCCAGGATCGACGCATCCGTGTCAGGCGCGCGCGAAATCGAAGGCCAGGGTGTCGGCGATGCGGTCGGTGCCACGCATCGCCATCAGCAGGCGCTCCACGCCGAGGGCCACGCCCGCGCATGCAGGAAGTCCCTCCTCAAGCGCGGACAGCAGCGACTCGTCCATCGGCGGGGCATGCAGGCCACGGGCCGCACGCACGCGCAGGTCGCGCGCGAAACGCCGGCGCTGTTCGTCGGCATCGGTCAACTCGTGATAGCCGTTGGCCAGTTCCAGCGGCCCCAGGTACAACTCGAAGCGTTCGGCCACATCGTGTGCGGAAACGCCGCCGCGACCGTCGCCTTCACCCGCGCGCCGGATCTTCGCCAGCGCGCACTGCGCGGCGGGCCAGTCGCGCACCACCAGCAGCAGGTCGCGGTCGAACATCGGCTGAAGCCGATGGGTCATCAGCAGGTCCAGCCAGTCATCGCGTCCGAGGCCATCGGGATCGATCCGCACATCGCCGAGCGCCGCGCGCAGGGTCTGCACGTCGTCGCCGAACGGGTCGATGCCCAGACGCTCGCGATACAGCGCTTCGAAGGTGCAGTGCTCCACCCGCGCATCGCGACCCACCAAGGCGAGCGCCGAGCGCACCAGCGCGACCGTCTCGTCCGCCAGGCGCAGGTGGTCCCAGCCGACGCGGTACCACTCCAGCATGGTGAATTCGGGGTTGTGCCGCCCGCCGGCCTCGCCATCGCGGAACACGCGGCCGAGTTCGTAGCAGTCGCCGACGCCCGCGGCCAGCAGGCGCTTGAGCGCGAACTCCGGCGACGTGCGGAGCCAGCGCGTGCGCGGTGCGCCGTCGGTGCGCCCGGAGAATTCGGTCGAGAACGAGGCGATGTTCGGGTCGGTATTGCCGGCCAGGGAGAGCACCGGCGTCTCCACTTCCAGCACGTCGCGCTCGGCGAAGAACGCGCGGAGGCAGGCGTACAGCCGTGCGCGCAGGCGCAACGCATCGAGTCCGCCGGATGGACGCCAGTCGGGCATCAGCCGTCATGCTCCGCCAGGAACGCCAGCAGCGCCGCTTCGTCCCAGATCTCGATGCCCAGCTCCTGCGCCTTGGTCAGCTTGCTGCCCGCGGCTTCGCCGGCGACGACCAGACTGGTCTTCTTCGACACGCTGCCGGCCACCTTGGCACCCAGAGCTTCGAGTTTCGCGCCGGCTTCGTCGCGGCTCATCGATGACAGGCCGCCGGTCAGGACCACGGTCTTGCCTTCCAGCGGTCCGGCGGGTGTGTCGTCGCCTTCGGGGAGGCGCGCGCGAAGGGAGGCCAGGGCCTCGCCCGCGCGCGTGAGCAGCGTGGCGTTGGCGTCTTCGCCCAGCCAGGCCGCGAGCGCACGCGCGCTGTCGGCGGGCAGGCCGGCGGTCACGAAGGCGTGCTCCGGCGCATCGCGCAGGGCCTTTGCATCCGTGAACGCGGCCGCCAGCTGATCGGCACGGATGCGGGTGACCTTCGGAATCTCCAGGTCGGTCAGCAGCGTGGCGAGATTCAGCTCGGGACGCAGCTTCGCCGAGGGGGCATGCGCATCGCCGATGCGCACACCGCGTTCAAGCAGTTGATCGATCACCGCTTGGTTGCCCGGCTGGTCGAAGAAATGACCCAGCGCACGGGCCACCTCCCCACCGATGTCGGGCACCCGCTTGAACAACGGCCACGGCAGATGGCGGATCGATTCGAGACCGCCGAACCAGGCGGACAGCGCCTTGGCCGTGCTTTCGCCCACGTGTTCGATGCCGAGCGCGAACAGGAAGCGCTCCAGCGTGGTCTGGCGGCTGCGGTCGATGGCCTCGATCAGGTTTTCGGCCCACTTGGTGGCGATCTTCTTGCGATTCCAGTCGAACCGTGCGCCCTGCTGGCGAAGTCGACTGACAACGTCGGCCTTCCATTGATCGCGCTGGAGATTCACCTCCGAAAATGCCGAGTTTTCGCTCGATGTTTCGGTGAGCAGTCTGCGCACATCCTCGGGTTGGTCACCCGCCAGATGCACGCGCAATTCGCCCTCCACCGTCGCCGGCTCGACATCCAGCACCAGCCTGACCAGCAGCAGGTCGTCGAGCGTGAGGCCGAAGATGTCGGCCGGCGACTTGAGCACGTCCGTCTCGGCCAGCAGCTCGATCAGCTTTTCGCCGAGACCCTCGATATCCATCGCACGGCGCGAAGCGAAGTGGCGGATGGCTTCCTTGCGCTGGGCGGCGCAGGTGAGTTCGCCGGAACAGCGCCACACCACCTCGCCCTCTTCGCTCACGATCTCCGAGCCGCAGATCGGGCAAACGGTCGGCATCTGCCAGGGCTCGGCGCCGGCCGGGCGGTGTTCGGGCACCACGCGCACGATTTCGGGGATCACATCGCCCGCACGGCGCACGATCACGGTGTCGCCCACGCGCACGTCCAGGCGCGCGATCTGGTCGGCGTTGTGCAGGGTGGCGTTGGTCACCACCACGCCCGCCACCTGGACAGGCCGCAGGCGCGCCACCGGCGTGGCCGCGCCGGTACGGCCGATCTGGATCTCGATGGCGTCCAGCACGGTGGACTGTTCCTGCGCCGGAAACTTGTGCGCGATCGCCCAGCGCGGTGCGCGCGAGACGAAGCCCATCTCGCGCTGCCCGGCGTAGTCGTCCAGCTTGTAGACCACGCCGTCGATGTCGAACGGCAGCGACTCGCGCGCCGCGCCCATGCGCCGGTAGTAACCGAGCAGCCCCTCCGTGCCCGCGACCACGTCGTTGCGGTCGCTCACCGGGAAGCCCCAGTCGCGCAGGCGCTGAAGCGTGGCGGAATGCGTCTCCGGCAGCTCCGCGCCTTCGACCACGCCCACGGCGTAGGCGTAGAACGCCAGCGGTCGCTTTGCGGTGATGCGCGGATCGAGCTGGCGCAGCGAGCCGGCCGCGCCGTTGCGCGGGTTGGCCAGCACCTTTTCGCCCTGCTCCAGCGCGCGGCGGTTGTAGGCCGCGAAACCGGCGAGCGGCATGTAGACCTCGCCGCGGACTTCCAGCACCTCGGGCCAATCCTCGCCGCGCAGGTGCAGCGGAATGGCCTTGATGGTGCGCAGATTCGCGGTGACATCCTCGCCGGTGGCGCCGTCGCCGCGGGTGGCGCCGCGCACGAAGCGGCCGTGCTCGTAGCGCAGGCTGATCGCCAGGCCGTCGAGCTTGGGTTCGACCGAGAACACCGGGTTCTCAAGCTCAAGCCGTTCCTGGATGCGACGCACGAAGTCCTGCACCTCCTCGTCGCTGAAGGCATTGCCCAGCGAGAGCATCGGCACCGCATGGGTCACTTCCTCGAACCCGGCGGACGGGCGGATGCCGACGCGCTGGGTGGGCGACGCGGGGTCGGCGAATTCGGGATGTGCGGCTTCCAGCGCTTCCAGCTCGCGCAGCAGGCGGTCGTAGTCGGCGTCCGGGATCGACGGGTCATCGAGCACGTAATAACGATGGTTCGCGTCGTCGATGCGGCGGCGCAGGTCGGCGATGCGGGTGGCGACGTCGGTCATGGCGGGTATCTGGATATTGAATCGGCCGCGATGGGCCGGAAATCGCGAATCGATGCAAAAGGAAGCAGGCCTTGGATGCCGTATCGACGCCCAGCCCGGAAGCGAGCGAAGGAGCGGCTTCAACCGCGACCGAAATCGATCAACGGGCCGCGAGCGGCTTGTCCGGGTTGTGGCCACTGCGCGTCGCGGCGGAAGCCGCTCCTACGGTGATCGGGCCGGCGGACGGCATGCGAAGACGTGCGCAGCGCTCTGAAGACGCGCATCGGACCGACGCCTCACCACCTGGTGTTCTTGCCGATCGGCTGCGCCTCGTGCAGGCGGTCGTAGGCGCGCAGGTCGTCGCGGATGTGGGCGATGCGCTGGCGGCTCAATTCGTTGCGCGACTCGTCCAGCACCACGCCGTCCAGCAGCTCGGCCATGCGCTGCGCGGTGGGCAGCATCTTCTCCCAGGCATCCAGTGCGGCGATCGGCGCCGGCAGGGTGAGGAAGAACGCGATGGCCGGCGTGTCGACCGTGTGGATGTCGGCCATGTCGAAGCTGCCGGGCTTCTTGATGTTGGCGACGCTGAAGATCGGGCCGTCCAGCGGCCGGCCTTCCACCAGACGGTGGAAGATCTGCATGTAGCCGTAGCTGAGGCCGGCCTTTTCGGCGGCGACCACGATGTCCGGCCCGTGCAGCGACTGGCCTGCGCGCGCGGCGACGTACAGGGTGACGATCTTGTCGAACTCCTCGCGCTCGCGGCGGCCCACTTCCTGGGCGACGCCGCCGGGCACCAGCGGTTCGGTCGCGGCGACAGGCGCGTCCTCGCATCCATCGTCATGGGCATCGTGCGGGGCATGCGGCCGTGCGCGGGCGTCCTCGATCGCCTGGGCGAGGCTGGGGTCGCTGCGCTGCCCGGCGGGACGCGTCCCCTCCGCTCCACGCTTGCGGCCCTGCTGGTGTTTGCCGGGACGGCCGAAGAAGTAGATCGCCGCCATCAGCAGCACGCCGGCGATCACGATTCCGATGCGGAGCATCATGGTGTCGGACATCAAGGATTCCTCAGCGGAGTGCGCGGGCGAACCCGCGGAGGCGGAGCGGGACGGTCGACGGTTCCATCCCCCCCGTCGAAACACGCCGGATTCGAGCATAACGGATCGCCGCTGCCGGCAATACGGCGCCGCGGCCGCCCGAACGACCCGACGGCGGTGCCACGCGCCACGGCCATGAGGTTCACGCCGCCCCCGCCAGGCGCGCGGCCTCGGCCAGGTCGACCGACACCAGCCGGCTCACGCCGGGCTCGCGCATGGTCACGCCGCTGAGCTGTTTGGCCGCTTCCATGGTCGCCTTGTTGTGGGTGACGAACAGGAACTGCACCTGCTCGCTCATCTCGCTCACCATCGCGGTGAAGCGGCCAACATTGGCTTCGTCCAGCGGCGCGTCGACCTCGTCCAGCAGGCAGAACGGCGCGGGGTTGAGCCGGAAGATCGCGAACACCAGCGCCACCGCGGTCATCGCCTTCTCGCCGCCGGAGAGCAGCGAGATGTTGGACACGCGCTTGCCCGGCGGGCGCGCCATGATCGCCACGCCGGTGTCGAGCAGGTCCTCGCCGGTGAGTTCGAGATAGGCATGGCCGCCGCCGAACAGACGCGGGTACAGCTCCTGCACGCCCGCGTTCACGCGGTCGAAGGTGTCCTTGAAGCGGCCGCGGGTTTCGCGGTCGATCTTGCGGATCGCTTCTTCCAGCGTTTCGAGCGCGGAGTTGAGGTCGGCGTCCTGCGCGTCCAGATACTCCTTGCGCTGCGCGGCTTCGGCGTGTTCCTGGATGGCGGCCAGATTGACCGGCTCCAGGCGACGCAGCTTCGCATCGAAATCGGTGACCACCTTCTCCCACTCGCGCGGGTCGGCGGCGTCCGGCAGTGTGTTGACGACCTCGTCCAGCACGAAGCCGCCGGACACGACCGCCTCGGCCAGCTGTTCGGCCTTGAGCGCCAGCGCCTGCTGCTCCAGCTTGCGCTGGCCGATCTTCTCGCGCTGCCCCAGCGACTGCTCGTCGCGCTGGTGGCGGGTCTGTTCGAGCGTGCGCAGGTCGTTGTCGATGCCTTCGAGCGTGGAGCGCGCGACGGCGAGATTGCGCTCGGCGATCACGCGCTGCTCCAGCGCGACCTGACGGCGTTCTTCCAGCGCCGCCACCGGCGCATCGCCGTCGTCGAGCTGCGCGGCGAGTTCACTCAGACGGCTGTCGAGCTGGCCGCGCTGGCCGCCCATGCGCTCCAGCGCCTGCGCCAGCGCCACCACCTGCGCGCGCTGCGATTCGAGGTTGAGCGCGAGCGCGTGCGCGGCATCGCGGGACTCGCGTGCGGCATTGCGCGCGGCATCGCGCGCTTCGGCCAGCGTGCGGCGTTCGCCTTCCAGCCGCTGGCGCTCACTCTCCAGCTCGCCCATGCGTTCGACGGCGTCCTCCAGGCGCGAGCGGGCCTCGCGCGCCTGCTGACCTGCGCTGTCGATGGCCTCGATCAGCTGGCCGAGGTCGGCATCGATCTTGGCGATGCGGTTGCGTGCGGTCTCCAGCCGGCCCTGCTGGCTCTGCAACTGGCCGGCGAGTTCCGAGACATTGCGGTGCGCGAGATACAGCGAGCGCTGCGCGTCCTCGCGCTGCTGTTCGGCGGCCAGCAGGCGGTCGCGCAGGCCGGCGATGACGCCGTCCAGCTCGCCTTCGCGCGCCTGCAGGGTTTCGATCTGCACGCGCAGGTCCTGGATCTCGCGTTCGCGCAGCAGTGCGCCCTGCTTGGCGGCACCGGAGCGGCTCACCCGCACCCAGCCCTCGCCCAGCCGCTCGCCGCTGCGGGTGATGACCGACTCGCCCTCGCCCAGCCGCGCCTGCAGCGCGCGCGCATCGGCCAGCGTCTCGGCGGCGTGCAGCTTGGCGAGCAGCCGGCGGATCGCGAGCGGGCCCTGCACCTTCGCGGCCAGCGATGTCGGGGCGAAGCTGCCCTCGCCCGCCTGCGACGACACCAGCGCGAGCCGGCCTTCGCCCAGATCGGCCAGGGCTTCGACCAAGGTCTCCGGCGCGTCGATCAGCACACCCTCGATCAACTGCCCCAGCGCGCTTTCCACCGCGAATTCCCAGCCGGAGTCGACGCGCAACGCTTCGCCCACGCGGGTGGCCGAATCCAGGCCGCGGGCCTTGAGCCAGGCCATCGCGGCGCCCTGCTCCTGGCCCAAGGCCGCATGCTGCAGCGTCTCCAGCGAGGACAGGCGGCCACGCGCGGACTGCACCTGCTTGCGCAGGTCGGCCAGTTCGGCCTGCGCGTTGCGCACCTGGTCCTGCGCGTCCAGCACCGCCTGCTTGCGGGCCTCGAGATCGTCGTTCAGGCCGTCGAGCGAGGCCTTCTTTTCTTCGTGATCGAGCTCCAGCGCGGCGAAGGTCTCGGCCAGGGCGTCCAGATCCAGCGCGGTGCGCTCGCTCGCCAGCTGCTCGCGGCGACGTTCGGCGTCGAGCGACTGGCGGTCCAGATAGTCCACGCGCGTGCGTTCCACCTCGGCGGCGCGCGCCGCCTCGGCCTGGGAGCGGCTGGCCGCGTCCGAGCGCTGCTGCCAGTCGGCCCGCTTCGCCTCGGCGTCGTGCAGGGCCTGCTGACGCGCCTCGTCTTCCTCGCGCAGGGCGTCCAGGCGCGGCTCGGCGTCGGAGATACCGGCCTGCAGGGTGTCCAGACGGTCGCGGTCGGTGTCGATGTGCAGGCCGATCTCGGCCAACTGCTGCTCGGCCTCCTGGCGCGCGCGCTGCAGGCGCTGCGACAGGTCCTTCTGGTGCGCGATCTGCTGCTCGATCCGGGCCAGCGTGCCGCCCACCTCGTAACCTTCGGCCTGGGCCTTGTTCAGCACCTCGGCAGCGGTTTCGCGCTCGGCGCGCAGCTCCTCGATCCGGCGCTCGGCTTCGCGCTGTTCGGCCACGATCTGCTGCAGGCGGGTCTCGTCCTGGTCCAGCCGCTCGCGCAGGCCCTGCAGGCGGGTGTCGAGCTGGCGGTATTCCAGCGCCTTCCACTCGGCGTCCTTGATGCGGCGCTCGGCCTGGATGGCCTGGTACTGCTCGGCCTGACGCGCCTGGCGCGCGAGGTGCTGCAGCTGCTTGCCGACTTCTTCGCGCAGATCGCTGAGGCGGTCCAGGTTTTCGCGGGTGTGGCGGATGCGGGTTTCGGTCTCCTTGCGGCGCTCCTTGTATTTGGAGATGCCGGCGGCCTCCTCCAGATACACCCGCAGCTCCTCGGGCTTGGCCTCGATGACCTGCGAAATCATGCCCTGCTCGATGATCGAGTAGCTGCGCGGGCCGAGGCCGGTACCGAGGAACAGGTCGGTGATGTCGCGGCGGCGGCACTTGGTGCCGTTGAGGTAGTAGCCGCTCTGGCCGTCGCGGCTGACCGTGCGCTTGACCGAGATTTCGTTGAACGCGGCGTATTCGCCGGTGATGGTGTGGTCGCTGTTGTCGAAGATCAGCTCCACCGCGGCCTGGGCCACCGGCTTGCGCGCCGAGCTGCCGGAGAAGATCACGTCGGTCAGCGAGTCGCCGCGCAGGCGGCTGGCGGCGCTCTCGCCCATCACCCAGCGGATGGCGTCGATGATGTTGGACTTGCCGCAGCCGTTCGGACCGACCACACCGGTCATGTTGGTCGGCAGGTGCAGCGTGGTCGGGTCGACGAAGGACTTGAAGCCGGACAGCTTGATGGTGGACAGACGCATGCGGTGATCGAACCCCGGCCGGCGCGCCGCGGAGGGTGGCGCCGTCGCTGCTGGATGAAGACGGAGGGTACGGACGCCAGCGGTCGGGCTTCGAAACCGCGGCCCGACCGTGAGACGGCACGAACAATCAGCGCCAACCCATTGATTCAACTGGCGAGATACCGGCAGAACCGGCACCCGAACGCAGCAGTATAGCGGCCTGCGGCAGGCCGGCGCAGCGCGCGCGGCCGGCCACGCACCCGCGCGGAATTCAGCCGGCGGGCGGCCCGGCCTGGATCGACAGCGCGTGGATATCGGTCTGCAGCATGTCGCCCACGGCGGCGTAGACCGCACGGTGCCGGGCCACGGGCGACATCCCGGCGAAGGCGTCGCTGACGATCCTTACCCGGTAATGCCCGCGACCGTCGGCGGCACCGGCATGGCCGATGTGCTGGTGGCTGTCGTCGAAGACGTCCAGTTCCACCGGGTGGAACGCGGCGTCCAGGCGCGCCCGGATTTCCGGCACGCGGGCCTCGCGGGGGCATTGACCGGCGGGCGCCGGCACCGGAGGCGCGTCGGACGGGCCCGCGCTCATGGCAGCACCTGCCGGAACGGGCGCACCTCGACCCGGGCATACACGCCCGCGTCGAGGTAGGGATCGGCCTCGGCCCACGCACGCGCGGCCTCGAGCGAGACGAACTCGGCCACGATCAGGCTGCCGGTGAAGCCGGCCTCGCCGGGGTCCTCGGCATCGATCGCCGGGAACGGCCCGGCCAGCAGCAGACGGCCCGCATCGCGCAGCGCGACCAGGCGCGCCAGATGCGCCGGACGCGCCTGCAGACGGGCGGGGAGTGAGTGCGGGACATCGTGTCCCTCGATGACATACCACATCGCGGCGGTGACTCCATCGGCAGGATCGGCACGACGCACGATGCGTCATGCGCTTGGGGCCTCAAGAATAGACCATCGGCCGCATCGGGCTGCCTGCGGCCGGTGGCCGTCCACACCGGCGCGGGATACGCCTCGGCGGCCGCGATCACGGACGTCCCGCACCCTGTCCGCACCCCGCCCGAGATCCGCGGCCGCACCGGCCCGGCACGGAGGAGGCCGCTTCTGTCCGGCGCAGGGGCGCGGCGCCGACCATGACGGAAGCCCTCCATCGCGGGTGTGCGCCGACGGTTCAGATCCCGACCGCTTCCCGCGGAGCCTTCATGCCGCAGGCCGTGCACCGGCTGGCCGGGGGGCCGTCGCTGGACAGCCGCAGGCGCAGGCCATATGCTGTCCAGCGTATCGACCGACCGGACCGGCACCCGTGGGCCTGCAGCGCCCCGACACGCCGCCCATCTTCCGGATCAGGCCCACACGACTTCACGACCGTCCGCTTCCTCTCCGCACACCACGGACGGGGCTGCCGGCCTAGGCATGTCGGGCCATCCGGGACGGGACAGGCCGGCCCGGTGGACGGGACCGACCCTCTCCGGGTCGATCATCCGGAAGGGTCTCCCGAACGAGTGTTGTCATCACCGCATGCGGTGGGCCGTGGAACGGTCCCGCCGATGTCACCATCAGGCGTGATCGTCAGGCTCGGTCGTCAGGCTTGCTCACCAGGCTCGATCGACCCGGCCCGGCCGGCTCACGCGGTTCGCTCCGAGCGACATGCACCGATCCCCGCGCCCCAGGACGCGGTCCCGCGTGGCATGCAGGGGACTCGGGGCATGGGTACACCGGTCTGGCCGTCGACATGGTGTCGACACAGCGGTCCGGATGTATCCACCGACGTGTTCCAGGGCCAGCCTCCGCGGAAGCCGCCCGCCCGATCCACCCGCAGCACCGCGCGACCGCCACGCCGCGACCGCCCCCCCGCACACGCCTGCAGGCGTCTGCCTCCACGTAGCCCGAACACCTTCCTTGCCGAACCCATCGCAAGCACCGCGTATGCCGAGCCGCACCGCATGAGCATCGACACCGAGACCGACGCGCAGGCGCCGACCGGACAGGTCGCGCCGCCGTCGCCCTCGCCCCAGCAGCAGGAGATGCCGCTGGCGGTGGTGCTGGGCCAGCCGGTCCTGCAGATGCCGCAGGACCTGTACATCCCGCCGGACGCGCTCGAAGTCATCCTCGAGGCGTTCGAAGGCCCGCTCGACCTGCTGCTGTACCTGATCCGCCGCCAGAACCTCGACATCCTCGACATCCCGGTGGCGGAGATCACCCGCCAGTACGTGCGCTATATCGAAGTGATGCGCGAGATGCGCTTCGAGCTGGCCGCCGAGTACCTGGTCATGGCCGCGATCCTGGCCGAGATCAAGTCGCGGATGCTGCTGCCACGGCCGCCGGCCGAGGACGGCCACGAAGACGACCCCCGCGCCGACCTGGTCCGCCGCCTGCAGGAGTACGAGCGCTTCAAACAGGCCGCCGAAGATCTCGACGGCCTGCCGCGGATGGACCGCGACACCTCCGCGGTGCAGGCGCACGTGCCCGAACGGGCCAGCGTCAAGCTGCCGCCGCCGGTGGAGCTGCGCGAGATGCTGCTGGCGCTGCACGACGTGCTCAAGCGCGCCGAGCTGTTCACTGGCCACGCGATCCGCCGCGAGGCGCTGAGCGTGCGCCAGCGCATGACCGACGTGCTGGGCCGGCTGTCGGACGGCGCGTTCCACCGCTTCGAGAGCCTGTTCGAACCGCGCGAAGGCCGGCTGGGCGTGGTGGTGACCTTCCTGTCGATCCTGGAGCTGGCCAAGGAACAGCTGCTGGACGTGGTGCAGGAAGCTCCGCTGACGCCGATCTACATCAAGTCGCTGGCCAGCGCCGAGGCCGATGCCGCACGCCGCCTGCGCAGCGAGTTCGACGACCCGGACGCGGCCTTCGGCAGCGACACCTCGGACGTCGAGGAGCCCGCCGAGGCGCCGGTCGACGACACCGACGGCCCCTGACCACCGTCGCGCCCGCACACCGGCGGCCGCGCACACCCCGCCACATCCCCCGACGCACGCAGACCTACAGAGTCCACCCGCATCGCAATGGAATCATCGTTCATCATCCGCATCGTCGAAGCCGCGCTGCTCGCCTCGCAGCAGCCGCTCACGCTCGCCCAGTTGCACGGCCTGTTCACCCTGGACGAGCCCGCGCCTGACGGCAGCATCGAACACGCGCTCGACACCCTGCGCGAGAGCTGCGCCACGCGCGGCATCGAGCTGGTCGAAACCGCCTCCGGCTACCGCTTCCAGGTGCAGGCCGACGTCCACGCCTGGGTGGCTCGGCTGTGGACCGAGCGCCAGACGAAGTACACCCGCGCCACGCTGGAAACGCTCGCGATCATCGCCTACCGCCAGCCGATCACCCGCGGCGAGATCGAGCAGATCCGCGGCGTGGCGGTGAGCAGCAACATCATCAAGGCGCTGGAAGAACGCGAGTGGATCCGCTCGGTCGGCCACCGCGACGTGCCCGGCCGGCCCGAACTGCTCGGCACCACCAGGACCTTCCTGGACTACTTCGGCCTGCGCCGCCTGGAAGACCTGCCGCCGCTGTCGGAACTCAAGGATTTCGCGGAGCTCGACCCGCAGCTCACCTTCGCCGACCCCGATGCGCCGAAGGCGCCGGCCGGCCAGGCCATCGCCGCGGGCGTGGCCATGGATGCCGATGCCGCCGACGGCATGGCGTCCGGCGCGGATGCGGATGCCGGCACGGCAGCCGAGGCTGCCGATGATGCCCAGGCCGAAGCGGACTCCGACGCCGCTGCCGCCACCAACGACACTCCGCCCGATGAGGGCGATGAGCACGCTCCCCACGATGCCGGCATCCCTGCCGACACCGACGACACCGACGACACGCCCGAGAGGCACGCCGACGACGACGAGCACGACCGCCACCCGGCGGACGCGACCGACAGCGACGACGCGCCCTTCCACCCCGCCCGAGATGCCGCAGATGCGGCCCACCCCGACGACAACGCCCTCGTCGACGAAGACGACAGCACCGGAGCCCGACATGAGCCGTGAAACCCGCACTCTTTCGCTGAAGCGCGAAAAAACTCCCGACACCACCGAACCCCGCCTGGAAGAACGCCTGCACAAGGTGCTGGCGCAGGCCGGCCTGGGCTCGCGCCGCGCGCTGGAACAGCGCATCGCCGACGGCATGGTCCAGGTCAACGGCGAAGTCGCCCAGACCGGCATGAGCGTGAAGAGCGGCGACCGCATCGACATCGACGGCCGCAGCTTCGTCGCCAGCGCGCTCACGGAGCCCGCGCGCGTGCTGATCTATAACAAGCCCGAAGGCGAAGTGACCACGCGCGAGGACCCCGAAGGCCGCCCGACCATCTTCGAGGCGCTGCCGGTGCTCAAGGGCGCGCGCTGGATCGCGATCGGCCGTCTGGACATCAACACCACCGGCCTGCTGCTGCTCACCACCGACGGCGAGCTGGCCAACGCGATGATGCATCCCTCGTTCGAGATCGAACGCGAATACGTCTGCCGCATCCGCGCGCCGGAGGGCGACGACGATGTCTCCGACAAGATCGTCGACCGCCTGCGGCGCGGCGTGGCGCTGGACGACGGCCCGGCCAAGTTCGACGCGATCGAGCGCATCGGCGGCACCGATTCCCACGACTGGTTCCGCGTCACCCTCAGCGAGGGCCGCAACCGTGAAGTGCGCCGGCTGTGGGAGTCGCAGGGCTGCCAGGTGAGCCGGCTCAAGCGCACCCGCTACGGCGACGTCAGCCTGCCGCAGCCGCTGCTGCGCGGGCAGTCGCAGGAACTGCCGCAGGCCCATGTCGACGCCCTGCGTCGCCGCCTGCAACTGGAGGAAGGCCCGCCGCCGGCCCTCACCCTGCAGCCGGTGATCGGCCAGCGCAAGGCCGCCAAATCCACCGTGCATGTCGGCCGCGAAGGCCGCAGCCAGGCCTACGTCAACGGCCACAACACGGCCGACGAGGGCCGCGAACTGCGCCGCTTCGACCATGTGCGCGAAGACCGCGGCCGTTTCGGCAACAAGAAGGGCGGTTTCGGCAAGGGCAGCGGCGCCCTGACCGTGAGCGGTGAAGCCGCCGCCAAGCAGGCGCACGGCAAGCCGTTCAAGCAGCGCGCCCAGAAGGGCCAGATGAAGCCGCTGCCCGAAGGCAACCCGGCGGCGTTCCGCTCCTGGTATGTGCCCGAAGGCGTGGACACCGGCCCGGCCGGCCACCGCAACGCCGGGCCGAAGGCGAAGAAGCCCTTCTCGCCGCGCAAGCCGGCCGGTGGCCAGGGCCACGGCGCGCAGGGTCAGGGTCAGGGTCAGGGCCAGGGCTACCGCGGCCAGGGCCAGGGCGCCCAGGGCGAAGGCGGCTTCGGCGAGAAGGGCGCGAAGGGCCAGGGCTTCCTGCGCAAGCGCCAGAGCAAGCGTCAGGGCCAGGCCGGCGAAGGCGGCCAAGGCTTCGGTGGGCAGGGCCAGGGCCATGGCGGCCAGGGTTACGCGGGTGCCGCCGGCAAGCCGGCGCGCCCGGCCCGGCCGTATGGCCATCCGGGCAATGCCCCCAACTTCCCTTCCGATCACGCCGGCAGCGGTTTCGCCCAGGGCTTCGACCGCCCGAAGAAGCCGCGCCCCGGTGGCAAGCCCTTCGGCCCGAAGCCGGCGGGCGCGAAACCCGCAGGCAAGCCCTTCGGCGCCAAACCGGGTGGCAAGCCGGGTGGCAAGCCCGCCGGCGGCAAGCCCTTCGGCGCGAAGCCGCAGGGCCGCGGGCCGCGTGGCGGCGGTGGCGGTGGGTTTCGCGGGGACCGCTGACCGGTCTTCGCTGTTGATCCACGATGAGATGCAAGGCTTTCGCTCGCTGCGCGAGCGAAAGCCGTTCGACCGCCCGCATCCCACGCTGGCGCCCGCATTCCACACCGGAATGTGAAGTCCCACTTCACACACGCCCCACTCGCCTCCCCCACACCTTGCCGACACTGCGCCCGTCCCCAACGACGGAGCCGCCATGGCCGCGCAACCCGAACGCGAATTCGACCTGATCGTGGTCGGCGCCAGTTTCGCCGGCGCCGCCTGCGCGCTGGCGGCGGTGCAGTACGGGCTGCGGGTGTGCGTGCTGGAGCGCAAGCGCGACCCCGGGATGAAGCTGCACACCACCGGCATCGTGGTGAAGGAAGCCGCCGAGCAGACCTGGCTCAACCGGATGCCGGCGACGCTGGTGCGCAGGGTGGAGGGCGTGCGGCTGTACGCGCCCAATCTGCGCAGCCTGCCGCTGCGGGTGCCGGACTATTACTTCCTCACCACCGATACGCCGAACCTCATGCGCTGGCTGGCCGGCGAGCTGGAGACCGCGGGCGTGGACCTGCGCCTGATGCAGTCCTTCACCCATGCCGACGAATACCCCGACCACCCGCGCGGGCGCTGGCATCTGCCCGGCATCGGGCGTGCGCCGTGGCTGGTGGGTGCGGACGGCGCGAAGTCGCGCGTGGCGCAGCGCTGCGGCCTCGGCACGGTGCGCGATTTCCTCTACGGCGTCGAACACGAGTTCGCAGGCGCCGAGCTGGCCGAGCCCGGCGCGCTGCACTGCTTCGTCGATCGAAAGCTGGCGCCGGGCTACATCGGCTGGGCGGCGCAGGGGCCGACCGGCGTGCAGCTGGGCCTGGCCTATCGCCATCGACCCGACCGGGCCGGCGTGCCCGACATCGATGCCTTCCGCCGCAAGGTGGGCGAGCGCCTGGGCATTCCGGCCTCACGCACCGCCGACGCGGTGCGCGCCGGGCTCATTCCCTGCGGCGGCCCGGTGCGGCCCCTCGCGCGCCCGGGCGCCATCCTGACCGGCGATGCCGCGGGCATCGTTTCGCCGGTGACCGCCGGCGGCATCCATTCGGCCTGGCGGCACGGCTGGGCGGTCGGCGAAGCCATCGCCCGCCATCTGCGCGACGGCGGCCCCTCACCGGAACGCGAGGCCGAA
>CBFGMS010000010.1:0-81877 GCA_965649985.1 uncultured Gammaproteobacteria bacterium | reverse complement strand
CGCGATTCCATCGCGATCGACTGGCAATGGCAGGCGCCGGACGGCGAGGTGCGGCCCGTCCGCCTCATCGACACCGCGGGCCATTCCGAAGGACTCGACCAGGGGAACCCGCATGAGACTCGTCCGTCCGCAATCCGCCCCCGCGCTGCCGCTGCGCGACCTCGACGGCCATCCGCTCGAGGTCGCCTCCGGCCGCCGGCTGCTGCTGTCCATCTTCCGCGAAGCCAGCTGCCCGTCCTGCAACGTCCGCGTGTTCGAACTCACCCACAACGACCGCGACCTGCGCGAGCTGGGCCTGGATGTGCTGGTGGTCTTCGCGTCGGAAGAGGACGAGGTGAGGCGCTTCATCGCCCGCCATCCGCGGCCGTTCCGCATCGTCGCCGACCCCGGCAACACCGCGCACGAGCGCTATGGCATCGAGCGCTCGGGAGCCGGCAAGTTCAAGGCGCTCCTCATCCGCTTCCCGGCGATGCTGCGTGGCATGCGCGAGCTGGGCTTCAACAGCGGCAGGCGCAGCACCACGCGGCTGCCGGCGGATGTCCTGATCGACGGCGACGGACGGATCGAGGAGACCTACTACGGCCGCGACATCAGCGACCACATCCCGATGGAGCGCGTGGAGCTGTTCGCCACCCGTGCTCTCGCCAGCCGGCGTGCAGCGGCCTGAATCCGCAGGGAGGCGCGGCACCTCGCGGACGCAAGGCACTTGCCTGCCGGACCCGTGCCCGCAAGCGTCAGGCGTGCCCGCGCTCAGTGCGCGCGTTCGACCACCGTCCGCGCCAGCAGGCCCAGGGCCGCGACATCGCCACCCGGCCTGCGCAGGGCCGGTGCATCGAGCGCGTCGCGCATCGTCAGGCTGAGTGCCTGCAGCCGCGCTTCGGAGGCATCGCGTCCCAGCAGGGCGGGGAAGGTCGCCTTGTTCTGCGCCGCATCCTTGCCGGCGGTCTTGCCGAGCGTGGCGCTGTCGCCATCGATGTCGAGCAGATCGTCGCGGATCTGGAACGCCAGGCCCAACGCCTCGGCGTAGCGGTCGAGCGCCGCGCGCGCGTCGGCATCCGCTCCGGCGGCGGTCGCGCCCAGGCGCACCGCGCAGCGCAGCAGCGCGCCGGTCTTCAGCGCGTGCAGACGCTCGAGCGCGGACACATCGAGCGCGTCGCCGCGACCGGTGGCGGCGATGTCCAGCGCCTGCCCGCCACACATGCCGGCGATGCCGGACGCGTGTGCCAGCTCGGCCACCATCGCCACCCGTGCCTCCGCAGGCAATGGAGCGGCCGCCAGCGTCTGGAACGCCAAGGTCTGCAGCGCATCGCCGGCCAGCACCGCGGTGGCCTCGTCGAAGGCGACATGCACCGTGGGCTGACCGCGACGCAGCGCATCGTCGTCCATCGCCGGCAGGTCGTCGTGCACCAGCGAGTAGGCATGGATGAGTTCGACCGCACACGCGGCGGCGTCCAGTGCGTCCTCCTCGGCGCCCAGCAGAGTGCCGGTGGCGTAGACCAGCAGCGGCCGCATGCGCTTGCCGCCCAGCAGCACCGCATGGCGCATCGCCGCGCGCAGTCGGGTGTCGCCGGCGAGCGGGTGATCGAGCGTCAGGGCCTCATCGCCCGGCACGGCAGCAGGAGGTGGGTCGGCGAGGATGGAGGCGAGGCGGACATCCACGCGCGCACGCCAGTGGCGCAGGCGCGCATCGGCCTGCGCGGCATCGTCGGTGGTCACGGCGCGTCCGCGGCGTCGTCGAACGCGGTGGACTGTTCGGGCTGCGCGGCATCGGTGAGCAGGCGCACGCGCAGCTCGGCCTGTTCGAGTGCCTGCTGGCAGTGCCGGTACAGGCCCACGCCGCGCTCGTAGGCGGCGAGCGAGTCCTCCAGACTCATCTGCCCCTGTTCCATCTTCTCGACCAGCGACTCCAGCGCATCCAGCGACTGTTCGAAATCGGCGACGGGAGAGGCTTCGGCGGGTGTCTTCTTGGCCATGCGGCGGAGTGTAAAGCTTCCCCGCGGCGAGCGGGAGACACCCGCTTTCCGACCGAGGCGTCATGGGGCGGCTTTCGCCTGGAGCGTGCGGCTGATGTGCCCGAGCCGCTGTGTGCGGTCTCAGTCCCGAACCCAGCGCAGCCTGGCGTCGCGGGCGTCCAGCCACGTCACCAGGCGGTCCGCCAGAATCCGGTCGCCGGCGGCCCACAGTTCGCCGTCGGAGGCGAACAACAGGGGCAGCCGTGCACGCGTCCACGGCGGGATGGCCTGCGCCTGCAGCACGTGTTTGAGCCGGTGGTGATGCGGCCGCCCCGGCAGGCGGATGCGTTCGCCGCCGCGGCGCGTCCGCAGTTGCAGCGGCTGGTCGAAGCATGGAGCGCCGTCGAGATACAGCCGTCCGCCGCCCGGCAGCGCAAGCGGCGCGGCACCGTCCCAGAACAGAGTGCCCCGGGCGTCGGTGGTCCCGGCGGCGGCATGGTCCGCGTTCCCCGGGTCCGGAAGGCCGTCCGCGTCGTCGCCGTCGCGCAGCAGGTACAAGCCCTCGCGCCAGCGGCGGATGCGCCAGCCTGCCCAGGCGAAGCGCGCATGGGTGTCGTGATCGTCGCCGAGCAGTGCCGACTCCACCCACGCCAGCCCCGACGCGGGCAGGGGAGGCGCCGCACTCAAGTCGTGCCCGGTGCGATCCGCGTCCGCGCTGCCTTCCACGCCAATGCAGGGCAGGGGATCGCCGTCCGGCGATGTCTGCCCGCTCGATGCCACCCAGCGCCGCAGCAGCCGCGCCCGGCGCGCCGCAGGCAGCGCACGCAGCGCGGCGACCGACAGGCCCTCGCCATCGGCGGTCATCGCGCGCGTCAGCAGCTCCGCGTCGTCCGCCTGCAGCAGGTCCGCGCTCTCGGCGGACAGCGCCGCCGCGCGGGCGAGGGCGGCCTCGGCCTGCGGCCAGCGCTCGCGCAGCAGCGGCAGCACGCGATGGCGCAGGAAATTGCGGTCGCGGTCCGTGTCGGCATTGGACGGGTCGTCCACCCAGTGCAGGGTCTGCTCACGGGCGAAGGCCCGCAGCGCATCGCGCGGCGTGGCGAGCAGTGGCCGCCACATCCAGCCCGTCGCGAAGCGGCGCCAGGGCCGCATGGCCGCAAGGCCGTCGGTGCCGGACGCACGCAGCGCGCGGAGCAGAACGGTCTCGGCCTGGTCGTCGCGGTGCTGGGCCAGCGCCAGCACTTCGCCCGGCCTCAGGCAGTCGGCGAAGGCCGCGCGACGCACGGCGCGGGCCGTGCCTTCCAGCCCGAGCGGGCCGTCCCGGTCCACGTGCACCCGGCGGATCTCGAGTGCGACCCCGAGCGCCGCGCACACCTGCGCACAGTGCCGTGCCCACGCGGCGGAATCGGCATGCAGGCCGTGATCGACATGCACCGCGCGCACGCCGGCATGCCCCTGCCGCCCGACCAGCGCGCGAAGCAGTACATGCGAATCCATGCCGCCGCTGTAGCCCACCAGCACCGGCGCGTCCGCATGCGCGGCTGGTGCGGGCAGCCAGTCGGGCAGGGCATCGGGCAGGGAAGAGCGCTGCGGCATGCTGAAGTGGCGCGAAGAAGGTGGGTGCGGTCGGGAGCGCTGTGGGCGATGGTGCGTGAGGTGGAAAAGGCGTGAGGTGGAAGGATCCGTGGCCCGATGCCGCGGCCCGAAGCTCCCGGCGGCCCGCTTCGGCGTCCCGCCTTCAGCGCACCGCGTCCGGCGAGATCTCGCGCTTCGCGATGTCCAGCCACTCGCGCTGGTCGCGGCGGTAATACCTCGGCGACAGCTCGGCACGCTTCAGGCTCTCGGCGAACAGGGCGTCGGCCTCGGCGTGGCGGCCGCTGCGCTTGAGCAGCAGTCCGAAGCGCACCCGTGCTTCCTCGCCCGGAAAGCCCTGGGTGACCGCCTGATATTCCTCCAGCGCCATCCCGACCTCGCCGCACGCCTCCAGCGCACGTGCATACAGCAGATGCCCGTCGGCCGAACGGAAGTCGGGGTTGGCCGCGATCAGCGCCTCCAGCGTGCCGCGGCTCTCCGCCGGTTCGCCAAGCGCGAACTGCGCGCGCGCCAGGCCCAGCATCAGATGCGGGTCGGTGGCGTACTGCCCGCGCAGGCCCGAGCGGTACAGGTCGACGGCCTGCCGGAAGTCGCCGGCGTGCAGGCTTTCCTCGGCCAGACGCAGGCGGTTGTCGAGCGTATCGGCCACTTCGAGCATGCGGCTCGCCTCGCGCTTGCGCCGCTCCGGGTCGATCCGCTCCTGCGCGCCCCGCAGGACCCGGCGTGCGCCCCGGCTGTGGCGCAGCTCGGGCAGGATCTCGGCGAGCAGGTAGATGGCCACGGCCACATAGGAACCGATGAGCAGAAGGAACAGCCAGTACATCGGTCGTCCGGTGCGCAGCACGTGGACCGCGCAGCCGATCTGCAGCAGGAGGGAAAGCAGGAGCAGCGGGTGCATGCGGAGTCGGTGAGTCGGGCGAAGACCCGGGGGAGTGTAACGGCGCCTTCCATGTGCTGCAGGCAGCCACGGGATTGCCCGCTGCGGGCCAGGGCCTGCGCAGCAGGTTCTTCCCGGCCCTGCAGGGCTGGTATCGTGGGGGCTGTCCCGGCTTCCGACCCTTCGCCGTGCACGACCACCCCACCGTGTCCTACCAGCCGCCGGCACCGCTCGACGACGCAGAGCGTCTGGCTCGCGCCCGCGCGTTCGCCGACGAGCTCAAGCGCCGCCGCACCGTGCGCGACTACGCGCCCACACCGGTGCCGCGCGAGGTCATCGCCGAATGCCTCCGCGCCGCCGGTGCCGCCCCGAGCGGCGCCAACCAGCAGCCCTGGCGTTTCGTGGCGGTGCAGGATGCCGGCACCAAGCGCCGCATCCGCGAGGCCGCCGAAGCCGAAGAGCGCGAGTTCTACGAGCGCCGCGCGCCCGAGGAATGGCTCGATGCGCTGGCGCCCCTCGGCACCGACGCGCACAAGCCCTTCCTCGATACCGCGCCATGGCTGATCGCGATCTTCTACGAGCGCTTCGGATTCGATGCCGAAGGCAACAAGCTCAAGCGCTACTACCCGCACGAGTCGGTCGGCCTCGCCACCGGTCTGCTGATCGCGGCCCTGCACCGCGCCGGCCTGGCCACACTCACCCACACACCCAGCCCGATGGGCTTCCTCGGCGAGATCCTCGGCCGGCCGAAGAACGAAATGGCCTACCTCCTGCTCGTCGTCGGCCATGCCGCTCCCGACTGCCGGGTGCCCGACATCCAGCGGCTGCCGCTGGACGCCTATGCGAGCTTCGTCTGATGCAGGCGTCGTCCGAGCAGTGCTCCGTCGCGATGCGGTCTCCTGCATGACAGCCGATTCCTCTTCCCCGGCACCGGTGGCCGATGGCGACGCCGGCATCGACTGGAGCTTCGCCGGCCCGCGCGTCGCCTGCCGGCTGGTGGACGCCCGCGATCGCGAGCTCTACCGGGCCCTGTACACCTCGCCCGAGGTCATGGCCGAGATCGGCCCCGCGATGAGCGTGGACCAGGCCGATGCCACCCTCGCGCGGGCCTGCGGACACAACGCCCGCCCGCCGGCGACCGCATTGGCGCGTTACTGGCTGATCGCGCGCACCACCACCGGGGCGTCCGCCGGCATCGTGTCGATGGTGCGCAAGCCGGACGACGCCCGCTGCGGGATGCTCGGCGTGATGCTGCTGCCCGAGTGGCAGAACCGCGGCGTCGGTCTGCCCGGCCTCGCCGGCGTGGTGGCCGGCGTGTTCTCGCCGCGCTGGCCGCTTGGCATCGATGTGCTGCTCGGGTACCACGCCCTGTCGAACCCCAACTCCGGGCGTCTCACCGAGGGCCTGGGTTTCGCGCGCATGCCCGACGAGGGCGATCAGGGCGTCTGGCGGCTCGAGCGCGCCGAATGGCCCGGGTGTCTCGAACGCTGGCCGCGCTCGATGCGGGCCTACGCATCGACATCCGCCTGAGCCGGCCTGCGGGCCCGGACCGCCGCGCGCGGCCGGTCTTGCCGCATCACATCCCGATGGTGCGACGGCCCCGAGGCACGTTGCTCCTACAATCCCGCCACTCCCTCCGCAACAGCAGTCCCTTCCATGGAATCCCAAGGCAGTTACGTCGCCGTCGGCCTCGGCATGATGCTCGGCGCACACCTGAGCCCGCGCTCCCGCAGCGAAATCGCGCATGCCGACGTGGTGTTCGGCCTGGTGTCGGACGGCATGGTCGAGCTCTGGCTGCAGGACATGCGACCCGACATGCGCAGCCTCCAGCCGTATTACGCCGAGGGCAAGCGCCGCACCGACAGCTATCGCGAGATGATCGAAGCCATGCTGACCGAGGTCCGCGCCGGCAAGCGTGTCTGCGGCGTCTTCTACGGTCATCCCGGCGTCTTCGCGCAGGTGCCGCATCACACCATCGCCCAGGCCCGCGACGAAGGCTTCGAAGCCGAAATGCAGCCCGGCATTTCCGCCGAGGACTGCCTCTACGCCGATCTGGGCATCGATCCCGGCACCTTCGGTTGCCAGCACTACGAAGCCAGCCAGTTGATGTTCTACGAGCGTCGCCTGGATCCCAGCGCCTACCTCGTCCTCTGGCAGATCGGGGTCGCCGGCGACCGCAGCGTGGCGCGCTTCTCGACGGGGCCGGCCCATCGCCGTCTGCTGCTGGAACTGCTGGCAGACGAAGGCTATCCCCCGGACCACGGCGTCGTGATCTACGAAGCCGCGACCCTCCCGATCACCGTTCCGCGGATGGAACGGATTCCGCTTTCCGGGCTGATCGATGCGGAGTTGAGGCTTCAGAGCACGCTGGTCGTGCCGCCGGTGGTACCGATGCGGAAAAACGAAAGGCTGCTGGTAAGGCTCGCTGAACTCGACGCTGGCCTGCGCGCCACCGGCGAGGACGCGATCGACTGATGCGGGATCGGCCTTGGCGTATGCCCTGGTGGTGTTAAGGACTGCCCGTAGCGCATGTGGCGGATGTCTCGCGACGATCGTTCCCGGTTACGCCACGCCTCGTCGCGCGGCGTCGCGGATGGCGATCAAAGCGTCGGGAAATCGCCGAATTTTCAATGTGTTCGATTGATCTTGGCCGCAGCGCGCAGGGGCAGTGGTTGGGCGCTGCGATCCATCCGCGCTGAAGAATGCCAGGCGTCGATACTCGCCCGGCGCCGGCCGGCATGGCGTGCAGTCGGGTCATTGGCGCGGGGCACTTGCGTCACCGGGTGCAGGCTCCGGTTCGGGCTCCCATGAACCTGAACCCCCAATCTCCGGTACGCTCGGCTTCTGCCCGTTCCGGCAGTCCCGCCCCGGCGTATGCCCGCTCGCGGTCGGCACCGCCAGGATGGCGTCGAAGTCATTGATTCGGCTTGACAATTGGAATAGCCTGCCGGGACCGGGGCCGGGGAATGCAAGCGATGGCAGAGGGGCTGTCCCCTCATCGCTGCTTGTTCCGTTGAACCGGAGTTGAACGCCATTGCGTTTCCCGACGCATGGTGATGCCCGTTCCGATACACGCATTGACAATAAGGGGAATGCGATGACGAGTGTAGTGAGCTTTCTCGAGTCCTTGGCCAGCGATGCCCGCATGGCCAGGATGAGCGCGATGGAGTATGCAGAGGTCGTTGGGGAAGTCGACCTTCCGGAATCCAGCAGAAGCGCGCTGATGGCGAAGGATGTCGAGACACTCGCGTTCCTGCAGGGCATCAAGACGCGGATGTGGTGCATGGTGTTCTCTCCGGATCAGAAGGAGAACCCGGATATCCCGAGCGAAGACGATGCACCCGCATCTCCGGCGGAAGAGGAAGCCTAGGATCAGCGGATGCGAGTGATTGACCCGGGCAGTGGATTCGAAATGGATTGTTCGAACGGATGGTCGGGTTGTTCCAGGTGGGGCCGCTTTTTTCTGTAATGAGGCAGAACATCATGTTGCAATGGAAGCTGAAAGTCGGACTCATCATGCTGGGACTTGTCGTTTCGGCGCCCTTCGCGCGCGCCGAGACGACATTCGACGGTAAATTGACCCAGGCGGACGGGTTGCGGAGTTCCGATTCCGTGCAGTTCCGTCGCCTCCTCGTCGACCTGGAGTCCTACAAAGGGAAAACGACCGCACTGCAGAAGCAGCGGTTGAAGTACCTCCAGGCCTATGAAATGGCGGTGTACGAAGATCGCGTCGACCAGGGCATCGTCATGGCGCGCGACATCTTCGACAACACCAAGGATGCCGATCTGAAGTACAGGGCCGGCAGTCTGGTCGCCAACCTCGCGGCCATCACCCGCGACTTCAAGACCGGTCTGCGCTATCTCGACAAATCGAGCGAGCTCCGCGACAAGGTCGAAAACAAGGCGGTCCTGCACGATGGCATCGGTGCAGCGGCCATGTTCTACAACGAGATCGGGCAGTACGCCATCGCGCTGCGTCATGCGGACGACATGCTGGGCGACGCGCCCTCGGATCGGTCGAAATGCGCCGGTGGACTGGTGCAGATCCAGGCGAAATACCGCCTCGGGCAGCTCGACGCGCCCTCGATGTCCGACGCCAGGTCCTACATCGACCTGTGCACCCGGATCAGGGAGCCGATTCCCGCCAATTTCCTGCGCGCAACGCTCGCCAAGAAAATATCCCAGAGCGGCGACCCGAAGGCGGCGATCCAGTTGCTGGAGCCGGCGCTGGCCGAGGTGCTCGCGACCGGGTACCCCAGGCTGATCGCCGAGGTCCGGGCCGTGCTCGCCGACATCATGCTCAAGGCCGGCGACATGGAGCGCGCCGAGTCGAATGCGCTCGCGGCCGTTGATGTGGTGGCCGAAACGCGCTCGTCCGAGTCGCTGGTCTATGCATACCGCACGCTCTACCAGCTCTCCGAAGCGCGACAGAATGCGGCGTCGGCTCTGGATCATTTCAAGAAATACGCGGCAGCCGAGAAGGTCTACCTCGGAGACGTGAAGGCGCGCGAGTTGGCGTACGAGATCGTCCGCCAGGAAACCGAACAGAAGAACCAGCAGATCGAGCTGCTCGAGCGCCAGAACGAGGTGCTCCAGCTCGAACAGGAGCTGGACAAGCAGAGCGCGCTGAAGGCGCGGCTTGCGATGGTGTTTTTGATGCTGGTGCTGGCCGCGGTCATCTACTGGATGCTGCAGATCAAGCGTCACCAGCGTCAGCTGCAGCGTCTGGCGCAGACCGACATGCTGACCGGCGTCGGCAATCGCCACTACTTCACGCAGAAGTCCGAGAAGGCGCTGCACGAGGCCGCACGCGAGGGCGAGCAGGCGGCGCTGGTGATGTTCGACCTGGATCACTTCAAGGCGATCAACGACACCTACGGCCACGGCGCCGGCGACTGGGTGCTGAAGCAGGTGGGACGCATCTGCCGCACACATTGCCGCAAGACCGACTATCTGGGGCGCATCGGTGGCGAGGAGTTCGCGGTCATGCTGCGCGGGGTCGACCTGGCCGAGGCCGCACGCATCGCGGAGGATTGCCGCTCGACGCTGGCGCAGATCGACACGCGGGAATCCGGCTACAGCTTCGTGGTGACCGGCAGTTTCGGGGTGACGTCCACCGGCCAGTCCGGCTATGACCTCTCGCGCCTGATGTCGCATGCCGACCAGATGCTCTACCGCGCCAAGCACGAAGGCCGCAACCGCGTGTGCGTGTACGCACCGGATAGTCCCGAGCCGAAGTCGGGCCGTCGCAGCACCCCGGCGCTGACGGTGGTCGGCCGCTGATCGGCGGCCATCTGCCGGTGATGGTGGAGCCTTCTGACGCGTCCGCTTTGGCGGGCGAGAGCCCACCCGAATACCCAGACGATGCGCCGCTGCTCCTTCCCGGGGAGCAGTGGCGTGCGCTGTGTGAGGCCTATGCGCACCCGCCGCTGGCCTATCACCACATCGGGCACGTCTTCGACACCCTGACCGGGTTCCGCGAGGTGGCCGACGGGCCCGGGTGGCGGCGGCCGGCGGAGGTCTGGGCCGCGCTCCTGTACCACGATGCGGTGTATGTGGCCGGGCGCAAGGACAACGAACGCCGCTCCGCGGAGTTGGCGCTGGCGCATTTCGCGCGTTGGCCCGCGCAGGTGGCCGCATCTGCCGAGATGTCCGTGCCGGGGAGCGCGGGCTCTGCCCCCTTCGAGCCGCGTCGCGTCGCCGAGCTGATCGTGTTGACCGCACGCCACGGCGCGCTCGATCGTGCCGCCGTGCGCGCCGCGATCGCCGACCCTGCCGACCTCGACGACACCCTGCACATGCTGGATGTCGATATGGCGATCCTCGGTGCCGACCCTGCGGTGTTCGCCAGGTACGACCGTGCCATCGCGGAGGAATATCGCGGCCATGTGCCGGGCTTCCTGTATCGGCGTGGGCGCAAGGCCTTCTTCCGCGGCCTGCTGGCGCGCGAACGGATCTATCTGAGCGAGTTCTTCCACGCGCGTCGCGAGGCCCGGGCGCGCGCCAATCTGCAGGCCGCACTGCAGGGCGGTTGAGTCCCGAGGCGATGCGGTCCGATGCCTCGCGGCATGAACAACGGTACCGAGACGGCCCTGATCCGCAGATCGCTCGGTCCCACGCACCCACGCCTCGCCATTTGCCAATCAGGGTCGATGGCCGGTTTCGGGCTTCACGCCGGCCCTGCCGGTGCAGGGTGATCGCCGGTCGCGGGCGTGCCTTGTGCCGCTGTTCTACAATTCCGCGATGTATTCGCATCTCGCCGCCTACGCCTTCACGCCCATCGATGCCCCGCAGGCGCTTGCCGACGCGCTCCGCGCGCGCGCCGAGGCGCTGGAATTGCTTGGTACGGTGCTGGTGGCCGGGGAGGGCGTGAACCTCTTCCTGGCGGGGACCGCGGCTGCCATCGACGCATTCGTGGACACGCTGCGCGGGGATTCACGGTTCGACGGGCTGTCGGTGAAGCGCAGCGTCTGCGCCTGGCCGCCCTTCGCGCGGCTGAAGGTCAAGGTGAAGCCGGAGATCATCAGCTTCCGCCAGGATCGCGCCTCTCCGCTGGTCGGCCGTGCGCCTGTGGTGTCGCCGCGCGACCTGCAGCGCTGGCTGGCACAGGGGCATGACGATGCCGGCCGCCCGCTCGCGCTGCTCGACACCCGCAACCGCGAGGAAACCGCCTACGGCACCTTCGCCGGTGCGCTGACCCTGCCCATCGACAACTTCGTCGACCTGCCCGCCGCGCTCGAAGCAGAACGGGACGCGCTGGAGGGTGCGACGGTGGTGAGTTTCTGCACCGGCGGCATCCGCTGCGAAAAGGCCGCACTGTGGATGCGCGAGGCGGGCTATGGCGAGGTGCTGCAGCTCGATGGCGGCATCCTCGGTTACTTCGAGGCGGTCGGCGGCGACGGCTGGCAGGGCGATTGCTTCGTGTTCGATGCACGCATCGCGCTCGATCCCTCGATGCGTCCGCTGTCCGAGCGCATGCCGCGCCAAGACGTGTCACCCGAGCATCTGCCGTCCGGGCACATGCCGTCCGCACTGGAGAATGCCGCATGAGTTGGTTGAGCCTGCTGATCGTCGTCCTGGCCGCCTGGGTCGCGATCAAGGTGGTCAAGTTCGTCCTCAAGCTGGTGTTCTGGCTGATCGCGCTGGTGGCGGCCTACTGGTTCCTCGCGCCGTATCTGGGCCTGCCCGAGCTGCCGATGCTGCTGGGCCTGTGAACGCATCTTCCGCGGACGCGTTGCCGTCGGTACAACTGCCGGGCGCCGCCGCGCCACGCTTCGACAACCGCCTGCTGGCCGAACTGCCCGGCGATGCCGAGACCGGCCCGCGTCGTCGCGAGGTGCGCGCTGCGCTGTGGTCGCGGGTCGCACCCGAACCCGTGCCTGCCCCGCGGCTGCTCGCCTGGTCGCGCGAGGTGGCCGAAACGCTGGGCCTCGACGAGGCCACGATGCGGTCCGATGCACTGTGCGAGGTCCTCGCCGGCAATGCGCTGCTGCCGGGCATGGACCCGTTCGCCAGCAACTACGGCGGGCACCAGTTCGGACACTGGGCCGGGCAGCTCGGCGATGGCCGCGCGATCTCGCTGGGCGAGCAGCTGACCGCCGATGGCCAGCGCCGCGAATGGCAGCTCAAGGGGGCCGGGCCCACCCCGTACGCGCGTTTCGCCGACGGCCGCGCGGTGCTGCGCTCGTCGATCCGCGAATTCCTGTGCAGCGAGGCCATGCACCACCTCGGCGTGCCCACCACGCGCGCGCTGTCGCTGGTCGGTACGGGCGAAGCGGTGGTGCGCGATGTGATGTACGACGGCCACCCCGCGCCCGAACCGGGCGCGGTGGTCTGCCGCATCGCGCCCTCCTTCCTGCGTTTCGGCCATTTCGAACTGCCGGCGGTGCGCGGCGAGACCGAGGTGCTGCGGCAATTGGTGGATTTCACCATCGCGCGCGATTTCCCCGAATTCAACGCGGCGTCCGGCACCCACACACCGGACGCCGAGACCCGTTACGCCGACTGGTTCGCCGAAGTCTGCACGCGCACCGCGCGGATGGTTGCGGAGTGGATGCGGGTGGGTTTCGTGCACGGCGTGATGAACACCGACAACATGTCGATCCTGGGGTTGACCATCGATTACGGCCCGTATGGCTGGGTCGACGACTACGACCCCGACTGGACGCCGAACACCACCGATGCGCAGGGTCGGCGCTATCGTTTCGGCTGGCAGCCTGCCGTCGCGCGCTGGAACCTGATGCGTCTCGCGCAGGCGTTGTCGCCGCTGTTCGGCGATGCGGCGCCGCTGCAGGCGGGCATCGACCGGTTCGGCGTGGTGTATGCCGAGGCGGATCGCGACATCACCGCGCGCAAGCTGGGGTTCGCCGAGTGCCGCGACGCCGATGTCGCGCTGATCCGCGACCTGCATGCACTCATGCACGCGAGCGAGGCCGACATGACGCTCACCTTCCGCGCGCTAGCCGATGTCACGCCGCAGGCCGCGCAGGCCGGGCCGCCTGCGGAGCTGTCGTCCGATGCCTTCGCGCGCTGCCCCGCGCTGCGTGCGGCGTTCTACGACACGGCCAGGCGCGACGCGCAGGCGGTGGGCTGGCAGGCGTGGCTGCAGCGCTACGCCATGCGCCTGGCCGAGGATGCGCTGCCGCCCGAGGCCCGTGCCGCGCGCATGGCGGCCGCCAACCCGCTGTACGTGCTGCGCAATTATCTGGCGCAGCAGGCCATCGACCTGGCCGGGCAGGGCGACCTGTCCGAACTGCACGCATTGCAGGAACTGCTCCGACAGCCGTACACCGCGCAGCCCGGGTGCGAGCGCTTCGCCGCGCTGCGCCCGGACTGGGCACGGGAACGGGTGGGCTGTTCGATGCTGTCCTGCAGCTCCTGAGCCGGTCCCGGCCCGACGCCTTCGTATCGGGCCGCCACCGCCGCGCAGGCAGCGTCACCGTCCGCGGACGGGTACACTGGCGCGCCCGCCGCGCCGCGGGCGCCGTCCGCACACCCGCTCGCATCACCGATGCGCATGGACGGCGCGCCGCATCCCGTGCGCATCTTCTCCCGCCGAGACCCGCATGCCGCTCATCACCCTCAATGCCGTCGACTTCAGCGTCGGCGGCCCGCTTCTGCTCGACCATGTCGACCTGGCCATCGATCCCGGCGAGCGCATCGCGCTGATCGGCCGCAACGGCGCCGGCAAGTCGACGCTGATGCGCCTGCTGTCGGGCGAAATCCGCGCCGACGACGGCGACATCCGTCGCGAGGACGGCGTGCGCGTGGCGCGGCTGGAGCAGGAAGTGCCCGCCGGTGCCGCCGGCAGCGTGTTCGACGTGGTGGCCGAAGGCCTGGGCGAACTGGGCGGGCTGCTGGCCGAATATCACCACATCGTGCATGCCGGCGAGCTGGACACCGATGCGCTGGCGGCGGTGCAGGCGAAGATCGAGGCCGCCGACGCCTGGACCCTGGACCAGCGCGTGGTCGAAACCCTGGAGCGTCTGCAGCTCGATGGGGATATCGATTTCGCCGGGCTCTCGGGCGGCATGAAGCGCCGCGTGCTGCTGGCGCGTGCGCTGGTGTCCGCGCCGGATCTGCTGCTGCTGGACGAGCCCACCAACCATCTGGACATCGCGGCGATCGACTGGCTGGAGCAGTTCCTGCTGGGCTGGCCGGGCGCGGTGGTGTTCGTCACCCACGACCGGCGTTTCCTGCGTGCGCTGGCGACACGCATCGTCGAGATCGACCGCGGCCAGGTGACCAGTTGGCCGGGCGACTGGGCCAACTATCTGCGCCGGCGCGAGGAGCGCCTGCATGCCGAGGCGCAGGAGAACGCGCGCTTCGACAAGCTGCTGGCGCAGGAGGAAGTGTGGATCCGCCAGGGCATCAAGGCCCGCCGCACCCGCGACGAAGGCCGCGTGCGCCGGCTCAAGGCGATGCGCGAGGAGCGCGCCGAACGCCGCGACCTCACCGGCAACGTGCGCATGGAGGCCGCGCAGGCCAACCAGTCCGGGCGCAAGGTGCTGGAGGCGCGCGACGTGCGGTTCGGCTACGGCGGCCGCATCCTGATGCGCGATTTCTCCACCACGATCTTCCGCGGCGACCGCATCGGCCTGATCGGCGCCAACGGCAGCGGCAAGAGCACGCTGATCAGGCTGCTGCTGGGCGAGTTGAAACCGCAGGCCGGCGAGATCCGCATCGGCACCGGGCTGGAAGTGGCGTATTTCGACCAGTACCGCGCCACGCTGCGCGAGGACTGGAACGCGCTGGAGAACGTGGCCGAGGGTCGCGAGACGGTGGAGATCAACGGCCGCCAGAAGCACGCCATCGGTTATCTGCAGGACTTCCTGTTCACGCCCGAGCGCGCGCGCGCGCCGATCTCGCGCCTGTCCGGCGGCGAGCGCAACCGCCTGCTGCTGGCCAAGCTGTTCGCGCGCCCGTCCAACCTGCTGGTGATGGACGAACCCACCAACGACCTCGACGTGGAGACGCTGGAGCTGCTGGAGGAACTGCTGGGCGAGTACACCGGCACCCTGCTGCTGGTCAGCCACGACCGCGACTTCCTCGACAACGTGGTGACTTCGACACTGGTGATGGAAGACGACGGCCACATCGGCGAATACGTCGGCGGCTACAGCGACTGGCTGCGCCAGCGGCCGGCGCCTGCGAGCGATGCGCGCGGCGCGAAGCAGGCGGTGCGCGGCGATGCGCCTGCGTCGCAGAGCGCGCAGAGCGTCGCAGCTCCGGGTGGGTCGCAGAGTGGATCTGCGTCGACGGCGAGTGGGCCTTCAGCGGCAGGCGCCTCTGCGCCCGCGAAACGCAAGCTCAGCTACAAGGACGCGCGCGAGCTGGAGCAACTGCCGCAGCGCATCGAAACCCTGGAAACCCGCGTGGCTGAACTCACCGCCGCGATGGCCGAGCCCGCGTTTTTCGCGCAGACCCGCGACGCCGTGGACGCGCACACCGCCGCGCTCTCCCAGGTACAGGCCGAACTGGAAGCCGCCTACGCGCGCTGGGAGGCGTTGGAGGCCGGAGGCCAGTAGCGGCGGCGGACAGATCTGTCCGCCGGATGTCGGCGGGCCAAGGCCCTTCCTACGGCACCGGGTGCCCGCGCGCGGCTTCCCAGAGCGCGTACCAGGCGTCGCGCGGCAGAGGTTCTGCGCAGGCGCGCACGGCATCGCCCAAGCGTTCGCGGCGTGCCGTACCCAGCACCACGCGGGTGGAGGGAATGCTGGCCACCCAGCGCAGGAGCAGTGAGGCCGGGTCCAGGCCCAACTCCGCCGACATCGCCTGCAGCGGTCCGTGCAGGCGGCCACCGGCGGGCGCGTGCGCGTCGAGCAGGCCGCCGCCGCCCAGCGGCGACCACGCCTGCACCTCGCCACGGCGCGCATGCGTGGCGGCCACGGTGCCGTCCTCCAGCGCAGCGCTGTGCGCGAGCGACAGTTCGACCTGGTTCGCCTGCACCTGCAGCAGGCCGTCGAACCGCGCGATCTGCTGCGCATCGAAGTTGGATACGCCGAAGGCGCCGACCCGGCCCGCGTCGATCTGCCGCTGCAGCCAGCCCGCGATGGCGTGCGGCTCCAGCAGCGGGTCGGGGCGGTGCAGCATCAGGGTCTCGACCGACTCCACGCCCAGCGCGCGCAGGGTTTCGTCGAATGCCACGTCCAGATGCTCCGGCGACAGGTCGTAGTGCTGCACGCCACGCGGATTGCCCGGGCTGCCGGGCAGGCGGATGCCGATCTTCGCGATCAGCCGCAGCCGCCGGCGCAGCCCGGGACGCAGGGCGAAGGCGGCGCCGACCAGCGCGTTGGTGCTGTGGCCGCCGTAGATGTCGGCCAGATCGAGGGTGTCGATGCCGAGGTCGAGCGCGGCGTCGAGCAGATCGGCCACGGCCTGCGGCGAGAGCCGCGCGCCCCATTCGCCGAAGCGCATGGAGCCGAGAATGGGCGGGGTCATATGGGCCTCGTGGTGGAGGCGCGGGGGCGCCGGAGGCGATAATGCTGCCATGACCGCACCTGCTTCCGCGCCTGCCGCGCATTCCTCCCTCGCCGACTGGCTGGCGTACATCGAGCGCCAGCACACCAAGAGCATCGACATGAGCCTCGACCGCGTGCGCGAGGTGGCCGCGCGCATGGGCCTCGGCCGTCCGGCCAAGCGCGTGATCGTGGTCGGCGGCACCAACGGCAAGGGCTCGACCGTCGCCTTCATCGAGGCCATCGCCCGCGCCGCCGGCTGGCGCGTCGGCGCCTACACCTCGCCGCATCTGCTGCGCTACAACGAGCGCGTGCGCATCGACGGTGCCGATGTGGAGGATGCCGCACTCTGCGCCGCCTTCGCCGAGGTCGAGACCGCGCGCGGTGCCGCCGGCGCGCCGGTGCCGCTCACCTATTTCGAATTCGGCACCCTGGCCGCCTTGTGGCTGTTCGAACATGTCGGGCAGGCCCCGGCCCGGGAGGGTGGGGCCGGGCAGGACGGACTCGATCTGGCGGTGCTGGAAGTCGGTCTGGGTGGGCGCCTGGACGCGGTCAACATCGTCGACCCCGACGTGGCGGTGATCACCACGGTGGATCTGGATCATCAGGACTGGCTCGGCGACAGCATCGAGGCGATCGGTGCGGAAAAGGCCGGCATCGCGCGGGCATGGAAGCCGCTGGTCCTCGGCGACGACGACCCGCCCTCCAGCGTGCTCGGTCGCGCCTACGCCATCGGCGCCTCGGCGCTGCGGATCGGCTGCGATTTCTTCTTTGACCCGCCGGAGGCCGGTTTCGACAGCGATGCCGAAGCCGGGCACCCGGCACAGGCGCCGCACTGGCAGTGGCGCGAGATCGGCTGCAGCCTGGCCCTGCCGTTGCCCGCGCTGGCCGCGCCGGTGCAACTGCGCAACGCCGCGGTGGCCATCGCCGCGCTGCGCGCGCTGCCGGACGCGCTGCCCGAGGCGGCCTTCGCGGACGGCATCGCGTCCGCGCGGCTGGCGGGACGGCTGCAGCGTTTCGTGCGCGATGGCGTCGAGGTGCTGGTCGATGTGGGCCACAACCCGCAGGCCGCACGCGCTCTGGCCGCCGCGCTGGCGGTGTCGCCGGGGGGCGGCCGGGTGCATGCGGTCTATGCCGCACTCGCCGACAAGGACGTCGCGGCCACCGTGGCCGCCCTGGCGGATGGGGTGGATGTCTGGCATCTGGCCGGGCTCGCCGGGCACGGGCCGCGCGGGCTGGATGTCGAGGCCTTCGCGGCGCGTCTTGCCGGGACGGCCGCCGCAGGCGCGCAGCGCCACCGCGATGTCCCGTCCGCGCTCGCGGCCGCGCTGACGGCAGCGCAGTCCGGCGACCGGGTGCTGGTCTTCGGCTCCTTCCATACCGCCGCGGCGGCGCTCGCGGCGTTCGGGCAAGGCTGAACGCCCCGCACGTCGCCGGCGGCCGCGCGGCGTATAATTCGCGCGCCTTCACTTTCCCCTTTCCATTGGACCCCGATGGACACTGCCCTGAAGCAGCGCCTGGTCGGCGCTGCGGTGCTGGTCGCGCTTGCGGTCATCTTCCTGCCGATGCTGGTGAAGGGCCCCGCGCCCGACAGCGGCGTCTCCGACGTGTCCATCGACATGCCGCCCGCGCCCGAGGGCGAGATGGAAACCCGCGAACTGCCGCTGGTGCAGCCCGGCAACGTGCCGGCAGGCGGCGCCGTGGGCATGGAGGCGCGCCCGGTCGATGCCGTCACGGCTCCCGGGCCCGCTGACACCGCTGCCGCCGCGTCGCCCGCGACACCCGACCCTGCGGCGGCCGCCGGCGAGGCCGGCGCGCTTCCGCCCGCCACTGCCGGCGGCGGCTATGCCGTGCACTTCGGTGCCTACGCCAGCAGCAAGGCCGCCGAAACCGTGGCCACGCTGGCTCGCGATGCCGGCCTTCCCGCCTACACCGAGGCCACCCAGCTCGGCACGCGCCAGGCCTGGCGCGTGCGGATCGGCCCGTATGTCACCCGCGCCGAAGCCGAGATCGTCCGGGTGAAGGCACTGGAAGTGCGCAGCGATGTTCCGGTGCGCGTGGTCGCGCTGGATGCCGCCGTGCCGGCCGCCGCAAGCCCGGCGCCGCCCGTGGTCGACCCGCCCGCCGAGACCCGGCCGGACGCGCCGAAGGCCGAACCGAAGCCCGAACCCAAGCCGCAGCCCAAGTCGGTGGAGCCCGCCAGGCCGGCCGCCGCGAAGCCGGAGCCGCCGGCACCCAAGCCTGCCGCCAGGCCTGCGCCGTCCTCGACCGCGAAGGTCGGCTTCGCCGTTCAGATCGGCGCCTTCAGCGACGCCGCCGAAGCCGAGGCCCTGCGCCAGCGCCTGCGCGGCGCCGGGTTCTCCGCCTTCACCGAGCAGGTCGAGACCGACAGGGGGCGTTTGACCCGGGTCAGCGTCGGCCCCGCGCTGGACCGTGCCGAGGCCGACCGGCTGAAGGCGCAGGTCCAGACGAAGACCGGTCTGGACGGTTTCGTCCGCTCGCATCCGTGATCCAAATCAGGCCTCGGTCCGGTTCCGGCCTGATCCCAGCATGATTCAAGCCTAATTCAAGCCTGATCCAAGCCTGATCCAAGCCTGATCCCAGGCATGCGTTTCCTGTCGGCGCGGCGGCCCGCCTCCGCATCCGACACCCGGCGGAAGGACCCGCCGCACATCGTCCATTGCTCGCATCCACCGCCTGCAGTTCCACCGGAGTCCATTCCATGTGCGGCATTCTCGGCATCGTCGGCACCTCCGACGTCGCGGCCCAGCTCTACGACGGCCTCACCGTGCTCCAGCACCGCGGACAGGACGCCGCCGGCATCGCCACCGCGCAGGGCACCAGTCTGCGTGTGGTCAAGGGCAACGGGTTGGTGCGCGACGCCTTCAAGCCCAGCGAGATGGCCCTGCTGCACGGCCGCGTGGGCATCGGCCACTGCCGCTACCCCACCGCGGGCAGCGAAGGCAACGACGAGGCGCAGCCGTTCTACGTCAATTCGCCCTATGGCATCGCGCTGGCGCACAACGGCAATCTGATCAATACCGACACCCTGCGCCGCGAGGTGTTCGAACAGGACCGGCGCAACGTCAACACCGAATCCGATTCGGAAGTGCTGCTCAACGTGTTCGCGCACGAACTGGACACCCAGCGCGCGCTCACCCCGGAGTCCGCGTTCCGCGCGATCGAGGGCGTGAACCGGCGTGCGAAGGGCGGCTATGCGGTGGTCGCCGTGGTGCTGGGCCTGGGCCTGGTGGCCTTCCGCGACCCGCACGGCATCCGCCCGCTGGTGCTGGGCCGCCGCGACGGCGAGCACGGCAGCGAGTTCGCGATTTCCTCCGAATCGGTGGCGCTGGACCTGCTCGGCTTCACCCGCGTGCGCGACATCGCGCCGGGCGAGGGCGTGGTGATCACCCCGCGCGGCGAGCTGCACACGCGCATCTGCGCGGCCGACCCGCAGCTGCGGCCATGCATCTTCGAGTTCGTGTACTTCGCGCGTCCGGACTCGATGATGGACGACATCTCCGTGCACAAGGCGCGCATGCGCATGGGTGTGACCCTGGGCGAGAAGATCCTGCGCGAGCGCCCGGACCACGACATCGATGTGGTCATTCCCATCCCGGATTCCTCGCGCGACGCGGCGCTCGAGATCGCCAGCACCATCGGCGTGAAATACCGCGAAGGCTTCGTGAAGAACCGCTACGTCGGCCGCACCTTCATCATGCCGGGGCAGGGCGAGCGCGCGAAATCGGTGCGCCGCAAGCTCAACCCGATTCCGCTGGAGTTCCGCAACCGCGCGGTGCTGCTGGTGGACGATTCCATCGTCCGCGGCACCACCTCGCAGCAGATCGTGCAGATGGCCCGCGAGGCCGGCGCGCGCAAGGTGTATCTGGCCTCCGCCGCGCCGCCGGTGCGCCACCCCAACGTCTACGGCATCGACATGCCCTCGGCCGAGGAACTCGTGGCCCACGGCCGCACGCAGGACGAGATCCGCGACTTCCTCGGCTGCGACTGGCTGATCTACCAGGACCTGGCCGATCTCGAAGCCGCCGTCGCCGGGCCCAAATTCCCGGGACGCAAATTCGACAGCTCGTGCTTCGACGGCGAATACGTGACCGGCATCGAACCGGGCTATTTCGAGCGCATCAAACAGCTGCGTTCGGACGAGGCGAAGAAGAAGCGGCGGCTGGCGGGATAACGGGCGGATGGCGACCCTCGAACGCGCGATCGAACTGGCCGCCGGTGCCCACGCCGGGCAGACCGACAAGGGAGGGCATCCGTACATCCTGCACCCCCTGCGCGTGATGATGGCGATGCGCACGGACGCGGAGCGCATGGCGGCCGTCCTGCACGACATCGTGGAAGACACGCCGGTCACTTTCGAAGACCTCCTCGCCGAGGGTTTTTCCGACGAGGTGGTCGATGCGGTGCGTGCGCTGACCAAGCACACGGGCGAAACCCGGGTGGAAGCGGCGCGACGGATCGTGCGCAATCCGGTGGCCCGCGCGGTCAAGCTGGCCGATATCGCCGACAACATGGACCTGTCGCGCATTCCGGATCCAACCGAGCGCGACTTCGTGCGCCTGCGTGAATACGAGGCAGCGCGCGATATTCTGTTGGCGGGGTGATCATGCGCGGGTCTCTGCCTGTCGCGCTTGCGTCATCCATGAACGTCTTTGACGCGGCCTTCGGCTGCCTGCGTGCCGCTTCGCCCGAAGACAAGCTCGCGTACACCTTCGCTGCCGCCGAGGCTTTCGCTCGTGGCGAACTCGCCATCGATGCCGATGCGCCGCCGCCCGAGCCTATCCGCATGCCCGGGCGCCCCGAGCGCCCGCGATTGGTGCATCCGCGCGAGCTGCCGAGGCGCGGGTTCGGCAGCGACGAGGGTCGCGCCGCGTTCATCCATTCCATCGCGCACATCGAATTCAACGCCATCGACCTGGCCTGGGATGCGGTCTACCGCTTTCGCGGCATGCCGGCGGAGTATTACGCCGACTGGGTGCAGGTGGCGCAGGACGAGGCACGGCATTTCGCGATGCTGCGCGCGCGTCTGCAGGACTTCGGGCACGACTACGGCGATTTCGACGCGCACAACGGCCTGTGGGAAATGACCGAGAAGACCGCGCACTCCGCCCGCGAACGCATGGCGCTGGTGCCGCGCGTGCTGGAGGCGCGCGGGCTGGATGTCACGCCCGGCATGATCGTGAAACTGCGTCAGCTGCGCGACGATGCCACCGCCGACATTCTTGAGGTCATCCTGCGCGAGGAAGTGGCGCATGTCGCCGCCGGTTCGCGCTGGTTCCGCTGGCTTTGCGCGCGTGAAGGCATCGCGCCCGAGCCTGAATTCCGCCGGCTGCTGGCCGAATACGGCCGCGGCGTGCTGTACGGCCCCTTCAATCTGGACGCACGCAGCGCCGCCGGGTTCAGCGACGAGGAGCTGGAAGCGCTGCAGGCCGCGGTCGCCGCGTTGCCTTGAGTCGCTACAGCGGAGCTGTGCTCCGCTCTACGGGGTCTTGGCGGGCACGGGCGTCAGCATCAGGTCCTGGAAATCGAAGCTGAAATCGGTGGTCGGCGAGACCGCCTTCATCCGCGCTTCGCGCGGGGTGCCGTCCTCGTCGAGGCGGAAGGTGACGAAGGCATCGGCGTTCAGCCAGCGCTCGTCCCAGCGCACGATGAAGCTCTCGTGCTGCCAGTGCTCCAGCGTGCCGGCGAGCGAGGGCGTGTGCGCGAACTGCATGCGCAGCCGGCCCTTCTCCAGCGACAGACGTACATCGCCGTACCACGGGTCGCGCCAGGTGCCGGCATAGGCCTGCAACGGGCGCGCGGGGCGCGTGCCCTTGGCGCGCGCGGCGACGTGCTTCGCCCAGCTGTCGTCG
This sequence comes from uncultured Gammaproteobacteria bacterium, assembly GCA_965649985.1. Taxonomy (GTDB): domain Bacteria; phylum Pseudomonadota; class Gammaproteobacteria; order Xanthomonadales; family Xanthomonadaceae; genus Lysobacter_I. Next base: position 59,628 of record CBFGMS010000010.1, on the reverse strand, counting down.
GCGCCGGCGCGGCTTTTGGCGAGCGCCGCGGCGTAGGCGGCGGTCCAGTCGGTCTGCGGTGCGTCGAGGTAGGCATCGAGCACGCGCATCGTCACCGCCTGGAAGGCACCGCCGAGTTCGGCATTGGTGAGCACCACCACGCCCAGCCCGCGCTTGGGCGCCAGGGTCAGGCGCGAGACCATGCCGGGCCAGCCGCCGGTGTGCCAGACGAGTTTCTCTCCGCGGTAGTCCGACAGGCTCCAGCCCTGACCGTAGCCCTGGAAGTTCGGCACCGCGGCCTCGAGTTCCGGTACCGGGGCCGGGCGCACGGGAATCGGAATGATCGGCTGCCACATCGCGTGCAGGGTCTTCTCCTGCAGCAGTCGTGCGTCGCTGCCGTCCGCCGCGCGATAGGCACCGCCGGCCAGCAGTGCGCGCATCCAGAGCGCCATGTCCAGCGCGCTGGCGTAGACACCGCCCGCACCGGCGGCGTTGTGCCAGGTCAGCGGCGGCGCCGGCTGCAGCTCGCGGCCGTCGGCCAGTGCGTAGCCGGTCGCGGCACGGTCGCGCGGGCGCAGGTGTTCGTGGTTGTAGCGCGCCCCGGTCATGCCCAGCGGGTCGAAGATGCGCGACTGCAGCGACTCGGCGAAGGGCCGGCCGTCGACCTCCTCGATCACCAGCTGCGCCACCGCGAACAGGATGTTGTCGTAGGCGTAACGGTCGCGGAACCCGCCCTTGATCGGCACGTGGCGCAGCCGGCGCACCACCTCGCGCACATCCAGGTCGGTGGTGGGCCAGAACAGCAGGTCGCCGGCGCCCAGGCTCAGGCCGCTGCGGTGCGCCAGCAGGTCGCGGATGCGCATCTCCGCGGTGATCGCCGGGTCGGCCATGCGGAACCAGGGCAGGTGGTCGATCACCCGGTCGTCCAGCGAGAGCCTGCCCTCGTCGGCCAGTTGGTTCAGCAACGTGGCGGTCATGGCCTTGGTGTTGGAGGCGATGGCGAACGGAGTGGTCGCCTCGACCGGGCCGGCATCGGCGCCATCGCCCAGCGCGCGCACGCCCCAGCCGCGGGCCAGCACCACCTCGCCGTCCTTGACGATGGCGACCGCGATGCCCGGCACCTGGAAGGTCTCGCGCACGCCTTCGATGTAGGCATCGAGATCGGCCAGACCGGCGGGCAGGGCGGCAGTCCCTGGCGCAGACATGGGGGAGACCGTGCCCGGGGTTTGGGCGATGACCGGCAGCGACAGCCACAGCGACAGGCCGAGCGCCAGCACGCCGCGGGCCATCGCACGGCATACGCGATCGGCATGCGGCGCGGAGGGCGTCGCGGAAGGCGTCGCGCACGGCGGAGCGAATGAGTGCGGGAGGCCCCGGGCTGCGGACTGCCGGCGGGGCGGGAGCGGATGGGTCGAAGGCGTACGCGACAGCGGCTGCGGCATGGTGTCGGATGCGATGGCGGGACAGGCCGCGACTATCCCGCATCGCGGCGCTCGACGACAGTCCGCAGCGGCGCCGGCCGCGCCGGCCCGCCGGATGGGATCGGCCGCCGTCCGGCCGGGCAGGCCACCGGATTTGCGTCCAGCCCCATCGACTTGTCATACTAGGCGGCTCCCGACGGCCCGCAGTGCCCGCCCGGGACCTTGCCCCACCTTTGCCGCGCGCACCAAGCCGGCGTCCGGGGGCTTTCGGCAGGCAATCCCGCCGCCGATATCCACAAGGAAACCACCATGCGTCATTACGAAGTCGTGTTCCTGGTCCATCCGGACCAGAGCGAACAGGTGCCCGCCATGATCGAGCGCTACAAGTCGCTCATCGAAGGCGCCGAAGGCACCATCCACCGCCTCGAAGACTGGGGCCGTCGTCAGCTGGCCTACCCGATCCAGAACCTGGTCAAGGCCCACTACGTGCTGATGAACATCGAAGTCGGCCAGGCCACGCTCGACGAGCTGGTCGACACCTTCCGCTTCAACGACGCCGTGCTGCGTCACCTGGTCATCAAGATGGACGGCCCGGAGACCGAGCAGTCGATGATCATGAAGAACAAGGACGACAAGGACAAGGCCGAGAAGCCCGAGCGTCGCCGTCGCGACGACGACAACGAGGGCGGTGAGACCGAGACCGTCGCCGATTCCGACGAATCCGCCGAAGCCGAAGCCTGAGGAGCGCACCCATGTCCAAGTTCTTTCGTCGCCGCAAGTTCTGCAAGTTCACGGCCGAGGGCGTGAAGGAGATCGATTACAAGGATCTCAACACCCTGCGCCAGAACCTCACCGAGAACGGCAAGATCGTACCGAGCCGCATCACCGGCACCAAGTCCCGCTACCAGCGTCAGCTGGCCACCGCCGTCAAGCGCGCGCGGTTCCTGGCCCTGATCCCGTACACGGACAACCACAACGTCTGAAGCAGCAACGTCTGATCCGACATCGGACGCACGGCGTCCGATCGTCATCCCGAGCGCAGTGGGGGACCTGCTGTTCGCCCTGAGCGGCAAGCACGTCCCGCGTCTCGCCCGGAACGACAGACACTCCACCGTCCATTCGGACAGCCACCAGTTGCGGGCGCACATCCGCGTGCGTCCGCTAACGAATACGGAGCCATCATGGAACTCATTCTTCTGCAGAAGGTCGTGAACCTCGGCAACCTCGGCGACAAGGTCAAGGTCAAGCCCGGTTACGGCCGCAACTTCCTCGTCCCGCAGGGCAAGGCCGTGCCGGCCACCGCCGCCAACGTCGCCACCTTCGAAGCCAAGCGCGCCGAGTACGAGGCGAAGGCGAAGGCCCAGGCCGACACCGCCGAAGAGCGCCGCAACGCGCTGGAAGGCGCCTCGGTCACCATCGCCGCCAATGCCTCGACCGAAGGCAAGCTCTACGGTTCGGTCGGCCCGCGCGACATCGCCGACGCGCTGACCGCCGCCGGCCACAAGGTCAACAAGTCGGAAGTGGTGCTGGGCGAAGGCCCGCTGCGCCACATCGGCGAGTACGACGTCGTCATCCACCTGATGCCGGAAGTCGAGGCGACGGTGAAGGTGATCGTGGAGCCGGAAGCCGCGTAAGCGCGCCGCCCGGTTCCCACGCGACGGGCGCCTTCGGGCGCCCGTCGTCGTTTCGGCGGTGCGAAGGTGCCGGCCCACGCCGCCCGCCATGCCGCCGACCGCGGCGCATCACCGGCCGTGCGGCGATCGAAGCAGGTGCCCGGCGTCGCAGGGTCTGAGACCGCCGGCCGCTATACCTTCGTCTCCGTCTCCGTCTCCGTCTTCCCGCTGACGCGCGGTCGACTTATCCACAGCTTGTTGCATCGCGTACCCACAGCCGCAGGGTCTACCCTGTGCGGCCGCGTTCGACTTCCAGGCAAGCGTCCCCCATGGCCTCACGCTCCAACGCATTCGGCGAACGCCGCCACGACTCACGCGACAGCCGGATCGACCAGCTGCGCGTCCCGCCGCAGAGCATCGAGGCCGAGCAGGCGGTGCTGGGCGGCCTGATGCTTGCCCCCGATGCCTTCGATCGCGTCGCCGACCGCCTCAACGAGCACGATTTCTACCGGCGCGACCATCAACTGATCTACCGCGCCATCCGCGAACTGGCCGAACGCAGCCGGCCGTACGATGCGGTGACCCTGGGCGAATGGTTCGAGTCGCAGGGGCTGTCGGAAATGGTGGCCGGCGGTGCGTATCTGGTGGAGCTGGCCAGCACCACGCCCTCGGCCGCCAACATCGCCGCGTATGCCGAGATCGTGCGCGACAAGGCGATCCTGCGCCAGTTGATCGAGGCCGGCACCACCATTGTCAACGACGGGTTCCAGCCCGACGGCCGCGACAGCGACGAGATCCTGGCCAAGGCCGAGAAGGAGGTGTTCGCGATCTCCGAAGCCCGCTCGCAGGGTCGCACCGACTTCACCGCGATCAACAAGGCCATGGCCGAGGCCTTCGACGTCCTGCAGACGCGCTACCAGAACGGCGGCGGCGTCACCGGTCTGCCCACGGGCTATACCGAGTTCGACGAGATGACCGCGGGCCTGCAGCCGACGGATCTCGTGGTGCTGGCCGCACGCCCAGCGATGGGCAAGACCACCTTCGCGCTCAACATGGCCGAGCATGCGGCGATCAGCACCAAGAAGCCGGTCGCGGTGTTCTCCATGGAAATGTCCGCCGCGCAGTTGGCGCTGCGCCTGATTTCCTCCAATGGACGGGTCAACGCCACCCGCCTGCGTACCGGCCAGCTGGAGGACGAGGACTGGAGCCGCGTCAGCAGCGCCATCCGTCTGCTGAAGGAAGCGAAGATCTTCATCGACGACACGCCGGCGCTCTCGCCCGAGGGCCTGCGCGCGAAGGCGCGCCGGCTCAAACGCGAGCATGGCGGGCTGGGCCTGATCGTGATCGACTACCTGCAGCTGATGCAGGTGCCGGGCAACAACGAGAACCGCGCGACGGAAATCTCCGAGATCTCGCGCTCGCTCAAGGCCCTCGCCAAGGAGCTGAGCGTGCCGGTGATCGCGCTCTCGCAGCTCAACCGCTCGCTGGAAACCCGCACCGACAAGCGCCCGGTCATGGCCGACCTGCGCGAGTCGGGCGCCATCGAGCAGGACGCGGACATGATCGTGTTCATCTACCGCGACGAGTACTACAACAAGGAAGCCAGCCCGGACAAGGGCCTGGCCGAGATCATCATCGGCAAGCAGCGCTCCGGCCCGACCGGCTCGTTCAAGCTGAAATTCTTCGGCGAATACACGCGCTTCGACAATCTGGCCTACGACACGGTCGGCAGCTTCGAGTGACGGCTCCGGGCGGGGCCACGGGGCAGAAGGGGTAGGGATTCCCCTACACGCCGATGCGGGTGATCCCGCTTGTCGCGTGGCCGGCCCTGCTTCTAGTCTGTGCGCATCCGCAACGGGCCACACACAGGGAAGGGGACAGGGATGACGATCCGGGTATTTCTGCTGGACGACCACGTGCTGGTGCGTACCGGCATGCGCATGATGCTGTCGGCCGAGACCGACATCGAGGTGGTCGGCGAGGCGGACGACGGCGAGCGCGCGCTGCAGGCGATCCGCAAGCTGCGGCCCGATGTCGTGCTGTGCGATCTGCACCTGCCCGGCATCAGCGGGCTGGAGGTGACCGAGCGCATCACCAAGGGCGATTACGGCTGCCGGGTGGTGGTGGTCTCGGTGCTGGAAGACGGCCCGATGCCCAAGCGCGTGCTCGATGCGGGCGCCTCCGGCTATGTCGGCAAGGGCGGCGAAGCGTCGGAGCTGCTGAACGCGATCCGCGACGCCGCGCGCGGCAAGCGCTATCTGGCGGGCAACATCGCGCGCCATCTCGCGCTGGGTGCGCTCGATGGCCAGCGCACGCCGTTCGATGCCCTGTCCCCGCGCGAACTGGAGGTGGCGATGCTGCTGGTGCAGGGCTATCGTCAGGAAGAGATCGCCAAACGCCTGAGCCTAAGTGCGAAAACCGTCAACACCCACAAGGCGCGGCTGTTCGAAAAGCTGGGGATCGAGGACATGGTGTCGCTGGCGCGGCTGAGCAGCCGCTACGGCCTGTCCGACCCCGCGCAGGCGGTGTGACGCGCGGCGCCACGCGGCGGAACACGCCGGCCCTGCGGTCCTCCGCGTCGACGGCTCCCGACCCGCCGGACTGTCCTTTCGGGTTGACCCGGACCTGTCGTGTCGCCGCAGAAACGCACACGCCCCGGAAGACCGGGGCGTGTGCGTGTGGCTGCGTCGCGTCGCGCGCAGCCCGACCGCCGATGGCTGGACGTCAGCTGCGCGGGGTGTCGTCCTGTGCGCTCGGCGGTTCGGCATCCGGCGGGCCTTCGAAGGACTGCAGGCCGATGCCGTATTGCGGCGCGGAAACCACATCCGTGGGGCGCGTGCCGGTGTCGTCGTGTGCCGGTGCAGAGGGAGCGGGCACCTCGGCCGCAGCGGATGCGGCGGCATCCACGGCGACCGTCCCGTCATGGGCAACCGCGGCGTCTCCGTCCGCATCCTCCTCGTCGGCCTGGACCGGCAGGGTCGCATCGTCGCTGTCCGCAGCGAGGGCCGCGGCGGCGATCGACAACTCGGCCTGGATCGCGGCAGTGCTGCCGGGTCGATCGTCGGACGAGGCGTCCTGCGCGGTGGCAGGCTCTTCCGCGGCGAACAACGAGGCGGTCGTCGGTGCGGCCTGCTCTACCGAAGCGTCCGACACAGCCGCGGCGGCTTCGTCGACGGCGGGCACCTTCGGCTCGACGGCAGGTGCCGCCGGCGGCCTGCCGACAGGCAGGGACGACATCGCGGCGCGCACGCTGGCGGCATGGGCGACTTCCGCCGCCACCGCTGCTGCGATCGGCGACAGGGTAGGGATGGCCATCGGCCGGGGTTCGAAGCTCGACGCCGGGCGCGACGGTGCCGCGGGACGCTCCGGCGCCGCCTGTTCGGCGGACTCCGGTGCGCGCTCGGCCGGTGCATCGGCCACGCACGCGACCTTCGACACGTCGGCCGCAGCAGGTTCGGCCTGCGGCGCGCTGCTGTCGGCGGCGACGCTCTCTGCCTGCACCGTGCCGGCGGTGGCCGTGGCGTCCGCGGCGATGGCGGCGCGATCCGCACGGCCGGTGCGGGCTTCTTGACCGGCAGCGGGTGCCGGGGGCTCGGACTTCGCAGGCGCTGCCGCTGCACGTGTGGGCGAGGGCAGGTCGTCGAATTCGAACTCGGGCTGATGCTGCGGGCGATCGGCTGCCGTCACGCTGGCCGCCGATGCGGCCATGGGCTGCGCCGCGTCGGTATCGCCGTCCTGCTCGCCGTCCGCGGCATCGTCCGTGCCGAGGTCCAGCGCATCCAGGCCGGTCTCGTTGCCGTCACCGTTCTCCGCTGCATTGTCGGCGCCTCCACGACGGCGGCGACGGCCGCCACGACGCCCGCGGCGACGGCGGGCGCCGCCTTCCTGGCCGGCATCCGCGGCGTTGCTGTCGGCCGCCGGGTCCTGGCCGGTCTCGCCTTGGGCGGCCGCGGCCTGCAGCGCGTCCTGTGCCTGCGGCTCTGCGGCGGCTGCGGAGACTGCCGCCACGGCTGCGGCGGTCACGGCATGCTCGTCGCTCTGGCCCTTGACTTCGTCCGCGGTGGTCACGTCGCGACGCTGGGTCGATGGCTTCGGCGCGGATGCCTGCACCGGCTGCTGCGATGCCGCCTCTTCGACGCGTTTCTGCGCCTTGCCCTGGCCACCGTTCTGCGTGGCGGGCTGGTTCTGAATAGGCTGGTTCTGGCTGGGCTGGTTCTGGGCGGACTGGTTCTGGGCGGACTGGTTCTGGGCCGGCTGGCCCTGCTTGCCCCCTGACTGACGTGCCGGCTGGACCTGAGCCTGCCCCTGCCGGCGCTCGTCGCCACGACGGCCCTGCTGGTCGCGGCCCTGCTGATCCCGACTCTGCTCGCGGCCCTGGTCACGCTGCTGGTCGCGGCTGCCGTCGCGGCCGGGCTTCTGGCCCTTCTGCGGCCGGCCATCACGACGCTGACGGCCGTCCTGGCGCTCGCCGTCCTGGCGGTCGCGGCCACCACTGCGCGCCTGTTCGCCGCGCGACTGCTCCGGCCGGCCCTGCGGGCGAGGCTTGGCGGTCCCGGTGTCGGCGGCATCGTCGCCTCCGAACAACCGCTTGAACCAGCCGATCACGCCACCCGAGGCGGGCTTCGGCGCGTCGCGCACGAACGCCGGTGCCGGCGTGGGCGCCTGCTGCTGCGGGCGCGGCTGAGAGGCCTCGGCCTGAGGCTGCGCGACTGCGGCGGCAGGTGCGTCCTCACGCGGCTCGCGCATCGGCGCCGGGCGCGAAGGCTTGACGTTGGTCACCGCGGCCGGCGGCGGAATGTTGAGGTTGGCCTTGGTCAGCGAGATCGTCGCCAGCTTGCGTGGCATGCCGCGCTGGTAGCTGGGCCTGCTGGTTTCTTCGCCCAGCTCGTTCTCGCGGATGCGGGTGACCTCGTAGTGCGGCGAATGCAGCGATTCGTCGGCCACGATCACGATCGGCGCGTCGTGGCGCTTCTCGATCTCGCTCAGCGCACGGCGCTTCTCGTTGAGCAGGTAGTTGGCGATCTCCACCGGTGCCTGCACCAGCACCTGGCCGGTGTTGTCCTTCATCGCGTGCTCTTCGGCCAGACGGATGATCGACAGCGACATCGATTCGATGCTGCGCATGCGGCCGTGGCCGTCGCAGCGCGGGCAGACGATCTGGGTGGACTCGCCCAGCGACGGACGCAGGCGCTGGCGCGACATCTCCATCAGGCCGAACTTGGAGATGCGGCCCAGCTGCACGCGGGCGCGGTCGTGCTTGAGCGCCTGGGCGAGGCGGTTCTCCACCTCGCGCTGGTGCTTGTTCGAGTTCATGTCGATGAAGTCGATCACCACCAGACCGCCGAGGTCCCGCAGGCGCAGCTGGCGGGCGACTTCATCGGCCGCTTCCAGGTTGGTGTGGAACGCGGTTTCCTCGATGTCGCCGCCCTTGGTGGCGCGCGCGGAGTTCACGTCGACCGCGGTCAGCGCTTCGGTCTGGTCGATGACCAGCGCGCCGCCGGACGGCAGGCGCACGTTGCGCTCATAGGCGTTCTCGATCTGCGACTCGATCTGGAAACGGTTGAACAGCGGCGTGTCGTCGGTGTAGTGCTTGAGCTTGCGCTGGTTGTGCGGCATCACCTGCTCGACGAACTCGCGCGCCTCCGCGTACATCTCGGGCGTGTCGACCAGGATCTCGCCGATGTCGGCACGCATGTAGTCGCGCAGCGCGCGGATGATCAGCCGCGATTCCTGGTAGATCAGGAAGGGCGAGGGCTTCTTCAGCGCGGCTTCGGCGATGGAGCGCCACACGCTCAGCAGATAATCCAGGTCCCACTGCAGCTCTTCCGCATCGCGGCCCACGCCGGCGGTGCGGATGATCACGCCCATGTCATCGGGGATGTCGAGCTTGTCCATCGCCTCCTTGAGGGCGGCGCGGTCGTCGCCCTCGATGCGGCGCGAAACGCCGCCGGCGGTGGGCGAGTTCGGCATCAGCACCATGTAGCGACCGGCCAGCGAGATGAACGTGGTCAGGGCCGCGCCCTTGTTGCCGCGCTCCTCCTTGTCCACCTGGACCACGATCTCCTGGCCCTCGCGCAGCAGCTCGCGGATGCCGGCCTTGTGGTGGTCGACACCGCTCTGGAAATAGTCGCGGGAGATTTCCTTCAGCGGCAGGAAGCCGTGGCGCTCGCCGCCGTATTCGACGAAGGCCGCTTCCAGCGAAGGCTCGAGCCGGGTGATGCGACCCTTGTAGATGTTGGACTTCTTCTGTTCCTTGGCCGGAATTTCGATGTCGATGTCGTACAGCGTCTGGCCATCGACGATCGCGACGCGCAGTTCTTCCGCCTGCGTCGCATTGATCAGCATGCGTTTCATGGGCTTGCGTTCCTCACGCGCTCGTTCCGCTCGACAGCGGGCGCGCGGAACGCCGGGGGGCGTCTCGCCTGGATCTCGCCTTCTCGCCGCCGCGCCCGCGAGGGGCGGCCAACGGCCTGTGGGGGTCTTTCCAGCGCTACCACACCACGGCGGACCGCGGGAGCGCTACTTCTCTTGATGCAATCGGGGGCCGGGCGGCGCCCGGCGCCGCGCCGTGAAGGGCGCATGCGGGGCCGTCGCTCGGGTCATGTTCAGCGCCGACGTCTGACTCGCCGGGCGATGTCCGGATCTGCCGATGAGCCGCTAACATGGCCGCCCCGGGGGCGGTGGTCGCGCACTGCGTCGGAACTCGCGAAGGAGGCGGGCTTTCGGCCCCATTGCCGATGGTGTGCACCGACCCCGTCCTGAGACGGTCCCGAGCGCGGCCTTCGACAGCAACAACTCCTTGCGAAATCAAACCCTTATCTCGCGCCGCGAGTGTATCAGAACAATCCCGACCATGTCCCGTTCAGCATCGCCTCCACCGGGTGGACCGCCTCGGCCGTCCACCGCCTCATCGCCGCCCTCGCAGGTCCGGCTGGTCCGTGTGCCCGAGGATCGCGCCGGGCAGCGGCTCGACAATTTCCTGCTGGGCCAACTCAAGGGTGCGCCCAAGTCCTTGATCTACAAGATCGTGCGCAGCGGACAGGTGCGCGTGAACGGCGGCCGCGCCAAGGCCGAGACGCGTCTGGAGGGGGGCGACGAGGTTCGGATTCCGCCGGTACGTCTGGCCGAGGCGGGCGAGAAGACGCCGCCGCCCAAGGGCCTGCTGGCGGCGCTGGAGGCGGCGATCGTGTTCGAAGATGCCCGTCTGCTCGCGCTGAACAAACCCTCCGGCCTCGCCAGCCACGGCGGCAGCGGCATCAGCCATGGCGCGATCGAATCCCTGCGCGCGCTGCGCCCGCGCGAGAGCCTGGAACTGGTGCATCGGCTGGACCGCGACACCTCCGGACTGCTGGTGATCGCCAAGAAGCGCTCGGCGCTCACCGAGCTGCAGGCGTTGATGCGCGAGGACGACGCCGTCGACGGCCGCGGCATCACCAAGCGTTACCTGACCCTGCTGGTCGGGCGGATGCCGGACGGGGTGATGAGCGTGGACGCGCCGCTGCACATCGGCCTGCGCCAGGGGGGCGAGCGGCATGTGCAGGTGCATGCGAACGGCAAGCCTTCGCTCAGCCATTTCCGCGTGCTGGAACGGCGTGGCGGGCATTCCTACTGCGAGGTGCGGATCGAGAGCGGTCGCACCCATCAGATCCGCGTGCACGCCCAGCACATCGGGCACCCGGTGGCGGGCGACGACAAATACGGCGATGAGGCGGTCAACAAGCGGCTGCGCGAACAGGCCGGCCTCAAGCGCCTGTTCCTGCACGCCGCGTCGCTGGAATTCGCGCTGGACGGCGGCCGCGCCGAGTATCTGCTGGAGGCGCCGCTGGCGCCGGAGCTGGTCGAGGTGCTGGATCGGTTGGGCTGAGCGACGGCGGCCGGTTGCCGGGAGCCGTCGGTCCATGCCGACCGCCATGTCCGGGCGTGCCGCGTCCCTTCGATGACCCCGTCAACGCGGGCGCGTGGCGGCTCCGTCGCAATGGGGTGGCCGATCAGCCTGCGCTGGCCTGGCCCATCCCTCCCGGACGCCGTGCAGCAGGGTGTCGCAGACCATGTCCCGCAATTGGTCCTCTGCCTTGCAGAAGACGTCGGGCACCGGTGCCGGCACTGCACTCAGACTGGCGAGGAATTCGTATGTCGCGTCGATCCTGCCCACGCAGGGCACCTCATGGACCGACGTGGACCAGACGCCGAAGCGGTTCGAGATCGTCCGCGTTTCGTGATCGGTGATCGGCAGGGTGTAGTCGAGCTTGAGAGCGCGGAAATCGCCTGTTTCGAAGATGTCCACCAGCGCGCGATGCCGTTCGGGCGGCAGCTGCCAGACATGCACGAGGTCGACGGCCTTCGGGGGCACTTCATCCTTGAGGTGGCCGATCGTGGACAGCTGGTTGCGCCCATCACCGTCGATCTGGAGCGTATGGATGGGGCAGAGGCCCAGACACCCGCTGCGGCTGTAGCTGATCCTCAGATCGCGCACGCGCCGGAATTCGTCCAACGCCACGCGATTGCCGTCGGCGACGCCATGGCCGGCCACATGCCCGAGATGTGCCAGACACAGGCCGGCGAGCACGCCCAACGGGAGAATCAGGTACGAAGCGCTCGATCGCATCGCCGTCTGCCGTCCGTGACCACCGCTCAGCGCAGGTCTTTCCGCCGCTTCTCGTCCAGCCACTTGTCCGCCTGCGCGGGCGTGTAGTCGCGCATCCAGGCGAACAGCGTGTCGATGTCTTCGCCGTGCCACAGGTCGTGGCGCTGGTCGCGATGCAGGAAGCGCTCCTCGACCATGCGGTCGATCATGCCGATCAGCGGGGCGTAGAAACCTTCGACATCGAGAAATGCGCAGGGCTTGCGGCCGAGGCCGAGCTGGCGCCAGGTGAGCATCTCGAACATCTCGTCCAAGGTGCCGAAACCGCCGGGCAGGGCGACGAAGCCGTCGGCCAGGTCGAACATGCGCGCCTTGCGCTCGTGCATGTTGGCGACCACCTCCAGCCGGGTGACGCCGGTGTGCGCCACTTCCCACTGCACCAGCTGTTCCGGGATCACCCCGACGACCTCGCCGCCGTGCTCGAGCACGCTGTCGGCGACGATGCCCATCAGGCCGACGTTGCCGCCGCCGTAGACCAGTGCGAGCCCCTCGCGCGCGATGCGCTCGCCCAGCGCCATCGCGCGTTCGGTGTAGGCGGGTTTGTTGCCGGCGTTGGAGCCGCAGTAGACGCAGATCGATTTCATGGGACGACACTCATGAAGAGATAGGCCATCAACAGCACCAGGTGCACCAGCCCCAGCTGGATGTTGGTGCGGCCGGTGCGCAGCGAAATGGAGGCCACGAACAGGGTCAACAGCAGCAGCACCGTGGACTTGCCGTCCAGTCCCAGCATCAGCGGCCAGCCCAGCACCAGTGCGACCACCGCCACCACCGGCACGGTCAGGCCCATGCTGGCGATGGCCGAACCCACGGCGAGGTTGAGACTGGTCTGCAGGCGATTGTGCACGGCAGCGCGCATGGCGGCCACGCCCTCCGGCAACAGCACGATGGCGGCGATCAGGATGCCCAGCGTCGCGGGCGGCGCGCCAGCCGCATCCAGCAGGGCTTCCATCGTCGGTGAAATCTTCTTGGCGCTCAGCACCACCGCGACCAGCGCCAGCACCAGCATGACCAGGCTTGTGGACGTTTCGGCGTTGGTGGGCGGGTCTGCGTGCTCGTGCGGGTTGTCCTCTCCACTTTCGTCTTCGGGCAGAAAGTAGTCGCGGTGGCGCACGGTCTGCATGAAGGTGAATCCGCCGAACAGCACCAGCGTGGCGATGGCGACGAACATCAGCTGGCTGTCGGCATAGCTGGCGCCCTTGGTGCTCGTCGCATAGTTCGGCAGCACCAGGGTCAGCACGAGGATCGACGTCAGGGTGGCCAGGCCTGCGGTCACGCCCTGGATATGGAAGCCCTGCTCGAAATGGCGGCGTGCGCCGGCCATGAGGCTGATGCCGATGATGCCGTTGAGAATCAGCATCACGGCGGCAAACACCGTGTCGCGCGCGAGGGTCGCGGTGGCTTCGCCCCCGGACAGCATCATCGAGACGATCAGCGACACTTCGATGACGGTCACCGCCATCGCCAGCACGAGTGTGCCGAAGGGCTCTCCGACGCGGTGGGCGATCACTTCCGCATGATGGACCGCGGCGATCACGCACCCCACCAGTCCAAGCGACACCAGCACGAGGAGCCCGGGCATGCCCGGCGCAAGCAGGGCCAGTCCGAGGATGGCGGCACCGATGACCGGCAGCGCCAGCGTCCAGAGCGGGTTGTGACGGATCGCGTGCCCGGTCATGCGCGACCTCCGTGATGCAGAGGCCGGAGCCGCGCAGCCCCGGTGAGGACGATGCGGAATGGGCGGTCCGACGGCATTCGATCAGTTCGCCTTGTGGATCGCGCGCTTGTGCACCGCCATCGCCGCGTCGTGCACCGCTTCGGACATCGACGGATGGGCGTGGCAGATGCGGGCGAGGTCGTCGGCGCTGCCGCTGAACTCCATGGTCAGCACGCCTTCGTGCACCAGCTCGGACACGTTCGCGCCGACCAGGTGCATGCCGAGCACGCGGTCGGTCTCGACGTGCGCCAGCACCTTCACGAAACCGGCCGGCTCGGCCATCGCCACCGCGCGGCCCACGGCCGCGAACGGGAAGCTGCCGGCCTTGTACGGGATGCCTTCGGCCTTCAGCTGTTCTTCGGTCTTGCCGACCCAGGCGATTTCCGGCTCGGTGTAGATCACCCACGGAATGGTGTCGAAATTCACGTGGCCGGGCAGTCCGGCGATGAGCTCGGCCACCGCGATGCCTTCCTCGAAGCCCTTGTGCGCCAGCATCGGCCCGCGCACGCAGTCGCCGATCGCCCAGACGCCGTCGACGCCGGTGTGGCAGTGCTCGTCGACCACGATCCGGCCGCGCTCGTCGAGCTGCACGCCCGTGCCCTCGGCCAACAAGCCCTTGCTCGCGGCCTTGCGGCCCACGGCCACCAGCAGCTTGTCGAAGACCACGTCCTGCTCGCCCTTGGCGTCGGCGTAGGTGACGTGGACTTCCTTGGCCTTGCCCTTCTTCTTGACCTCGGCCTTGGACACCTTGGCGCCGAGCTTGATGTCGAGGCCCTGCTTCTTGAATTCGCGCGCGGCGACCTTGGACGCTTCGCCGTCGGCTGCGGCGAGGAAGTCGGGCATCGCTTCGAGGATGGTCACCTCGGCGCCCAGGCGCTTCCACACGCTGCCCAGCTCCAGGCCGATCACGCCGGCGCCGATCACGCCCAGGCGACCGGGCACGCTTTCGAAATCCAGCGCGCCGACGTTGTCGACGATGCATTCGCCATCGAACTTCGCGAACGGCAGTTCGATGGAATCGGAGCCGGCGGCCAGGATCACGTTCGGGGCCTTCAGCTCGATCTCGCCGCCTTCGTGCTGCGCCACCTTGACCACGTTGCCCGGCTGCAGCTGGGCGAAGCCGTAATAAGCGGTCACCTTGTTCGCCTTGAACAGCATCGCAATGCCGCCGGTGAACTGCTTCACGATCTTGTCCTTGCGGCCGATCATCGCCTCGACGTCGATCTTCGCGTCCTTGAAGCTGATGCCGTGGTCGGCGAACAAGTGATGCATGTTGTGGTACTGACGCGAGGAATCCAGCAGCGCCTTCGACGGGATGCAGCCCACGCGCAGACAGGTGCCGCCGAGCGCGGGCTTGCCGTCCTTGCCGAGCGCGGCGTCGATGCACGCGGTCTTCATGCCGAGCTGCGCGGCGCGGATCGCGGCGTGGTAGCCGGCCGGGCCGGCGCCGATGACGATGACGTCGAATTGTTCTGCCATGACAGGCTCCTGTGCTGTGCCTCCTCCCATGCCTGTATGCAGCCGGGAAAAGGTGGCGCGAAGCGCCGGATGAGGGGTCGGCGCAGCGCTCAACGCGGCCGATCGGTGCGGGGGTGGGTCGGGTGTCGCATGCCGGTGCCGGCGCTTCGCCCGACCCTCATCCCGGCCCCTCTCCCGGCAGGAGAGGGGAAACCACCTGTATTGCGTGCGGAACTACATGCGCATCACATGCCGAGCAGCATGCGGTGCGGGTTTTCCAGCTGGTTCTTGATGTCGACCAGGAACAGCACCGCATCCTTGCCGTCGATGATGCGGTGGTCGTAGCTGAGCGCCAGGTACATCATCGGCGCGGCGATCACCTGGCCGTTCTCGACGATGGCGCGCTCCTTGATGGCGTGCATGCCGAGGATGGCCGACTGCGGCGGGTTGACGATCGGCGTGGACATCAGCGAGCCGAAGGTGCCGCCGTTGGTGATGGTGAAGGTGCCGCCCTGCAGATCCTCGAGCTTGAGCCCGCCCTCGCGCGCGGCCTTGGCGTAGCCGGCGATGCCCTGCTCGATGTCGGCGAAGCTCATGCGCTCGACGTTGCGCAGCACCGGGGTCACCAGACCCTTCTCGGTGGACACCGCGATGCTGATGTCGGCGTAGCCGTGGTAGACGATGTCGTTGCCGTCGACCGAGGCGTTGACCACCGGGTGGCGCTGCAGGGCGTTTGCCGCGGCCTTGGCGAAGAAGCTCATGAAGCCGAGCTTGATGCCGTTGGCCTTCACGAAGTCGTCCTGCAGTTCCTTGCGCATCTCCATGACCTTCGCCAGGTTGACTTCGTTGAACGAGGTCAGCATGGCGATGGAGTTCTTCGACTGCATCAGGCGTTCGGCGATGCGCGTGCGCATGCGGGTCATCGGCACGCGCTCTTCGGGGCGCGCGCCGCCGCCGACACCGGCGGTCTTGCCGCTGGCGTAGTTGACGATGTCTTCCTTGGTGACCATGCCGCGGCGGCCGGTGCCCTGCACGTCGGCAGGGTCCACGCCGGCGGTGGTGGCGGCGAAGCGCGCGCCGGGCGGCAGCTCGGACGCAGCGGCGGCCGGCTTGGGCGCATCGGCCTTGGCGGCGGCCTTCGGGGCCTCGGTCTTGGCGGCTTCGGCCTTGGGGGCGTCGGCCTTCGGAGCCTCGGCGGCGGCGCCTTCCTCGATCACCGCGATCACCTGCTGGCTGGTGACGGTGTCGCCTTCGGCGAACTTGAGTTCCTTGAGCACGCCGTCGACGGTGGAGGGCACTTCCAGCACCACCTTGTCGGTCTCCAGATCGACGATGTTCTCGTCGCGCTTCACCGCGTCGCCCGGCTTTTTGTGCCAGGTGGCGATGACGGCGTCGGAGACGGATTCGGGCAGTACGGGAACCTTGATTTCGGTGGCCATGAGCGGTGGCGTCCTGGGCAGTGTGTGCTTGGTCGGCGCGGAAAGCGCGGGAATTGCGGGAATTGCGAAGACGGAACCCGTCACTCCGCGGCGTGTTCGCCGCGCAGCGGGTTGACGAGGGCGTCGGCGATGAGCGCCTGCTGCTCGGCCACGTGGTCGTTGAAATGACCGACGGCGGGCGAAGGCGAGCGGCTGCGGCCGGCGTAGTGCAGGGTCTGCTTGCCCTGCACGCAGAAGCGAAGGTGGTGCTGGATCTGGTACCAGGCGCCCTGGTTCTGTGGCTCTTCCTGGCACCACACCACCGGCACCGACGCGCTGTACTGCTTGAGTTCGGCGATCAGTTCGGGGCGCGGGAAGGGGTAGAGCTGCTCGACGCGGATGATGGCGACGTTGTCGAGGCCGCGCTTCTGCGCCTCTTCCAGCAGGTCGTAGTAGACCTTGCCGCCGCAGACCACCACGCGGTCGACCTTCTTCGCGGACGCTGCGTTGCTGTCGGGGATGAGGTGCTGGAAGCGGCCGCCGGCCAGCTCGTCCAGCGTGGACACCGCCAGCTTGTGGCGCAGCAGCGACTTGGGCGTCATCACCACCAGCGGCTTGCGCGTCTTCATGTGCATCTGCCGGCGGATCATGTGATACGCCTGGGCCGGGGTGGTGGGCGTGCAGACGATCATGTTGTCCAGTGCGCACAGCTGCAGGAAGCGCTCCAGGCGCGCGGAGCTGTGCTCGGGGCCCTGGCCTTCGTAGCCGTGCGGCAGGAACAGCGCGAGGCCGCAGATCCGGCCCCACTTGGCCTCGCCCGAAGACAGGAACTGGTCGATCACCACCTGCGCGCCGTTGGCGAAGTCGCCGAACTGCGCTTCCCAGATGTCGAGGGTCATCGGGTCGGCGGTGGCGTAGCCGTATTCGAACGCCATCACCGCCTCCTCGCTCAGCAGCGAGTCGATGATCGCCACGTCCTCGGCGTTCTTCGTGAGCTGGCGCAGCGGGACGTGGTCTTCGTCGCTCTTCTGGTCGTGCAGGATGGCGTGGCGGTGGAAGAAGGTGCCGCGGCCGCAGTCCTGGCCGACCAGCCGCAGTTTGTAGCCTTCGGACAGCAGGGTGGCGTAGGCCAGGTTCTCGGCGAAGCCCCAGTCGCCCGGCAGCTCGCCTGCGACCATCTTGCGGCGGTCCTCGTAGATCTTGGCCACGCGCGGATGCAGCACGGCGCCGTCGGGCGTCGCGTTGATCAGCGATGCGAGGTCGTCCAGTTTTTCGCGCTCGAAACGGGTGTCGACCGGGTCGGAGAGCTTGCCGGCCAGCAGCGGACGCCAGTCGATGGCATAGGCGTCGGGATTGGCCTGGGCAAGCTCGGTGGTGACCTGGCCGGCGTCGAGCTTGTCGCGATAGGCGTCGACCATGCCCTGCGCTTCGCCGTCCTTGAGCGTTCCACCACTGGTCAGGCGCTCCGCGTACAGCTCGCGGGTGGTCTTGCGCTTGCGGATGATCTGGTACATCTGCGGCTGGGTGGCCGCGGGCTCGTCGGCCTCGTTGTGGCCGTGGCGGCGGTAGCAGACCAGGTCGATGACCACGTCCTTGCCGAACTTCTGGCGGAAATCGAAGGCCAGCTCGGCGCAGAAGGCAACGGCCTCGGGGTCATCGCCGTTCACGTGCAGCACCGGGGCGCCGACCATCTTCGCCACGTCGGTGCAGTAGAGCGTGGAGCGCGCGTCCTGGCGTTCGCTGGTGGTGAAGCCCACCTGGTTGTTGATCACGATGTGGATGGTGCCGCCGACCGCGAAGCCGCGGGCCTGCGACATCTGGAACAGCTCCATCACCACGCCCTGGCCGGCGAAGGCGGCATCGCCGTGCATCAGGATCGGCACCACCTGGCGGCGGGCCTTGTCGCCGCGGCGCAGCTGGCGCGAGCGCACGCTGCCGGCGACCACCGGGTCGACGATCTCCAGGTGCGAGGGGTTGAAGGCCAGCGCGAGGTGCACCGGGCCGCCCGGGGTCTTCACGTCGGCGCTGAAGCCCATGTGATACTTCACGTCGCCGGCATGGGCATGTTCGTCGTGGTCGAACTTGCCCTCGAATTCGTCGAACAGCTTGCGCGGCGGCTTGCCGAGCGTGTTGACCAGCACGTTGAGGCGGCCGCGGTGGGCCATGCCCAGCACCACGTCCTTCACGCCGTCGCTGCCGGCGCGGCGGATCATCACGTCCAGCATCGGGATCAGCGCGTCGCCGCCTTCCAGCGAGAAGCGCTTCTGGCCGACGTACTTGGTGTGCAGGTAGCGCTCCAGGCCTTCGGCGGCGGTCAGGCGCTCCAGGATGCGGCGCTGGTCCTCGTCGCTGCGGCCGTAGTTGCCGCCGGCCGCTTCCAGACGGTCGTACACCCAGCGCCGCTGCTCGGCGTCGGTGATGTGCATGAACTCGGCGCCGATGCTGCCGGTGTAGGTGGCCTTGAGCAGGGCGAGCAGGTCGCGCAGCTTCATGCGCTCGCGGCCGGCCACGCCGCCGGTGCTGAACTCGTGGTCGAAGTCGCGCTCGCTCAGGCGGTGGAATTCCAGCCCCAGGTCCGGCGCGTCCGGTTTCTCCCACATCTGGAGGGGGTCGATGTCGGCGCCGAGGTGGCCGCGCGAGCGGTAGGCGGTGATCAGGCGGCCGACCGAGCGTTCGCGCTCGTCGCCGGTCCCGGTGGCCGGGCTCTGGATCTCGACGATGCCCCGGGCGGCCTGGCGGCCGGCTTCGGCGACGGCGGCCATCACCGCCGAGTGCGGCACGTCCGCGGCGCCGTCGGCGCCCTTGATCCCGTCGAAATAGGCCTTCCATTTCGGACCGACGCTGTCCGGGGCGACCAGGTACTGCTCGTAGAGCTCCTCGATCCAGGCGGCATTGGCGCCGAGTTGCGAGGTTTGGGCGAACTGCTTGCGGAGACTGTCCACTCGGGGATCACGCTCGAAGGTAGGGGACGCCGAAGGCCCGGCGCGGGCGGGGCGGGGGCGGCGCCTGGACCTAAGCGCTTGATCCGCCGGGAGTGTCCTCCGTCGATCCGTGGGCCGGGAACGGGGGACGCAAAGACCGCGGATTATAGCCGCAGCCCATGCTGCAGTGCGACCTGTTCAGATTCCGAGCGAGCGGTATTCGGTGACCTGCCGCGAGCGTTCCCACACCGGCTGGAAGGCCTCGGCCAGTTGCCGGGCGCGGCCGGCGCCGTCGATGTCGCCCTCGCCGTCGAAGCGGTTGCCGAGCGGCCGGAAGTAGTAGCCGGCGTCGTCGTTGGCCACGTAGGCCGACGCGTAGCCGCGGTCCACCGGGTCGGTCGCCTCGCGGAACTGGAACACGCTGGACAGCCGCTGCGCCAGCGGGATCAACGGCGCGTGGGCGCGCTGCGCCGCGCCGGCGTCCTGCAGCAGGATGCGGATCTCGATGCGCTGGCGGCGGGTGGCGAGGCTGCGCAGGGCGTCCAGCACCTCGGGGGTGTCGAACAGGCCGGGGTCGAGGGCGCGGCTGTAGATCGAGAGCGTGCGCCGGGTGCCTGCGACGATCCCGCAGACGATGGCGCAGGCCGCTTCCGGGCTTTCGATGTCGGTGGCGCCGCGCAGGCGGCGACGCATGCTCTGGTGCGCGATGCCCGCTTCCATGAAGCGCGCGCCCACCGGCACGAAGCCGTGGCGGGCATAGAAGCCCCAGGCCGAGACCTGCGCGTTGAGGCTCAGCTCGGACCACTGCCGCGCCTGTGCCTCGGCCACCAGCGCACCCAGCAGCGCGTCGCCCACGCCGCGTCCGCGCCATTCGCGCAGCACCGCCATCCGCCCGATCTTGCGCTCCGGCGTGAGCCGCGCGGTGCCGATCGGCCGGCCGGCGTCGTCGCGGGCGATCACGTGCGCGCACAGCGGGTCCAGGTCGTCCCACTCCAGGTCGAGCGGCACCTGCTGCTCCTGGACGAAGACCGGTTCGCGCACCGCGCGCAGGTCCTCGACGCCGCTGCCGTAGTCGATGGATTCCACCCGGAAGCCGGGCGTGGGGGTTGCATCAGTCATCCGCATCTCCAGTGGACGTGTCGGCGCCGTCCTCGTCCTCGGCGTCGTTTTCGTCTTCGTAGTCGTCTTCGTCCATGGCCGCCAGCCGGTAGTGGCCCTCTGCCAGCAGCTCCAGCACCAGCGTCTGGGCCTCCGTGCCTAGCGTGGCATAGCGGTCGGCATCGATGGCATCGGCAGCGGCCAGGGCGCGGGCATCGGCGATGGGCAGCGTGAAGGTCTGGCCGGCCACATAGAGCCTGGCCTGTGACTGCGTGCCGCCGTCGCGGCGCCAGGCACAGCGGGTCCAAGGGTGACGCAGCAGCCGTGCGCCCTGCTGCAGGTCGAATTCGACCTCGATCCGCGAGCGCGCCGGCTCCGGCATGCGGCTGCCGTCGACGCTGCGGTACAGGGTCATGAAGCGCCCGAACCAGTCGCCCAACTGCTCGGGGTCGTTCATCCACAGCGCGTTCAGGCCCGCGATCGCGCGGCGCATCGCGTCGGCGTCGATCTCGTTGGGGTCCTCGGGCGGCGACAGATCCGGGTCGCGGTAGCGCACGGTCTCGTCGGCCTCGGCCAGCACGGTGTCGACGAAGTCGCCCAGCAGCTCGCCCGCACTGGGTGCACGCATGCCGACGGAGAAGGTGAGGCAGGCGTCCTCGGCCACGCCGTGGTGGGGCACGTTCGGCGGCAGATAGAGCATGTCGCCGGGGCCGAGCACCCAGTCGTGGGTGGGGTGGAACTCGCGCAGCAGCTTCAGCGCCACGCTTTCGCGGAAGTCGGTGGACGGCACGCCGCGGCCCATCGCCTCGCTGGCGTCGATCTGCCAGCGGCGGTGGCCGTGGGCCTGCAGCAGGAACACGTCGTACTGGTCGACATGCGCGCCCACCGAGCCGCCGGGCGCGGCGAAGGAGATCATCACGTCGTCCAGCCGCCAGCGCGGCAGGAAGTCGAAGTCCGCCAGCAGCGCGCGGATGTCGGGGTCCCACTTGTCCACGTCCTGCACCAGCAGGGTCCAGTCGTGGTCGGGCATGCCCGGGAAGTCGTCCTCGGCGAAGGGCCCGGTGCGCAGGGTCCAGGCATCGGCCGCGCGGTCGTGTTCGACGATGCGCGCCAGCACGCCGTCCTCGCAGGCCAGTCCGGCCAGGTCTTCCGGCATGATCGGCGTCTCGAACCCGGGGAAGGCGTTGCGGATCAGCAGCGGGCGCTTCTGCCAGTAGTCGCGCAGGAACTCGGCCGCGGGCATGCCCAGCGGCGAGCGGCCTGCGGCATCGATCTCGATCATGGCCGGTCTCCTGCCGCCTCGGTGGACAGCCTTGTTTGCAGTTGGCGGCGCGCGGCGTCCGCGAAGCGGCGGCAGGCACCGGCATCGACCAGCGGCGCGTCGCCATGGAAGCGCGCGAGCAGATTGCTGGCGATCGGGTGCGGGGTGATCAGCAGGTCGCAGGGCAGGGAGGCGACCCGGTCGATGCTGTCCGTGAAGTCGGCGACGTAGGCCGGATGCTCGCCGAATCGATACGACGCGTCCGAGATCGCCGTATGGCTGTCGACATGGGCGATGTCCAGGCAGCGCCCGGCCTCGTCGCAGCTGCGCCAGGTCCAGCTGGTGCCGCCGGGGGCGTGGCCGGGCGTGGCATGCGCCTGCAGCGTCAGCTCGCCCAGACGCACCCGGCCGTCCGTGGGCAGTGCACGCACGTTCGGCACACCCGGAAACCCGGTCAGATGCCCGAACTGCGGATCGTCCCGCCCGGACTTGCCGCTGCGCAGCGTCTCGACGGCCGGCCCGCGCGCGAGCACCGGCGCGCCGGTGGCGCGCTGCAGGGCGGCGAGCCCACCGGCGTGGTCGCTGTGCTCGTGGGTATTGAGCAGGACGTTCACATCCCCGGGGGCGACACCCAGCGTGCGGATGTTGGCGAGGATCGCCTCCGGCGCCTGTTCGGTGCCACCGTCGATGAGGATGGCGCCCTCCGCACCGACGATCAGGATCGCCGCGATCCCGCAGGTGCCGACGTAGTAGGTGTTGCCATGGATCCTGCGCGGCGGGGCGCGGTCGTTCCAGCCGTCCATCGCGCCGGCGTCCAGCGGGCAGGGCGCCACCGGCGCGGCCGCGGGCTGATCGGTCGCCTGCGCTGCCGTCGCCTGCGCTGCGGGCATCTGCGCTGCCGCTGCGGACGCCGCAGGCGCGCGTGCGCCGGGCGCGCAGCCGCTCAGCGCGCACAGCAGCATCGCCAGCGGGACGGTGCGTGGACTCACAGGTCCTTCGCCAGCGGCGCCGCGAGGCCGGTGTAGCTGGCCGGCGTCATCTCCAGCAACCGGCGCTTGGCGTCCGACGGAAGCTCCAGGCCCTGGATGAAGCCGCGCATGGATTCGGCATCGATGCCGTGGCCGCGGGTGAGGGCCTTCAGCTGTTCGTAGGGGCTGGGCAGGCCGTAGCGGCGCATCACGGTCTGCACGGCCTCGGCCAGCACTTCCCAGGACGCGTCCAGATCGGCCGCCAGCCGCTCGGGGTTGGGGCTGAGCTTGTTCAGCCCGCGCAGCAGCGCATCGAAGCCGATCAGCGCATGGCCGAAGGCGGTGCCCAGCGCGCGCAGCACGGTGGAGTCAGTGAGGTCGCGCTGCCAGCGGCTGACCGGCAGCTTGGCGGCGAAATGCTCGAGCAGGGCATTGGCGATGCCGAAATTGCCTTCGGCGTTCTCGAAGTCGATCGGGTTGACCTTGTGCGGCATGGTCGAGCTGCCCACTTCGCCGGCCTTCACCGCCTGCCTGAAGTAGCCCAGCGAGATGTAGCCCCAGATGTCGCGGCACAGGTCGATGCAGATGGTGTCGATGCGCTTCTGGGCGTCGCAGAATTCCGCGATGCCGTCGTGCGGCTCGATCTGGGTGGTGTAGGCCTGCCATTCCAGGCCCAGCGACTCCACGAAGCGGCGCGAGAACACCGGCCAGTCCACTTCGGGATAGGCCACGACGTGGGCGTTGTAGTTGCCCACCGCGCCGTTGATCTTGCCCGGCATGGCGGCCAGCGCGAGCGTCTCGCCCTGGCGCTGCAGGCGCGCGACCACGTTCGCCAGCTCCTTGCCCACCGTGGTCGGCGAGGCGGTCTGCCCGTGGGTGCGCGAGAGCATGGGCAGCTCGGCGGTGGCATGCACCGTGGCGCGCAGGCGCTGCACCAGTTCGTCGAGCTTCGGCAGCAGCACGTGCTGGCGCGCCTCGCTGAGCATCAGCGCGTAGCTGAGGTTGTTGATGTCCTCGCTGGTGCAGGCGAAATGCACGAATTCCAGGGCCGGCGCCAGTTCGGTGTCGTCCTTGAGGCGTTCCTTGATGAAGTACTCCACCGCTTTCACGTCGTGGTTGGTGGTGCGCTCGATCTCCTTCACCCGCGCCGCATCGGCCGGCGACAGCTCCGCGGCCAGGCGGCGCAGGCGCAGGATGGCGTCGTCGGAAAACGCCGGCAGTTCGACGATGGCGGGTTCCGCGGCCAGGGCCAGCAGCCATTCCACCTCCACCTTCACGCGCGCCTTGATCAGACCGTACTCGGAGAAGATCGGCCGCAGGGCGTCGACCTTGCCGGCATAGCGGCCGTCGAGCGGAGAGAGGGCGAGAAGCTGCGAATCGGACATGGCGGGGCTCGTGGCAGGGCGGGCGCAGGGTGCGGAGGGCGCGGCGGGCCGGCCATTGTACCGGCCATTGTCGATGCGGCCGGCGCTATGCTCGTGGCATTGCCAGACAGGAGACGAGTCGATGAGCCGGAATCCAGTGCGGCCGCGCCGCAACACCGCATCGGGCCGCAGCACCGCGGCGGCCAGCTCCGCCCGCGCCGATGAGCGTGGTCAGGACGCCGAGTTTCGCACCGAGCGCGACAGCATGGGCGAGCTGCAGGTGCCCGCCGAGGCGCTGTGGGGCGCCCAGACCCAGCGCGCCCTGCAGAACTTCCGGATCGGCGGCCGGCCCATGCCGCGCGGGTTCCTGCGCGCGCTCGGCCTGATCAAGGCCGCTGCCGCCGAGGTCAATGCCGATCTGGACCTGCTGCCGCGGCGTCGGGCCGTGGCCATCGCCCGCGCCGCGCGCGCGGTGGCGGCGGGCGAGCACGATGCCCACTTCCCGGTGGACGTGTTCCAGACCGGCTCCGGCACGTCCAGCAACATGAACGCGAACGAGGTGGTCGCGACGCTCGCCGGCCGTGCGCTGCGCGGCCGCGTGCACCCCAACGACGAGGTGAACCTGGGACAGAGTTCGAACGACGTGGTGCCCACCGCGATCCGCGTGGGCGCCGCGCTGGCGGTGGCCGAAGACCTGCTGCCGGCCCTGGTCCACCTGCGCGACACCATCCGCACCCGTGCCCGCGAGGCCGGCGGGCTGGTGAAGACGGGGCGCACGCATCTGATGGATGCCATGCCGTTGTCCTTCGCCCAGGAGCTGGGTGCGTGGGCCGCACAGCTGGAATCGGCCCAGGCGCGGATCGACGACGCCGGCAAGCGCCTGCGCCGGCTGCCGATCGGCGGCACCGCGATCGGCACCGGCATCAACGCCCATCCGCAGTTCGGCAGGCGCATGGCCAAGGCGCTGTCGGCCGAGACCGGGCTGCGCTTCGCGTCGGCCAAGGACCGCTTCGAAGGGATCGCCGCGCAGGACGATGCGGTGGAGCTGTCCGGTCAGCTCAACGCCCTGGCGGTGGCGCTGATGAAGATCGCCAACGACCTGCGCTGGATGAATTCCGGCCCCCTGGCGGGCCTGGGCGAGATCGAGCTGCCGGCGCTGCAGCCGGGCAGTTCGATCATGCCCGGCAAGGTCAACCCGGTGATCCCCGAGGCGGTGTGCATGGTCTGCGCCCAGGTGATGGGCCACCACACGGCAGTGACCGTCGCCGGGCAGAGTGGCAATTTCCAGCTCAACGTCATGTTGCCGCTGATCGCGGCGAACCTGCTGGACAGCATCGGCCTGCTGGCGAACGCGATGCGTGCGTTGGCCGACGATGCGGTGGCCGGGCTGCGGTTCCGTCCGGACCGTGTGGCCGACGCACTGGCCCGGAACCCCATTCTCGCCACCGCACTCAACCCGGAGATCGGCTACGAGCGCGCTGCGGCCATCGCCAAGCGCGCGTACCGCGAAGGGCGGCCGGTGCTGGAGGTGGCGGCGGAAGACAGCGGACTGTCGCGTGAACGGCTCCAACGCCTGCTCGACCCCGCGACGCTGACCCGTGGCGGGATCGTCGCGGGCGGCGGCGGGGGCTGAGGCCGCCCCCGCCCGGGGGCTGGCTGGTCAGCGCTGCTCGCTGGTGCCGGCGGCCTCGGCCTCCGCAGCCTCGCCGGTGCGCATTTCCGCAGTGGCCTCCTGGACCGCGGCACGCACCGCGCCGCGGATGTCCTCGCGGATCTCGTTCTGCAGCGCCTGCTGCCCGGTCACGCTGTCGCCGATGTCCGCTCGGCAGTCCTTGATGGCGTCCATGTCGAGCTTGGCGTAGGGCGCGAACTCGGGCAGCACTGCGCTCAGGCGGTCCTGCGCCTCTTTCAGCGCAGGAAGGCGTTCGCACAACATCAACGCCGAGGTCTCGATCTTCTTCGCTTCGGCCTGGACGCGCTGTTCGATGCGGTCGGGCTCGCCGCTGAAGATGCCCGAGATCGCCTCGGCCACGGCCTTGCCGGCGAGGTCGGCGCTCTGGGTGCCGATGGCCATGCCGGCCTCGGCCACATCGATGATGCCCTTGCGGTAGTCCTGCAGCAGTTTGCGCTGCTCGTCGGTCGTCGCCACGGTCTTGCCGTCGATCAGCAGTTCGCCGGCCGGGGTGATTTCGGCCTTCGGATGGCCGGTCGCGCTGAGGTCGATGTTCTGGGTCGCCAGCTCCTGGCGGGCCTCGTCGGTGGCACTGGCGACCATGCGCCCCAGCGCGGTGCTGGGGGCGTTGGCGTCGCTGGCGGTGCCGGAGGCGGGCGGTGCGTCGCCACCGCCGCAGGCGGACAGGCCCAGGGACAGGGCGAGAGCGAGCGGTGCGAGACGGGCGATGAGGGGGAGCGTCATGGTGCGGTCTCCGTTGGGGCGTGGATGGGTGTCACTTCAGCGTGCCGGAGCGTGCGGGCGTACCGGCGCGCCGCACGGCGGTGCCGCGTTTGAAACGTACCGATGCCATCCATGGCGGTGCTGCGCGGATTCCGGGGAGTCCCGCCCGGCCGTTCCGGCCCCTCGCAGGGCTCGGGGCGTTCGCCCAAGGCGCGAGGCAGTGCCTCGCAAACACCTTCGGGACACCCATGGCCGGGCCTTCGGTGTGCCGCGCGACACCCCTCAGCCCTCGTCCCGCCAGCGGCGGAGGCGGATCGCCAGGACGATCATCGCCACGCCGAGGGTGATGCCCACCCACATGTCGAGGGTGGCGAAGGCCGCCCAGCTGCCGCTGAGGTCGAAGTGGCCGGGCAGGTCCTGCGGGCCCTGCAGCTGGATGTCGTCGGTGCCGATCCGGGCATACCAGGTGCCGGGGATCAGGCCCATCAGGCCGCGGAACACCACCACGTACCAGAGCTGTTCGTACGGGAAATCCAGGCCGGAGATCGTACCGAAGATGGCGCCGGACAGACTGATCAGCGCGCAGCCGAGGACCGGCAGCAGCACCGCCCACAGGAACGGGAAGCGCTTGGCCCAGGCGGAGCACAGCATCAGCCAGCCCACCGTCGGCAGCGACCATGCGGTGTAGACCGGGATCGCCGAAATCACCTGCCAGATCATGTAGAACGGCCGGCTGTCGGTGAACATCGCCGAGGCGCCGGGCACGCCGTTGAGGAAGGCCGTGACTGCCATCACCAGCCACAGCACCAGTCCGATACCGATACCGATGGCGACCGCGAACAGCGGCGCCAGCA
Organism: uncultured Gammaproteobacteria bacterium; assembly: GCA_965649985.1. GTDB lineage: Bacteria > Pseudomonadota > Gammaproteobacteria > Xanthomonadales > Xanthomonadaceae > Lysobacter_I. The sequence continues at coordinate 32,520 of CBFGMS010000010.1, read as the reverse complement.
CCACCGCCCAGGCCAGTTTGGAGAGCACGGTTTCGGTGTCGGCCACCGGCAGCGACTTCCAGAACAGCACGCTGCGGTCGCGGCGCTCGTCGTAGAGCGAGCCCAGCAGGTAGAAGAACACCACGAACACCATCACGATGATGGCGATCCACATGCCGCCCAGCAGCACCAGATCGGCTGCCATGGCGAGGGGGTGCAGCTCGCCAGCAGGGACGTGGAGGTCGTGGCTGAAGTTCGGACTGGACTTGGCGCGCTGCAGGGCCCAACTGCCGCCGATCGCGCCGATCAGCGCGAACACGGTAGCGATCATGCCGGTGATCACCGGCGCCCAGACGAAGCCGCCCCGGTTTTCCCAGAATTCGCGTTTCAGCAGCATCTTGAAGCGGTCGGCGGCGCCGATGCTGCGCACGGCGCGCTGCACGGGGGCCTGGTCGGGAGTGTCGTAGATGGCGTTCATGCGTAGGTCCCCTTCATGACGGCGACGAACAGATCGGCGAGATCGGGAATGCGGGTTTCGCCCAGGCCGGCGAGCTGCGAGGCCGGCACGCCCTCGAACAGCATGCGCGTCTTGCCGAAGGGCAGGGCGTGCTCGTCCACCGGCTTGAGTGCACGGGCCTCTTCCAGGCGGCCGGCGTCGACCAGCACGTCGACGTAGCGCTCGCCCAGGGTGTCCATCTGCGCTTCCAGCACCACCTTGCCGTCGCGGATGAACATCACGTCGGTAAGGATGTTCTCGATCTCCTCGACCTGATGGGTGGTGATGACGATGGTCTTGTTCTCGTCGAAGTAGTCTTCCAGCAGGCGCTTGTAGAATTCCTTGCGGTAGAGGATGTCCAGGCCCAGCGTCGGCTCGTCGAGGATCAGCAGGCGGGCGTCGATCGCCATCACCAGCGCCAGGTGCAGCTGCACGATCATGCCCTTCGACATCTCGCGGACGCGCATCTGCGGAGTGAGCTTGGTGTTGGCGAGGAAGCGCTCGCAGCGCGCCCGGTCGAAGCGCGGGTGCACGCCGGCGACGAACTCGATGGCCTCGCGCACCCGGATCCAGCGCGGCAGCACCGCCACATCGGCGATGAAGCACACATCGTTCATCAGATCGTCGCGCTCGGTGCGCGGGTCGCGGCCGAGCACCTTCAGATCGCCTTCGAAGGGAATCAGGCCGAGGACGGCCTTGAGGGCGGTGGTCTTGCCGGCGCCGTTGGGGCCGATGAGGCCGACGATGCGGCCGGGGCCGATCTCGAAGCGCGTGTCGTCGAGAGCCGGTTTGCCCTTGTAGACCTTGCGCAGACCGCGGGCGCTGATCACGGGCGCGTCGGAGTAGACCGCGTTCATTCCGCACCTCCATGGCCGTTCACGGCCGCCGGCAGCAGATCCTGCGTGTCCAGGCCCAGGCGACGGATGCGTTCGAGCACCACCGGCCATTCCTCGCGCAGAAAACGCTCGCGCTCGTTCGCCAGGAGCTTCTTCGCGGCTTCTTCGGTGACGTACATGCCAAGTCCTCTGCGTTTTTCGACAAGTGCCTCGTCCGCCAACTCCTGGTAGGCGCGCGAGACGGTGATGGGGTTGAGCTGGTATTCGGCGGCCACCTGGCGCACCGAGGGAAGGGCGTCGCCGGGCTTGAGGACGCCGTCGAGCATCATCGCGATGACGCGCTCCTTCAGCTGGCGGTAGATCGGAGCGCCGTCGCTCCATTGGATGGCGGTCATGGGTCAGCTCCCGTTGCCGCGGCGCAGGGTCCGGGCGAAAGAGAAGAAGGGGAGGGACAGCGCGTCGCGGGAACTGGCGCGGCGGCGACGCTGTGCGGGGACGGGCTCCTGCCCTATGGAGGCACTGACCGCGGGACGGCCGGCCTCGGTCATGCCTTCCATGGCGGAGGCGGGACGTTCGAGCACGAGGGCGGCCAGGGGCAGGGCCGCGGTGAGGGCCGTGGACAGCGCGATGGCGTTGAGACGACGGCGGAGTTTGCGTTGCATGGCCAGCTCCTGTGCTTGTTGACTGGTGTTGTATGCAACTATAACACCTAAACACATCAGGTCAAGCCCCCAAAAACTTTTTGCCCCAACTGAAGTCATACTGCCGCCCCGCACGGTTCGGCCGCGGCGGCGGCAGGCACCCCGTTCGAGCCCTGCGCGAACTTCGCGCAACGCCTCCGGGCAGGCCCTGCAGCCGCATCGCCGCTCCCGCCGTACCTGCGGACCCGTTGTCTTCAGAGGAATCGCCACCGTGTCTGTCGGTCCCGTGTTCCGCCGTGGCCCCCGGCCCGTCGTTGCCGTTCTTGCCGCCACCGCCCTTGTCGCAGCGGCCGCCATCGCGGTGGTTGCAGCCAATCCGAAGGGCCCCGCGGCATCGTCCCCGGCCGGGCCGACGACCAGGCTCGTGGCCGGCGATCTGCTCGATCACCGTGTCCGTCCGCTCGCCGGCAAGACCGAGGTGCATCTGGGCAGGACCTACGGCGGCAAGGTCCTGCTGGTGGTCAACACCGCCAGCAAGTGCGGGTTCACCCCGCAGTTCGATGCGCTGGAATCGCTGCATGCGCGGCTGGCGCCGCGGGGATTCGCGGTTTTGGGCTTCCCTTCCGGCGATTTCGCGGGGCAGGAATTCGCCGACGAGGAGGAGATCCGCGAGTTCTGCCGCCTTACCTACGGGGTCAAATTCCCGATGTTCCAGAAGGTGAGCGTGGTCGGCGAGGATGCCGTGCCGTTCTATCGCGCCCTGGCAGCCGCCAGTGGCCAGCCCCCGAAGTGGAATTTCCACAAGTATCTGATCGGCCGCGACGGCAAAGTGGCGGCGGTGTTCGGCAGCCGGACCGCGCCCGACGCCCCCGAGGTGCTGGCGGCGATCGAGCGCGCGCTGGCGGTGCCCGCGCCATGAGCGCCGCCGGCCCCGGCCGCCCGCCATTGCCCGCGACCGCCATGCACGGCCACAATAACCGGCTGCGCGCGGCGCCCGTCCGCACGCCCCGTACGCCATCCATCGGGTGGCGGATCCCTCTTCTCCGGAGTGCTCGATGACTGTGTCCGTCCGCGGCCGTCTGTCCTGGCCGCCCGCTCTGCTGGCGCTGTCGGCCGTTTTCGCGCCGTCGCCGGCAGCGGATGCGCGTACCGGCGCGCCGCCTGCGCGCGCCGAGCAGCCTGTCGGTGCCGCCCCCAGGGCGGACAAGCCGGCAGCGCCTGCAGTCAAGACGGAGCTGGCCTCCGATCGCGCGCGCTACAGCTACATGGCGGGTGTCGATGTCGGCCGCGACATCGCCAGCGGGGGCCCCGACATCGACATGGCCAGCTTCCGTCGGGCGGTGGAAAACGCCTTCGCAGGCGGCGAGCCGCTGCTCGACGAGGCGACCGCGCGCGAGGTGTCGATGGCGCTGATGCGCCGATCCGCGCAGCGCAGCGGCCGCCCGGTGCCGGGCCTGCCGCCGGGCGCGAAGGCGCCGCCGGTCGACCGCGCCAAGGCCGGTCTGCTGGTCGGTGCCGATGTCGGACGCTCGCTGGCCCCGGTGGCCGGGGAGATCGACCTCGACATCTTCATGCGTGCCGTGCGCGCCGCCGTCGCCGGCGAACCGCTGCTGATGGACGACACCCAGGTCGAAGCGGTGCGCAAGGCCTTCGCCGCGCACCTGAAGGCCAAGGTCGAGGCCGAGGCCGCGCAGCGGGTCGCGAAGGAGCGCGCCTTCCTGGAGGAAAACCGCACGCGTCGCGGCGTCATCGCGACCCGCTCGGGGCTGCAGTACCAGGTGCTGCGCCAGGGCGACGGCCCGCGGCCGCGCGCGACCGACCGGGTCCGGGTGCGTTACCGCGGTACCCTGCTGGACGGGACCGAATTCGACAGCTCCTACGCACGCGGGGTGCCGGCCGAATTCGCGCTCAACCAGGTCATCGTCGGGTGGACCGAGGGTCTGGGCCTGATGCCGGTTGGCGCCAAGTACAAGTTCTGGATTCCCGCCGGGCTCGGCTACGGTTCCCGCGCCAGCGAGCGCATCCCGGCCGACTCCACCCTGGTCTTCGAGGTCGAGCTGCTGGGCATTCTCTGACCGCCCGCACCTCCGCCCGCCCACTTCGCACCCGCAGTCCATCGCGTCCACTCTCCTCCGTCGCAACATCCACCCACCACAGCCCAGTCGCGTCGCGGCCCCTCCGGCCCGCCGCCATCCAACAAGGAGTCGTCGTCACATGCGTTCGTCGATCAAGTCCCTCCGCACTCTCACCCTGGCCGCTTCCGTGGCCGCCGCCTCGCTCGCCATGGCCGCCTGCAAGCCGATCGAAGCCGACGGCGCCAAGGCCGACGACAAGGCTGCCGAAGCCGACGGCGCCAAGGCCGAAGGTGGCGACAAGTACCCCGGCCTGCCCAGCGAGAAGGCCCAGTTCAGCTACATGATCGGCATGGACATCGGCCGCAACATCAAGCCGATCAAGGACGAGATCGACATGAAGGTGGTCAACCAGGCCCTTCAGGACGTGCTCGACGACAAGAAGCTGAAGCTGACCGACGAGCAGATGATGGAGATCGCCCAGGTCTTCGCCCAGCGCATGCAGGAGAAGCAGCAGGCCGAGGCGAAGCAAAAGGCCGAGAAGAACCTGGCCGAGGGCAAGAAGTTCCTGGAGGAGAACGGCAAGAAGGAAGGCGTGCAGACCACGGCGTCCGGCCTGCAGTACAAGGTCATCACCGCGGCCGACGGCCCGAAGCCGTCCGCCACCGACACCGTCAAGGTGCACTACACCGGCACGCTGCTGGACGGCACCAAGTTCGACAGCTCCGTCGACCGTGGCGAGCCGGTCACCTTCAGCCTCGAGCAGGTCGTGCCGGGCTGGAAGGAAGGCCTGCAGCTGATGCCGAAGGGCAGCAAGTACATGCTGTGGGTCCCGGGCGACCTGGGTTACGGCGAGTCCGGCACCCCGGGCGGCCCGATCCCGCCGAACGCCACCCTGGTGTTCGAGGTCGAACTGCTCGACATCGTCAAGTAAGGCCTGCCCCAGGCAGATGCCGTCGCCGGCCTCCGGGCCGGCGACGTTCCGAGCCGGGCCCCGCGCGGGCGCCCGGCCGGTGCGTCACATCACATCACGTCATCGTTTTCGACCGGTCGCATGGCCCGCAGGGCGCGTCACGGTCCGCAGGAGAAGCTCCATGCGCGTCGCAATCTTCGGCACCGGCTATGTCGGTCTGGTGACCGGTACCTGCCTGGCCGAGGTCGGGCACGAAGTCGTCTGCGTCGATATCGACGCGGCCAAGGTCGAAGGCCTGCGCAGGGGCGTGCTGCCGATCTACGAGCCGGGCCTCGAGCCCATGGTCAAGCACAACCATGCCGAAGGCCGGCTGCAGTTCACCACCGACGCCGCGCAGGCGATCGCCCACGGCGAGATCGTGTTCATCGCGGTCGGCACCCCGCCCGACGAGGACGGCAGCGCCGATCTGCAGTACGTGCTGGCCGTGGCGAAGACCATCGGCGAGCACATCGCCGCACCCACCGTCGTGGTCGACAAGTCCACGGTACCGGTCGGCACCGCCGACAAGGTGCACGCCACCATCGCCCAGGCCCTCGCCGCGCGTGGCGCGGAGGTGCCGTTCGATGTGGTGTCCAACCCCGAATTCCTGAAGGAAGGCGCCGCGGTCGAGGACTGCATGCGCCCCGACCGCATCGTGCTGGGTTCCGACAGCCCGGCCGCGATCGACAAGCTGCGTCGGCTCTACGCACCGTTCAACCGCAACCACGAGCGCATCGTGGTGATGGACGTGCGCTCCGCCGAGCTGACCAAATATGCCGCCAACGCGATGCTGGCCACCAAGATCAGCTTCATGAACGAGATCGCCAACATCGCCGAGAAGGTGGGCGCCGACGTGGAGATGGTCCGTCAGGGCATCGGTTCCGACCCGCGCATCGGCTGGCACTTCATCTATCCCGGCGCCGGCTACGGCGGCTCGTGTTTCCCCAAGGACGTGCAGGCACTGGCGCGCACCGCGCAGCAGCACGGTTACGAGGCCGAGCTGCTGGGGGCCGTGGAGTCGGTGAACCACCGGCAGAAGAGCCATCTGTTCGAGCTGATGCTGCGCCATTACGGTTCGGCGGCGGCGCTGGCCGGCAAGACCGTCGCGGTGTGGGGTCTGGCCTTCAAGCCGAACACCGACGACATGCGCGAGGCGTCCAGCCGGACGCTGCTGGCCCATCTGTGGGACGCCGGTGCCCATGTGCGCGCGTTCGACCCCGAAGCGCGCCATGAGGCGCAGCGCATCTTCGGCGAGCGCGACGACCTCGTGCTCTGCGAGCACGCCGCCGACGCGCTGCAGGGCGCGGATGCGCTGGTGGTGGTGACCGAATGGAAGCAGTTCCGCAGCCCGGATTTCGCGCGACTGCGCACCGCGCTGGCGGATGCCGTGGTGTTCGACGGCCGCAATCTCTACGACCCGGCCGAGATCGAGGCCGCGGGCGTGGCGTATTACGGCATCGGTCGCGGACGCTCGATCCGCACCGGCTGAGCGACGGACATGGACACGCAGGCGCAGGCGCGCATCGCGGCGCTGGAGGAGCGGGTGGTCGAACTCGAGACCCGGCTCGCCTTCCAGGAACAGGGCCAGCAGCAGCTCAGTGACGCGCTGGCCGCGCTCCGCGAGGAATCCGCGCGTGCGCAGAGGCTGCTGCGCGCCGCGCTGGAGGAACTGCGCCAGCAGCGCGGCGCGATGATGGCCGATCCCGCGGACGAACCTCCGCCCCCGCATTACTGACCGTGACGTCCGCGACGGCGTCCACGCCGCCTGCGCGCGTCCCTGCGCCTTCTCCCCCGCATGGGCCATCGGTCGGCCCGGATACCTCCCCGCCGCGGACATCGCTAGGATGTCCAGCCTCCTGCTCCCCACTTCGATGGACCGCCGCATGAGCGATTCCCTGCGCGATCAACTTCTCGGCCTGGGCTTCAAGCCCGCGCCCAAGCCCGAGCGCCCGGCCAAGGCCGATGGCGGCCGATCCGGCCAGGCGAAGCACGGTCATGCAAAGCCGTCGCAGGGCAGGCCGGGCGAGCGCAAGGCGGCCGACGGTCATCGCGGCCAGCCCGGGGCGAAGCCGGCCGATGCCGGCCAGCGCAGGCATGCCCAGGATGGCCGCCGCCGGCCGCATGGCGCGGGGCAGGGCCGGCCGGGCAAGCCGCGCACCCAGGAAGAGATCGATCTGGCCAAGGCTTATGCCCTGCGCGCCGAGCGCGAAAAGCAGGAGCGGATCGAGGCCGAGCGCATCAGGCAGGAAGAAGCGCGCGTGCGCCGCGAAGCCAAGGCGAAGCTGGCCGAACTGGTCAAGGACAAGACGCTCAACGACAAGGACGCCGAGATCGCCCGTCATTTCCCGTACGGCGGCAAGATCAAGCGCATCTACGTCAACGCCGAGCAGCTCGTGCGGCTCAATGCCGGCGAACTGGGCGTGCTGCAGCTCGACGGCCGCTACCTGCTGGTCGACGCCGCGCTGCTGGCCGAAGCCGAGACAGTGTTCGCCCCGGCGGTGGCCCTGAAGGTCGACCCCGATGCCCCGGCCGGCGAGGACCCCTACGCCGACCCGCAGTATCAGGTGCCCGACGATCTGGTCTGGTGATTCGGGCTGGCGTGTCGAATCCGCTCACGTCGGCACAGTGCTGAGCTGCGTCGAGTGACCTTGGACCGCGTGCTGCGCGCCGCCGGGCATTGGTCCACTCGACAAGGAGCCGCGGAGCAGGGCATTGAACCAGCCGACACGAAGCCGCTGACCGCTCCGCGCTTCAGATCCTTTGACCTGCTCCGCGCTTCAGACGTTGTCGTCCCGAACGCAGTGAGGGGCCTGCTTTCCCCTCGTCGAACGCAGCGCTCCCTGCGCACCACCCGACGCAATGCGCTCGTCCAGCCGACCATGCGCCGGATGCCCGCCGAGATCAGCCGAGATCAGTCGTACATAGGCCCAGATAGGCCGACATAGATCGACCGCGCCGCCTACGGCGCCCGGTCGATCCGCAGCACCGGATACAGATTGACCCGCTCGTCCCAGGCACTGTGCCGGCGGTAGAAGAAGTCCAGGCGCGCGTTCGGGTCGGCGGCGAAGGCGGCGTCCTCGCGCAGCCTCGTTTCGAATTCCGCACGCAGCGCGGGATCCTTCGCCAGCATCTCGCGCGCGACCTGTTCGGCCACATAGGCCTCCATGTATTCCTTGCGCTCGAACGCGTTGCCGAAACCGCCCCAGGCGAGCAGCGAATCCGGCGCCTGCGGCTCCAGCAGCGCCATCGCCAGCCGCGCCTTCGGCTGCGCGATCGGCACGAACAGCGCACCGGCGGCGACATCGCGCGCTTCGGCCGCCCACGCACCTTCCACCGTCGTCCGCTGGCGGCCCTCCACCGTGTTCGCGGCCTGTTTCACCGATGTCGCGCGGAAGGTGCGGGTGGCCGCATCGTCCAGCGCACGGTCGACCACGCGGTACGCGATGCCGTGCATATCCAGCGCCGCACGCACCTGCGCGGCGAAGGCCGGCGGCACCAGATACCCGGCCAGCGGCGCATCGACGCTGCGTCCCGGCACGATCTCGTCACGCAGCGACACCTTCCAGACCTGCGGCGTGGACGTGTCGTAGCGGGTCATCAATGCGCCGGAAATCTCCGAAGGCGTGCGCGTGTAGGCATAGCCGCGGAAATCGATGGTGCGCTTCCTGTCGGTGGTGACGTAGTCCAGCGCCACCGGCGTGCCGGCGAGCGCCGCGGCGCGCGCGTCGGCCGCGTCGGCGTCCGCGCGCCAGCGCGCGCCCTCGCGCGCGGCCAGCTCCAGCACGTTGATCACCGTGTTGCGGGTGATCCGCACCCGGGTGGGGTAGTCCTTCCACGAATGGGTCTCGACCAGCATCGCCATGCGGTTGCGCAGCCAGAAATAGCCGGTGGAGAACCGCGGCGGCGACACCGAGTCGTAGAAGCCGCTGGCCGGGTCGACGTAATCCTCGAACGAGGGATAGAACGGCAGCGGCAGCGAGCCCTGCGCCTCCAGCATCGCGATGGTGCGGTCGCGCAGCGCATTGCCGTGCGCACGCAGGGCCGCATCGCCGGCGTGCGCGGGCTCCACCATGATCGCGATGTCGTGCTCGAACTGTGCACCGTTGGTCGCGTGCAGGTCGACCGTCAGCACCGGGTCCCAGGCGTTCACCAGCGCCAGCATGGCGCGCATTTCCGGGCTGTCGGCCTTGGCGTAGTCGCGGTTGAGGTTGTAGTTCTGCGCAGTGGTGCGCCAGCCCATCTGCTCGGGGCCGTCCTGGTTCGGGCGGTTCCACGCGCCGAAACGCTCGTGGCCGTCGACGTTGAACACCGGAACGAAGACCAGCACCAGTGTCTCGAGGGCGCCGGGCGCCGCTTCGCCGCGCAGCAGCTCGCGCAGGGCGAGGAAGCCCGCGTCCTTGCCGTCGATCTCGCCGGCGTGGATGCCGCCCTGCACCAGCACCACCGGCAGCCCGCGTGCGCGCGCCGCATCGGGGGTGAGCGCGCCGGTGTCGGTCGCGACCAGCGCCTTCATCGGCCGGCCTTCCGGCGTGGTGCCGAACTCGATGCAACGCACGCGTTCCGGCCAGCGACGCTCGAAATCCGCGCACAGCGCGATCACCTCGTCGTAGCGCCCGGTGCGCACGAACCCGCTGCGTTCGGCTTCGGTGCGGGGCATCGCAGCCGGGTGTGACTCCGCACCGGCAGCGCCCGTGGCGAGGGCGGGCGGTGTGCAGACGATCAGCGCCAGCAGCAGTGCGAGTGCGGAGGCTGTGGCCGGACGGCGCCGTGGCGCGCGAGGGGACGCGACAGGACAGTGCGCGGGATGGCGTGGCTGGACGAGGGTCGGCATCGCGCTGCGGGCTCCAGTGTGGGAAGGGCTGGGGGATTGTGCCTGCAGCGACTGGCCGGGTCATGTGCGCCCGGTTCGGGCATGCCATGATTCGTGCCTCGTGATCGGCGCATGCGATCAGCGCCCGCGATCAGCGCCCCAGGTCAGCGCCCGCTGCACACGCCACCCTCCCTTCAAGGACCGCCACCCCATGTACACGCTCTACTACTCGCCCGGTGCCGCCAGCCTGCTCGTGCACTGGATGCTGATCGAAACCGATGCCCCGCACACGCTGGTGAAGGTCGACACCGCGGCCGGCGAGCACAAGCGCGCCGAGTATCTGGCGATGAATCCGAACGGCGTGATTCCCACCCTGCTGATCGACGGCCGGCCACATTACGAGGCCGCCGCGCTGGCCATGCATCTGGCCGATGCGCATCCGCAGGCCGGCCTCGCGCCGGCGCACGACGATCCGTCGCGCATGGACTACCTGCAGTGGATGTTCAATCTGGCCAACATGGTCCAGCCGCTGCTGCGGCAGTGGTGGTACCCGCACGAGCCGGCGGGCGAGGCGAATGCCGACGCCGTGCGCGAGCGGCTGCAGACGCGGCTTGCCGCGCAGTGGGAGCGGATCGATGCGCATCTGGCCGCGCATGGCCCCTTCCTGCTCGGCGCATCGCCGACCACGCCGGACCTGTTCCTGACCATGCTGATGCGCTGGTCGCGCGCCATGCCGCGCAGTCCGTTGACGTGGCCGTCGCTGCGCGCGCTCGCCGACGCCACCACCGCGCGGCCCGCCTTCGCCACGCTCTATGCGCGTGAAGGTCTGCAGGAATGGCCCTGAGCCAGCGTCGAGACGCCTGAGCCTGCCTCTGCGTTTTCAGCCTTCCGCCACCGGCGCCGTTCACCTCGCGCAGGCCGGTCTGGGCTACTCTCGCCGGTCGTGCATCGTGGTGATGGCGTGAAGGTCGGCTCGCGTCGCTGCGTGTCTGCCGTTGCGCCTGCGCATGCGGGTTGCGCGTCCACAACGTCTGCGGACGTGTCCGTCCTCCTCGTGTTCCTTCATTCAATTCCGGATCGATCCATGAATCTCTCCAGCCCCGTGACCCTGCTGCTGGTCGTGATCACCGCCGTGCTGTCGTGGCAGGCATGGGAACGGCGCGCGCTGTTCGACCGGCTCATCCTGTGGCCGCCGGCCATCGACCGGCGCAAGGAATACGACCGACTGGTCGGGCATGGCTTCATCCACGCGGACGGTCTGCACCTGGTGGTCAACATGATCACCCTGTATTCGTTCGGCGGCCTGATGGAGCCGTTCTTCGTGCAGCGGATCGGCATGGCCGGTTTCCTGGCGTTCTACATCTCGGCGATCGTGATCGCGATCCTGCCCACCTATCTTCGGCATCGTCACGACGCGCGCTACCGCAGCCTGGGGGCGTCCGGCGCGGTCTCCGCGGTGCTGTTCTCGTCGGTGCTGCTCAGCCCGTGGTCGCTGATCTACCTGTTCTTCATCGTGCCGATCCCGGCCATCCTGTTCGCGGTGCTCTACGTCGGCTACAGCATGTGGATGGACCGGCGCGGCGGCGACAACATCAACCACAGCGCGCACCTGTGGGGCGCCGTGTACGGGGTGGTGTTCGCGCTGGTGGTCGAGCCCAGGCTGTGGGGCAATTTCGTCGCGCGTCTGCTGTCGCCCGGCCTCGACGGCTGATCCTGCATCGCACTGTGCAGCGCCCAGCGCATGGCACGCGCGCTGGGCGGGGCCGCCGCGGTCGGTGCCGGTCGGCATGGGTCGAAGTCGAACGGCAGGCCTCGACGCGCGGTGTGCGCGTCTTCGACGTGCGCCTTCGTCAGTGAAGGCGGAGCCTGCCCCATGCGGGTGGGGTGAGCACTGCGAGACAGCGCGGCATGCGCGCGGTTCAACAAGGCAGGGGTTGTCCGCGCTCGATCTGCGGCCCGTAGGTGCGGATCAGGCCATCGATCACGCGCTCGTCGAGGGCGAGGAATTCGTGGGACGAGGTGTCGCCGCTGCGGGCGAGATCGAAGAGCCGGTCGATGGCGACGTCTTCCCTGACGACATCGGAATGCTGTGCGCTGTCCACAGTGTGTACTCCTGGCGTCGGTCATGCGGGTGCGGCTGCGCCCGCCACCCAGCTCAAGCAGGTTCCATGCCAGTGCCCGGGTGTGCCGATGCGCACGTCACCGGCCCGATGAGGAGACGCGCGTCGCGTTTGCGGCCGGTCCTGCTGCCGCGGTGTGCCTAATGAAGAAGGCCGTGACGGGCGTGGACCTGACGCGCTGCGTCAAGCCGGCGATTGCGATTCCAAGGTGCTGCCCTGCTGCAGGATCATGCCGCCGCCCCCGTCGCCCTGGATGCGGGATTCAAAATCGATACGGATCAGGCCCTTGGGCGGTCCGGGGCGCGGGAGTGCATGCTGCGTCTGCCCGCACAAGGGGCGGGGAATGCGACGCGAGTCCGGCAGTCCGGGATGCGCGCGTGGACCGCGGATGCTCCGGGCCAGGCCCGTGCACTCCGGTGAGCTGAAAGGCTGGTGATGGTCGGCGGCCTTCGACGTGAAGGGCGCATTCGCCACCTGACCGCGGGGCGCCCGGAAAGTTCCCCGGGAGTTCCCAAAATCGCCGCGTTGTGGTGTATGGTGCGCCTACTGTTCCAAGCGGGATCACGGTACATCGTGCCCCGATGCGGTAGATCCAAGGTGCTACGCCGGTCAGACGCCCTCGGGCGCCTGGCGTTCTCGGGGCTCTCCATCGAGGCGTCCCGTGGGCTACGCCAACGGCAGGCCAGACGATCCCCTCATCGTTCGCGTTACCCCTTGCTAGACAGTCGCGCGCTGCAGTGCGCGTGTATCCACCCAACTGTTCCTTCGAGGAGTAACTGCATCATGTCCGACCGTCAGAGCGGCACCGTCAAGTGGTTCAACGATGCCAAAGGCTATGGCTTCATCACCCCGGAAAGCGGCGCGGATCTGTTCGTCCACTTCCGCTCGATCCAGGGCTCCGGCTTCAAGTCGCTGAAGGAAGGCCAGAAGGTCACCTTCAAGGTCGTGCAGGGCCAGAAGGGCCTGCAGGCCGACGAGGTCCAGGCGGTCTGAGTTCCGCCGTCCAGCGGCATGTTCCTGCGAACCCCGGGCTTGCCCGGGGTTCGTCGTTTCCGGGAATGGGCACGCGCGCTCGTCGGAGGGGTGACCCTCGCGATGTTCCCTCGGGCCGTGGCATCCATGTCCGGATCCACCGGGCTCGCGTGCGTCCTGTCGGCCACGTCCGGGCGGCGCGAAGCGCGCCGGGCCCCCGGCTTCATGTTGCAAGACTGCGCGATGCACGCCGCTTTTTTTGCGTGATCGGCGATGTCGTGTTCCGGGTCGGCGGGTGGCCGCCATAGAATGGTCGGGCCGCCAGTCGCGGCTCTCTTCCCCAGACACATTCCGCATGTGCGGACAGGACGCCACGATGGCCCCCGTGTATCGCCCCAGCCCACGCCTTCGATCCGCTGAACGGCCTCGTCATGCGACGCTGCCGGCGCTGTGCGTGCTCCTTGGCCTCGTTCTCCTGCTGCCGGCCTGCCGCCAGGACGACGATGCCGGTCAGGCATCGGACACCCGGCCCGTCGCAGGCGCGACGGGCACCCCCGTGCCGGAGACTGCCGAGCCCGCCCCCAGGGTCACCCTGAGCGATGTGAGCGAAGGCGACGCCCGTCACCGGATCGGCATCACCTATCCGCCCGGCATCGACCGCCATCAGGGCCTCGCGGCCGATCTGCAGGCCTATGCGGGCAAGGCACGCGCCGATCTGGACGAGGCGCTGGAACGTACACCCGAGGCAACGGACGGTGTCTTCTACGACCTGATCCTCAATTTCAGCCTGCTGGCCGAGACGCCCGAGCTGGTGGTGGTCGCAGCCGACGGCAGCAGCTTCCTCGGCGGTGCGCACAGCGTGCCGTTGATCGAGCGCTTCGTGTGGCTGCCCGAGCGGAGCGAACGCCTGCACGCGAAGCGTCTGATTCCCTCGCCGGCAGGGTGGCGCGCGGTGTCCGATTTCGCCCGCGAACAGCTGCATGCGGAGTTGTTCCAGCGCGTGGACGCCGACGAGCTGGACCCGGCCGAACGTGCGCGCATCCTGCGCGAAGCCGGCAGGATGATCGACGCCGGTACCGAGCCCAAGGCCGATGCGTTCCACAACTTCGAGCCGGTGATGGACGCCGACGGCCGCCGGATCAAGGCCCTGCGCTTCGTGTTCCCGCCGTATCAGGTCGGGCCCTACACGGATGCCAGCGCCTCGGTCGAAGTGCCTGCCTCGCTGCTCCTGCCGCATGTCGACCCGGCGTATGCCGCGCTGTTCGCCGCGGATGATGCCGGGGCACCGTCCGCGCAGGACCCGCTGCGCGAGGCGCTGGGCCGATCGGGCCGCTGAGGGTTCGGGCCGCACACGTCATCCGTCGCCTGCGCCGGCCTGCGGCGCGGGCTGATCGTCGACATCCTGCGCGTGACCGGATGGCCGTGTGGCCTGGGCGGTGGTGGGCGCGGTGGCCAGCGCCGCTTCCAGCGTGGCGCCGCACTCGGCGTCGAGCTTCAGCTCCGTGAGGTCGTCCGCCCGGGTCCGGCCCGATGTGAGGATGGCCAGCGGCTGCCCGCGTTCGTGCGCCATCCGCGCGAAGCGGAAGCCGGAATAGACCATCAGCGATGAGCCCACCACCAGCACCGCCTGTGCGGCGTGGAGGGCATCCAGCGCGCGGCGGTAGCGCTCGCCAGGCACGTTCTCGCCGAAGAAGACCACGTCCGGTTTCACCAGCCCGTCGCACACAGTGCAATGCGGCGCGACGAAGCGTGTGGCTGCGGCCGGGTCCAGGTCGGCGTCGCCGTCGGGTGCGGTGGCGGCTTCGCCGCCGCTCCAGCCGGCGTTCGTGTCCGCCATGCGCGCCTGCAGGGCCTCGCGGGAGGTCCGGAGCCCGCAACCGAGGCAGACCACGCCGTCCAGCCGGCCATGCAGGTCGATCACGTCCCGGCTGCCGGCGCGCTGGTGCAGGCCGTCGACGTTCTGCGTGATCAGGCTGGCCAGCGGGCCATGTTCGGCCAGCGCCGCCAATGCCCGGTGCGCGGGCCCCGGTTCGGCCCGCGAGAAACGCGGCCAGCCGACGAAACTGCGCGCCCAGTAGCGCCGGTAGGTCGCCGGGTCACCGGTGAAGGCCTGCCAGGTGACCGGAGGCGTGCGTTTCCAGCCGCCGTCCGCGTCGCGGTAGTCCGGAATGCCGGAAGCGGTGCTGACACCCGCGCCGGTGAGGACGAACACGCGTTCGAAGCGCTGCAGCCACGTGCGCAGCCATGCGGCCTGGGTGCCGATATCGACCCGGCCCGTCTCGATGGAAGCGCTTTCGACGGCACCACTTTGGACAGCGCGGCTCGCGACGACAGTGGGGCCGGCGGCAGGGATGGAGGGCGCGAGGGTTTGCGACATGCGACAGGATCGGATGGGGTGATGGACAGGGCGCCGAAGGCCGGGCACAGGGCCGTGCGGCGCGTGCGATACCCGAAGGGTACGCCCATGCCACGTGGCAGGATGCGCGAAACAGCGCAACAACCCGCGGGCACAATGGGCCGATCGCGGCCTCGCGTCGCCTCCAGTGGACTGCCCACGCTGCCATGATGCCCACTCCGCCTTCCGTCTCCCGCGCCCTGTGCGGCGCCTTCGTCCTCCTGCTTTCGCTCGCCGCCTGCGCCACCTCGTCGGCGCCCGATCCGGCCGACACGCCTCGCGACGCGGCTCACGTGGCGCAGCCTGCGACGCATGCGACGGACCACATCGAACCCCTTTCCATGCACAGGCCCATGCCTATCGTCATCGCCCACCGCGGCGCCAGCGGCCATCGGCCGGAGCACACGCTGGAGGCCTATGCGCTGGCCATCCGCCAGGGTGCGGATTTCATCGAGCCCGACCTGGTCCCCACGCGCGACGGTGTGCTGATCGCGCGGCACGAGAACGAGCTGTCGGGCACCACGGACGTGGCCGACCGCCTCGAATTCTCCGACCGCCGCACGACCAAGCGCATCGACGGCGCGAGCGTCACAGGGTGGTTCAGCGAAGACTTCACCCTCGCCGAGATCAAGACCCTGCGCGCGCGGGAGCGCATTCCCGCGGTCCGTCCGGGCAACACCGCCTACGACGGGCGGTTCGAGGTGCCCACCCTGGTGGAGATCCTCGACCTGGTGCGGCGCGAAAGCCGCGACGGCCGACAGGTGGGCATCTACCCCGAAACCAAGCACCCCACCTATTTCGCGCGCGAGGGCCGGCACATCGACGGCACGCCCATCGCACGCTCGCTCGGGCGTCTGCTGGTGGAGACGCTGGTGGCCGAGGGCTTCACCGACCCCGAGCGCGTTCGCATCCAGAGTTTCGAGATCGAGAACCTGCTGGAGCTGCGGCGCGAGATCATGCCGCGGGCGGGTGTGCGCTTCCCGCTGGTGCAGTTGTTCGGCCGGCTGGACGCCGATGCGCCCTACGACGTGATCCATCACGCCGCCGCCGGCAAGCTGCCGCAGACGGTCTACGGCGACTTCGTCGCTGCGGTCGACGGCGGCCTGGGGGCGGGGACGCGTTATCGCGCGCTCTCCGCTCCCGCGGCGCTGGCCTGGATGCGCGCCGCATACGCCGACGGCATCGGCCCTTCGAAGGCGGACGTGCTGGAGGAGCGGCCGCCGGGCCTGATCGCCGCCGCACGCGGCGCAGGCCTGAGCGTGCATGTGTACACCCTGCGTGCGGAGCGCGTGTTTCTCGCCCGCGGCCAGCGCAATGCCGAAGACGAGGCCGTGCGCCTGTTCACGCTCGGGGCGGACGGAATCTTCGCCGACCAGCCGGAGCTGGCCCTGGCCGCGCGGGCGCGGTTTCTCGAGCAAGCGGGCGAGGGCGGCGATGCGCGTCCGACGGAAGACGGTTCCGATTGATGCCTCCGAATGAAGGCATCGATTGAAGCTGCCGATTGAGAGTGCCGATTGAAGCTGTACATCTGCGGCATCGCTCGACGGTATCCACATACAGCCCGACTGCCTGGCCGTTCACGCCACCTGACGACAGTTCGAACCGGCGGGCGCCCCTGCGCCTGAGCCCAAACGCGAACCGCCCGGACGGGCCGGGCGGTTCGGATGTGGCAAGAGGCGCGGGCGCCCGGGTTACTTGCCGCCGGGGGCGTCCAGACCGCGGCGCTTCAGCAGCGGCTCGATCTGCGGCTGGCGGCCGCGGAACTCCACGAACGCCTCGACCGCGTCCTTAGAGCCGCCGCGGCTCAGCAGCTTGCTGCGGAACCAGTCGCCGTTCTTGCGGCTCAGGCCGCCGTTTTCCTTGAACCACTGCACGCTCTCGGCGTCCAGCACTTCCGACCAGATGTAGGCGTAGTAACCGGCCGAATAGCCGCCCAGGATGTGGCTGAAGTAGGTGGTGCGGTAGCGCGGCGGCACGGCGTAATAGTCCACACCATCGGCCTTCAGCGCATTCGCCTCGAACGCCAGCACGCCGTCGGCGGCGGGCACCTGCGCCCCGCCGACCTGGTGCCAGCGCTGGTCCAGCATGGCGGCGGCCAGATATTCGGTGGTGGCGAAGCCCTGGTTGAACTTGGCGCTGGCCAGCACCTTGTCCAGCAGCGCCTGCGGCATCGGCTCGCCGGTCTTGTGGTGCTTGGCGTAGTTGGCCAGCACTTCCGGCCAGTCGGCCCACATCTCGTTGACCTGCGACGGATATTCCACGAAATCGCGCGGCACGTTGGTGCCGGAGAAGCGCGGATAGTTCACGTCGGAGAACATGCCGTGCAGGGCATGGCCGAACTCGTGGAACAGGGTGGTGACCTCGTCCCAGGTCATCAGCGTGGGCTCGCCGGCCGGCGGCTTGGGGATGTTCAGATGGTTGCCGACCACCGAGCGCGTGCCCATCAGGTCGGACTGCGAGACGTACTCGTTCATCCACGCGCCGCCGCGCTTGGACGGGCGGGCATACATGTCGGAGATGAAGATCGACAGCAGCGTGCCGTCGGCGTCGTAGACCTCGTAGGTGGTCACGTCGGGATGGTAGACCGGCAGATCGGTGCGCTTCTTGAAGGTCAGGCCGTACAGCTTGTTGGCGGCGAAGAACACGCCGTTCTCGAGCACGTTGTCCAGTTCGAAATAGGGCTTGAGCTGGGACTCGTCGAAGTCGTAGCGCGCCTGGCGCACCTTCTCGGCGTAGTAGGCCCAGTCCCACGGCTCCAGCTTGAAGCTCGGCTGGCCCTTGGCCTTCTGCTCGGCGTCGATGGTCGCCTGGATGTCGGCGGCCTCTTTCTTCGCGTTGGCGACCGCGGCCGGCGCCAGCTTCGACAGCATGTCGTTGACCGCCTTCGGGGTGCGCGCGGTCTCGTCTTCGAGCACGAAGGCGGCATGGTTGTCGTAGCCCATCAGCTTCGCGCGTTCGGCGCGAAGCTTCATCACTTCGGACACGATGGCGGTGTTGTCGTAGGCGCCTCCACGTCCGCCGCGGGCGACCGAGGCCTTGAAGATGCGCTCGCGCGCGGCACGGTCGTGCAGCTGCGCCAGCGGCGGCTGGCCGGTGGTGTTGAGCAGGGCGACCTGGTACTTGCCTGCGTGGCCGGCCTTCTGCGCGGCGTCGGCCGCGGCGGCGATCTGCGCCTCGCTCAGGCCGTCCAGCTGCTCCTTGCGGTCGAACAGCACCGCCGATGCGTTCACTTCGGCCAGCACGTTCTCGCTGAACTGGTTGCCCAGCTCGGCCAGACGCGTGTTGATCGCCTTCACGCGCGCCTTCTGCGCGTCGTCGAGCGCGGCGCCGGCGCGCACGAAGTCGGTGTGGTAGCGCTCGATCAGGCGCACGCTCTCCGCGTCCAGGCCCAGCGCATCGCGTCGGTCGTACAGCGCCTTGACCCGCCGGTAGAGCGCGTCGTTGAGGAAGATCGCATCGCTGTGCGCGGACAGCTTGCCGGCGTAGTCGGCGCGGATCTTCTGGCGGGCATCGTTGGTGTCGGCGCCGGAGAGGTTGTAGAAGACGGCGGTGGCGCGGTTGAGCAGCTGACCGCTCTTTTCCATCGCCACGATGGTGTTCTCGAAGGTGGGCGCCTCGGACGATTCCGCGATCGCGTTCATTTCCGCGAGCTGCTGCTCCATGCCGGCGTCGAAGGCGGGACCGAAGTGGCTGTCCTGGATCCGGTCGAACTGCGGATAGCCCAGGCTCAGCGGGCTTGCCGTGAACAGCGGGTTGGCATTGCGGGCGTCGGCGTCGGGCATGGCGGTGGACTCGGCGGAAGCGGCGGGCTGGCCCGCAGGGGTGCTGGCGCAGCCGGCGATGGCGGCGGAGATGGCGAAGGCGAGCGCGCAGACGTAGGGACGGGTCATGGGATTGGGCCTGGGAGAACAAAGCGCAAGCGTAGCCGATGCCCGTCGTCCGAACCCATGACGAAAGGCATGCCCCGGCCGGCGTGAGAGCCGCCTTGCCGCCACGGCAGGGGCATGGGGGCGTGGCATTAACGGAACCATTACAATGCGCCGGCGTACTGCGATCCGGAACCAGATCTCCGACCGATATCCGGTACAGGCGCCTTCTCCCTCACAGGACTCCCAACCATGACTCCCGTTTCCCGCCAGGCCCGTCGTGGCCATCGCCACGGCCGCCTCGCCGCCGATCTGCTGAGCGCCGCCATCCTGCTCGCCCTGCCGCTGATGGCCTCCGCGCAGGATGCCGCGGCCCCCGCTACCGAAGACGACGCGCGCACGCTCGATGCGATCACCGTGACCGCCCAGCGCCGGACCGAGAACATCCAGGACGTGCCGATGGCGATCACCACGGTCGACCGCGACAAGCTCGAAGCGCTGACCGCCAGCGGCGACGACATCCGCCTGCTCTCCGGCCGCCTGCCCAGCCTGAACATCGAGTCGTCCTTCGGCCGCGCCTTCCCGCGCTTCTACATCCGCGGCCTCGGCAACACCGACTTCGACCTCAATGCCTCGCAGCCGGTGTCGCTGGTGTATGACGGCGTGGTCCAGGAGAATCCGATCCTCAAGGGCTTCCCGCTGTTCGATCTCGACCAGGTGGAAATGGCCCGCGGCCCGCAGGGCACGCTGTTCGGCCGCAACTCGCCGGCCGGCGTGATCAAGTTCGAGTCGGCCCGTCCGCAGGAAGAATTCGGCGGCTACGCGCGTATCGGCATCGGCAGCGACGACAGCGTCAACCTGCAGGGTGCGATCACCGGCGCCATC
The DNA here is from genome assembly GCA_965649985.1 of uncultured Gammaproteobacteria bacterium. Taxonomy (GTDB): domain Bacteria; phylum Pseudomonadota; class Gammaproteobacteria; order Xanthomonadales; family Xanthomonadaceae; genus Lysobacter_I. The sequence goes on along the minus strand of CBFGMS010000010.1, from coordinate 12,496 downwards.
GGCAGCAACACCTCCGCGCGCCTGTCGGTGATGCACCAGCGCCGCGACGACACGGTCGACAACACCTTCAACGGCCCCGGCGACGACCTGGAAGGCTTCGAGGAAACCGCGGCGCGCCTGCAGGTGCTGCACGCCCCCAGCGAGGACGTCGAGGTGCTGTTCAACGTCCACGCCCGCACCCTCGACGGCACCGCGCGTCTGTTCCGCGCCAACATCATCCAGCCCGGCACCAACGACCTGGTGGACGGCTTCGACCGCGACCGCGTGTCGATCGACGGCATCAACGAGCAGGAACTCGACCAGGTCGGCGCCAACCTGCGCGTGCGCTGGGATCTGGGGCGCTACACCCTGCATTCGGTCACCGGCTACGAGAGCGTGGAGGCCTTCAGCCGCGGCGACATCGACGGCGGCTTCGGCGCGGCGTTCCTCGGCCCCGGCAACTTCGGCCCCGGCTTCATCCCGTTCCCGGCAGAATCCGCCGACGGCCTGCCCGAGCACCGCCAGTACAGCCAGGAGTTCCGCATCGAGTCGAACGAACTCGGCCGCTTCGACTGGCAGGCCGGCGTGTTCTGGTTCGACGAGCGCATCGACGTGGACAGCTTCAGCTACGACACCCTGGCCCCGGGCAATCCGCAGAACGGCTATGCCGTGCAGCGCCAGGACAACACCGCCTGGGCGGTGTTCGCCTCGGCCGATTTCGACGCCACCGACAAGCTCAAGCTGCGCGGCGGCGTGCGCTACACCGACGACCGCAAGGAGTTCGTCGCCGAGCGCGTGGTCGGCCCCTTCGGCCCGCCGATCGCGCCGATCAAGGTCAGCCCCGACGACAGCGACGTGAGCTGGGACCTGAGCGCGGTCTACGCCGCCAGCGATGCGGTCAACCTGTACGGCCGCGTCGCCACCGGCTTCCGCGCGCCCAGCGTGCAGGGCCGGCTGATGTTCGCCGACAACACGCTGCCCGCGGACCAGCTGGTGACCGTGGCCGACAGCGAGACCGTGCTGTCGTGGGAGGCCGGCGTGAAGGCGCAGCTGTGGGACAACCGTCTGCGCCTCGGCTTCGCGCTGTACCGCTACACCATCGACGACCAGCAGCTCACCGCGGTCGGCGGCACCAGCAACACCGCGCGTCTGGTGAATGCCGACAGGACCGTGGGGCAGGGTGCCGAACTCGACCTGCAGGCGTGGCTGACCGACCAGCTCTATGTCACCTTCGGCGCCAGCTACAACGACACCGAGATCCAGGACAACGATCTGGTGGTCCTGGGCTGCGGCGGCGGCTGCACCGTGAACGACCCGGCGGGCAGCGTGCCGGGCACCTTCCGCATCGACGGCAACACCCTGCCGCAGGCGCCGAAGCATGTCTACAACCTCACCGCCCGCTACGGCATCCCGGTGGGCAACGGCGAGTTCTTCGCCTACACCGACTGGGCCTATCGCAGCGAGGTGAATTTCTTCCTGTACGAGTCGACCGAATTCACCGGCGACTCGCTGCTGGAAGGTGGCCTGCGCCTGGGATACAACTGGAACGACGGTGCCTACGAGGTCGCGCTGTACGGCCGCAACATCACCGACGAGGAAACCATCGTCGGCGGCATCGACTTCAACAACCTCACCGGCTTCCTCAACGAGCCGCGCACCTTCGGTCTGGAGTTCAAGCTCGCGTTCTGAGCCGGCGTCACTCCGCGACTGTCGTATCCACACCGGCCCGCGCAAGCGGGCCGGTGTTTTTTGTGTCCATGCCTCATGAAGAAAGGGCCCTGGCCTGTCAAAACCGACAGGTGTCTCAGCGGCTGAGACCGGACATCATTAGCCTTCGCGACGGATACCTTCAGGAAGGCATACGCCACAGGGGGGCGAATGAAGTTCTACGCGCATTCCACGACGCGCCAGGACAGGAGCGACTGGCAACCGTTGTCCACTCATCTGGCGGCGACGGGTGAGCTTGCCGGAACCGCCGCGGCCGCCTTCGGCTGCGGGCCCTTGGCGATGGCCGCTGGCCTGCTGCACGACCTCGGCAAGTACACCGAGCGCTTCCAGCGTCGCTTGGAGGGCGGTGAGCGTGTGGACCATTCCACCCACGGTGCACGCGTCGCCCAAGCGCGCTACGGCCCGCTGGGCACGTTGCTGGCTTACGCCATCGCAGGCCACCATGCCGGTCTTGCCGACGGGATGGGCAGCGACACCGGACGCACCAGCCTGCAGGACCGGCTCAATGCGGCGCTGCCGGAGCTGTTGCCGCAGTGGGAAGCCGAGCTGACGCTGCCCCATGTGCAAGCGAAGTTTCCAGATGGTTACACCCCGCGCCCAGAACGCGCCGGCCTGCAGCTCACACTGCTCACGCGCATGCTGTTCTCGTCGCTGGTCGATGCCGACTACCGAGACACCGACGACTTCTATCGCCGCATCGAGGGCCGGCCCGCGCGCGATGCCGGGCCGGCGGCGCCTACGCTCGACGCGCTGCGCGACGCGCTCGATCTGCATCTGGCCGCGTTGCAGGCCGGCAGCCGTGATAGCGGTGTCAACGCGCTGCGCGCCGACATCCTCGCCCACGTGCGCGCCTGCAGCGGCGAGGCGCCGGGCCTGTTCAGCCTCACGGTGCCGACCGGCGGCGGCAAGACGCTCGCTTCGATGGCCTTCGCACTGGACCACGCCCTCGCGCACGGCCTGCGCCGGGTGATCTATGTGATTCCCTTCACCAGCATCATCGAGCAGAACGCCGCGGTGTTCCGCAGGGCGTTCGGCGCGCTGGGCGAAGCCGCCGTGCTGGAGCACCACAGCGCCCTGCGCGACGACCCGCAGCGCGCGGCAGAGTCCCGCTCCAAGCTCGATCTGGCGATGGAGAACTGGGATGCGCCCATCGTGGTCACCAGCGCGGTGCAGTTCTTCGAGAGCCTGTTCTCCGACCGCCCGGCACGCTGCCGCAAGCTGCACAACATCGCCGGCAGCGTGGTGGTGCTGGACGAGGCGCAGACCCTGCCGCTGCACTTGCTGCGCCCCTGTGTGGCGGCGCTGGACGAGCTGGCGCTGAATTACCGGACCAGTGTGGTGCTGTGCACCGCCACCCAGCCCGCGCTGGGCCGCGAAGATGGTTTCGATGGCGGCTTCGAGCGGGTGCGCGAGCTGGCGCCCGACCCGCCGGCGCTCTACCGGCGGCTGGAGCGTGTGGCCGTGCGTCATGCCGGGGCGCTGGACGACGACGCGCTGGCCGCGCACATGCGCGAACGCGCGCAGGTGTTGTGCATCGTCAACAACCGCGCCCACGCCCGGTCGCTGTACGAGGCCATCGCCGATGCCGAGGGCGCGCGCCATCTCACCACGCTGATGCACGCCCACCACCGCAGTGCGGTGCTCGAGGAGGTGAGGGCGCGGTTGAAGGCCGGCCGGCCGTGCCGGCTGGTCTCGACTTCGCTGATCGAGGCCGGGGTGGACGTGGATTTCCCCGCCGTGCTGCGTGCCGAAACCGGGCTGGACGCCATCGCCCAGGCAGCCGGGCGGTGCAACCGCGAGGGCCGGCGCGCGCGCGAGGCCAGCGAAGTGCTGGTGTTCGCGCCGGTGGGCTGGACGCCGCCGCCGGAACTCAAGCGCTATGCGGATGTGTTCCGCGACATCGCCGGCCGGCATGCGGGCGATCTGCTGGGGCTGGATGCGGTGCGCGACTACTTTCTGGAACTGTATTGGCGCAAGGGCGATGCCGGCCTCGACCAGAAGGCGCTGCTGAAACTGCTGCAGGATCGCAAGCGGCCCGACATGCTGCCCTTCGCGACCCTGGCCGCGAAGTTCCGGATGATCGAGACCGCCATGCGCCCGGTGATCGCGCCTTTCGACGTGGATACGCAGGGGCGAGTGGTGCCCAGCCCGCGCGCGATGGAGGCGCTGGAGGAGTTGGCCGTGTTCGATCCGCGCGAGCGCACACGCTCGGTCGGCCAGCTCGCACGCGTGCTGCAGCGCTACCTGGTGCAACTGCCCGTCGAGGGCTTCCACGCGCTGAGAAGTACGGGTGCGGTGCAGCTGGTGGAGGAGAGGCGCTACGGCGAGCAGTTCGCGCGCTTGATGCTCACCGATCACTACCATCCTCGGTTCGGGGTGCATTGGGACGACCCGGCGTCCAGGGCGGCGGAGCGAAACATATGGTGAACCCGTCCAGGTCCAGCGTCGTCTACAAGATCGTCTACCCTAACGGAAAGATTTATGTCGGGCAGGACAGAACGGACAACATCAATTACTTCGGAAGCGCCAATCCGGCGCTGATCGCCACGGATTTCGACGAGGCCGAACGCGGGGATTTCACGATCAGGCGCGTAGTCTTGTGGAGGTCGGATACAGCGACACGACAGGAGGTGACTCGGGTGGAAATCGAGTGGATTCTCAAGCTGCGCGCCAACGATCCCGCGGTGGGTTACAACCGTTGGCCGCGATACGAACGAAAGCGAGAGGCCGATACAGAGCACGACCTGGGAGAAGACCAAGCATGAGCTACGGAATCAGGCTGCACATCTGGGGCGACCGCGCCTGTTTCACCCGCCCGGAAATGAAGGTCGAGCGCGTCTCCTACGACGTCATCACGCCCTCCGCCGCGCGCGGCATTCTGGAGGCGATCCACTGGAAGCCGGCCATCCGCTGGGCGGTGGACCGCATCCAGGTGCTCAAGCCGATCCGCTTCGAGTCCATCCGCCGCAACGAGGTGGGCGGCAAGCTCTCGGAGGCCAGCGTCGCCAAGGCGATGAGGGCCGGGCGCGTCGACGGGCTGGCCTGCGTGGTGGAGGACGAACGCCAGCAGCGCGCCGCCACCGTGCTGCGCGATGTGGCCTATGTCTTGCATGCGCATGTCGAACTGACCGAACGCGCGGGCGGCGACGACACCATCGGCAAGCACCTGGACATCTTCAACCGCCGCGCGCGCAAGGGGCAGACCTTCCATGCACCGTGCCTGGGCACGCGCGAGTTCCCGGCCAGCTTTGCGTTGCTGGAAGACGGGCAGGATGCGCCGCCGCCCGATGCGTCGCTCCGTGGCGCGCAGGAACTGGGCTGGATGCTGCACGACATCGATTTCGCCAACGACAGGACGCCGCGCTTTTTTCGGGCGCGGATGGTCGACGGCCTGATCGAGGTGCCGCCGTTCATGGCGGAGGAGGTGAAGGCATGATCCTCACCGCGCTGAATGCGTACTACGAACGCTTGCTGGAACGGGAGACGCCCGGGCTGTCGCGGCCGGGCTTCAGTCAGCAGAAAATTTCGTTCGCGCTGATGCTGGATGTCTCTGGCGAGGTGGCCAGCGTGATCGATCTGCGCGACACCAGCGGCAAGAAGCCGCAGCCGCGGCTGATGAACGTGCCGCAGCCGCCCAAACGCAGCTCCAACGTCGAACCGGCGACGCTGTGGGACAAGACCAGTTATGCGCTCGGTGTGAGCGCGACCAGCAAGCGAGTCGAGCTGGAGCACGCTGCGTTCAAGGAGCGGCACCTCAAACTGCTTGAAGATCAGCAGGATCCGGGCCTGCTGGCGCTGCGGCGTTTCCTGCATGCGTGGAGTCCGGATGCCTTCGTCGACGATCCAAGGTTCCACGAGGACATGCGCGACAGCAATCTTGTGTTCGGCCTCTACGGCGAACGCGCCTTCCTGCACGAACGCCCTGCGGCGCTGGCCCTGCTGGCACGTGCGGACAGCGAGGGTGAGCCAGCCGCCGAGGGGCTCTGTCTCGTCACCGGCCAGCGTTCGCCACTGGCCAGGCTTCACCCGTCGATCAAGGGCGTGAACGGCGCGCAGCCTGCCGGGGCGTCGATCGTGTCTTTCAACCTCCAGGCCTTCACGTCCTACGGAAAAGACCAGGGCCACAACGCCCCGGTCTCCGAGCAGGCCGCCTTCGCCTACACCACCGCACTGAACCATCTGCTGCGGCGAGAGGAGGGCAACCGCCAGCGCATGCAGATCGGCGACGCCACCGTGGTGTTCTGGGCCGAGGCCGACGACGCCGCCCAGACCGAATCGGCGGAAGGGTTTGTAGCGGCGCTGCTGGACCCGCCAGACGACGCCAGCGAGGCCGAGCGTCTGCGTGATGCGCTGGAGCGCGTGCGCCAGTCGCAGGCGGTGCCCGACCTCGGCCCCGGGCTGGACCCCGGCACGCGCATGTACGTGCTGGGCCTCGCGCCCAACGCCTCGCGCCTGTCGATCCGCTACTGGATGCAGGGCCAGCTCGGCGAATTCGCCCGGCGGCTGGCCGAGCATCACGAAGACTTGCGGCTGGAACCTTCGCCCTGGCGTACGCCGCCGCCGCTGTGGCGCCTGCTGCTGGCTGCAGCGCCCACGCGCAACGGCAAGGCCAAGAGCGAGGACGTACCTCCGCAGCTAGCGGGCGAGCTGGCCCGCGCCGTTCTGCAAGGCCATCGCTACCCGCAGAGCCTGCTCAACGTGCTCGTGATGCGCATGCGCGCCGACGGCGATGTGGGCGGTACGCGTGTCGCATTGTGCAAAGCCGTCATCGCCCGCAGCCGCCGCCTGCAACCCCGCGATCCGAACACAGACCCGAACACCGACGACAGGAGTGTCCCCGTGAGCCTCGATCTCGCCAACACAGACCCCGGCTATGTGCTCGGCCGTCTGTTCTCCACCCTCGAAAACGTCCAGCGCGCGGCGTTGGGCAAAGACATCAACGCCACCATCCGCGACCGCTACTACGGCGCCGCCTCGGCCACGCCGGCCAGCGTGTTCCCGATGCTGCTGCGCAATGCCCAGCACCACCTCGGCCGGGTGCGCAAGGACAACCCCGGCCGGGCGGTGAATCTGGAAAAAGAGATCGGCCAGACCATCGACCTGCTGCCCGCGGAATTCCCGCGCAGCCTGCGCATCGAAGCGCAGGGCCACTTCGCCATCGGCTATTACCACCAGACCCAGGCCCGCTTCGCCCGCAAGGACGGAGCGCAGGCCGACGAAGCCGACACCCAGGACGACACCACCGACACCGCAGGAGAGCCCGCATGAGCGCCATCCAGAACCGCTACGACTTCGTCTATCTGTTCGACGTGAGCAACGGCAACCCCAACGGCGACCCCGACGCCGGCAATCTGCCGCGTCTGGACCCCGAGACCAACCGCGGGCTGGTCACCGACGTGGCGCTGAAGCGCAAGATCCGCAATTACGTGACGATGGAGAAGGAAAGCGAGCCGGGCTTCGCCATCTACATGCAGGAGCGCTCCATCCTCAACAACCAGCATAAACAGGCCTATGCCGCGCTGGAGCTGGAGCATGAGTCCAAGAAGCTGCCCAAGGACGAAGCCAAGGCACGAGACATCACTGCATGGATGTGCCGCAATTTCTTCGATGTCCGCACGTTCGGCGCGGTGATGACCACCGAGGTCAACGCCGGCCAGGTGCGCGGCCCGGTCCAGCTGGCCTTCGCCAGCTCGGTGGAACCCGTCGTGCCGCTGGAAGTGTCGATCACCCGCGTTGCGGTCACCAACGAGAAGGACATCGAGAAAGAGCGCACGATGGGCCGCAAGCACATCCTCCCCTACGGTCTCTATCGCGTCCACGGCTTCATCTCGGCCAAGCTCGCCGAGCGCACCGGTTTCTCGGAAGACGATCTGGCGCTGTTCTGGCGGGCGCTGGGCAACATGTTCGAACACGACCGCTCGGCGGCCCGCGGCGAAATGTCCGCGCGCCGGCTGATCGTGTTCAAGCACGAGCACCCGATGGGCAACGCGCCGGCGCATGCGCTGTTCGGGCGCGTGGACGTGGCGCCGGTCGACCCAGGCAAGCCTGCGCGCGCCTTCGCCGACTACCGCGTGACGGTGGATCACGACGGCCTGCCGGCCGGCGTGAGCATCGTCGAGCCGTTCTGAACACGGTGGGGCAGGGCGGAGGCACGCGGCCATGCGCGAGGACGACGACGACGGGCTGGTGCCCATCTCCGCCCTGCAGCATTACGTGTACTGCCCGCGCCAATGCGCCTTGATCCACGTCGAACGCGTCTGGCAGGAGAACCGGCACACGGCGGAGGGCCGTGTGCTGCATGAACGTGCGGACGTTCCGCGCAACGAGCGGCGGCGCGGGGTGCGCACGGCGACCGCGGTCGCGCTCGTCCACCCCGGACTGGGGCTGGTGGGCGTGGCCGATGTGGTCGAGTTCCACCGCGATGACGACGGAGTCGGCGAACGGCCTTTCCCGGTCGAATACAAGCGCGGGCGCCCCAAGGCCCACCGCGCCGACGAGATCCAGCTCTGCGCGCAGGCGCTGTGTCTGGAGGCGATGCTCGCCGTGCCCGTGGCCTGCGGCGCGCTGTTCTATGGCGCCACACGCCGTCGCAGGGATGTCGCATTCGATGCCGAGCTGCGTGCGCTCACCCTGCGCACCGTCGAAGAGGTGCGCGCGATGCTGGACGCAGGCCGTGTCCCCACTGCCGAATACACGGCCAGGCGCTGCGATGCCTGCTCGCTGATCGACCTCTGCCAGCCACGCACGCTCGGCCGCGCCGCGGGTGTCGAGGCATGGCTGCGTGCCCAACTGGAGGGCGACGATGCGTAAGCACCTCAACACGCTCTACGCCACCACCGAAGGCGCATGGCTGCGCAAGGACGGCGAGAACATCGTGATGGATGTGGACAGGCAGGAGCGCGCCCGCATCCCGATCCACATGCTGGAGGGCCTGGTGTGCTTCGGCCGCATCGGGGTCTCCCCGCAGTTGCTCGGCCACTGCATGACGCATGGCGTCGGCGTGACTTACCTCAGTCCGCAGGGACGTTTCTATGCGCGGGTGGAAGGCCCGGTCTCGGGCAACGTGCTGCTGCGCAGGACGCAATACCGCGCCAGCGACGATCCGCGCGCCTGCGCGGCCGTGGTCCGCAACCTGCTGGCGGGCAAGATCCACAATCAGCGTGCCGTGCTGGCCCGCGGTTGGCGCGACCGGGGCGAGCGTCTGCCCGATCGCGACGCCTTCCGGCACGCGATGCAACGCCTGCGCCGTATCCCCCTGCGCCTGCTGCAGGAGCAGGACGTGGCCGTGCTGCGCGGGTTGGAAGGCGAAGCCGCTCAGGCGTACTTCGGCGTGTTCGATCAACTCATCGCCATCGAGCATGCCGACATGCGCTTCCGTGGCCGAAACCGCAGGCCACCGCGGGACGCGATCAACGCCGTGCTGTCCTTCCTGTACACGCTGCTCACCCATGACTGCCGAAGCGCGCTGGAGACGGTCGGGCTGGACCCGGCTGTCGGTTTTCTGCATCGGGACCGGCCCGGCCGGCCGAGCCTCGCACTCGATCTGGCGGAGGAATTCCGGCCGCTGCTCGGCGAACGCCTGGCGCTCACGCTCGTCAACCGCAGGCAGATAGGCCCCGGGGATTTCCGCCACGCCGACGGAGGCGCCGTCACCTTGACCGACGACGCCCGCAAGACCGTGCTGGTGGCCTACCAGGAGCGGAAGCGGGAGGAGGTGCTGCACCCGTTCCTGGGCGAGAAGGCGGCCATCGGCGTGTTGCCTTATCTGCAGGCGCAGTCCCTGGCGCGGCACCTGCGCGGCGATCTGGACGCCTACCCGCCGTTTCTCTGGAAGTGAGCGCGGCGCGGAGCGTCGCGCCCGAAGGAGGGAGCCCTCATGATGGTACTGGTCAGCTACGATGTGGCCACCACGGATCCGGGCGGGCCCAGGCGCCTGCGCAGGGTGGCCAAGGCCTGCCGCGATTACGGCCAGCGCGTGCAGTACTCGGTGTTCGAGATCGAAGTGGAACCCGCGCAATGGGTGCTGCTGCGCCAGCGCCTGTGCGACCTGATCGACCCCGCCCGCGACAGCCTGCGCTTCTACTTCCTCGGCGCCCAATGGCGCGGCAGAGTGGAGCACGTGGGGGCCAAGTCCAGCGTCGACCTGTCCGGCCCGCTCGTGTACTGAGCCGCGAACCCCAAGCGACCGTGCATGTCCCGCCGGGTTCGCGGCCGGCATCCGCCCTGCAGCCACACGCGCTTGCGCCACGTGGACCGCTCGGTCGAACCGTGGCCGGTCTCGGCACCTCGACGGTTCGCGGAAACCCGCGAAATGGGCCCGCCGCATCAATACGTTAGGATGGCGCCGTCGCGCCCCTCGCGGGCGCGTGGATTGAAACACGACCGATAACGCCGGAAAGGAGATCGTCACTCGTCGCGCCCCTCGCGGGCGCGTGGATTGAAACGATCACCTCTCGGAATTTGATCGCTCTGGCCGGAGGTCGCGCCCCTCGCGGGCGCGTGGATTGAAACAGCCCTGCAGTTCGGCCGCGCGGGCCTCGTAGACCGTCGCGCCCCTCGCGGGCGCGTGGATTGAAACTTGTTCGGGGAACTGCGCGGACTGGCCGCAGGAGGGTCGCGCCCCTCGCGGGCGCGTGGATTGAAACAGCAGGATCGCCCGCTGCACCTCTTCGCCGAAGGTCGCGCCCCTCGCGGGCGCGTGGATTGAAACCGCGCTGGTGTTCGCGGTCCGCTCGGCGATCTCGGCGTCGCGCCCCTCGCGGGCGCGTGGATTGAAACGACAACTACGCCCCGGCCAACACCGCATCCCGCGTGTCGCGCCCCTCGCGGGCGCGTGGATTGAAACGCGTTTTGGGGTTGCGCTTGCGTGGCCGACAACCTCGTCGCGCCCCTCGCGGGCGCGTGGATTGAAACACGGCGTCCCCGCCTCATCCCTCAACCGCCTGACGTCGCGCCCCTCGCGGGCGCGTGGATTGAAACAAGCGCGCCGCTGTTGATCCGCGCCAGCAGGCCAAGTCGCGCCCCTCGCGGGCGCGTGGATTGAAACCGGGCAGGGCAACGACTCCGTGACCGGGCGCATCGCGTCGCGCCCCTCGCGGGCGCGTGGATTGAAACCAGCATGTTTCCGTGGGCGTAGCCATCCGGGGTCGTCGCGCCCCTCGCGGGCGCGTGGATTGAAACCCAGGGTGATGAACAGCAGGACCACGTAAAAAGGGGTCGCGCCCCTCGCGGGCGCGTGGATTGAAACGCACTAGCGTCGATACGGCCCGAGTTGATGGTCGTCGCGCCCCTCGCGGGCGCGTGGATTGAAACGTGCTATTGAGGCCGCCGACGCCCTGCTCGCCGAGGTCGCGCCCCTCGCGGGCGCGTGGATTGAAACTTGTTCGGGGAACTGCGCGGACTGGCCGCAGGAGGTCGCGCCCCTCGCGGGCGCGTGGATTGAAACGGTCCTCGTCTGGACCCCGAAACCCACGCCTGTGGTCGTCGCGCCCCTCGCGGGCGCGTGGATTGAAACTTCCGCAGTTCAAGGCGTTTATGGCGTCCTTTTTGTCGCGCCCCTCGCGGGCGCGTGGATTGAAACCACCCGTCCTGCAGGTTCCAGGGCGTCACGGCGGGTCGCGCCCCTCGCGGGCGCGTGGATTGAAACCGTAGCTGGCGTACTCGGCGCGGTTGGCGAGGATGGTCGCGCCCCTCGCGGGCGCGTGGATTGAAACACCATGATGCCGGCGGATGCGTTCAGCGCGTCCTCGTCGCGCCCCTCGCGGGCGCGTGGATTGAAACTGCAGCGCGTTCATGAGGATGCGGGCCTGCGAGGGTCGCGCCCCTCGCGGGCGCGTGGATTGAAACATCTCTCGGCTCCGGTTGCGGGCTTGCAGGCGGCGTCGCGCCCCTCGCGGGCGCGTGGATTGAAACAATGTCGGACTGAGTTGGTTTAGATAGCGCCCCTAGTCGCGCCCCTCGCGGGCGCGTGGATTGAAACCCGTTGAATGCATCCGCCTGCAGCGAAGCTGCGCGTCGCGCCCCTCGCGGGCGCGTGGATTGAAACTTCGGGTTCCAGGGCGCCGCGGAAGGCGCACTCAACGTCGCGCCCCTCGCGGGCGCGTGGATTGAAACGGGGTGAGGGTGCAGATGTCGCATGCGCGTGACGGTCGCGCCCCTCGCGGGCGCGTGGATTGAAACCACCTGTCGTGGTGTGCCCGGGATTGGGCGAGGACGTCGCGCCCCTCGCGGGCGCGTGGATTGAAACTCGACCAGGATCCGGCCGACGCGCAGCTCGGTGCGTCGCGCCCCTCGCGGGCGCGTGGATTGAAACTCGCGTTCTGCTATCTGCCAGCAGTCAAGGCCGCGTCGCGCCCCTCGCGGGCGCGTGGATTGAAACCTGCCGAACGCGCCCAACAGGGTCCACCTGTTCTAGTCGCGCCCCTCGCGGGCGCGTGGATTGAAACGCCCGGTCCGGGTGAACGATTCCATCATCTTCGGTCGCGCCCCTCGCGGGCGCGTGGATTGAAACATCCGCCGCATGTGGAAGTCGCTCGGCCTTTCGTGTCGCGCCCCTCGCGGGCGCGTGGATTGAAACATTTTCGACTGGCGCGACGACCCGCGGAAGGACGAGTCGCGCCCCTCGCGGGCGCGTGGATTGAAACGACGAGACGACGAGCGACGACGGCAGCACCGACCTTGTCGCGCCCCTCGCGGGCGCGTGGATTGAAACTCAGGCGAGGTGGAAAACCCTGCTGCGGCGACGTGTCGCGCCCCTCGCGGGCGCGTGGATTGAAACGCGATCATTCGC
>CBFGMS010000009.1:0-82103 GCA_965649985.1 uncultured Gammaproteobacteria bacterium | reverse complement strand
CAGGTCGGCGTCGAACACCTCGCGCTTCTTCTCGGTCAGGCGCTTGAAGCGCGCGAACACCTCGTTGAGCTGCGTCTCCTCCAGCACGAACCCCAGCTCGCGCAGACGGCCGGCCAGCGCCGCACGGCCGCTGTGGCGGCCCATGATCATCTGCGAACTGGCCCAGCCCACGGATTCCGGGCGCAGGATCTCGTAGGTGCCGCGGTGCTTGAGCATGCCGTGCTGGTGGATGCCGGACTCGTGCGCGAAGGCGTTGGCGCCCACGATCGCCTTGTTGCGCTGCACGTTCATGCCGGTGATGCGGGTGAGCAGGCGCGAGGTCGGCACCAGGCGGCGCGTGTCGATGCGGGTGTCGGCGTTGAAATAGGCGCGGCGGGTCTTCAACGCCATCACCACTTCCTCCAGCGCGCAGTTGCCGGCGCGTTCGCCGATGCCGTTGATGGTGCATTCGACCTGGCGTGCGCCGCCCTCGATCGCCGCCAGGCTGTTGGCCACCGCCAGGCCCAGGTCGTCGTGGCAGTGCGCACTGAACACGGCCTTGTCGGCGTCGCGCACGTGCGCGCGCAGGTATTCGAACAGCGCGCGGATCTCGGCCGGCGTGGTGTAGCCGACGGTGTCGGGAATATTCAGCGTGCGCGCGCCGGCGGCCAGCGCGGCGCCGCAGATCTCGGCGAGGAACTCCGGCTCGGTGCGCAGCGCGTCCTCGGCCGAGAATTCCACGTCGTCGACGTAGCGCTTGGCCAGGGTCACGCCGGCGATGGCGCGCTCGATCACCTCCTCGCGGCTCATGCCCAGCTTGTGCTCGCGATGCAGCGGACTGGTGCTGATGAACACGTGGATGCGTGGCGCATGCGCGCCGTCCAGCGCGCGCGCGCAGGCCTGGATGTCGCCGTCGTGGCAGCGGGCGAGGGTGACGATGGACGCCCCGCGGACTTCGCGGGCGATCGCCGCGCACCCCTGGAGGTCGCTTTCGGAGCTGGCGGGGAAGCCGGCCTCGATGGCGTCGACACCGAGTTCCGCGAGCGCATGCGCGAACCGCAGCTTCTGCCCGGCATTCATGCTGCAGCCGGGCGACTGCTCGCCGTCGCGCAGGCTGGTGTCGAAGATCGCGACATGGGCGGGCGCGTCGTCGCTCCCGTCCGGGCGAGGCGTGTGGTGGTGAGTGTCGTGGGATGTCATCTGGAACGGGTCTCCTTCGCCCCGCCCACCGCGACCGCGACGCGCGATGCCGTGGCGGAAGCGGTGAGGGATGTGGGAACGGACGTGCAGGTGGGGGTGGACGCAGTCCGTGCGGAGGGTCGTGCGGATGTTTCGGGCAGTGCGGCGACCGGCGCGGCCGGCGTCATCGATGCCGATGCCGTGTCGTGCCCGCGGCGGCGCGGCTTGCGCGGTGCGCGCGGGCGGATGTCGGAGAGCAGGCCGGCGAGCACGGCGGCGTCGATGTTGCCGCCCGACACCACCGCGCACTTGCGCTTGCCGGCGACGCGACGTCCGGCGGCCAGGGCCAGCGCGCCGGCGCCTTCGGCGATCACGTGCTCTTCCAGCGCCAGCCGCACCAGGGTTTCGCGCAGTTCGGCCTCGCGCACGATCACCAGGTCGTCGAGCAGGCGGGCCAGCACGTCCCGCGTCAGCAGGCCGGCCTGTTTCACGCGCACGCCGTCGGCCAGGGTGGTGGCGGGGTCGATGCCGTCGGCCTCGCCGCGCAGGACGCGGTGCATCGCATCGACGTGTTCCACCTGGGCGCCGACGATGCGCACGCGCCGGCACGCTTGCGTGCCGGACAGGCACGCGGATTTGAGTGCGAGCGCGACGCCCGCGGCCAGCCCGCCACCGCCGATCGGCACCAGCACCACGTCCGGCGCCAGCGATGCGATCTCCATGCCGACGGTGCCCTGGCCGGCGATCACGTCGGGGTCGTCGAAGGCCGACAGGAAGCGGTAGCCGTTGCGCTCGGCCAGCTCCATCGCGAACGCGCGCGCCTCGTCGAAGGTGCTGCCGTGCAGGCGCACCGTGGCGCCCCAGTGGGCGACCCCGGCGATCTTGGTCTGCGGTGCGCCGTGCGGCATCACCGCGATGGCCGGCACATTGAGGCGATACGCCGCCCAGGCGAGGCCCTGCGCGTGGTTGCCCGCGGAAGCGGCGATCACCGGGCGGCGGTCGCCGCGCTCCTGGGCCGCCAGCAGGGCGTTGAGCGCGCCGCGCACCTTGTACGAACCGGTGCGCTGCAGGTTCTCCAGCTTCAGCCAGCAGCCGAAGCGCTCGGCATAGTGCAGCGGCGTGACCGGCAGGAAGCGGCGCAGCCGCGCCTGTGCGGCGAGGATGTCGCCCGCACCGACGCAGAGCGGAGCGCGGGCGTCGTCCTGCGCAGCGAACGCGGCCAGCGTGGAGGCCATCGACATCGGTGCGGCCACACCTTCGTACGACCCATCGGCAGTACGTGCAGGGGCATGCGTGGACGCGCCCGCGCGCTTCCCGCCTGCCTGCGTGCCGCTCGCGCGCTTCTCGCCTGCCTGCGTGCCGCTCGCGCCGCGCGGGCGCGGACGCGGGGCCTCCACGCGCATCCCGGCATCGGCCTCGGCGGCATGGGCTTCGTGCGACAGTGCGACGACGCCGACATCGGGCTCCATGGCGTCAGACCACCGTCAGCCAGGCATCGGCCTGCGCGCTGCGCCCGCGCACGGCGTCGGCGTACAGCGCGGCGATCTCGCCGACCGCGGCCGTCTTCGTGTACACCCGGCGGCGCGTGTCGTCGGCGAACACTTCGCCGATCGGCGTGACTTCGGCCGCGGTGCCGCAGGCGAAGATCTCGTCCGCCTCCAGCAGTTCCTCCAGCGTGGCGCTGCGCGATTCCGCGCCGGTCAGCGCGATCAGGGTGGCGCGGGTGATCCCGGGCAGGGCATCGCGATGCGCGATGGCGGTCACCCGGCCGTCGCGCACCATGAACAGATTGGCGCCGGTGCATTCGACCACGTCGCCCGCGGCGTCGACGAACATCGCCTCGTCGTAGCCGCGCGCCTTGACCTCGCGCTTGGCGAGGATCGAATTCACATAGGCGCCGCACAGCTTGAGCGGCGGCAGCGAATCGGCCGGGTTGCGCCGCCATTTCGACACCGCGACACGGGCACGGTTGCCGCCCAGGTGCAGGTTGGTGCCCGAGGTGGCGACCATCAGATGCGGCGTGTGGCCGGCCACATCCAGGCCGAAGCCGCCCTCGCCGAACCAGGCGAGCGGACGGATGTAGGCATCGCCCAGACGGTTGGCGCGCAGCGTGGCGCAGACCGCATCGGTGGCGGTGGCGATGTCGAACTCCATGCCCAGCAACTCGGCGCCCTGGCGCATGCGCTCGAGATGCTCGCGCAGGCGGAACACCGCCGTGCCGCGGTCGGTGGCGTAGGCGCGGATGCCCTCGAAGACGCCGCTGCCGTAGTGCAGCGCATGCGTGTACACGCTGGCGCGCGGGCTGTGCGGGTCGATCAGTTCGCCGTCGTACCAGACCTGCTGCGCAGACGGGACGACCGGCGCGGCGACGGCATGTGCCGCCGGCTGCGCGGCTGCCTGTGCCGCGCCATGAGAGGCGGCGACCGGCGTCGCCACGGCGTCGCTCAGCTGCATGGCTGCACCTGCACGTCGAGGCAGTCGTACAGCTTGTTCAACTGCTGCAGCAGGCTCTCGCCGGGGCGGTCGCCTTCGACAGTCATCTGCAGATGCCAGCGGTCGCCGTCGGACTGGGTGTCGCCTTCCACCGACAGCGGGCGGAAACCGCGGCGTTCGGTGGTGCCCAGCACGCGGGTGAGCGCGCCTTCGGAGTGACGCAGGGTGAGGTCGAGCCGGTAGCGCATGGGGGATGCTCCTTCAGGACGGGATGCGGGGGGAGGGCGCGAATGCCGGAACGGGCGCGGCGTCGCCGTTGTGCGTCTGTGCGGACGCGGATGCCGGCGCCACCTGCGCCGACACGGCCTGCGGCAGGTGCGCGCGACGCGCGACCGGCTGCGCGGCGGCGGCCTGCAGCGCGGCGATGTCGGGATCGTCGGCGGCGACCAGGCGCGTGGCCTCGTCCGCATCGCCGCCCTCGTCCATCATCTCGGCGTTGTTGCGGTTGGGCGGCACCAGCGGCCAGACGTTGGCGTTCTGGTCGATCGCCACGTGCAGCAGCGCAGGTCCCGGGGCGGCCAGCAGCGTTTCCAGCGCGGTGTCGACATCGGCCGCGCGGTCCACATGCAGCGCCTCGATGCCGAAGGCCTGCGCCAGCGCGCAGAAATCCGGGTTGTCGGACAGGTCGATCTCGGAATAGCGGCGCTCGAAAAACAGCTCCTGCCACTGCCGCACCATGCCCAGCGCCTGGTTGTCGAGCAGCACGATCTTCACCGGCAGCCGGTACCGGGACAGCGTCGCCAGCTCCTGCACGTTCATCAGGAACGACCCGTCGCCGCTGACGCAGATCACCTGCGCGGACGGATCCTGCATCTGTGCGCCGATCGCGGCCGGCAGGCCGAAGCCCATCGCGCCCAGCGCGCCGCTGGTGAGATGCCTGCGCGGGTGATCGAACGCCCAGTGCTGCGCCACCCACATCTGGTGCTGGCCCACGTCGCAGGCCACCACCGCATCGGGCGCCAGCGCCGACAGCCGGCGCAGCAGCGACGGTGCGTACACGCCGTCGCCGGGTGCGTCGTAGCGCGGCGCGGTCTTGGCCTTCACCGCGGTGCAGGCGTCGCGCCATGCGAGCCGTGCCGGGCCGTGGCGGCCGTGCAGATGCGCGGCGGCGGCGGCCTGCATGCGGCGCATGCCGGTCGCGATGTCGCCCGCGACCGGCGCATCGGCGAAACGCAGCTTGCCCAGTTCGCAGGCATCGATGTCCAGATGCACCACGCGCGCATGCGGCGCGAATTCGGCCAGCTTGCCGGTGGCGCGGTCGTCGAAGCGCGCGCCCACCGCGAACAGCAGGTCGCAGGCCTGCACCGCCAGATTGGCCGCACGGCTGCCGTGCATGCCCAGCATGCCGAGATTCAACGGGTGGTCGTCCTGCAGTGCGCCCAGGCCCTTGAGCGTCAGCACCGCCGGAATCTGCGAGGCCTCCACGAACTCGCGGAAGGCGTCCATCGCATCGCCCAGGGCGATGCCGCCGCCGCCGTAGATCAGCGGCTTCTGCGCCAGGGCCAGCTGTGCGAGCGCCGCGTGCAGCGCCGGTTCGCTGGGCTGCGGCACCGGGTCCACCTCCGCGGGCACATGCGCCGGCAGATGCGAGGCATCGGCCACCTGCACGTCCTTGGGCAGATCGATCAGCACCGGCCCGGGGCGCCCGCTGCGCGCCAGGCGGAAGGCTTCCGCCACCACCCGCGGCAGGTCGTCGACGCTGCGCGGCAGGAAGTTGTGTTTCACGATCGCCATGGTCATGCCGAACACGTCCAGTTCCTGGAACGCGTCGGTGCCCATCAGCGGCGTGCCCACCTGGCCGGTGATGCAGACCATCGGCACCGAATCCAGCATCGCGTCGGCGATGCCGGTCACCAGGTTGCTCGCGCCGGGGCCGGAGGTGGCGACGCAGACGCCGACCCGTCCGCTGGCCCGCGCCCAGCCGTTCGCCGCGAACGCGGCGCCCTGCTCGTGCCGCACCAGCACGTGTCTGAGGGACGATCCGTGCAGGGCGTCGTAGAAGGGCATGATCGCGCCGCCGGGATACCCGAACAGCGTGTCCACGCCTTCCGCGCGCAGTGCCTGCACCAGCCAGCGGGCTCCGTTCATGTCAGGCGGTCTCTGCGATGGGTTGGGAATGGGCCGCGCCGGTGGCGCTCCCGGTGCCGGACGCCGCAGCGGCCGGCTGCGCGTTCGTGCCCGGCTGCGCGCCCTGCTGCAGCCACTGCATCTTCGCGCGCAGTTCGCGGCCCACTTTCTCGATCGGATGGTCGAGGTCGGCCTGCTGGTATTTGCGGTAGTTCGGCAGGCCTGCGTCGTACTCGGCCACCCAGCGCTGCACGAAGGTGCCGTCCTGGATCTCGCTCAGGATGTCCTTCATCCGCGCCTTGGTTTCGGCGTTGATGACCCGCGGGCCGCTGACGAAATCGCCGTACTGCGCGGTTTCCGAGACGAATTCCAGCATCCGGGTGATGCCGCCCTCGTAGAACAGGTCGACGATCAGCTTCAGCTCGTGAAGCACTTCGTAGTAGGCGATCTCCGGCTGGTAGCCGGCTTCCACCAGGGTTTCGAAACCGGCCTGCACCAGCGCGCTCGCGCCACCGCAGAGCACCGCCTGTTCGCCGAACAGGTCGGTTTCGGTTTCTTCCTTGAAGGTGGTCTTGATCAGATTGGCGCGCGCGCCGCCGAGGCCGCCCGCATAGGTCTTCGCGAATTCCTCGGCGCGGCCGCTGCGGTCCTGGTGCACCGCGTAGATGCACGGCACGCCGCGGCCGATCTCGTACTCGCGCCGCACCAGCGCGCCCGGCCCCTTGGGCGCCACCAGCACCACGTCCAGGTCCTCGCGCGGCGCGATCATGCCGAAGTGCACGTTGAGCCCGTGCGCGAACAGCAGGCAGGCGCCGGCCTTCATCTTCGGCGCCAGCACGTCGTTGTAGAGCTTCTTCTGCACCATGTCCGGCGTGAGCACGGCCACCAGGTCGGCATCGGCCACTGCTTCGGCCGGCGTCTTCACGGTGAAGCCATCGGCCAGCGCCTTCACTTCGGTGGGGCCGCCGGAGCGCAGGCCGATGGTGACATCGAAGCCGGAGTCGCGCAGGTTGAGCGCATGCGCACGGCCCTGGCTGCCGTAGCCGACGATGGCGATCTTGGGTTGGTTCGAAGCGGTCATGACGAGGTCTCTGGGGTAGGAGGGGCTTCAGCCCCGAAGGCGGGGGATGGAGAGCGGTCTGGACGGTGATGGGTGAACAGGACGGTGAGGCGCATGCGGTGCGGCGGCTGCCGGCGTCTTTCGGGACATGTCATCCCGAGCCGAAGACGAGGGGCCTGCCGTTCGCTGCGTGCCGGCTCAAGAGCAGGTCCCCCGCCGCGCTCGCGACGACGCGCCATGTGTGTGCATGCGGGTGCTCATGCCGGCACCTCCCGCGCCGCGTCGCTGCGCGTGTCGGTGCTCAGCGCCGCATCGATCCGGCGCGCATCGTCCAGCGGGCCGGGCGATGTCACCGCCCCCCGCGAGGCCGAGCGCACGTCGCGCGCGAACTTGGCCAGCACGCCGTGGCGCACGCGCGGCGCGATGCGTGCGGCCGTGCGCGCGGCGAGGTCGGCGGCCACGTCCAGGCGGCGTGTCGCCACGTCGATGGTCACCACATCGCCGTCGCGCAGCCTGGCGATCGGCCCGCCATGCGCGGCTTCGGGGGAGATGTGGCCCACCATGAAACCGTGCGTGGCGCCGCTGAAGCGGCCGTCGGTGATCAGGGCCACGTCGTTGCCCAGGCCCTGGCCGACCAGTGCCGCGGTCACCGCCAGCATCTCGCGCATGCCGGGTCCGCCGGCCGGGCCTTCGAAACGGATCACCACCACGTCGCCGGCCTGGATCTGCCGTGCCTGCACCGCGGCGAACGCGGCGTCTTCGCTGTCGAACACCCGCGCCGGGCCTGTGTGCTTTTCGCGGCCGTGGCCGGCCAGTTTCACGATGCAGCCTTCCGGCGCCAGATCGCCGTAGAGGATCGAATAGCCGCCGCGCGGCTTGATCGGGTCGCTGGCCGGACGCACCGCGTCCTGCGCGTCGGCGGTCGGCACGGCCTTGGCGTCCTCGAAAAAACTGCGGCCGGCGATCGTGGGGATGTCCTCGATCAGACCGGCCGTCATCAGCGCCTGCGCCACCAGTGCGGTGCCGCCGAATTGGAACAGTTCCGCCGCGGTATAGCGGCCGCCCGGCTTGAGGTCGGCGATCACCGGCGTGTGCGCGCTGGCCGCCTCGAACTCCTCCAGGTCGAAGGCCACGCCGGCCTCGTGCGCGATGGCCAGCAGATGCAGTGCGGCGTTGGTCGAGCCGGCCGTCGCCGCGACCGCGCGCGCGGCGTTGCGCAGCGAGGTGGCGGTGATCAGCTGGCGCGGTGTCGGCGCGCCGTCCTGCAGCAGCTGCATCACGCGTTCGCCGCAGCGCTGGGCGGCGGCGGCCTTGTCGGGGTGCGTGGCCGGGATGTCGTTGTCGTACAGCGGCGCCAGGCCCAGAAAGCTCAGCACCATCGCCATCGTGTTGGCGGTGAACTGGCCGCCGCAGGCGCCTGCGCCCGGGCATGCCTTGCGCTCGATCTCGCCCAGCTCGGCATCGTCGATCCTGCCGGCCGAATGCGCGCCCACCGCCTCGAACACGTCCTGCACGGTCAGCGCGCGGGCCTTGCCGTCCTTCGACGTGCATTGGCCGGGCATGATCGTGCCGCCGTACAGAATGACGGTGGGGATGTCCAGCCGCGCCGCCGCCATCGCCGCCGCCGGGATGGTCTTGTCGCAGCCCACCAGCAGCACCATCGCATCCAGGCAATGGCCGCTCACCGCCAGTTCGATGGAGTCGGCGATGGTCTCGCGCGACGCCAGCGAGGCGCGCATGCCATCGCTGCCCATGGCGATGCCGTCGGTCACCGCGATGGTGTTGAATTCGATCGGCGTGCCGCCTGCCGCGATCACGCCCCGGCGCGCATGCTGCGCCAGATCGCGCAGGGTGAGGTTGCAGGGCGACACATCGGACCAGGTGTGGATCACGCCGACGAAGGGCTTGGCGATGGCGGCATCGTCGAGCCCGGTGGCGCGAAGCATCGCGCGTGCCGGTGCGCGTGCGGGGCCGGTCTTGATCGCGTCGCTGTGCATTTTCTGGGTGGTCATCGTGGTGGGAGAGGTTGTCGTGCAATGGGATGTCGTCGTGTTCGGAGCCCTGAAACGCGAAACCCCCCGAACCTTGCGGTGCGGGGGGTTTCGTCTGAAACCGGGTTGTCTGTCGCGCAACCCTATCCCGCACCGTGTGGCGAGGTAATAAGAACGACGACGACAAGGACGAGCGTGGTGAGCGATACGCTGGCGATCAGGGCGCGTGTGCGCGCCTGCTCCGCGGCATCCCGTACGCGTGCGATGGCGCGCGGCGCATGGGCGCCGGGCCGGGTCCGAGTGGTGTGGAGATGGTTGCTGCGCTGCGTCATGACTGCAGGGAAACATGCGAATCGCGCGAATGTCAACCCCCTTCCTTGCATGCGATTGCGAGGGGGCATGGATACACCTGAAACCATCTCCACAAGCGTTTGAAGATCAATCGCTTAAGCCGGGTTTCGAGCGCGTTTGCCGGGCGCTGGACGGGGCATCCGCAGCGCCTTCCCGGCGCGGCGCCGCACGGCGATGGACCGCCGAATGCGCGAAAATACGCGGCTGCGCTCGCCCGATCGGGCCGGATCGCAGGGGCCGGGCGGATGACACCGCCGGTGTTTGCCTGTCTAATGCGCGGACACGACGAAGCGGGGGTATCGCCGGTCCATCGGCGATTGAGACAGACCCTTCGAACCTGATCCGGCTGACACCGGCGTAGGGAAGCTTCGCGGCCCCGGTTCCGTGAGTCCGCTCCGTCCGTCCCGCTTCGTCCGGTTCGTGCGCCCCCGCCTGTGCGGGAGGCGCGCCGCAGCCCTCTCACGAACGCCAGGACCCCGCCGATGAACGCCAGACCCGCCGCCGCCGAGCTGCTGGAGCAGACCTCGCAGCTTTCCGAATCCGTGACCCGTCCGATCCCCGGCTCGCGCAAGATCCACGTCGAGTGCGTCAGCGGCTTCGCCCACGGCCAGACCCTGCGCGTGCCGATGCGCGAAATCGCGCTGGCCCGCACGCCCACGCTGTTCGGCGGCGAGGACAACCCGCCGGTCACGGTCTACGACACCTCCGGCCCCTACACCGACCCCGATGCGCGCATCGACCTGGCCGCCGGCCTGCCCGCGCTGCGCACGGCGTGGATCGAGGCGCGTGGCGACTGCGAGCGTCTGGACGGCCTCAGCTCCGAATTCGGCCGCGGCCGCGAGGGCGATGCGAAGCTCGATGCCGTGCGTTTCCCGGGCCGCGCGCTGCCGCGGCGGGCGAAGGCCGGTGCCAACGTCAGTCAGATGCATTACGCCAAGCGCGGCATCGTCACCCCGGAGATGGAGTTCGTGGCGCTGCGCGAGAACCAGCGCCTGGACGCCGTGCGCGAGGCGCATCTGCTCAAGCAGCATCCCGGCGAGAGCTTCGGCGCCAGTCTCCCGCAGCGCATCACCCCGGAATTCGTGCGCGACGAGATCGCCCGCGGCCGCGCCATCCTGCCCAACAACATCAATCACCCGGAAAGCGAGCCGATGATCATCGGCCGCAACTTCCTGACCAAGATCAATGCGAACATCGGCAATTCCGCGGTCAGTTCGGGTATCGCCGAGGAAGTGGAGAAGCTGGTCTGGGCGATCCGCTGGGGCGCGGACACGGTGATGGACCTCAGCACCGGCAAGCACATCCACGAAACCCGCGAGTGGATCATCCGCAACTCTCCGGTGCCGATCGGCACGGTGCCGATCTATCAGGCGCTGGAGAAGGTGGACGGCCGCGCCGAGGCGCTGACGTGGGAGATCTTCCGCGACACGCTGATCGAGCAGGCCGAGCAGGGCGTGGACTACTTCACCATCCACGCCGGCGTGCTGCTGCGCCATGTGCCGCTGACCGCGAAGCGCACCACCGGCATCGTCTCGCGCGGCGGCTCGATCATGGCCAAGTGGTGCCTGGCGCACCACAGGGAAAATTTCCTGTACACGCACTTCGAGGACATCTGCGAGATCATGAAGGCCTACGACGTGGCCTTCAGCCTCGGCGACGGCCTGCGCCCGGGCTGTCTGGCCGACGCCAACGACGCCGCGCAGTTCGGCGAGCTGGAAGCGCTGGGCGAACTCACCAAGATCGCGTGGAAGCACGACGTGCAGACCATGATCGAAGGCCCCGGCCACGTGCCGATGCAGCTGATCAAGGAGAACATGGACAAGCAGCTGCGCGAGTGCGGCGAGGCGCCGTTCTACACGCTCGGGCCGCTGACCACCGACATCGCGCCGGGCTACGACCACATCACCAGCGCGATCGGCGCCGCGATGATCGGCTGGTACGGCACCGCGATGCTCTGCTACGTCACGCCCAAGGAGCACCTGGGCCTGCCGAACCGGCAGGACGTGCGCGACGGCATCATGGCCTACAAGATCGCCGCGCATGCGGCCGACCTGGCCAAGGGCCATCCCGGCGCGCAGGTGCGCGACAACGCGCTGTCCAAGGCGCGGTTCGAGTTCCGCTGGGAGGACCAGTTCCACCTCGGCCTCGACCCGGAGAAGGCCAAGGAATTCCACGACGAGACCCTGCCCAAGGACGCGCACAAGGTGGCGCATTTCTGCAGCATGTGCGGCCCGCACTTCTGCAGCATGAAGATCACCCAGGACGTGCGCGACTACGCGGCGGAGAAAGGCGTGGACGAGCAGAAGGCGCTGGAAGCGGGCATGGCCGAGAAATCGGCGGAGTTCCTGGCGCAGGGCGCGCAGGTCTACCGTCGCGAATAGCGGCGCACGGCCGCGGGAGCATCCTGTGATGCAGGTGCTCCCTGCGTGCCGCACGCTTCCCATTGCATCCTGCGCGGTCCGGGCGTCGGCACGCTGTGTCCCGCGATGCGCCCGATGGCGCGTGCTAGGTTCATTCGCACATGTCTACAAGCAGGTGCGAGACCATGGCTGCGAAGCAGATTGCGGGCCGCAAGGCGGCGAAAAATACCCGGATATCCAGTAAATCCACATCTGGAAAAAACGACGGCAAGCGCTCGAAGGCGTCCGCGTCTGACGCTTCCAGCGATCTGTTCGACATGGCCTGCGCGCGGGTCGTCGATGCCGCCGAGCGCGCCTCCATCGATGCCGATGCGATCGCCGCCCTGCGTTATCCGAAGGAAACGCTGGCCGCGAACCTGCTGCTGCGCCGCGACGACGGCACGCTGGAAACGGTCAAGGCCTGGCGTTGCCGCTACAGCGATGCGCTCGGACCGACCAAGGGTGGCCTGCGCATCCATCCGGACACCTGCATGCGCGAAGTGATGGCCCTCGCTCTGTGGATGACCTGCAAATGCGCCCTGGTCGATCTGCCGTTCGGCGGCGCGAAGGGCGGAATCGCCTTCGATGCGAAGTCGCACTCGCCCATGGAGCGGCAGCGGTTGATGCTCGCCTATGTCCAGGCGTTCCGCCGCATGGTGGGGCCGGATCGCGACATCCCCGCGCCCGACGTGGGCACAGGCTCGCGCGAGATGGCGTGGTTCGCCGATGCCTACGCGCAGTGGGTGGGACATCCCGAGCCCGGCGTGGTCACCGGAAAGCCCGTCGCCAACGGCGGCTCGGAAGGGCGTTCCGGCGCGACCGGCCAAGGGGGCTTCCATGTCCTGAGCGTGCTGTCGCAGCGGCTCGGCCTGGAACCGAAGGATACCCGCGTGGCGATTCTGGGCTTCGGCAACGCCGGAAGCGAAATCGCGAAGCATTTGCGTGATGCCGGTTATCGGCTGGTCGGTGCGGCGGATTCCGGCGGAGCGGTGTATTCGGAAGACGGCTTGAGACTGGAAGCACTGACCGAAGCGAAACGCCGGCGTGGCAGCGTCACCGCCTTTCGCCGGAAGGGCGTGGAGGCGTTCGAGGATCCCGCCGAATTGGTCGGCGTCGACTGCGACCTGCTGATCCCGGCGGCGCTGCAGAGCCAGATCCACGCTGGAAACGCCGCGGACGTGAAGGCGCGTGTGGTGCTGGAGCTGGCGAACGGCCCGGTGACTCCGGCTGCCGACGAGATCCTGCGCAAGGCCGGAACGCAGGTGGTGCCCGATATTCTCGCCAATGCCGGCGGCGTCACCGTGTCGTATTTCGAATGGCTGCAGAACCGCAGCCGCGACCCGTGGAGCGCCGACACCGTGCGCCAGCGCCTGGAAGCGCGGCTGGAGCAGGCGTCGCATGCGGTGGCCGATACCGCAGTCGAACTCGACTGCGACCTGCGTCAGGCGGCCTATGTGGTCGCGCTGCGCCGGCTGGAGCGTGCGATACGGCCGTTGGCACCGGAGTGACCAGGCACGACACTAGGTCTCGATTGCAGAGGTCTCGACTGCAGTCGCCCCGGAGACCGCTCGCAGGCCCTCCGGCTCAGTCGTTCACCTGGAATGCGAGTCCGGCATTCTTGACCAGGCGGTCGATCAGCGTCTCGCCCATCGCCGCCGCCGGCGTCCACACGCCGCCCGGCGTCTGCGTGCGGTCGATGTCGCGGGCCAGGCAGATCGCGGCTTCGGCGATCATCTTGCTGGTGGAGCCGTAGCCGGGGTCGCGGTCGCCGGTGACGCGGGTGGTGAGGCGGCGGCCGTCGGCGGTTTCGCCGAAATACAGCACTTCGTAGCGGCCTTTTTCGCGCTGCTCCTTGTTCGGGCCTTCGCCGGGCTTGGGCAGGGCGAAGCGGGCGAGCAGGGCGCGGGTGGGCGGGAAACCGAGCAGGCGGTTCTGCCAGGTCGACTGGCGCAGCATCTTCTTCGCGCGCTTTTCGCCGCCCTCGCCGTCGCCGGTGAGCATGCGTTCGCTGTAGATGAAGTCGGTCCCCCAGGGGTGGCCGAGCAGGGCGTGGCTGCGATGCACGTTCTTGGTGTTGATCGCGGCCATCACGAAGGGCGCGGTCCAGCTCCGGGCGAGATCGTCGTATTCGGCGACGTGATCGTTGGGCTGGCGCGGGCCCTTGAAGCCGGGCGTGAGCGCGAACGGATTCAGCATGGTGCGGATCAGGCTGCGGTCGCGGCCGATGGCCTGGATGGATGCGAGCATGCTGGCGACCGTGCCGCCGGAGAACGTGCCCTTCATCGTCTTCACCCGGCCGTGCACGCGCGCGAGCGGGGCGCCGAGGCGCTGCTGCGCCTCCTGCTGGGCGTGGTAGACGCCCAGATCGAACGGGATCGAATCGAAGCCGCAGGAAAACACGATGCGCGCGCCGCTGCCCTTCGCCGGGGTGTCGAGTTCGGGGACCATCTTCGCCATCCACAGCGGCTCGCCGCAGAGGTCGACATAATCGGTGCCGGCGGCGGCGCAGGCGCGGATCAGCGGCTCGCCGTAGAGCTGGTAGGGGCCGACGGTGGTCAGCACCACGCGCGCCTGTGCGACCAGCTGCGCCAGCGCCTGCGGGTCGGCCGCGTCGGCCACCAGCAGCGGAGTGTCGGCCGGCAGGCCCAGCGCGTCGCGTACTTCGGCGAGCTTGCCGGCGCTGCGCCCGGCCATCGCCCAGCGCAGGTCGCTGCCGGCGTATCTGGCGTGGAGGTACTCCGCGACCAGCCGGCCGGTGAAGCCGGTGGCGCCGAAGACGATGATGTCGAAGGGTCTGCTGTCGTGGGTGGCGTTCATGCGGCTATCTTGGCACGGAACCATGGCCACGACGCCGCTGGGGGTGCTCCCGCCGGGCCTCAGGCGGTGTACGCGAACACGAAATACAGGTGCATCACCGCCAGCGCACCGAGCAGGCAGCCGGCGGCGATGTGCAGGGCCGTGGTCCATTGGCCCCAGGTGGCGAGCCGGTGGCCCGGCAGCAGGTTGAGCAGTGCCCCTGCGATCACCACCAGCATCGTCACCAGGAAGGTCGCGGTGAGATACCCCTGGTGCACGAAGCCGGCATGCAGCACCAGCAGCACCAGCATCGACAGGCCGAGCACGCGGTGCGCGATCTGCAGCGTGCGCAGCGCCACGGCGGCGGTGAGCCTGCGCTTGATCAGCGCCAGCGACAGATCGAAGCCCAGCGCGGCCACCAGCGCATAGCCGGTGATCTGCTTGTAGGTGCCGACGCGCTGCAGCGCGACCAGGTCCGACCACTCCAGGCGCAGCAGCAGCGCGATGCAGGCGAGTGCGACCAGCAGCAGTGCGCTCCACGAGGCCAGCGACAGGGTGGCCTGATAGCCGCCGCCACGCCGCGCGACGAAGCGGCGGAACCCGTTGCCCAGCGCGGCGCTCATCGCGATGCTCCGGCACTGGCGTCGTTGCCGCGTGGTGCCGGCGCCGCGCCGCCGTTCGTGCCGGCTTTCGCGTCTCGCTCCGCCTTGCCGACCGGCGCGGCGGCCGCATCGCCCGCGGCGTCGCGCACATCCCCGCTGCGGCGCGCATGCAGGAGCAGATTCAGCGATGCCACCGAGTTGGTGGACTCCACCCGCGCGGTGAAGGTGGCCAGGTCGGGCACGGCCACGGCCTCGTCCGGCCCTTCGCCGGGCCAGCGCCCGCCCACCACGGGCTTTTGCCCGGCATCGAAGGTCTCGATCTTCGCCAGGTACGAACCGTAGGCATCGAGCGCGGCTGCGCGGTAATGGCCGAGGATCTCGATCATCTCCTCCTGGCTGACATGGGCGCGCGGGAACGACCATGTGGTCGCGCCCATCACATCGTCCTTCACCCAGTCCTTGCGCGGGCTTTTGGGGTGGTCGTTGTGGCAGGTCACGCAGGCCGGCGCACTGGCGATGTCGGGGAACATCGCGGTCTGCCGCCCGGTGCCGGCATCGACGAAGAACCGCGGCCTGCGGTCCTCCAGCATGTCGTCGAAATAATCGCTCTGCGTGCCCTTGAACAGATTGGCCTGCTCGATCGGCCAGGCCGATCCGAGGAACAGGCTCAGTTCGGGCACCCGCTGCTGCAGGCGGTTGGCGGTTTCGCGCAGCAGCAGCGCAGGCAGAGGCCCGGCGTGGACGTGCTTCGATTTCCAGGCCTCGTCGAACTTCAGGCCGCGTTTCTGGCCCGGGGTCACGATCTCGGCGGTATAGATCTTGCGGACCGAGGCGTTCTCGGCGTCGAGCAGGCGGAACAGCGTTTCCACCGGGATGTCGGCACGGCCGCCGCGGCTCTCGTCCAGCGGCTCGGGCGCGGTGGCGAACAGGTACACGCCGAGCACGGCGAGCACGGCCAGGGCGATCAGCGAGCGTGGAATGCGGGGGAGGGTCATGGGCGGGGTCATGGGCGTGTTCCTTCCGCGGGGGCGTCTTCGGTCCGGAGATCGGCCGCATCGCTGCGGGTGTCGCGTGCCTCGATCAGTGGGGCGCCGTAGGGCGAGTCGCCGTCGCGCAGATAGGCGCGGATGGCCTCTGTGGAGAGGGCCTGCTCCAGCCGCTGCGGCGGCGCATGGGCGTGGTTGCCGTGGAAGTCGTGGCAGGCCAGGCACGTGTCCCAGCGCCGGCCGGCGATCAGCGCGGCGTGGGTCGGCTGCGTGGGGTCGTCTTCCATCGTCATGTCGGCGTGGCAGCTGGCGCAGAAGCCGGTATCGACCTTGCTGATGCGCGTGCCGGTATGTTCGCGGTGACAGCTCACGCACTGGTGCGGGGCGAATTCGGCGCGCACCGCCTCGAAGCGTGGCTCCAGGAAGCGGTGGGCGGGATGGCGGTCGTCGGGATTGTCGTGGCAGTCGATGCAGGTCGCGTTGCCGACCGGGCGCATGCCGAAGTCGGCGTCGCTCTCGCGCAGGCCCAGCAGGTGCCGGCTCTTGGCCTGCAACTGCTGCCGCAGTGCGCCCGGTGCCGGGCGGTGACAGTCGTCGCAGGCCAGGTCGACATGCCCGGGGTTGTGCGCCTCGTTGGGCACGAATTTCGCCAGCGCCGGCGCCAGCAGAAACAGCGGAGTGCAGGCGAGGGCCAGCCCGGCCGCATACGCCAGACGGCGCAGGCTGGTGCGCCTGCGCTGTTTGCGCGACAGGAAGAACGCCTCGATGCGGATGTCGTCCTCGTGCACGCCGGCACCACGCAGGCCCTCGACGAGGTGCCGGGTGTAGGCCGGCGGGCCGCAGACGAAGTGACGCGCCTCCGGGAACCGGGCGGCGGTGCGGGCGATGTCGTCCGGGCCGATGAACCCGTCCACATCGTCGCAGCGCAGATGGCAGGAGAGGGTGTCGCTGGCGGCGGCGCTGGCCTCGATGTGCTCGGCATAGGCCATGTCGCCACGCGAGGCCGCGCTGTAGTCGATGTGCAGCCGGCTCCCGCCGGTATGCCCGCGCAGCAGCGACAGCGCCAGGGTCACGCCCACGCCCGCGACGAAGCAGACCGTGTCGCGGCCGTCGTCGGGAGCCGGGGTGCCGTTCGGCACGGCGATGCGCATCGGGATGTCCGCGAAGGCATCGTCGTCGCAGTCGATCAGCCGGCGGCTGAAGCGGCCGTCGGCGATGCGGCGGATCGCGATGCTCACGCATTTGCCGTCGGCGCTGCGGTCGATGATGGTGTAGGTCCGGGTGACCCATTCCTCGTCCAGCCAGGCCTGGACCACCACGTGCTGGCCCGGGAGTGCGTCGGGGTAGGGCGGGTAGCCGGGCAGGCGCAGATCGAACTGCACGATGCGCCGCGGCGACGCGGGATCGTCGGTGAGCAGGTAGCGGCCGGCGTAGGCGACCTCGAACCACGGCGACTCGCCCAGCATGTCCTGGACCAGCGGCCGGCAGCAGCCGCACTGCACGCCGCAGCCGAGCTGGGTGCCGAGCGATTCGAGCGTGGAGGCCGGCGCGCTGGCGATGGCCGCCTGGATCCGGCGCCGGCCGACGGAGGCGCAGTGGCAGACCAGGTCGTCGCGGTCCTGTGTCTGGCGAACGGGAAGCGCTTGTCGGGAAATCGCGTCCATGGGCCTCCATGCGGTTGCCGCGGCGCGATGGACGCGGCGGCCGGAAGATCACGATGGGAGCGCGATGGCGCGCCCCCTGCAGTCCTTGTGCTCGATGCCCCCTGTGCGCCGCCGCGCTGCGGTGGGCAGCGCAGCGACACCGCTATTGGATAACAAACCGGACCACGGGAATGCAACCGTTTTCGCAGATGTGCATCGTCTGTGCGGTCGGGCGCGGTGGCGAGGCCCGCATCGCCCGTGGGGCCCGGGGTGACACGGAGCAGGGAGCGCGGAGGCCGGTGCGTCCGCCGGCCGTGCGGCCGGCCGCCACGATGCATGCGGAACGCCAGCGGCGGGGCGGCGCCTATACTCGGGCTCCCGCCGTGCCGTTGCCTCTCGACTGCCGATGTCCAACCCGCTGTACGACCGTCTGTTCGCTCCGCTGGCCTCTTCCGATGCCCCGTTCCTGCGTTTCGCCGACGGTACCGCCATCGGCCGCGCCGGGTTCCTCGCGATGGCGCATCGCGCCGCCTTCGCGCTGCGGGCCTGCGGCGTGGTTCCGGGCGAGCGCGTGGCGGCACAGGTCGAAAAGAGTCCGGAGGCCCTCGCGCTGTATGCCGGCTGCGTGATCGCGGGCGCGGTCTTCCTGCCGCTCAATCCGGGCTACACGCCTGCCGAGCTGGCGTACTTCGTGGGCGATGCCGCCCCGCGGCTGCTGGTCATGGATCCACGCGGCCTCGACTCTCGCGGTTCGGAGTCATCCGCAGCCGATGCGCAGGCCGCGGACGGGTGGGCCGCCATCGCGGCGGCGCAGGGGGCCCGGGTCGAAACCCTCGACGCCGCGGGCGCCGGCAGCTTCCGTCGCCTGTGCGAGACACAGCCCGATCACGGCCCGGTGGCGGCGCGCGGCGACGACGACCTCGCCGCGCTGCTCTACACCTCCGGCACCACCGGCCGCGCCAAGGGCGCGATGCTCAGCCAGCGCAATCTGTGCTCGAACGCGGAGACCCTGGCCGCCGCCTGGCGGTTCGGCGCCGACGACGTGCTGCTGCATGCGCTGCCGATCTTCCACACCCATGGCCTGTTCGTGGCCACCCACACGGTGCTGGCGTCGGGCGCGTCCATGCTGTTCCTGCCCGGCTTCGACCGCGAGGCGATCCTGCGCCTGCTGCCGCAGGCCTCGGTGCTGATGGGGGTGCCCACGTTCTACACGCGGCTGCTCGACGATGCCCGTTTCGACCGTGCGCGGGTGGCGCACATGCGGCTGTTCGTCTCCGGCTCGGCGCCGCTGCTGGCCGAGACCCACCGCGCCTTCGAGGAACGCACCGGGCACCGCATCCTCGAACGGTACGGCATGACCGAAACCAACATGAACACCTCCAACCCCTATGCGGGCGAGCGCCGTGCCGGCACGGTCGGCCCGCCGCTGCCGGGCGTGGAGATCGCGATCGTCGACCCCGAGCGCGGCACGCCGCTGGCGCCGGGCGAGACGGGCCTGGTGCTGGTGCGTGGGCCGAACGTGTGCCGCGGCTACTGGAGCCAGCCGGAGAAGACCCGCGAAGCGCTGCGCGAGGACGGGTTCTTCGTCACCGGCGATCTGGGACACCTGGACGCGGACGGCTATCTGGTGCTGATCGGCCGGCAGAGCGACCTGATCATCAGCGGCGGCTTCAACGTCTACCCGAAGGAAGTGGAGCAGGTGCTGGACGATGTGCCCGGCGTGCTCGAATCCGCGGTGATCGGCGTGCCGCATCCGGACTTCGGCGAAGCGGTGCTGGCGGTGCTGGTGGCGGACACGAACGCCGGGGCCGGCGCCGAGGTCGAGACCGCGATCGATGCCGCGCTGGAGTGCAGCCTGGCCCGCTACAAACACCCGAAGGCGCTGGTATGGCTGCCGGCTCTGCCGCGCAACGCGATGGGCAAGGTGCAGAAGGCGCTGCTGCGCGAGCGCTGCGCAGGGCGTTTCGCGCCGGTCCCGGCCACCCCGGGCGCAACTGCCTCCGGTGCAGCCGGCACCGGCCGCACGGCGTGACTCATAGCGTCGATGCGGCCCGTACGGCAGGTGGCGCCTGCCGTACGGATGGCGACATCAGCGCTGGTCGTCGCCCAGTTGGGCGAATTCGCGCGCGCGCACGCCGCGGCCCGCCGGCGCCGGACGCCCGGACGGAGCGGACGCACCGGATGCGCGGGGTGCGGTCGGCGTCCGCACGGCACGGCCGAGGCCGTTCGCGACCACCGGGGCCGCAGTGCCGGTCGCGGTACGCTGGTTGCCGCCGGTCCGCACCACCGGCTGCGGCGCGGTGTTGGCGCCCTGCAGTGCTTCGGCGGCCGCGCGCAGGCCGGACAGCGCCGCGCCTTCCATGAAGCCCTGCCACTCGTAGAAGCTGCTGGTGTGCTCGCCTGCGAACAGCAGATTGCCCACCGCCTTGCCCTCGTTGTGGGCGATGGTGGTGAAGTAACCCGGCTGCGGCGCGCTGTAGGAGCCGCGGCTGAGCGGGTTGCGGCTCCAGCGCTCGGCATGCGCCCAGACATCGCCGCGGGTGTTGTACCTGGCCTCGCGCAGCGCGCCGGGCAGCACGGTCTCCAGCTCCGCCAGGAAGGCGCGGGCATCGGCCTGCACGTCGTGGCCGCTGAGCGCGCCCACTGCCGGCCCGCCGCAGTAGCGGCTGAGGATGGCGCCGTGCGCGCCGGCCGCGGCGGGATTGGTCTCCCACACGCTCTGCAGATGCGCGCGGTCGCTGAAGCCGCTGCCGTTGCAGCCGTGCAGCGTGTGCCAGTAGTCGGAGGAGAAGCCCACGATCAGCTTGTCGTGGTGCCCCATCGCACTGCGCGCGATGGCGTCGCGCTTCCAGGCCGGAAGCTCCAGGCTGCGGTGCAGCTCCACCTCGCGCAGCACGGTGAAGGGCAGGGTGAGGACCACGCTGTCGTGCTCGGTGGACACGCTGCGGCCGCCGCCGGTGTCGAAGGTCAGGCGGATGCGGCCGCTGCCGCGCTTGCGCACTTCGATCAGCCGGTGGCCGAAGGCGAC
The DNA here is from genome assembly GCA_965649985.1 of uncultured Gammaproteobacteria bacterium. Classification (GTDB taxonomy): domain Bacteria; phylum Pseudomonadota; class Gammaproteobacteria; order Xanthomonadales; family Xanthomonadaceae; genus Lysobacter_I. The sequence goes on along the minus strand of CBFGMS010000009.1, from coordinate 61,529 downwards.
CGGGGCGGGCAGGCGCTCCATCAGGCCGGTGGCGATGCGGTCGTTGCCTTCCACCACGTGGAAGTGGCGGTCGGTGAACGCGCCGAACGGGGCGAACTTGCCGCGGCGGTCGCCCTGGACGAAGCGCAGGAAGCCGACCGCGCTCAACGCGTCGATGCCGGCCCCGTATTCGCCCGCGTAGGCGGTGGAGATGAGCCCGCGCAGCAGGCTGCCGGCGCCGTGCAGGGTGAGATAGTCGTCCAGGCTCATGAAATCGAAGAACTGGTCGGTCTCGCTGTAGGCATCCGCGGTGGGGTGGCGCAGCAGGGCCAGGTCTTCGCGGATCGAGGCGGTGAAGGCGCCGAATTCCTCGACCACCTGGGCCTCGGTGTAGCGCTGCCCGCCGAAGCGGTAGAACCGCTCGCCCGGGAACACCGCGCTCTCTTCGAGGGTGAGCCCCAGCTCCCGGGCATAGCCGAGCATGGTGTGGTGCGAGGCGCCGATGAACTCGCCGCCCAGTTCGGCCACCTGGCCGTGGAAGAAGCCGCGCAGGCTGCGGCAGCGCCCGCCGACACGCCAGTCGGCCTCGAAGACCTTGGCCGCGATGCCGTGGCGGGCCAGTTCGGCGGAGCAGCTCAGGCCGGCCAGACCGGCGCCGACCACCGCGACGCCGCCGTTGCCGGTGGCCTGTTTGCGCAGCCGCGCGGCGGCGGCCAAGCCGGCCGGCAGCAGGGTGCCGGCGGAGGCGGCGATGCCGGCGGCACCGGCGCCAAGGAGGAACTGCCGGCGCGAGGCGCTCGGCGCCTGCGTGTCTCCGCCTGAAGTGGCGGCCCGCGCGTCGGTCGTGCACGCCTCGCGATGACGCGCGAGGTCTTCGGCGCCGCATGCGGCGGTGTCTGCGATGCGCGCCAGTTGCGCCATCGATTCGGTACGGCTCATGGTGATCCCCCGTGGTGTTGCGGCTGCCGATGACGAGCGACGCGGATCCGGCGAAACTCGAATGACGGCCCGGCATGTCTCCGGGCGCATGGCTGCGTTGCGGCGGTCCGCAGGCGGCCTGTCGCAGTCCTCCCCGACTGCGCGGCGCCGCACCGAAGGCGGGCGCCGGAACATCCGCAAGATATAGCCGTTCGGCCGCCCGCCAGCAAGCGGCCGGCGCGCCGGGCCTGATGCGCAGGCCGTTACTGCAGGCGGATCAGCAGCGGCAGGATCGAGCCGTAATCGTCTGTCCAGACAGGGAAATCCGGGTGAACGGGAACCGCCTGCCATGCACCCGGCCCAGCGATGGTCTCCAGCGCGGCGATGCGGGCCGGGTCGCGCGAGAGGGCCACCCAGCGCGACGGCGTGAAGTGCAGCGTGCGGCGCTGTTCGGCGCTCACCTGGAACTCGCGGATGCGCAGTGTCCAGCCGTCGGCGGCGGCCGCGGCGATGACCGGGCGCAGGTCCAGGTGGCGGTTGGAGATGTGCGCCACCAGCAGCCCGTCCGCCACCAGATGCCGGCCGTAGGTGGCGAAGGCCTCGCGGGTGAGCAGGTGCATCGGCACGGTGTCCGAGGAGAACGCGTCGATCATCAGCACCTCGGCACTGGCCGGCGGCGACTGGGCGATGGTGATCCGGGCATCGCCGATCAGCACCGGCACGTCGGGCAGGCAGCGTGCGAGGAAACTGAAATGGCGGGCGTCGCGCGCGATGCGTTCGACCGCGGGATCGATCTCGTAGAAACGCCAGCGCTGCCCGGGCTGCGCGTAGCAGGCCAGCGCCCCCGCCCCCAGGCCGATCACGTCGATCCGCGCACGTGGGCCATACAGCGCAGGCACCGCGCGGAGCGCGAGTTCCGCACCCGATCCAGGCGCGTAGTAGCTGGTGGGCAGCCGTTCGCGGCCGGCGCCACGCAACTGCACGCCATGCACCGTGGTGCCATGGACCAGTGCGGTGGCGTTGCCGTCCAGCGCGCGCACGGTATAGATGCCGAAGTAGCTGCGGGTCATGCGGCCGGGGTCGAGACTGTCGGCGATGTTGCGCCAGCCGCCGAGGGCCAGCATCGCCGCCAGCAGGGCGGCCGGGAACAGCAGCCGGTGGCCGATGGCGTAGGCGCCGACCAGCGCGAGCCCCATGCCGCCCAGCACCTGCACCGGCCGGGGCACATCGAACAGCGCGCCCCCCAGCGGCAGCGATGCGCAGAGCAGCGCCGCGGCCAGCAGCCAGGCGCCGCGCGGCACGCGCTGCAGCGCGCGGCCGAGCCTGTCGGCACCGGCCAGCAGCGGCGTCTGCGGCAGCAGCAGGGCCGCGGCGAGCAGCAGCAGCGGGTGTTCGAAGGTCCAGTCGAAGATCAGGGGCGCCAGCAGCGCGCAGAAGCCGCCGCCGAGCATGCCGCCGAAGGACATCACCAGATAGAAGCGGGTGAGGTGTTCGGGCGCCGGCCGCGAATCGAACAGCCGCGCATGCAGCGCGGTGGCGACGGTGAACAGCGCGGCCAGCGTGAGCGCGGCCATCGCCCATGGCCAGCTGGATGCGCCCGCGAACGCGGTGCCGGCCGAGATCAGCAACAGCAGCGGCGCCACGCGCTGCGCCAGCCGTGCGGCGCCCCGTCGCTCGGCGAAGGCCACCGAAAAGCTCAGCAGGTACAGGCCGAGCGGGATCACCCAGATCAGCGGCATCGCCACGATGTCGGTGGTCAGGTGCAGGGTGGTGGAGAGCATCAGCCCGGAGGGAATCGCCGCCAGCGCGATCCAGTGCAGCACCGTGCGGCGGTCCGGTCGTGGCGCGACGGGCGCTTCGCTGCCGGACGATGCATCCTCCACGCGCGCGCCGCGCAGCGAGAGCGCACAGGCGAGCGTGAGCAGGGCCACGAGCCCATACCCGCCCGACCACAGCCAGCGCTGCGCGCCAAGCGGCAGCAGCGGTTCCACCAGCAGCGGATACGCCAGCAGGCCGGCGAAACTGCCGAGATTGGATGCCGCATACAGCGGATAGGGGTCGGCGCCGCCGGACAGCGCGAACCAGCGCTGCAGCAGCGGGGCCTGCGAGGACACCACGAAGAACAGCGGGCCGATCGAGGCGGCCAGCAGCCAGGGCACCCACAGTACCGGGTTGGCGTCGGCCGGCGGCCAGATGTCGAGCAGACCGATCGGCAGGGTGAGCGCCGCAGCGGCGAACAGCAGCAGATGCACCGTGGCCTGCCGTTGCGGCTGCAGCCGGGCCAAGGCGTGCGCATATGCGTACCCGCCGAGCAGCAGGGCCTGATAGACCAGCATCGCCGAGTTCCACACTGCAGGCGCACCGCCGAGACGGGGCAGGGCCATGCGCGCGATCATCGGCTGCACCAGGAACAGCAGCAGCGAGCCGGTGCAGATGGCGGCCAGGAACAGTGTGCGATGCGCGGTGCGCGGGACGGGCGAGGCGAGCGTCGCGGCCGGCCGCGTCTCGTTGCGGGTGATACTCAAATGGATGTCCCCGGGAGCACGCCCGAGGGCGGAGGCCCGAGTGTAGCCCGAGCCCGCCCGCATCCGCGGTGGCCGGAGCCGCCGCGAAGCGCTCGACCGGCGCGGTTCCCGCGCCGCCGTCCCGAACCGTCGTGGCGTGGTTCACGCAACCGCGCTGCACTCGGCGCGCATGTGCCGCGTGCATGCCTGCGCGTGATGTCGGCCTGCAGCCTGGTGCGCGCAGCGTCGATGCGGAGCGGAAGGTGAGGGTGGGGGGCTGCAGCTGCGTCACGTGCGCAGCCAGCAGTGCATCTTCGGGTAACGGATCGGCGGCGCCTGTGGCACTGGCGCATCCGCGGCGGGCATCCGCACCCCGGAGGGCTCGATCGCGAGGGCGTCGACCTGCGGCGAGTCGAACCCGGGCGCCGAGGTCATGCCCAGCGCGCAGAGACCGCGCAGGCCGGGATAGATGCCGATCGCATACATCTGCAGCAGTTCGCGCGACAGGCCACGGTAGCCGCCCTCGTGGATCAGGACCTCCGGCGGGATGCCCAGATGCATCGCCGCGGCCCACGCCCAGGCCAGGGCTTCCGCTTCGCCCGCATCGGCCGCGTGGTCGTGGCCGGGCAGGTCGTCGTGCGCCAGTGCCCGTGATGCCGGCGACAGCACCGCCAGATGCCCGGCCTCGTGCAGCAGGTCTGCCGGCCATTCCAGGCGGTCGGGGTCGACCAGCAGCCCGCCGTCGCGGATCGCGATGCCGGGCAGGAAGGTGGGGTCGGGCAGTGCGCGCTCGGCGATGGGCAGGCCGATGCCGGCGATGAAGGCAAGGATGGGCGGGTACAGGGTGGGGTGCTGCATGCGGGCCATGGGTGGAAACGACGGGCAGGCAGAGGGTCGCACGTCGCGGCCGGTCGTGGCGCGGCCGTGGCCCGGTGCGCGATGCGATGCGCTAGGCGAGGCGGGGTGTGTTCGCCGATGGTGCGCGCAGGTAGCGCACCACCACGTACCCCCACGGGATCACGCACAGATCCAGCACGACCGCTGTCGCGTTGGCCAGCGCCAGCTGCAGCGCCAGGCCGTCCAGCGCGCCCTCGCGCCACAGGGGGAGGGCCACGGCGAGCAGCCAGAGCGATGTGTAGAAGGCCTGGAGCAGCAGCAGCGGCAGCATTTTCAACGGGCGGAACACACCGAGCACGGCGAGCACGGAAAAGGCGGCCCAGACACTCACCGCGATGCCGTGGTGGGGGTCCCAGGGCTGTGCGGGGAACCACAGATCGCGCCAGGCGCCCGGCGCCACGGCGAAGAAGGTGCAAAGGAACATCAGGCGGATGCCGAGCAGACGCAAGTGGCCGACGGTGGGGGACATGGCAGGTCCTTGTGCGTGAACGCGGCCATCCGGGCCGCGCAGCGACGGTAACAGGACTACGTGACGGCTTCCTGTCGACGGCCGCATGAGGTCATGCCGATGACGTCGTGCCCATGGCCTCATGCCGATGACCTCATGCGCATCACGTCATGCCCGTGCGCTCGTTCGCGCGGATCCGTTCGCATGACGTCATGCGCATGACGTCATGGCTGCGAGGCCATGCGTGCCCGTCCGGGAGACCCCGACCCGTCGCCGCGGGGTTTTCCTACCCCCCGGCGCGCACTGTGCCGATGTCCGGCCGGCCTGCATTTCGCGAGCCTAGACCCGGAGCGCTTTCCCCGGTGCTCCGGAACCTTGCGCATGGTCACCCCGGTCCATTCCCTCGCGCTGCTCGCCGGCATCCTGCTGTGCCTGCGCTCACCCGTGCCGCCCCCGGCATGGGCGGGCATCGTGGCGTTCGCTGTGGCGGTGTCGCTGCTGCATCCGCGCTGGCGCGCATGGCGGTGCCGGGGCCTGCCGCTGGCGCTGGTGCTGCTGGGCGCCGCGCTGTGCGCACTGCACCTGCGACATGCGCTGGCAGTGCAACTGCCGCCCCCACTGGAAGGGCAGACGGTCGCGCTGGTGGGCACGGTGGAGGACCTGCCGCACCACGAGGCGCGCAGGACGCGTCTGCTGCTGCGCGTCGACGACACGCCCGACATGCCGGCGGCGCTGCGCGGGGAACGGGTGCGACTGGCCTGGTACGACGACTACGACGCGCCGCCCTTCCAGCCCGACGCTCCCCGGCTGGCCTTGCGTGCCGGCAGCCGCTGGGCCATGCACGCGAAGCTGCGTGCGCCGCGCGGGCTGCGCAACCCGGGCAGTCTCGACGGCGAACGCCATGCCGTGGTCGCGCGGCTGGCGGCCAGCGGCTACGTGCGCGATGCCGACCGCGCGCGTGCCCTGGCTCCACCCGCGGGCATCGTGGCCTGGCGCGAACGGGTCTCGGACCGCATCGCGGCGGCGCTCGACGAGCGTCCCGCCGATGCCGGCATGCGGCCAACCGGATCGCGTGCGCCCCGGGATGCGTCGTCGCCGGTGCGCGTCGGTCCCGGTGCGGAGGAGGTCGTCGCGCCCGGCCGTGCGCGCTTCGTCCAGGCGCTGGCGCTGGGCGACACCCGCGGCCTCGGCGACGAGGACTGGGCGATGCTGCGTGCGCTGGGGCTCACGCATCTGATCGCGATCTCCGGCTTCCATGTCGGCCTGGTGGCGGGCGGCTTCGCGCTGCTGGCGCGCGGGCTGTGGTGGCTGTGGCCCGGGCTGGGCCTGCGCCTGCCGCGGCCGATCGCGGTCGCCTGCGCGGCGTTGCTGGGCGGCATGGTCTATGCGGCGGCGACCGGGTTCGCGCTGCCCACCCTGCGCACGGTGTTGATGATCGCCGCGGTGGCCTGGGTGCGGGTGTCGCGCCGCAGCGGCCGGGCGGTGGACGCGCTGGCACTGGCCGCGGCGGCGCTGCTGCTGTGGGACCCGCTGTCGGCGCTGACCGCCGGATTCTGGCTGAGCCTGGCCGGCGTGGCCTGGCTGCTGTGGTGCATGCCGGCGGCGGGCCAGCGGCCGGTGCGCGACTTCCTGCGCGCGCAGGGCGTGGCCACGCTCGGCCTGCTGCCGCTGACCGTCGCCCTGTTCGGCCAGGCGTCGCTGGCCGGGCCGCTGGTCAATCTGCCGGCGATTCCCTGGTGGAGTCTGGTGGTGGTGCCGCTGGCGCTGGTCGGCACCCTGCTCGACACGCTGTCCGCCGGCGCGGGCGACTGGGCCTGGCGGGCGGCGGCCTGGTGTTTCGAACCCAGTTGGCGGCTGTTCGCGCGCATCGGCCAGAGCGACCTCGCCCTGGTGTGGCTGGCCGAACCGTCCGTCTGGGCGCTGCCGCTGGCGCTGGTCGCCGCGTTCTGGTGCCTGCTGCCGCGCGGCGTGCCGGGCAAGCCGCTGGCGCTGCTGCTGTGGCTGCCGCTGCTCTGGCCCGACCGCCAGCTGCCGGCCCGCGGCGAAGCCGAACTGGTGGTGCTGGACGTGGGGCAGGGGCTGTCGGTGCTGGTGCGCACCCGCTCACACGCCCTGCTGTACGACATGGGCCCGGCGCAGCCGGACGGTTACGATGCCGGCGAGCGCACGGTGGCCCCGGCGCTGCGTGCGCTGGGCGTGGGCCGGCTGCAGGCCGCGGTCATGAGCCACGGCGACAGCGACCACGCCGGGGGCTTCGAAAGCGTGCGCGACGAGATCGCGATGGCGCGTGTCTACGCTCCCGAGGACAGCGGACTGGACGCGCGTGCGCCGGACCTGCGGGAGTGTCGCGCGGGCGAGGCCTGGAGCTGGGACGGCGTGCGCTTCCGCTTCCTGCACCCCACGCCGCACTTCCCCTATCTGCGCAACGAATCCAGCTGCGTGCTGCGGGTGGAGACCGTGCACGGCGCCTTCCTGCTGACCGGCGATATCGGCGAGGTGATCGAACGGGCGCTGCTGCATCGCGAGCCGCAGGCGGTGCGCGCGGCGGTGGTGCTGGTGGCCCACCACGGCAGCGGCGGTTCCTCCGATGCCGGCTTCGTCGCCGCCACCGGCGCGCGGCTGGCGCTGGTCTCCAGCGGGCATGGCAACCGGTTCCGGCATCCGCTGCCCATGGTCACCGAACGCTGGCGGGCACACGGGGCCGCGGTGGTCGACACCTCGACCGCCGGCGCGATCCGGGTGCGGCTGGCTGCGGACGGCCGCCCGCGCTGGACGCCCGAACGCCTGCGTCGGCCGCGGGCCTGGGACGCCGCCGCACGCCGCGAGCGACTGCTCTCCGCGGACGCAGACGCCGGTGCGTCCGCAGAACCGGGTGGATGAGGCGGACATCGGCATCGGCGGAGCACCGGACGACGTGCCGGCAGGCCATGGCATCGGCCTTGCCGCATTCCAGCCTTCGACACGGACCGCCGACGCCTGCCGCACCGGCTCGCGGACGACGCCGATCCTGAACGGCAGGGCCGGCGGGCACCGCGGACGGGCGCGATGGACCGCTGGCATGAAGGCGGGCCGCGATGGCCGGCAGCGATGGCCGGCAGCGATGGCCGGCAGCGATGGCCGGCCAGGCACGCATCCGCGGACGTGGCGCTTGGAATGACCCCATGCGGGCCCCGGATCGGCGCATTCCGGCGGCCCGCCGGGCATCCCACGGCGCCCGGGGGCGCCTCGGGTATCCTATCGGCCCCTATCGACTCGGCCGCCGGCCGGAGGATCGCGACGTGCTGGAACTGGTCAAGGCCGGCGGATGGCCGATGATTCCGCTGCTGTTGCTGACCGTGATGGCGCTGGCGATCATCCTCGAACGTTTCTGGACCCTGCGCCGGAAGACCGTGCTGCCCAGCGGGCTGGGTGCCGAGGTGCGCGCCTGGTCCGCGCGCGGCAATCTGGACCCCGCGCACATCGACTCGCTGCGCCGCACCTCGCCGCTCGGCGCGCTGCTGGCCGCGGCCCTGGACGTGCGCCACCGCCCGCGCGACCAGATCCGCGAGCGCATCGAGGACGTGGGCCGGCACCTGGTGCACCGGATGGAGAAATTCCTCAACACCCTCGGCACCATCGCCGCCGCGGGCCCGCTGCTGGGCCTGTTCGGCACCGTGGTCGGCATGATCCAGATGTTCCTGGGCATTCTCGACAGCGGCATCGGCGACGTGAACCAGCTGGCCGGCGGCATCGGCAAGGCGCTGGTGTGCACCGCCACCGGCATGATCGTGGCCATCCCGGCGCTGATGTTCCACCGCTATTTCCGCGGGCGCATCGCCGGCTACATCGTCGAGATGGAGCACGAGGCCATCCTGCTGCTCGACACCCTCGACCCGCGCGCCCCCACGGCGCCGTCCGCACCCGGCAGCCGCGGCATCGTGCCGCCGGTGGAGGTCGACTGACGTGCGCATCCGCGACTTCCGCGCCGACGACGAGCCGCATATCGATCTGGTGCCGCTGATCGACGTCATCCTGGTGCTGATCATCTTTTTCGTGGTCACCACCACCTTCGACGCGCGCTCGGTGCTCAAGCTGCAGCTGCCGCAGGCCGAGGGTGAGGCCAGCGAGGCGCAGTCCCGGGCGCTGAGCGTGCTGGTGAACGCCGAAGGCCGCTATTTCGTGCAGGACCGCGAGGCCCTGCGCACCGATGTCGAATCGCTCAAGCGCACCATCATGGAAGTGGCCGGCGAGCGCGCCGACGACCCCAGCCGCGACCGCCCGGTGCTGCTGCGCGCCGATGCCCGCACCCCGCACCAGTCGGTGGTGACGGCACTGGACGCGCTGGGTCAGCTCGGTTTCCGGCAGATCAGCATCGCCACTGCGCCGCAGGCGGAGGGTGGCGCGGCAGCGACCGCGCCCGCGGCAGGGGCTCCGAAATGAGCGACGCCGCCGCCAGCGGCAAGCCCGCGCGTCCCAAGCTCGCCGCCACCTGGCCGATCTACCGCCGCGTACTCAAGCTGGCGCGGCCCTACCGCGCGCTGCTGGCGGTCGCTCTCGTCGGGCTGGTGGTCGAGGCGGTGGCGGCGGCCGGGTTCATCTCGCTGATGAAGCCCATCGTCGACGGCGCCTTCATCGACCGCGACCCGCAGCTGATCGTCTGGCTGCCCGTCGCCATCGTGGCCATCTTCGTCGCCCGCGGCGGCGCCGGCTATCTCACCGACGTGTTCATGGCCCGCGCCGCACGCAGCATCGCCCGCGACATGCGCGTGGACGTGCTGCGCAAGTACCTGCGCATGCCCGGGGCCTACTTCGACGCCGAACCGGTCTCGCACATGCACATGCGCCTGGGCTCGGACAGCGACCAGGTGGCGCTGGCCGCGGTCGACGCGCTGAAGGTGATGCTGCAGCAGTCGCTGCAGGTGATCGCGATGCTGGCGGTGATGATCTATTCCAGCTGGCGCGTCACCCTGGTGGTGCTCGTGGTCGCGCCGTTCATGGCATGGATGATGGACAAGGTGGGCAAGCGCTACCGGCGCTACGGCCACCGCATCCAGGAAAGCGGCGGGCGCATGCTGCAGTCCGCGGACCAGAGCCTGGGCGGGCAGCAGGAGGTCAAGGTCTACGGCGCGCAGGACAGCGAGCTGGCCCGCTACCGCGCGCTCGCCGACGAGAACCTGCGGCTGTCGATCAAGGTCGAGTCCACGCGCAGCACCACCTCCGCGGTGATCCAGATCATGGGCGCGATCTGCCTGGCGCTGATGGTGTTCTTCGCCGGGCGCGAGGCCATCGACGGGCGGATGACGGCGGGCGATTTCGTGCGTCTGATGACCGCGATGATGGCGATCATCCCCGCCCTCAAGCAGCTCACCAACGTGCAGAACATGCTGCAGAAGGGTGTGGCGTCGGCCGAGCGCCTGTTCTCCGTGCTGGAGGCGCCGGAAGAGCGCGACACCGGCACCCGCACCCTGGCGCGCGCCCGCGGCGAGATCGAATTCCGCGCGGTCGACGCGCGCTATCACGGCCAGACGGACCCGGCGCTGCACGAGGTCAGCTTCGTCGCCCGCCCGGGCACGGTGACCGCGATCGTCGGGCGTTCCGGCAGCGGCAAGTCCACGCTCATCAAGCTGATTCCGCGCTTCTACGAGCCCAGCGGCGGGCAGATCCTGCTCGACGGCGTGCCGCTCGATGACTACCGCCTCGCCGACCTGCGCCGGCAGGTCGCCCTGGTCAGCCAGCAGGTGATGCTGTTCGATGGCAGCGTGGCGCAGAATCTCGGTTTCGGCGAGCTGGCCGGGCGCGAGCCCGAAGCGATGGGGCGCGCGCTGGATGCGGCCAACGCCAGCGAATTCGTCGACAAGATGGCCCAGGGCATCGACAGCGACATCGGCGCGCGCGGCGGCAAACTGTCCGGCGGCCAGCGCCAGCGCCTGGTGATCGCCCGCGCCATCCTCAAGGACGCGCCCATCCTCATCCTCGACGAGGCCACCGCGGCGCTCGACAACGAGTCCGAGCGCCTGGTCCAGGATGCGCTCGACCGGCTGATGCCCGACCGCACCACGCTGGTCATCGCGCATCGACTCTCCACCGTCGAACACGCCGACCAGGTGCTGGTGCTCGACCACGGCCGCCTGGTGGAGCAGGGCACGCACGCGGAGCTGCTGGCGCACGGTGGGCTGTACGCGCATCTGCACAGCATGCAGTTCCGCGACGCCGACGGTGTGGTCAAGCTCGGCGGCGCGGAGGCCTGATTCGCGGCATGGCCGGTCCGCGCACGCCACGCTACTGGTTCGACGGCGCCGCGCCGCCGCTGCCCGCACGGTTGCTCGAACCGGTCTACGCCGGCGCGATCGCGCTGCGTCGGGGGCTGTATGCCCGCGGCTGGCGGCGCAGCGCGCATCCGGGCGTGCCGGTGGTGGTGGTGGGCAATCTCATCGCCGGCGGCAGCGGCAAGACACCGCTGACCATCGCCGTGGTCGAACGCCTGCGCGCCGCCGGCCGCCGGCCGGGGGTCGCCAGCCGCGGCTACGGCCGCCAGCAGCCGCAGCAGGCGCGCTGGGTGGACGCCGACACCGCGCCTGCGCTCGGCGGTGACGAGCCGGTCCTCATCGCACGCCGCACCGGCGCGCCGGTGCGGGTCGACCGCGACCGCCTCGCAGCCGCGCGCGCGCTGGCCGAGGCCGGCTGCGACGTGGTGGTCTGCGACGACGGCCTGCAGCACTACCGTCTGGCCCGCGATATCGAAATCGAGGTGATCGACGGCCGTCGTCGCTACGGCAACGGCCGCCTGCTACCGGCCGGGCCGCTGCGCGAGCCCGCGCAGCGCGGTGCCGGCTGCGATTTCCGTGTGGTGAATCTGGGCACGGACGGCGCCGATGCGGGCCCGCTCGCCTCCGACGGCACCGTCTCCGACCGCTTCGCCTCCGACCATTTCGGCGAATGGCCGATGCGTCTGGCCCTGGGCGAGGCGCGTGCGCTGATCGGCGCGCGCCACCTGCCGCTGCAGGCCTTCTCCGGGCAGCGGGTGCACGCGCTGGCCGGGATCGGCGCGCCCGAGCGCTTCTTCGACATGCTGCGCGGTCTCGACATCGGCGTGGTTCCGCATGCCTTTCCCGACCACCATGCCTACCGCGCCGAGGATCTGCGCTTCGGCAGCGACCTGCCGCTGCTGATGACCGAAAAGGACGCGGTGAAATGCCTGCCGCTGCTGCGCGCCGGGGCGGACCCCGACCTCGGCGACCGCTGCTGGGCGGTGCCGGTGCAGGCGGAACTGCCGGAAGCGTTCTGGGTGGGCCTGCTCCAGCGTATTTCCCTCGCCACCCCGCGCCCCCCGGCGCCGGAGACCCTCGAATGAATCCGACCGGCGCCGCCGACTTCGTCGTGGCCATCCCCGCCCGCCATGCCGCCTCGCGCCTGCCCGGCAAGCCGCTGCGCCCGCTGGGCGGCGAGCCGCTGGTGCTGCACGTCGCGCGCCGCGCGCTGGCGGCGGGCGCGCGCGAGGTCTGGGTGGCCACCGACGACGACCGCATCGCCGACGCCCTCGCCGGCAGCGGCGTGCGCATCGCGATGACCTCGCCCGAGCACGCCTCGGGCACCGACCGGCTGGCCGAATGCGCCGAACAGGCCGGCTGGGACGACGCCACCATCGTCGTGAACCTGCAGGGCGACGAGCCCTTCGCACCGGCATCGGGCCTGCGTGCGGCGGTCGAGGCGCTGGTCGCCTGCGGTACGCCGATGAGCACGCTAGCCACGCCCATCACCGATGCCGGCACCCTGTTAGACCCGAACGCGGTGAAGGTGGTCTGCGGCGAGACCCGCGGCGGTTTCGCCGAAGCCCTGTATTTCAGCCGCGCGCCGATCCCGTGGCCGCGCGACGCGTTCGCCGTCGACCGCACGGCCCTGCCGCCCGGCGGGCACTGGCTGCGGCATATCGGCCTGTACGCCTATCGCGCCGGCTTCCTGCGCCGCTTCGCGGCCATGCCGCCGGCCGCGCTGGAGCGCATCGAGGCACTGGAGCAGCTGCGCGTGCTCGCCGCCGGGGAGCGCATCGCGGTGGCGCTGGCGCCGGAACCCTTCCCGCCCGGGGTCGACACCCCCGACGATCTCGAGCGCGCCGAGCGCCATCTCGCCGCGCTGCGTGCGGCCGGGGAGGGCGGATGCGCCTGCTGATGGTCTGCCTCGGCAACATCTGCCGCTCGCCACTGGCCGAGGGCGCGGTGCGCGCGCGCCTGGATGCCGCCGGCCTGGACTGGGTGCACGTGGACTCCGCGGGCACCGGCGGCTGGCACGCCGGAGAGCCGCCGGACCGGCGCAGCATCGCGATCGCGGCCCAGGCCGGGGTGGACATCCGCCACCAGCGTGCGCGCAAGCTGCTCACCGACGACTACCACGCCTTCGACTGGCTGCTCTGCGCCGACCTCAGCGTGCTCCGCGACGTGCGCGCACGGGCGCCGACCGACGGCGCGGCGCGCGCGGCGCTGCTGCTGGACTGGGCCAAGACCGGCAGCGACGCCCCGGGCCCGGGCGCCGAGGTGCCGGACCCCTACACCGGCGGCCCGCGCGACTTCGCCGAGGTCTGGGCCATGGTCGACGCCGCCGCCGCCCGGATCGTGGCCCGGATCGCCGCCGGCGACGCCGCGGACGGCGCTGAAGCCGCCCTGTCCGGCCGAGGTTGACGCTCGCGCCGCGAGCAAGGAAGCTGCACTCCGATGGAGACCACTCTCGCCCCCGAATTTCCGGCCAGTGTCGAATGGCTGAATCTGCCCGAGCCGCTGCGCATGGCGCAGCTGCGCGGGCGCATCACCGCCCTGGTCTTCGTGAACGCCGGCTCGGCCTGGTGCCAGCAGCGGCTCAGCGACCTCGCCATCCTGCGCAAGCGGCACAGCGACCAGATGCATGTCGTGGCCGTGCACGTTCCGCGTTTCGACCACGAGCGCGACGCACGCCGTGTGCTCAAGCGGATGCATCGGCTGGGCCACGACTTCCTCATCGCGCACGACCCCGACTGGACGCTCTGGCAGCACTACGGGGTGCAGGCCTGGCCCACGGTGGTGCTCATCGACGGTGAAGGCCGGGTGCGCGAGAAGATCGTCGGCGACACCCCGCTGCGCGAGCTGGAAAGCCTGCTCGCAAAACTGCGCGCGGAAGCGGTGGTGCAGCCCTCGGACGGCACCGAGCTCGACCTGCGCCGCAACCGCGAGCCCGACCTGGCGCTCCGTTTCCCCATGGGCATCGCGGCCAGCACGCAGTTCCTCTACATCGCCGACAGCGGCCACCACCGCGTCCTCGAATGCGACTTCAATGGCCGCATCCATCGCCAGTTCGGCAGCGGCGGCGGCGGCCTGATCGACGGGCCGATGGAGCTGGCGGCGTTCCAGCACCCGATGGGCATCTCGCTCCAGCGCGACGCGGTCTATGTCGCCGACACCGGCAACCACGCGGTGCGGCGGATCAAGCTCGGCACGGGCGACGTGGACACCCTGCTGGGCGCCGGCCGGCCCGGCCGCACCCAGCCCGGGCCGGTGTCCGACCCGCGCGCCATCGCCCTGGACCATCCGCGCGATGTCGCCGTCACCCCCGCCAACACCCTGTGCATCGCCACCGCCGGCGACAACCGCATCTGGTCCTTGGACATCAACGGCAGCCAGCTGAGCCTGCTCGCGGGTTCCGGCGCGATCGACCAGATCGACGGCGAAGGCGAAGCCGCGGCCTTCGTGTCTCCCACTTCGCTTTCGGTGGTGCAGCAGATCCTCTACGTCTGCGACGAAGCGGCCTCCGCCATCCGCAGCGTGCACCTGCGCACCCGCCAGGTGACCACACTGATCGGGCAGGGCGCTTGGCAGTTCGGCAAGGTCGCTGGCTCGCGCGCCGAGGCCCTGCTGCAGCAGCCGCAGGCGCTCGCGCTGGACGGCAATTCGCCGGTGCTGTGGATCGCCGACAGCGGCAACGACCAGCTCTGCACCCTGCGCCTGGGCGGCGGCATGCTGTCCGCGATCAGCCTGCCGCAACCCCTGCATGGCCCGGCCGGCATCGCGGTGGCCAATGGCGTGGTCTGGATCGCCGACACCGACGCCCACGCCGTGCTGCGCTACGACCCGGCCGACGGCAGCCTGCGGCAGATTTCCATCGGCGAATGAACCGTTTGCCGGCCTCTCGCCGACGTACGTCCGCGGTGCGATGATGTCCAGACGCAGTGCTTCCATGTCCGAGGCCGACACGCCCGAGGCCGAGCCCTTCGACGGCCGCGCCTACGCCCGCGAGCTCACCGCCGCCCCCGGCGTCTACCGGATGTATGCCGCCGACGACAGCCTGCTGTACGTCGGCAAGGCCGCATCGCTGAAGAAGCGCGTCGCCAGCTACTTCACCAAGGCGCTGCCCACCCGCACCGCCACGATGGTGGCGCAGATCGCACGGATGGAGGTCACCGTCACCCGCACGCCGGGCGAGGCGCTGCTGCTGGAGAACCAGCTGATCAAGTCGCTGCGCCCGCGCTTCAATGTGCTGTTGCGCGACGACAAGAGCTACCCGTACGTCGTCCTGACACGCGAGGCCTGGCCACGGATCGCCTTCCACCGGGGGCCGCGCTCGCTGCCGGGGCGTTATTTCGGCCCGTATCCCGGCGCCGGCGCGGTGCGCGAGACGCTCAACCTGATGCATCGCATCTTCCGCCTGCGCAGCTGCGAGGACAGCGTGTTCCGCAACCGCTCGCGGCCCTGCCTGCAGCACCAGATCGGCCGCTGCAGCGCGCCCTGCGTGGGCCTGGTGCGCGCCGAGGACTACGCCGAGAGCGTGCGTCAGGCCGGGCTGTTCCTGGAAGGCCGCAGCGACGAGCTCGCCGGCGAACTCACCCGGGCGATGGAAGCCGCCAGCGAGGCGCTGGCCTTCGAGCGCGCCGCGGGTCTGCGCGACCAGATCACGATGATCCGCCGCCTGCAGACCCGTCAGTACGTCGACGGCGCGGCCGCCGAGCTCGACGTGCTGGCGGTGGCGATGCAGGGCGCGCAGGCATGCGTGATGCTGCTGATGTTCCGCGACGGGCGCAATCTCGGCACCCGCGCGTTCTTCCCGAAGACCAATGGCGTGGACAGCGCGGAGGAAGTGCTCGCCGCCTTCGTGTCGCAGTACTACGGTGAGCAGGTGCCGCCGCGCGAGATCGTCCTCGACCGCGACATCCCCGACCGCGATCTCATCGAGGAGGCGCTGCAGGCCGATGCCGGGCGCAGGGTGCAGCTGAAGGCCAGCGTGCGCGGCGAACGCGCCGGCTATCTGGACCTGGTCCGCCGCAACGCCGAGCTGGCGCTCGCCACCGAGCTTGGCAGCAAGGGCGCACAGCGCGCCCGCGCCGAGGCCCTGCGCGAGCTGCTGGGCCTGGACGAGCCGCCGCAGCGCATCGAGTGTTTCGACATCAGCCACACCATGGGCGAGGCCACTGTGGCCTCGTGCGTGGTGTTCGACGCCGAGGGGCCGGTGCGTGCGCAGTACCGGCGCTACAACATCGCCGGCATCGTGCCGGGCGACGACTACGCCGCCATGCACCAGGCGCTGGAACGCCGCTTCCGCCGCGCGATGGACGAGGGTGGTGCGCTGCCGGACCTGCTGCTGATCGACGGCGGGGCGGGGCAGGTGGCGCAGGCCCAGGCCGTGCTCGACGAATTGGGCGTGGCCGGTCCCCTGCTGGTGGGCGTGGCCAAGGGCGAAGCCCGCCGTGCCGGCGACGAGCGCCTGCTGCTGCCCGACGGCCGCGAAGTGCGCCCCGGCGCGGCGTCGCCCGCGCTGCAGCTGGTCCAGCAGGTGCGCGATGAGGCGCACCGGTTCGCCATCACCGGCCACCGCGGGCGCCGGCAGAAGGCGCGCAGCACGAGCCGGCTGGAGGACATTCCCGGGATCGGCCCGCGCAGACGCGCTAATCTGTTGAAACATTTCGGCGGTCTGGCCGGGCTCAAGGCCGCCAGTGCCGAGGACATCGCCCGGGTGGAGCGCATCGACGACGCGCTCGCCCGACGCATCTACGCCACACTCCACGGCCTGGAGCCGGACGCCCCTACCGCATGAAGCTCACCCTGCCGACCGTTCTCACCCTCGCCCGGATCCTGATGATTCCGGTCCTCGCCGTGGTGTTCTATCTGCCCTACAAGTGGGCGAACTACGCCTCGGCGGCGGTGTTCGCGCTGGCCGCGATCACCGACTGGCTGGACGGCTGGATCGCGCGGCGCTGGGACATGCACTCGGCCTTCGGCGCCTTCCTCGACCCGGTGGCCGACAAACTGATGGTGGCCGCGGCGCTGTTCCTGATCGTGCAGGGCCACCCCACGCCGTGGATGGCGCTGTGGGCGGCGGTGATCGTGGGCCGCGAGATCGCGGTGTCGGCGCTGCGCGAGTGGATGGCCGAGATCGGCCAGCGCGCCACGGTGAAGGTGGCGCTGATCGGCAAGATCAAGACCGTCGTGCAGATGGTGGCGCTCACCATGCTGCTGTATTCCGTCGTGCCCGGCACCACGCCGGACAGGTGGCCCGGCGACCCGGTCTTCCACGTCGGCGACTGGCTGCTGGCCGGCGCGGCCATCCTGACCCTGCTCTCCGGCCTGCAGTACCTCATCGCCGCGTGGCCCGCGCTCAAGGCCGACGAGGCGCGCAGCCGCGGCGGCTGATCGCCCGGCGTGATGGGCCGGGCGCGGACCCGCCGGCCGGGTGACAGGTGGATGAAAAAATTTGGTGTGCGGGGTGTTGACACTTCTCCGATGCACGGTAGAATTTGCGGCTCACGCGGGAATAGCTCAGTTGGTAGAGCGCAACCTTGCCAAGGTTGAGGTCGCGAGTTCGAGTCTCGTTTCCCGCTCCATATTCAAGCAGGCAGGTCGGCAGCAGTTGCGACAAGCATGCGGGCACAGCAAGCCCCGGTTCGCCGGGGTTTGTGGTTTCGGAAGTCCGGTTTTCTCCACGGATGCCGTCTTCCAGTCAGGTTCGCCAGGATGCGCATCGGTCTGCCCGGCCGTCATCCGCCGAACCGCAGTCACCCGGCTTGGTGGCAGAGTGGTCATGCAGCGGACTGCAAATCCGCGTACGCCGGTTCGATTCCGACCCAAGCCTCCAGTTCGACGAAAGCCCGCTTCGGCGGGTTTTTTTGTTGCGCGCAATTCCGCCGTCGGGCGTTAGCGGACGATGGGTGCGCACAGTACTGCAATGGCACTGCGGAAACCGCGCCGCAGCCACCGCGCTGCCGCCGTTCCAGTGTCTCTGCAGCTCCTCGCGATCTGTGTCTGCGGTGTTCCCTTCCGGCGCGACGTGGGGCAGGCTATGCCGGTGGTCCAGCAGCCCTGCCCGGGTGGCGAAATGGTAGACGCAGGGGACTTAAAATCCCCCGATCGCAAGGTCATGTGGGTTCGAGTCCCACCCCGGGCACCAGTGCCTTGCCGTTCTCATTCCCTTGTCTGCACCGTATCGCATGCATGTGCGCACCGCGCACCGCGCGCAGCGCGACGCGTCTGTACGCGATTCGAACGTTCGATTGCCCGCAATCAGATGGGCTCGGCGAGGTGGCCAGTCTGTCACCTGCCCCACGCTGCGCGCGTGCACACCAGCGACCGCACTTCCATCACCATCTGCTCCATGCCCATGATCGAAAACCCCGCGCTCGACACGTACCGGCTGAGCTTTCCGGGCGAAACGCAGGCGCCCATCGGCATCGGCGTGACCGCGGAATCGCTGGCCGAGGCCTGCGCCTTGGCCGCGCGCAGCAGCGTTGGTGGCTGGCTCGCGAAGGCATCGGAGGTCCGCGTGCGGCGTGGCGTGCGCATCGCGGATCTGGATGCGGGACATGTGGTGCCGAACAGCGGGCCGATGCAACTGCGCGGTGTCTGGTTTCCGCCCGGGAACATCGGGTTCGTGCGCGGGGATGCGGTGGAGTACGTGCGTCTGGACGACAGCGGGGACTGACGCGCCGCGGATGATGTCAGCGGCGCGCGCCTGCCGCTGATCGACTGGCGTCCGGTGGCGCATGGCATGGCACGAGAGGCGCACGATGTTCCACCTGTGATGACACCCCCACGGAGCGTCCGCGCGCGGCTATGCTTCCGCAGTCGTCGCACACGGATCGCCCGCATGTCGCGCTATCTCACCTATGCCGCCTCACTCCTGCTCACACTGGTCTTCGCCGCGCTCGCCTGGCGTTACGGTACGGTCTGGGCCTGGCCGCTGGCGATCGCGGTGGCCTTCGCCGCGCTCGGGAGCTGGGACCTGATCCAGACGCGCAGCACGCTGCGCCGCAATTACCCGATCCTGGCGCATTTCCGCTACGGGCTGGAGTCCATCGGCCCGGAGATGCGCCAGTACTTCATCGAGTCCGACACCGCCGAAGTGCCGTATTCGCGCCAGCAGCGGGCGCTCGTCTACCAGCGCGCGAAGTCGGTCAACGACACCCGGCCGTTCGGCAGCCTGCAGGATGTGTACGGCAGCGACTACGAATGGATCAACCACTCGATGGTGCCGGCCGAGAGCGATACGCAGGATTTCCGCATCGTCATCGGCGCCGACAGCGCGCAGCCCTATGCGGCCAGTGTGTTCAACATCTCGGCGATGAGCTTCGGCTCGCTCTCGCCCAATGCGATCCGCGCGCTCAATCGCGGCGCGAAGCTCGGCGGGTTCTATCACGACACCGGCGAGGGTTCGATCTCCAGCTATCACCGCGAGCACGGCGGCGACCTGGTGTGGGAAATCGGGTCCGGTTACTTCGGTTGCCGTGGTGCCGAGGGCGGGTTCAACGCGGAAAAATTCGCCGAGAACGCGCGCGACCCGCAGGTGAAGATGATCGAGCTGAAGCTGTCGCAGGGCGCCAAGCCCGGCCATGGCGGCATGCTGCCGGCGGCCAAGGTCACCGGCGAAATCGCGCGCGCACGCGGCGTGCCCGAGGGCGTGGACTGCATCTCGCCTGCGCGGCATTCGGCCTTCTCCACGCCGCGCGAGTTGCTGCAGTTCGTGGCACGGCTGCGTGAGCTGTCGGGCGGCAAGCCGACCGGCTTCAAGCTGGCCATCGGCCATCCCTGGGAGTGGTTCGCGATCGCCAAGGCGATGCACGAGACCGGCGTGCTGCCGGACTTCATCGTGGTGGACGGCGCCGAGGGCGGCACCGGCGCGGCGCCGGCGGAATTCATCGACCATGTCGGCGTGCCGATGCACGAGGCGCTGATGCTGGTGCACAACACGCTGGTGGGGCTGGACCTGCGCGACCGCATCCGCATCGGCGCGGCGGGGCGCATCGTGAGCGCCTTCGATATCGCGCGCACGCTGGCCATGGGCGCGGACTGGTGCAACGCCGCGCGCGGCTTCATGTTCGCGCTCGGCTGCATCCAGGCGCAGAGCTGCCACACCGGCCGCTGCCCGACCGGCATCGCGACGCAGGACGCTTCGCGCTGGCGGCACTTGGACACCGGCGACAAGGCCGAACGCGTGCGCAATTTCCACCGGCACACGCTCAAGGCGCTGCAGGAGCTGTTGTGTGCGGCCGGCCTGCGCCATCCGTCGGAGCTGGGGCCGGAGCACATCCTGCGCCGGGTCACGCCGAACGAGGTGCGCTCGCTGGCCGCGCTGTACAGCTTCCTGGAGCCCGGCGAACTGCTGCGCGACCACCGCAGGCACGCGGTCTTCCGCGACTACTGGGACGAGGCCCGCAGCGACACCTTCGCTTCGCCGCCGCGGCTGGACAGCCTGCGCGGCAGCAAGTCGCACTGAACCCGGGACCGCGCACAACATGTCTTGGGCGTCGCATCGCAAGGCGGTCCACGACGCATCGCGTCCACTGCCGCATCGTGCGTCGCATCTGCGCTCCTGCGCCATGCATGTCGCACGTATGCTCGGCGTCGCGCGCGAGGTGCTGTTCTCGCGCGTGCGCGCAGGATGCGGTGTGGACATGGAACGGATTGCCGATGCGCAGGCTCTGCTGGCTGCGATGGCGTACCTCGAATCGGTTCGCCCCCGGAGAAGCTCCGCGCTGCCACGCCAGGGAGCGCCGACGTAGCCGGGTGGAACGCAGCGAAATCCGATGCATGGGAATGATGTCGCCGGGGTAAACCCGGCTGTCGACCTGTGGTCTCCACCCGGGAGGCGGGCCGCGGCAGATCCCGGTTGCGATGGGAGATGAAGCGCGAAGTCGCCCGGGCAGACCAACACCCCGGCCCGGGCAGGCACGGTGGCGTATGCGATCCGCGTGTGTTCGCCGGGATGCTGCGCGATCTTCGCCTCCAGCACCTCCAGCACCTCCAGCACGCCTGGCTCGTCCAGCGGCACCGCGCCGTCCTAGGCCTCGTGGTCGTCAGACGCTTCGATGCCGAACGCCGCGCCGAGTTCGCGCCGGCGCGAGGACGCGGTTCGCTGATCCACAGCCGTCCGATCCCGCAGGACGGCACCTGACCGGGAATCGCCATGGAGCGCTCGGCTCCGGCCACCGCGGTGGGCTCGCTCACCATGGTGTGTCACGGCACGCAGGCGTCACCGGCCGGCGGGTCCAGCGGCTGCCGTGCAGGGAGGCACCCAGCACCCGTCGGGTCGCCGCGCCCATCCGCATGCTTCCCCAGGGCCCATGCGTCGTCGCAATGCCGCTGTGCGGGCCGTCCTGCGGGTGACGGTGCCCGCCGGAGTGCCCCGCTTGGTACATGGTGTCATCCGGCTGTCACGCCCCTGCAACGGGATGGCCTGTTGCTGTGCAGGCGGCAGTTCGGGGGATGGACCACGTTGTCACCTCGGCCCTCCAGCTGCTAATGTTGATAAATGTACTGGCCGGTTCAGATACCTGCCTTCAGCCTTCGGAGATCGCATGCGCGCAGCAGACAGTGTCAAACAGTGGAAAGCGGGGGCCGCCGCGGTCCTGTTGGCGGGAGCCCTGGCCGGCTGCGGCGACCCACCGGAGTTCCAGATGCCGCCGGCCGAGGTCAGCGTGGCCCAGGTGGTCGCCAAGCGCGTCGAAAGCTCCGACGAGTTCAGCGGCCGTCTGGTCGCCTCCGAGACCGTGGAGATCCGGCCGCGGGTGGGCGGCTATCTGCGCGAGATCGCCTTCGAGGAGGGCGGCGAAGTGCGTCGCGGCCAACCCCTGTTCGTGATCGACACCCGGCCCTACCAGGCCACGTTGGCCGCCGCCCAGGCCGAGGTGGCCCGCGCCCGCGCCACCGCCGAGCAGGCCCGCAGCGAGCGCGCCCGCGCCGAACGCCTGGTCGACGCCCGCGCCATCTCGCGCGAGGAGTTCGAGCAGCGCACCAGCGGCGCGCGCAGCGCCGATGCCGCGGTGGAGGCTGCGGAGGCCGCCCTGGACGCGGCGCGCCTGGATCTGGAATTCGCCCGGGTCGAGAGCCCGATTACCGGCCGGATCGGCGCCTCGCAGCTGCGCGTGGGCAATCTGGTCGAACCCGGCACCCTGCTGACCACGGTGGTCGCGCAGGACCCGATGTTCGTCTATTTCGCCGCCGATGAGCGCACTTACCTCAAATACCGCGCCGCCGCAGGCAGCGGGCAGGGCGGGAAGGTGCGCGTGGGCATCGGCGACGACGGCGCCACCCTGCGCGAGGGCCGGCTGGATTTCGTCGACAACGCCGTCGACGCGGCCACCGGCACCATCCGCGCCCGCGCCGTACTCGACAACCCCGATGGGGCGCTGATTCCCGGGCTGTTCGCGCGCGTGCATCTGATCGGCGGCAGCCGCGATGCCCTGCTGATCCACGACCAGGCCGTGTTGACCGACCAGGACCGCAAGTATGTCTTCGTGGTCGGGCCCAAGGGCGAGGCCGTGCGTCGGGACGTGAAGCTCGGCGGCACCAGCGATGGCCTGCGCATCGTGCTGGAAGGCCTGTCCAGGGACGACCGCGTGGTGGTCAACGGCGTGCGCAAGATCTTCTTCCCCGGCATGGCCCTGAAGCCCACCGAAGTGCCGATGGACGACCCCGCGCGCATGCCCGAGGCACCCGCACCCGCACCGGCGTCGGGCGAGGCTGCGCCCGCCGACGACGGCAAGGCCGGCTGAGCGCACCGTCATGGCCCATGCCGATCTTTCCCGCATCTTCGTCGACCGCCCGATCCTGGCGGCGGTCCTGTCCATCGCCATCTTCATCGCCGGCCTGATCGCCATCCCCAACCTGCCGATCACCGAGTACCCCGAGGTGGCACCGCCCACCGTGCAGGTCACCGCCTTCTATCCCGGCGCCAACCCGCAGACCATCGCCGACACCGTGGCCGCCCCCCTGGAGGAGGCGATCAACGGCGTCGAGAACATGATCTACATGAAGTCGGCCTCGGCGTCCGACGGCCAGGTGTCGCTCACCGTCACCTTCAAGCTGGGCACCGACATCGACAACGCCGCGGTCCAGGTGCAGAACCGCGTCTCGCAGGCGCTGCCCCGTCTGCCCGAAGCGGTGCGCGCGCTCGGCGTCACCACCGCCAAGTCCTCGCCCAACATCACCATGGTGGTGCACGTCAGTTCGCCCAGCGGGCGCTATGACGGCCTGTATCTGTCGAACTTCGCGACCCTCAACGTGCGCGACGACCTGGCGCGCCTGCCCGGCGTGGGCAACGCCCAGGTGTTCGGTGCCGGCAACTACGCGATGCGGGTGTGGATCGACCCCGACCGCGCCGCGCAGCGCGGCCTGACCGCGCTCGATGTGGTCGGTGCCATCCGCGAGCAGAACATCCAGGTGTCGGCGGGCGCGATCGGCGCGTCGCCGCAGCCCGCGGGCAAGTCGGTGCAGTACCTGGTGAATGCGCGGGGCCGCCTGGAAACGCCCGAGGAGTTCGGCGATATCGTGCTGAGCTCCAGCGCCGAAGGCGCCCCGGTGCGGTTGAAGGACGTGGCCCGTGTGGAACTGGGCGCGAGCAACTACGCCCTGAATTCGATGCTCGACAACAGCGACGCGGCGGCGGTGGTGATCTTCGAGGCACCGGGCGCCAACTCCATCGCGCTGTCCGATGCCGTGCGCGCGCGCATGGCCGAGCTTGAGTCCACCTTCCCCGAAGGCGTCGAGTGGAGCGTGGTCTACGACCCGACGGTGTTCGTGCGCTCGTCGATCGACTCGGTGGTGTCCACGCTGCTGGAAGCCGTGCTGCTGGTGGTGCTGGTGGTGGTGGTGTTCCTGCAGACCTGGCGTGCCTCGATCATCCCGCTGCTGGCGGTGCCGGTGTCGATCGTCGGCACCTTCGCGGTGCTGCTGCTGCTCGGCTACTCGATCAACGTACTCACCCTGTTCGGCCTGGTGCTGGCGATCGGCATCGTGGTCGACGACGCCATCGTGGTGGTGGAGAACGTCGAGCGCCACATCGAGGACGGCATGCATCCGCGCGATGCCGCGCACAAGGCGATGGAGGAGGTCTCCGGGCCGATCGTCGCCATCTCGCTGGTGCTGGCGGCGGTGTTCGTGCCGATCGCCTTCATCGACGGCGTGACCGGGCAGTTCTACCGGCAGTTCGCGGTGACCATCGCCGCCTCGGTGCTGATCTCGGCCTTCAACTCGCTCACGCTCAGCCCGGCGCTGGCGGCGGTCCTGCTCAGGCCGCACGGCGCGAAGAAGGATGCGCTGGCGCGCGGCATCGACCGCGTGTTCGGTCGGTTCTTCGCGTGGTTCAACGCGAAGTTCAGCCGCGGCAGCGAGCGCTATTCCGGCGGCATCGGCGGCACGATCGCGCGCGGCCCGCGTCTGCTGGCGGTGTATGCGGTGCTCCTGGGCGTGACCGGCTTCGCCTTCACCCAGCTTCCCGGCGGCTTCATCCCGACCCAGGACAAGCAGTACCTCTTCGCCGGCGTCCAGCTGCCCGAGGGTGCGACGCTCGAGCGCACCGAGGCGGCGATGAAGACCATGGGCGAGCTGGCGCTGCAGACGCCCGGCGTCGCCAGCGCGGTGCAGTTCCCGGGCCTCAACGCCATCCATTTCGTCAGCACGCCGAACGTGGGCGTGATGTTCATCGGCCTGGATCCGCCGGATGAACTGCCCAAGCCCGCGGCAGCGATCGCGGGCGAGCTGAACATGAAGTTCGGCGGCGGCGTACGTGATGGCCTGGCGTTCGCGTTCATGCCGCCTCCGGTGTTCGGCTACGGCAATGCGGCGGGCGTGGAGGCCTACGTGCAGGACCGCGCGCGGGTGGGCTACGGCGAGCTGTACAACCAGACCCAGGCGCTCACCGGCGCGATCGGCCAGGTGGAGGGCTTCGGCCCGGGCTCGGCCTACACCTCGTTCCAGGCCAACGTGCCGCAGCTCGATGCCGACGTGGACCGCGACCAGGTCAAGGCCAGCGGGCTGGCGCTGACCGACGTCTACAACACCCTGCAGGTGTATCTGGGTTCGGCCTACGTCAACGACTTCAACCTGTTCGGCCGGACCTATCCGGTCTATGCCCAGGCCGACGCGCAGTTCCGCGACGAGGTGGACGACATCGCGCGCATGCGCGTGCGCAGCGCGAACGGCGACATGCTCGCGCTGGGCAGCGTGGTGGAGGTCAAGCCCGGCTACGGCCCCGACCCGGTGGTGCGCTACAACGGCTTCCCCGCGGCCGATCTGCAGGCCGCGCCGCAGAGCCCCGCGATCAGCGGCGCCGATGCGGTGCGCATCGCGCGCGAGACCGCCGGCCAGGTGTTGCCGCGCGGCATGACGCTCGAATTCACCGGCCTGACCTACCAGCAGGTGAATCAGGGCATCGCCCAGTTCCTGGTGCTGCCGCTGTGCGTGCTGCTGGTCTATCTGGTGCTGGCGGCGCTGTACGAGAGCTGGTCGCTGCCGCTGGCGGTGATCCTGATCGTGCCGATGTGTCTGCTGTCGGCCTTCGCCGGCATCTGGGTGCTGAACTTCATCCGCGGGATGTGGTTCTTCGCGCAGATGTCGATGGGCTGGATCAATCCGATGACCGCGGCGCCGCCCACCATCATCGACATGAACGTGTTCACCCAGATCGGTCTGGTGGTGCTGATGGGCCTGGCCTGCAAGAACGCGATCCTGATCGTCGAGTTCGCGCGCGATCTGGAGCGTCAGGGGCACGGGATCGTGGATGCCGCCGTCGAGGCCTGCCGTCTGCGCCTGCGTCCGATCCTGATGACCAGCTTCGCGTTCATCGCCGGCGTGCTGCCGCTGGTCTTCGCCAGCGGCGCGGGCGCCGAAGTGCGCCATGTGATGGGGGTGACCGTGTTCTTCGGCATGCTGGGCGTGACCTTCTTCGGCCTGTTCTTCACCCCGGTCTTCTACGTCACCCTGCGCACGCTGGTGGAACGCCGTGCGCAGCGCGTCGCGGCGGAGGAGAAGGCGCATGTCTGAGTCCATCACGATGCCCGTCCCGCGTGCGTCCATCCTGCGTGTGTCCCTCCAGCAGGAAGGAGGCACCACGCGCATGGCTGCTTCGACGGCTGCTTCGGCGACCGCCCGCAGGCTGGCGGTATTGCCGCTCGCCGCGCTGGCGCTGGCACTGTCCGGGTGCGTGCTCGGCCCCGACTATGCGCGTCCGGAATCGCTCGCATCCGAGCACTATGTCAACGCCGAGCCCGGCGCCGTCGCATCGCAATCCGCCGATGTGAGCAGCACGGTGCCGGCCTTCGACACCGCAGCGCCCGACCCGCAGACACTGGCGCGGTTCTGGCGCGAGTTCCAGGACCCGGTGCTCGAAGGCCTGATCGACCGCGCGCTCGCGGCCAATCGCGATCTTCGGGTGGCCGAGGCGCGCCTCGCCGAAGCCCGCGCCGCCCGGCGCGAGGCGCTGACCGTGCTGTTCCCGACCGTCACCGCAGGCGGCAGCCGTCAGCGCAGCAGCCTGGCGCCGGCCGAAGCGCCAGGCGCGCCGCCCGAGGCGCGCGAGAGCGACTACTACGAGGCCGGTTTCGACGCCAACTGGGAAATCAGCCTGTTCGGCCGCAACGTGCGCGGCGTGGCCGCGCAGCGCGCGTTCGCCGAAGCCGCGCAGGCGCAGGTCTGGGGCGCGCAGGTGGCGGTGACCGCCGAGCTTGCGCGTCAGTACTTCGAGCTCCGCGGGCTGCAGCGTCGTCTGCAGATCTCCCTGCGCAATGCCGAGACCCAGCGCGAGAGCCTGGGCATCGTGCAGGCGCGGCTGGACAGCGGCAGCGGCAGCGATTTCGACCGCGCGCTGGCCGAAGCGCAGTACCAGACCACGCTGGCGACCATCCCGCAGCTGGAGACCGCGATCGCGCGCGCCACCTACCGCATCGGCACGCTCACCGGCGAGCCGCCGGCCGCGCACGCCGCACTGCTGGGCGCGCCCTGGGAAGCGCCGCCGCTGCCGGAAGTGCGTCTGATCGGCAGCCCCGAGTCCATGCTGCGCCGGCGGCCGGACGTGATCGCGGCCGAACGCAATCTGGCCGGCCGCACGCATCTGATCGGCTACCGCATGGCCGACCTGTTCCCGAAGATCACCTTCAGCGGACGGATCGGCTACGCCGCCGAGGATCTGGGCGACCTCGGCCAGAGCGGCACGCGCACCTGGCGTTTCGGCCCGAGCATCAGCTGGGCGGCGTTCGACATCCCGCGTGTGCTGCAGCAGGTCCGCGCCGAGCAGGCCCGTACCGATGGCGCGCTGGCCGAGTACGAACAGGCCGTGCTGCTGGCGCTGGAAGACGCCGAGGGTGCGCTGAACGGCTACGGCCGCAACGCGGCCGAACGCGACCACCGGGAACGCGCCGCGCGCGCGGCGGCCGACGCGGTGAAGCTTGCGCGGCTGCGTTTCGATGCCGGTTATTCCGATTTCCAGGCCGTGCTGGAGGCCGAGCGCAGCCTGCTGCAGACCGAGGACGCGCTGGCGCTCTCGCAGGTGCAGGCCGCCACCGCGCTGATCGGCGTGTACAAGGCGCTGGGCGGAGGCTGGGTCTCGCGCGAGGACGACGATGCGGTGCATGGCATCGCGGCCCCGCAGGCTGCGGCGGATGGCACCGACGCCGACGCCAGCGACGGCTGACCCGGCAGCGGGCGGGCAGGTCGCCGCGACGGCGCCTGCCTGCCGCCTGCCGTCGTCCGCAGCCCGATCCTGCAGCGCATCCGCCCGCGTGAGTGTTTCGCGCGGGGCTCGCCCGATAGTGGCTTTGTCCGGCCCTGTGATCGCCGGCCGGGTGCACATCGCACCGCGCGGAATCCGGCGATGTGGACCTCTGCAACCCTGCCGTATGACGTCCAGCCGAAGAGCGTCTTCGCTGCGGACAGACCGGGGGATCCCCGGGTGCCTGCGGGAGATGAATTCGTTTGAACCGCGGCCCGCCGGTGCGGCGGGGATGCGATGATGCGTGCACGCCCTGAGGGGCACGTCCCAAGGGCACGCCCGCCGGGCATGCCCGGCCCGGCGCCTCCGTCCCGCCTGCCTGCATGCCGATGACCCATCCCGCCTTTCACCCGCTCGCCGCACACGCCGAACGCCTGCGTGCGCATCCGCTGTCCCGCCGCATCGCGGACGACCCGCAGCGCGCACAGGCGCTGGCGTTGCGCGTGGGCCCGCTGTACGCCAATTTCGCGCGCCAGCACTACGACCAGGCCGCGCTCGACGCCCTGTTCGCGCTGGCCGAGGTCGCCGACCTCGAAGGCGCGCTGCGCAGGCTGTTCGCCGGCGACACCGTCAACCCCACCGAAGGCCGCGCCGCGCTGCACACCGCCCTCCGCGGACCCGTGCACACGGGCGAAGCGGCGCGCTCGGCCGCAGCGCAGGCCAACGATGCGCGCGTGCGCATGACCGAACTCATCGTCGGGCTGGAGGCGAGCGCGGTCACCGACATCGTGAGCGTCGGCATCGGCGGCTCGGATCTCGGGCCGCGGCTGGCGGTGGATGCGCTGCACACCGGGCCCGACGCGCGCTTCCGCGTGCATTTCCTGTCGAACGTGGACGGCAACGCCGCGCAGCGCACGCTCGCCGGGCTCGACCCGTCGCGCACCGCGGCGGTGCTGATCTCCAAGACCTTCGGCACCCAGGAAACCCTGCTCAACGGCCGCATCGTGCGCGACTGGCTGGGTGCGCATGCCGATGCGGACGGCGGCCGGCTGTATGCGGTCAGCGCCAATGTCGAGCGCGCCGCGGCCTTCGGCGTGGACCCCGCGCGCATCCTGCCGATGTGGGACTGGGTGGGCGGGCGCTATTCGCTGTGGTCGGCGGTGGGCTTTCCGATCGCATTGGCCATCGGCGACGCCGGCTTCGCGCGCCTGCTCGCGGGTGCGCATGCCTTCGACCGGCACGCGCACGAGGCGCCGCTGCGCAGCAACCTCGCGGTCTGGCATGCACTCACCGCCGTCTGGAACCGCAACGCCATGGGCGCCGCCGCGCAGGCGGTGCTGCCCTACGACGAGCGCCTGCGCCTGCTGCCCAATTACCTGCAGCAACTGGTGATGGAGAGCCTCGGCAAGTCCGCGCGCGTCGACGGCGCGCCGCTGCGCCTGGACACCGTGCCGGTGTGGTGGGGCGGTGCCGGCACCGACACCCAGCACAGCTTCTTCCAGGCGCTGCATCAGGGCACCCAGGTGGTGCCTGCTGACTTCATCGGCACCATCCGCGCAGACCACCCGCACCACGACAACCACGCCGCACTGCTCGCCAACCTGCTGGCGCAGACCGAGGCGCTGGCCAACGGCCAGCCCAGCGATGATCCGCATCGTGCGTATGCCGGCGGGCGACCCAGCACGCTCCTGCTGCTGGATGCGCTGACGCCCGAATCGCTCGGCGGCCTGATCGCGCTGTACGAACACAGCGTCTACCTGCAGGCGGTGCTGTGGGGCATCAACGCCTTCGACCAGTTCGGCGTGGAGCTGGGCAAGCAGGTCGCCAGCCGGCTGCTGCCTGCACTGCGCGGTGAGGTGGATGCCGATGATGCGGTGACGCGGGCGGTGCTCGCGGAAATCAACAGGACACGATCCACCCTGTGACGAGGAGGGCCGGCATGGCCACGGAGTTCATCGCACATCGCATTACCGACATCCAGTTCGACTGGTACGCACGGCTGCTTCCCGGTGCCATCGCCGTGGTGTTCTATTTTCATCTGTCCGGCGAACGGCCCGACTATTCGGCCTCGATGCTGTTCGCCTGCGGCGCGGTGGCCTATCTGCTGGGCCATGCGGCTCAGCCTCTGAGCGGGCTCCTGGTCGGATGGCTCCAAACCAGGGTCGACCGTGCCGGAGGCGGTGCGGAGAGCCGCTATCGCGAATACAACCAGCGCAACGGCCGCGATCATCTGTCGTCAGTGGTGCTCAAGGCGCATGCAGAGGCGACCTGCATGTCGTCCGCGGCCGTCCTGGTGCCGTGCGTGATGGCGTACGTGGAAGAGTTTTCGTGGCTCGGGGTTGGATTGGCCGTCTACTTCGCCCTGATGACCGCCGAAAGGGTATTCGCGCGTCACCGGAAGATTTCGCATCT
Source organism: uncultured Gammaproteobacteria bacterium (assembly GCA_965649985.1). GTDB lineage: Bacteria > Pseudomonadota > Gammaproteobacteria > Xanthomonadales > Xanthomonadaceae > Lysobacter_I. Next base: position 31,463 of record CBFGMS010000009.1, on the reverse strand, counting down.
TCCTGCGCTCCCATCACCGCTGCCACCTCCATCACCATCTCAGGGCGATATACTCGCGCCACCGGCGACGTTAGGCTCCGGATAAGGCGCGGCTCGGGATGGCGGTCGTGAGCAGGGGGCGCGGTGAACCAGGCTGTGATCCCCGAATGGCGCTCGGCCTGCGGCATCGGGTGTGCGCATCGTCACTGCACGAACGGCTCCCGGGCATGACGCTGCAGCGCCCACTGCACATGCTCGCGCACCAGCGCCGCCGCGTCCCCTGCAGCCTCGGCCTCCAGTGAGCCGAACGCTGTCGCATCGATGTTCCGACGCGACTGCAGCGCCGCCACGGTCTCATCCGTCGTCGGCGCATTGCCCAGCGCGACCGCGATATTGCGCAGCCACCGCGCATAGCCGCTGCGACGGATCGCGCTGCCTTCGGTGCGCTGCAGGAATTCCGCTTCGCTCCAGGCGAACAGCTCCGCGAGCGTCGCCTCGTCCAGACGGTTGCGGGCACGGAAGTCGGGTTCGTCGCTGCGCTTGGCGAACTTGTTCCAGGGGCAGATGAGCTGGCAGTCGTCGCAGCCGAAGATGCGGTTGCCGATCAGCGGTCGCAGCGCTTCGTCGATCGCGCCTTCGTGCTCGATGGTGAGATACGAGATGCAGCGACGTGCATCGAGACGATGCGGCGCGATGATCGCCTGCGTGGGGCAGATGTCGATGCAGCGCACGCAGGTGCCGCAGTGCGCGCTGGCCGGCGGGTCGGCGGGCAGCGGCAGGTCGATGTAGATCTCGCCGAGGAAAAACCACGAGCCGCCGTCGCGGTCGATCAGGCAGGTGTGCTTGCCGATCCAGCCCATCCCGGCGTTGCGCGCCAGCGCGCGCTCCAGCACCGGCGCCGAGTCCACGAACACGCGGTAGCCGAACGGCCCGACGGTCTCGGCGATGCGCTCGGCCAGGCGCTGCAGCCGGTTGCGCATCAGCTTGTGATAGTCGCGTCCCAGCGCGTAACGCGCCACGTAGGCGCGACGGCCGTCCTCGAGCGTGGCCCAGGCGGCATCGTCATCGTCGCGGCCGTAGTCCAGGCCCACGCAGACCGCACGCACGGTGCCCGGCACCAGCTCGGCCGGCCGGCTGCGCTTGTCGCCGTGCCGCGCCATCCAGTCCATCGTCCCGTACAGCCCCTGCGCCAGCCAGTCGCGCAGATGCGTTTCGTCCTCGCCCAGCGCGATGTCGGCGATGCCGCAGCGCTGGAAGCCGGCCTCCGCGGCCAGCGCCTTGATCCGCAGCGCGAGCGCGTGCAGGTCGGGCGGGGCGGGGCGGGCATCGGGTGCGTGCATGCGCCAAGTATAGAATTCGCAGATGCCGCTCACCCTGCCCGACACTCTGCCCGCGCTGTACCGCAGCGCCGCGATCCGCCGGATCGAAGCCGCCGCGGTCGCCGTCGGCATCGACGAAGCCGCACTGATGGCGCGCGCCGGGCAGGCCGCGTGGCGTTTCCTGCTGGAACTCTGGCCCCAGGCGCAGCACATCGGCGTGGTCTGCGGCCCGGGCAACAACGGCGGCGACGGTTACGTGCTGGCCGAGCTCGCGCGTGCTTCCGGCCGTCGGGTGCGCGTGCTGCGCATGGGCGAGGCCGCGCAGGCGGGCGATGTGCGCGAGGGCGCCGCGCGCGAAGCGGCGCTGGTGTATCTCGGCAACGGCGGCATGGTGGAGACCTTCGATGCCGCGAGCGGCCTCGGCGACGCGGATGTCTGGGTCGATGCGCTGTTCGGCATCGGCCTGAGCCGCGCGCCCGACGGCACCGCCGCGGCGCTGATCGAAGCGCTTAACGCCCAGGCCGCGCCGGTGCTCGCGATCGACGTGCCGTCCGGGCTCGACGCCGACAACGGCCACGCGCCCGGCGTCGCGGTGCGCGCCGCGGCCACGCTCACCTTCATCGCCGGCAAGACCGGGCTGTACACCGGCCGCGCGCGCGATCTGATCGGGCATCTGCGCGTGGCCGACATCGCGGTGCCTGCTGCGTGCTTCGACGGCATTCCGGTCGATGCGCGCCGCTTGGGCGCGGAGCATCTGCCCGGCCTGCTGCCGCGCCGTGCGCGCACCGCGCACAAGGGCGACTGCGGCCGCGTGCTGTGCATCGGTGGCGATCACGGCATGGGCGGGGCGGTGGCGCTGTGCGCCGAGGCTGCGCACCGGGCCGGGGCCGGCCTGGTATCGGTGGCCACCCGCGGCGAGCATGTGCCGGTGCTGCTTACCCGCCGGCCGGAGTCGATGCCGCGGGCGGTCGATGGCGTCGACGCGTTGGCGCCCTTGCTCGCTGCAGCCGACGTGATCGCGGTCGGTCCCGGCCTGGGGCAACTGGCCTGGGGCGCGGAGCTCCACGATGCGGTGGTGGATCATGTGGCGGACCTGCCCGGCTGGCCGGGCGACAAGGCGGCCGCCGCCGTGTTCGACGCCGACGCGCTCAACATGCTGGCCCGGCGCGATGCCCGCGAACTGCCGGGCTGCGTGCTCACGCCGCATCCCGGCGAGGCCGCGCGGCTGCTGTCGCGGACCACGGCCGAGATCGAGCGCGACCGCATGCATGCCGTGCGCGCGCTCTCCGCGCGCCATGCGTGTGCGGTGGTGCTGAAAGGCGCCGGCAGCCTGGTCGCCGCGCCCGGTCGCACGCCGGTGCTGATCGATGCCGGCAACCCCGGCATGGCCTGCGGCGGCATGGGCGACACGCTGACCGGCACCATCGCCGGGCTGCTGGCGCAGTGGCCGGGGTACAGCTTCGAGGCGGCGGCGATCGGCGCGCTGCTGCACGCCGTCGCCGCCGATCATGCGGCGGAAGCCGGCGGCGAACGAGGACTGCTGGCGTCCGACCTGTTTCCCCACCTCCGGCAGCTCGTCAATGCGGAGGCGCGATGAGCCTGTCGCCAGGGAACGATTCCGCCGCCATTCCCGCGCTGGCCATGGGACTGCCCGATCCCGCCGCCACCGATGCGCTCGGCGGGGCGCTGGCGCGGACCCAGCCGGCCGCGGCGGTCGTGCATCTGCGTGGCGACCTGGGCGCAGGCAAGTCGAGCCTGGCCCGGGCCTGGCTGCGCGCGCTGGGCGTGCAGGGCACGATCCGCAGCCCCACCTACACCCTCGTCGAGCGCTACCCGCTCGAATCTGCAGGGCACGGCACCGATGCTCCGGCGGAAGCCCTGCATCTGGACCTGTACCGCATCGGCGACCCCGGCGAGCTGGAATTCCTCGGCCTGGACGATGTCGAGCAGGCGCTGTGGCTGGTGGAATGGCCCGAACGCGGCGCGCAGGCGCTGCCGCGGGTGGATCTCGACATCGCCCTGTCGTGGGCCGGGGACGGGCGGGCCGTCCGCATCGAAGCATGCAGCCTGGCCGGGCAGGCCTGGCTGCAGCGGCTCGCCGCGGCCGTCGAGCCGGCCCTCGAGTTGCGCCCCTTAGCTGAACCGTAGTCGCAGGAAGTAGCGGCAGGTGCCGGATTCATAAAGGAAAACGGCTTGAAAAAAGCCCGCGCCGGTGGTTCACTGGCGGCCATGCGCGTCAAGGGGACCACCGTACAGCAGATCATCCTGGGCCTGGCCCTGCTGATCGCGCTCGTCTGGAATCTGGCCTACGCCGCCGGCATTCCCAAGGAAATCAAGGCGCTGCAGCTCTCGCAGAGCGCCTCCGGCACCCGCGTCGAGGTGCAGCTCAGCGGCTCGGTGGCGTATCGCACCCTCACCCTGAGCGGGCCCGAGCGTTTCGTGCTCGATCTGCCCGACACCGCTTTGGCACGTGGTCTGGCGCTGCCCGGAGGCGCGGGCATGGTCCGTGGCGTCCGCAGCGGCCAACCGGCGCCGGGCACCACCCGCCTGGTCTTCGACCTGAATGCCGCGGCCACGCCGGTCAAGCCGCGCATCGAGGCGATCGACGGCGGCAGCCTGCGTCTGATCCTGGAGTGGCCGACGACCGTTGCTGCCGCTTCCATCCCCGCAGTCTCGCCTGCGACGACGGTGCCGGTGTCTGCAGCGCCGGTGACATCGACCACATCGGCAGCCGCCGGTACTGCACCTGCGTCCGCCCCCTCCGCTGTTCCGATGTCCGCTGCGACGCCTGGCGCATCGACGCCTGCGGTGACGGTGAGTGCCGCCAGCGGTGCGCCGGGCACATCGCCCGATCCCGCCGCCATCCTGGGAGGGGCTGCGGTCGGGGCGCCTTCCACGCCTGCGTCGACCGCTCCTTCCGTGGTGGTCGCCGTACCGGCGGCCGAGCCCGATCCGGTGGTGACCGCGCCGGCAACGGTGAAGGTTCCGGAAGGCCCGAAGGCGCTGCGCACCCTCGGCACGCGTCCGTTGATCGTCGCCATCGATGCCGGTCACGGTGGGCAGGACCCCGGTGCGATCGGCCCGAGCGGCAAGCGCGAGAAGGACGTCACCCTGGCCATCGCCCGTGAACTCGCGCGGCAGGTCAACGCCACGCCCGGGCTCAAGGCCGTGCTGACCCGCGACAGCGACATGTTCCTGCCGCTGACCCGGCGCACCCAGTTGGCGCGCCAGGCCAAGGCGGACATCTTCATCTCGATCCACGCCGACGCCGCCGAAAACCGCAATGCCCGCGGCTCGTCGGTGTATGTACTGTCGCTGCGCGGCGCGTCCTCGCAGCGCGCGCGCTGGCTCGCCGACAAGGAAAACGCGGCCGACCTGATCGGCGGCACGCGCATGGTGAAGAGCGACAACACCCTGGCCTCGGTGCTGCTGGATCTCACCCAGAGCGGGCAGATGCGCGCGTCGGAAGATGCCGCCGACCATGTGCTGAGCGGGCTGAAGAAGGTGGGCTACAACCACAAACCGCATCTGGAACGCGCCAACTTCGCGGTGCTGCGCACGTCCGACATGCCGGCGATGCTGGTGGAGACCGCCTTCATCTCCAATGCCGAGGAAGAGAAGCGGCTGGTCGACCCGCAGTTCCAGCGCACGCTGGCGCGCGCGGTGCTGGACGGTATCGACACCTACTTCACCCGCCAGCCGCCCCCGGGCACGCTGTACGCGGCCCGTGCGCAGGAACGCGCCGAACGCGAGGCCCAACTGCTGGCCTCCGCCCCGCCGGCACCCGCCGCATCCAGCGGCGGCGTCGGCGCGAGCACGGCCAAGGCGGGCGGCAGCCCCGAGTAACAGCGTCTGGTCCCGGGGCCTGCGGAGTCGCCTGGCGACAGCGCGGCCGGCGCGGCCGCGCGCTCCGCTGCGGTCGGCACGCCCTGTCGCGGCCGAAGCAGCACGCATTCCGGGCATGCGCCGCTGTCGCGCTTCCGGTCGATGTGGATAATGTCCGGCCATCCCCCGCATCGCAGCCGCCCGTGCCCATCCGCCAGTTGCCCGACACGCTCATCGATCAGATCGCCGCCGGCGAGGTGATCGAGCGTCCGTCGTCGGTGGTCAAGGAACTGGTCGAGAACGCGCTGGACGCCGGTGCGCAGCGGGTCGACATCGATCTGGAGGACGGCGGCGTACGCCTGATCCGCATCCGCGACGACGGCGGCGGCATGCCCGCCGAGGAGTTGCCGCTGGCGGTGTCGCGCCACGCCACCAGCAAGATCACCTCGCTCGACGATCTGGAGTCGGTGGCCACGCTCGGCTTCCGCGGCGAGGCCTTGCCGTCCATCGCTTCGGTCAGCCGCTTCCGTCTGATCACCCGCCGCGCGGACGACGCGCGCGCCGCCGCGCTCGACGTGGATGGCGGACGGGTCGGCGAGGTGATGCCGGCGGCGCATCCGGTGGGCACCACGGTCGAAGTGCGCGAGCTGTTCTACAACGTGCCGGCGCGACGCAAGTTCCTGCGCGCCGAGCGCACCGAGCTCGGCCACATCGAGGAATGGCTGCGCCAGCTGGCGCTGGCCCGGCCCGAGGTCGAGCTGCGCGTGAGCCACAACGGCAAACCGCTGCGGCGCTACAAGGCCGACGGGCAGAGCATCCTGTTCAGCGGCGACCGTCTGGCCGAGACGCTGGGCGAGGAATTCCTCAAGCACACCCTGCGCATCGAGCACGAGACCGGTGGGCTGCGCGACCGCGACGACCAGGAACGCGGCCACGACGCGGTGGCGCTGCGCCTGACCGGCTGGATCGCACAGCCGGCCTATTCGCGTGCCAGTGCCGATCAGCAGTACCTCTTCGTCAACGGCCGCGCGGTGCGCGACCGCAGCGTGGCGCATGCGGTGAAACAGGCCTACGCCGACGTGCTGTTCCACGGCCGCCAGCCGGCCTACGTGCTGTTCCTGGATGTCGACCCGCGTCGCGTGGACGTGAACGTGCATCCGGCCAAGCATGAAGTGCGCTTTCGCGATTCACGTCTGATCCACGACTTCGTCTACCGCACGCTGCATGCCGCGCTGGCCGAGACCCGCGCGGGCATGCAGGCCGGACTGCCTGGCGCCGCGTCCACCATGGATGCCACGGCCGGTGCCGCGCAGCCCTCGGGCGCCGCACCCTGGGCCGGCGGCATGCGCCAGTCCGGTCTGGGCCTTCGGGTGGAGGACACCCGCGCCGCCTATGCCGCGCTCTACGGCACGCCCGGCGAGGGGGGCGCGGGCGGTGCAGGGCAGGACGCCGGCACCTTCGATACCCGTGCGTATCCGGCCCCGCCCTCCGCACTGCGCCCGCAGCCCGCGCAGCCGCCGATGCCGGCGCACGTGGAAGGCGAGGTCCCGCCGCTGGGTTACGCCATCGCCCAACTGCACGGCATCTACATCCTCAGCGAGACCGCCGACGGCCTGGTGGTGGTCGACATGCACGCCGCGCACGAGCGCATCGGCTACGAAAAGCTCAAGGCCGCGCACGACGGCGTGGGCCTGCGCCAGCAGCCGCTGCTGGTGCCGCAGACCGTGGCGGTGTCCGAGCGCGAGGCCGACATCGCCGAGCGCGAGGCCGACACCCTGCAGTCGCTGGGCTTCGAGGTGGGCCGCGCCGGGCCGCAGAGCCTGATCCTGCGCGCGGTGCCGGCATTGCTGGCGCATGGCGACGTGGAGGCGCTGCTGCGCGACGTGCTGGCCGACCTGCGCGAGCACGGCGAGTCGCGCCGTGTGGCCGCGGCCCGCGACGAGCTGCTGGCGACCATGGCCTGCCACGGTGCCGTGCGTGCCAACCGCCGGCTCAGCCTGCCCGAAATGAACGCCCTGTTGCGCGAGATGGAAGCGACCGAACGCTCCGGACAATGCAACCATGGGCGCCCGACCTGGGCCACTTTCGGCCTGACCGATATCGACCGCTGGTTCCTGAGGGGGCGCTGATGCGAGTGACCGACGAACGTACCACCCACCACGATGCCGTCCCGGCCCACGCGCCGGCGGCGCGGCCAGCGCGCACGCGCGGCCGGCGTCTCGCACGCGGGGCCGGCGCTGCGGCGCTTGCGCTGTGCGTGCTGCTGTTGGCCGCCTGCGGCTCCGAGGAAGAGGCCGCGGCGCCCCAGGTCGATTCCGCCTATCAGGCCGAGATCGACACCTGGCGCAGGCTGCGTTACGAAGACCTGACCCGCGCCGACGGCTGGCTGAGCATCGTCGGCCTGCATTGGCTGACGCTCGACGCCCACTTCGTCGGCACCGAGCGCAGCGGCGTGGACACTCTGTTCGGGCCACCGCAGCTGGGCATGTTCAGCCGCGTGGGCGATCGCGTGTATTTCACCCCCGAAGCCGGCGTGGACATCACCCACAACGGTGAGCCGCTCAGGGGCAGGATCGAGATGATGGACGATCGCCAGCCGATCCCCAGCATCCTCGGCTACGACGGCGGTCAGGGTGAGATCACCGTGATCTGGCGCGGTGGGCGTCATGCGGCCCGCATCCGCCACAACCAGGCCGAAGGTCGGCTGAAGTTCGCCGGCATCGAGTACTGGCCGCTGGACGAAAGCTGGAAGATGCAGGCCACCTTCACACCCAATCCGCCCGGCACGACCACCGAAGTCGTGACGGTGATGGGCACCACCGAAGTGGCGGCCATCCCGGGCACCATCGCCTTCGAGCGCGACGGCAAGGCCTATCGCCTCGAGGTCTTCCCGCGCGGGGATGCCGGCTACACGGTGATGTTCGCCGACCAGACCAGCGGCCAGGGCAGCTACGGGCAGGGCCGCTTCATCGACCTGCTGCGGCCCGACGCGCAGGGCAGAATCACGCTCGATTTCAACCGCGCCTACAACCCGATGTGCGCCTATCACCGCTACGGCACCTGTCCCACGCCGCCCAAGGCCAACCGCCTGGATCTGGCGGTGACCGCGGGCGAGAAGCGCTACACCGCGCACCGCTGATCCCGTGCCTGCCGCATCCGGTTCCACACTCCCTGCGGCCTGAGCGCGGCCTGCCATGAGCGTACGCCGGACGAGCGGGTGGGCACTGGCGGGTGCTGGCGTGTTCGCGCTGGCCGCCATGCTCGCAGCGGTCGCGGTGCTGTTCCTGCCGTCGCGGCAGGCCGCCCCGCCTGTGCCGCTGCTGTGGGAGGTGTCGGATGGCGACAACCGGCTCTATCTGCTGGGCGCGTTCCATCTGCTGCGCGACACGGACTACCCGCTGGCGCCGGAGGTCGATGCCGCGTACGCGGACGCCGAGGTACTGGTGTTCGAGCTGTCGCCGGCCGAGCTGGAGTCGGCCGATTTCGGCCGCCGCATGCAGGCCGCGGCGCGGCGTGAGGACGGTCGCCGGCTCGACGATGCGCTGGGGCCGGAACTGGCCGCGCGTCTGCAGCGCTGGCTGGACGCCAACGAGAACGCGCTGGGCGCGGCCGTGGCGCAGGTGCAGGACTACGATGCGTGGTTCGTCGGGCTGCTGGTCTCGCTCACCGAGCTGGGCCGGCACGGCCTGGACCCCGCGCTCGGTCTGGATCGTCACCTCGGCCGCCGCGCCATCGCGGACGGAAAACCCGCCACCGGGCTCGAAACCGGCACGCAGCAGATCGATGCGCTCGACGGCATGTCCGCCGAGGAGCAGCGACAATTGCTGGACGAAGCGCTGGCCGAGGCCGACGACGCCGCTCGGGTCGACCGTCTGCACGCGGACTGGCGCCGCGGCGATGCCGATGCGCTGTGGGCGGCGATGGGCGACGACATGCGCCGCGCGCATCCCGCGCTCTACAGGCGCATGAACGTGGAGCGCAATCGCGCCTGGCTGCCGCAGCTGGAAGCACGCCTGGCGCCCGCGGCCGGCAGGGACGACACCCTGGTGGTGGTCGGCGCCCTGCATCTGCTGGGCGAGGACGGACTGGTCGCGCTGCTGCGGGAGAAGGGCTATCGCGTGCGCAGACTGTGCGCGGGCTGCGCGCCGGACCGCTGACGCGCGCGCTCATCCGTACGCTCACGCGCGCGACGAGTGGAGCTCGTCCCTGCGCGGCTGGCGCGCGGACGCCGGCTCCAGCACGATGCAGTCCACCGGGCAGGCCGGGATGCACAGCTCGCAGCCGGTGCACAGCGGCGGGATCACCGTGTGCATGAATTTCGAACCGCCGACGATCGCATCCACCGGGCAGGCTTGGATGCATTTGGTGCAGCCGATGCAGTCGGCTTCCACGACCAGCGCGACCTGTGCGGGCGGCTGCACGCCGCGCGTGCGGTCGTAGGGACGCGCCGGCACGCCCAGCACGTGCGCGAGCGCGCGTGCGCCGGCATCGCCGCCCGGCGGGCAGTGGTCGATGCCGGCCTCGCCGCGCGCCATGGCCTCGGCATACGGCCGACAGCCGGCGTAACCGCATTGCCCGCACTGGGTCTGCGGCAGCAGGCGGTCCAGACGTTCGGTGAGATCGGGGGTCACGCGTCGTCCCGCATCAGCCGCCGTTGCCCGAGGCGCAGTACGCATCGACGGCGTCCGCGGTGTTCGCGATGCCGGCGGACTCCGCCAGCTCCCACGGACGTACGCAGCGGGACTCGCGCGCGCACCAGCGATACCCGGCGGCGGGCAGGCAGCCCTGCGCGTCGCGATCCCCACCCACGGGGCGCGCCTGCTGCGGGTCGGTATCCGCCGTCACCGGCGTCTTGCGCACGTCGGGCGGCACGCTGTAACAGCCGGCAAGGGTGCCGGCCAATGCGAGCGCGAGGACGAGCGACATCGGGATGGAACGGCGCATGCGGCGATCTCCTGGAGCGGTGAGGTTGGCTGGCGTGGTCGGGCACAGGGCGATGTGCGGCGATGCGGCCGGGACGGCGTGCGCGTGCGGGTCGCCGCGCATGGCTGCTTCAAGCACGGCTGCTTCGGGCTCGGATGCTTCAGGCATGAATGTTCCGGGCATGACGCGCCGGGACAGGCTGCCCGGATGTCGGTGCCCGGGTCCGGACACCCGGGGCATCGACGCGGAAGGCGCTCAACGCACCGGCATGCCCGGCTCGGCGCCGGCATCGGCATCCAGCAGCGCCAGCGCGCCGCCGTCGAAACCGGCAGAGAGGATCATGCCCTCGCTCACGCCGAAGCGCATCTTGCGCGGCGCGAGGTTGGCGATGAACACCACGCTGCGGCCCACCAGCTTCTCAGGTTCGCCGTAGCTGGCACGGATGCCCGAGAAGATCTGGCGTTCGCCCAGGTCGCCGGCATCCAGCTTGAAGCGCAGCAGCTTGTCCGAGCCCTCCACGAAGGTGCATTCGAGCACCTTGCCGATGCGCAGATCGAGCTTGGCGAAGTCGTCGATACCGATGGTCGCGGCCGTCTTTTCGGTTTCACCCGCGGCCTTATCTGCCGAAGGAGCCGGCGTTGGTGCGGCTTTCGTAGGAGCGGCTTTAGCCGCGACCGCATCCGGGCCGGCGTTGTTCGGGGCTGAAGCCCCTCCTACGGGGGGCGCGGCGGGCTGGAGGGTGTCCTTGGAAGCTTCGGTCATGGCGTCGATCTGTTTCGGGTCGAGTCGGGTGAAGAGCGGGGTGTAGGGTTTGATCTGATGCTTGTGTTTGAGAGATGTGTCTATGTCGTTCCAGTTCCGCAATTCGGTGCATAGGAATTCTGAAATTTGATCGACGAGATTAGGCATCACCGGGCGCAGGCAGATGCTCAGGATGCGAAAGCATTCGATAGCTGCGCTACATGCTCGGTGTGCCGCGTCGAGATCGGCGGCATCACCCTTTACCTTCTTCCAAGGCTCTTGTAAGTGTATGAATTCATTGATGTCCGCAGCTGCGGACATTATGCCTTCAAGGGCGAAATTGAACCTTGAGCTGAGGTAGTGGAGCTTGATTGATTCGGTTCTTTCGATAATATTTTCCACAAGATGATGCTTCATGAATTCAATTTTGTTTCCACCGCGCAATTCTGAAGGCTTGTCTATCAGTAGCTCGCAGTGGAAATGATCTTGAATGATGCGGGCGCATCGGCTCGCGATATTGACGAACTTGCCCACGATGTCGCTGTTAAATCGCGCGACGAAGTCGGATAAATTCAAGTCTAGGTCGTCGACGCCTCCCGAAGACTTTGCCGCGTAGTAATACCGGAGCGCCTCTGCCGGCAGTCCGGCATCGAGATACGTCTTCGCCATGATGAAAGTGCCGCGCGATTTCGACATCTTCGCCCCGTCCACGGTCAGATACCCGTTGACGTGCAGCCGCGTCGGCGTGCGGAAGCCGCTGCCCGTCAGCACCGCGGGCCAGAACAGACCGTGGAAGTTCACGATGTCCTTGCCGATGAAGTGGTGCATCTCGGTCTCGCCGTTCGCATTGCGTTCGGCGGAGGTGAAGGCGTCGAAGTCGAGCCCGTTGGCCTCGCACAGCGTCCTGAAGCTGCTGAGGTAGCCGATTGGCGCATCCAGCCAGACGTAGAAATACTTGCCGGGCTGGCCTGGGATCTCGAAGCCGAAATACGGCGCGTCGCGCGAGATGTCCCACGGGCGCAGGCCACCCTCGGCGTCCAGCCACTCCTGCAGCTTGGCCTTCACGCTGGAGACGGCGACATCGCCGGCGAGCCACTCGCGCAGGATATCGGTGAACTGGCCGAGCTCGAAGAAGAAATGCTCGGACTCGCGCAGCTGCGGGGTCTCGCCGCTGAGCACCGAGCGCGGGTCCTTCAACTCGGTGGGCGCGTAGGTGGCGCCGCAGACTTCGCAGTTGTCGCCGTACTGGTCGGCGCTGGCGCAGTTGGGGCAGATGCCCTTGACGTAGCGGTCGGGCAGGAACATGCCCTTGGCCGGGTCGTAGAACTGCTGCACCGAGCGACGGCCGATGTGGCCGTTGGCCTCGAGCCGTGCGTAGATCGCTTCGGTGAGTGCGCGGTTGCCGGGCGAATTGGTCGAGTCGAAGTGGTCGAACTCCACGCCGAAGGCCTTGAAGTCGCGCTCGTGCGCGGCCTGCACGTCGGCGATGAAGGCCTCGGGCGTGACGCCCGCCTTCTCCGCGGCCAGCATGATCGGCGTGCCGTGGGTGTCGTCGGCGCAGACGAAGTGCACCGTGTCCCCGCACATGCGCCGCGCCCGCACCCAGATGTCGGCCTGGATGTAGCCCACCAGATGGCCGAGATGGATCTGGCCGTTGGCGTAGGGCAGGGCGTTGGTGACGAGGATGTCGCGGGGGGACGGGCTGGGCATCGAGCGGGCCGGAAACGACGGAAAGACCGCGAATTATGGCATGCGACATCGCACGCGCCGCCGCCTCGCGGTCTCGCCTATTCGCGTTGCCAGACCTGGGTGCGGCCGAGCAGGGAAATGCCCAGGAAGCCGCGGACCTCCAGCTTGCGGCCGCCCTCCACCGGCGTCATCCGCACCGAATATTCCTTGCCGTTTTCCGGGTCGAGGATGGTGCCGCCGCCCCAGCGGCCGTCACCCTCGCGGCGCAGGCCCCAGGCGATGGTCATCCCGAGGATCGGCTTGTTGCGGCGCTTGCCTCGGCACTTCTCGCAGAGCGGGTTCGGGCCGTCGCGAGTGTCGATCAGGCGCACGATCTTTGCGCTCAGCGCGCCGTCCTCGCCCTCCACGATCTCGATCACCGCCTTCGCCTGGCCGGTCGCGTCGTCGATGCTGCGCCAGCGGCCCACCGGGCCCGGGTCCGCCGCGAGCGCGGGGCCGGCCATCAGCCAGAGCATCAAGGGCAGTGCGGATGCGCGCAGCGAGACACGCCGGAGCAGGGAGGGAGCTGACATGGTTGGACTCGCGAAGGAATGTAAACAGGCCTCACGAACGCCCCCACCCCCGACCACCGGCGCGGCAGTCGGAAGAGAACGGCGCCGATCGATACGAAGACGGCCCGATTCGATGAACCGGGCCGTCGGCTGCAGCAGGCTTGGCGGCCCGCAGACTCAGTTGGCGCGCACCCATTCCGCCGTGCGGCAGATGAAGGCGACGCAGCCGGTCACTTCGAGCTTCTTGCCGTCGGCGCTGAGCTTGACGCTCTTCACCTTGAACTCGCGGTCCTCGGACGGCTTGTAGCCGTTGCCGCCGCCGTAGCCGCCCTTGATCGGCTTGAGGTTCCACAGCGTGACGATGCCGATCATCGGCTGGTTCTTGTACTTGCCGCTGCAATCGGCGCAGGTGGCGGGCAGCCCCAGGTTCTCGACGATCTTCGCCGCGAAGGTGCCGTTCTTGGCCTGGTAGACCTCGGTGATGGTCATCGGCTTGCCGGTCTTGTCGTCGAGCGTCTTCCAGCGCCCGGCGATGGAGGCGTCCTGAGCGGCCGCGATGCCCGACACCGCGATCGATGCGGCCGCGAACAACGTGGCGATGGTGGTCTTGTTGCGCATGTGTCCCCTCCCAGGGAATGGCGTGGATGAAGGCCCGGTCGAGGCAGGGCCCGGCCCCGGGGTGGCTCTTTATACCGCATCCGCACGGGGGCGCACGGTGACGCCAGATGGTGCTGGCGGACAGCGCTCGGACGCCTGCGTGGCGTCGCGGGTTCCCCGGACGCAGCCCCGGGTTGCGGTCGATTCATCCCGTATGCGCCTGCGCAGCATCGGCTGCGTGGGCGGCGTGCCGGCGTCGCCGTGCCGATCGGCGATCCTGATGCTTGATCGGGCCCCTGAGGCCCCATCCAGCGTTCCCGCACCCGCAAACGCAGAACGCCCGCGCGAGGCGGGCGTTCTGCGTAACTGGCGGAGAGGGGGGGATTCGAACCCCCGAGGCGCTATTAACGCCTGCCTGATTTCGAGTCAGGTACATTCAACCGCTCTGCCACCTCTCCGGAAGCGGCTGCCGGCGGCAGAGCCGTCGGCGGGCAGGCATCATACAGGGGCGGGGCGGGGCTGGACAAGGCGCGTACACTAGCGGTTTGTCTGTGCCGGAACCTCCGCCATGTCCGAAATCCTCGTGCCCGTCTCCTTCGGCGAACTGCTCGACAAGATCGCCATCCTCCAGATCAAGTCCGAGCGGATGTCCGACCCCGCCAAGCTGGCGAACGTGCGCAACGAGCTGTCGGCGCTGGAGAAGACCTGGATGGCCCACCCCGCGGCAGGTCACGACATCGCCCGGCTGCGCGCCGAGCTGAAGGCCGTCAACGAGCGGCTGTGGGTGATCGAGGACGACATCCGCCTGAAGGAGAAGGCGCAGGCCTTCGACGACGAGTTCGTGCGCCTGGCACGCAGCGTGTATTTCGAGAACGACGAGCGCGCGCGGATCAAGAAGGACATCAACCTCGCACTGGGCTCGTCCTATGTCGAGGAAAAGTCCTACGAGGACTACCGCTCGGCTGCCGGCTCCCCCTGATCGGGCGTCACGGCACGGTCCCGCGCGCACCGAAAGCCCAGCGCCCACGATGGCTGGGCGCCGCACTCCGCGGCAGGTCCGCAGAGATTTGATCGCCCCCCCAGCGGGCTGAGACCGCTTGGTCCGACGTTGTCGGGCATCCGGGGGTATCGCCGTGCAGGGAGAGCGGGGGCGAGTTCGCCGTGGCGCTGTCTGCACGGGCGGACCACCACCACGGCGCGCCCGGACGGTCGTCCGCTTCGCGCCGGGCGCCGGTTTCGGAAGATCCGTCCCCAGGGTGCGATGCCGCCTTCGACGCACGGCGGCGCTGGCGCGTGGTGGTGTGCGGAATTCCGTGGCCCGGTCGGTCTGCGGATCCGCGCCCTGGGAGCCGTCGATCACCCCCTGTCGAGTCGCTTCAGAGGCATCGATCCGAGGCGATTTCGCGCAAAGTGGTTCAAGCACCTTGTGACTGCGCTCACGCATTGCTAACGGTTTTCGTTGGAAATCGATTGCATAGCGGGGTGGCCAGCAATGCTCTCATTGCTACCAAAATTGTCTCTACGAGGTTCGCTCTGGGTGGCCGGCTGTACGTGAAATGACTGGACAGCCTGCATTCATCGAAAAAAGGGTGATCGATATTCACCGGTTGCGCTGCTAACCGGGTCTTTGCACTGTCATTCGGCATCCCTAAGGTTTGCCTGCACGCCACGGATCGAACGAGACCTTCACCGGACCCGCTGATCCAGACATCCCGGCCCGCCGGCGATGCCAAGCACAGGGATGTGCAGCGTGCTGACCCGGCCGCGAGGCCGAGCGGAATCTCAAGGACCCCGAGAGACCGCGACAGTTCCGCGCAGGATGCGCAGAACCTTCGGAAGGATCCGACATCGCCGGGAAGCGATGGGTTGAACTTCGGTCGACATTCGGCCCCAGGGACGGGGCCGGAATCGACCGGGTCGCCAGAGGGATCGGCTTCGGCAAATGGACTTTACGGACGAGACGGCACGCGGAGCGTGCCGTTTTGCTGTGCGTTGCCGTGTGCGCTCGCCGGCGAGGCGTTCAGCCCGCCGCCACGCAGCGCTCGAAGGCGGCCACCGCGTCGGCCACGGTCACCAGGTCCATCACGCCCTCGCGTTCGATCTTCGCGCCCCATTTCAGCGCCGCCGCCGGCTTGCCCAGATACCTGCGGGCCGCGTCGTCGTAGCGGTCCACGCAGAAGCGCCGATCCGAGTACGGGCCGCTGCGCGCCGGGTTGCTTGCCGCATGCAGGCCGAGCACCCGGGTACCCATCGCATTGGCGATGTGCATGGGGCCGGAGTCGGGCGTCATCAGCAGGTCGGCGCGGGCGAGCAGGGCCGGCAATTGCTTGAGGGTGTCCTTGCCGACCAGGTCGAGCACTGCGTCGTCGCCATCGGGCCGCGGCGCCATCTGCGCGAGGATGGCATCGGTGGTCTCGCGCTCCAGCGCGGAGCGCCCCCCGCAGAGCACCACCCGCCAGCCGCGCGCCAGCGCGTGGTCGGCCACAGCGGCGTACCGCTCGGACCGCCAGTTGCGCAGCGCATGGCTGGAGCAGGGCGAGATGGCGAGCGTGCGCCGGCCGTCGTCCGGCCACTGCGCCCGCGCCCAGCCCCAGGCCTCGGCCGGCACCGGCAGGTCCCAGATCACCTCGGTCTGGCGCAGGCCCAGCGGCTCGCAGAAGCTGCCGATGGCGTCGAGCACATGAATGCCGGGGCGGTCGGGAATGCGTTCGTTCACGAACAGCCCATGCAGGTCCTTCGAGCGGCTGCGGTCGTAGCCGATGCGCCGCCGCGCCGGAATGAAGGCCGACAGAAGATTCGCGCGCGCCGCCACCTGCAGTTGCAGCAGGGCGTCGAAACGCTGCCCGCGGGGCAGGCCCGCACGCAGCGTGCGCCCGAGCGCACGCATGCCCGCGAGGCCGGTCTTCTTGTCGTAGACCACGAACTCCACGCCCTCCAGCCCGTCCAGCAGTTTCCGGCCGCCGGCGTCGATCACCCAGGTCAGCGCGACGCCGGGCCAGGCCCGGCGGAGCGTGCGCACCAGCGGCACGACATGGGTCACATCTCCGAGCGCGGAGAGACGCAGCAGACAGATCGAACGGATGGCGTCATCGGGCACTTGATAGACTCATGGGAATGGCCGGTCTCGACACCAGCGAAGGTCTTGTCCCGTTTCTCGATGCCGACGGCACGGGGGCGGGTGCGATTCTGTTCGACGCCAAGCGCCTGCGGCAAGCGCAGGTCGAGTGGCTGGACCCGCGCTGGTGGGGCGATGACGCGCGCAGGGTCGACAGCGGCGGGCGTGGCGGTGCGTGGTTCGTGGACGGTGCCGCGCGGGGGCTGCCCTTCGACGAGGCGGTGCTGCGCCGCTATCTGCGCGGCGGCCTGGTGGGTCGCTTCAACCACGACCGCCACCTCTGGCGTGGCCCGTCGCGCGTGCGCAGCTTCGATGAATTCCGCCTGCTGCGCGAACTGCGCCGACGCGGGCTGCCGGTGCCGGTGCCGGTGGCCGCCGCCTACTGGCGCGACGGTGGCTGGTACCGTGCGGCGATCCTGATCGAACGGCTGAAGGAGGTGCGCCCGCTGGCGGACTTCGTGGGCGTCGCCCACGAGGCCGGCGACGACGCGCCCTGGCAGTCCGCCGGCCGGCTGATCGCGCGCTGCCACCGCGTCGGCCTGGATCATGCCGACCTCAACGCCCACAACCTGCTCTTCGATGCCGTCGGCAAGGGCTGGGTGATCGATCTGGACCGCAGTCGCATCCGCATCCCGGCCACCGACTGGCGCGAGCGCAATCTCGCCCGCCTGCAGCGCTCGCTGCGCAAACTGGCCGGCGAAGCGGGGCGCGCGGATGCGGATCGCGGTTTCGCGATGCTGCGCGCCGCCTACGATGCGCAATGGCAGCTCGGAACCTGACGCCATGACCTGGGCCCTGCGATTCCACGGTGTCGGCGGTGCGGGTGCGGTCGAACTGGGTTCGGCGATGGCGAGCATCGAACGCGACGGGCAGCCTTGGCTCACCATCGACTGCGGTGGCGAAGGTCTGACCGCGTGTCTGGCGCAGTACGGCCGCGCACCCGACGCCTGGTTCGTGACCCATGCGCATCTGGACCATGTCGCCGGGTTCGAGCGGCTGTTCGTCGAGGCGTATTTCGACCCCGCCCGGCGCGGCCGGGTGCGGGTCTACGTGCCGGCGCCGCTGCTGCCGGTGCTGCATCGGCGCGTGGGCGACTACCCCAACGTGCTCGCCGAGGGCGGCGCCAACTTCTGGGACGCGTTCCAGCTGATCCCGGTCGGCGAGGCCTTCTGGCACGACGGCGTGCGCCTGGAGGTGTTCGAGGCCCGCCACCACTGGCCCGGCACCGCCTTCGGCCTGCGCCTGCCCGGCGGTGTGGTCTGGACCGGCGATACCCGGCCGATCCCCGAGACGCTGGCGAAGATGGCCGATGCCGGCGAACTGGTCGCCCACGACTGCGCCCTGCGCGGCAACCCCTCGCACAGCGGCATCGACGACCTGGAGCGCGAATACCCGCCGGCACTGCTGGCCCGCTGCGTGCTCTACCACTACGCCGGCGAGGCCGACGGCGAGGCCCTGCGCGCACGCGGGTATCGCGTGGCGCGGGCGGGGGAGCTGCTGGCGCTGGCGGAGCCGGTGGCGTCGGCGTTCGCGGATGGCGGTCCTGCGCAGGGCGCGGGAAATCTGCCGATGCACGACGACGCAACGGCGTCGGCCCCGGGCGCCTCTGTGTCCGCGCCCGGCACGTAAGGCGTACATGTCCGCAATGCTTATCCCCCATTTGCCGCTCGACACCCTCGGCCGCCCGCTGCGCGACCTGCGCCTGTCGGTGATCGAGGCCTGCAACTTCCGCTGTCCGTACTGCATGCCGGCCGAGCGCGTGGGCGAGGATTACGGGCTCGACGCCGCATCCCGGCTGTCCTTCGACGAGATCGAGCGCCTGGTGCACGCGGCCGTCCGCGTTGGCGTGCGCAAGCTGCGCATCACCGGTGGTGAGCCGCTGCTGCGCAAGGGGCTGCCCGCGCTGATCGCGCGGCTGGCCCGGGTCGAGGGCCTCGACGACATCGCGCTCACCACCAACGGCAGCCTGCTCGCCGTGCACGCGCAGGCGCTGCGGGACGCCGGCCTGCGCCGGTTGACGGTGAGTCTGGATGCGATCGCCCCCGACCTGTTCGCGCGGTTGTCGGGCGGCCGCGGGCGCATCGACGACACGCTCGCCGGCATCGCGGCGGCGCGTGCGGCGGGCTTCGCCGCGCTCAAGCTCAACTGCGTGGTGCAGCGCGGGGTCAACGAGGACCAGGTGCTGCCGCTGGCTGACTACGCGCGTCGCGAGGGCCATACCCTGCGCTTCATCGAATACATGGACGTGGGCACCTGCAATGCCTGGGACCCGGCGCGCGTGGTGACATCGGGCGAGCTGCGCGAACGCCTGCATGCGCAGTGGCCGCTGCGCGCACTGCAGCCGCAGTACCGCGGCGAAGTGGCCGAGCGCCACGCCTATCTGGACGGCGTCGGGGAAGTGGGTTTCGTGAGTTCGATCAGCCAGCCGTTCTGCGGCGACTGCCACCGCGCCCGCGTCTCCGCCGACGGCCGGCTCTACACCTGCCTGTTCGCCGGCGACGGCACCGACCTGCGGCCCACGCTGGCCGCGGACATCGACGACGACACCCGTACGCAGACGTTGGCCGCCCTGTGGCGCGCGCGCGCCGACCGTTACAGTGAACTGCGTGCGGACGTGGCGCAAAACGGCCACGCAGGGCGCACGTCGTCGCGACGGGTTGAAATGTTTCTGGTGGGAGGCTGAGATGGAGGCGAGGATCGATGTGCATCCAGTCGATGCCGAAGTCGCGGAGCTTCTCGTCGCGCAGGAAACGGCCCTGCTTCGGCCGGAAGTACGTGCCTCCGCCGACGCGTTGGGCCGGCTGATCGCCGACGATTTCCACGAGATCGGCGCGAACGGACGCAGCTTCGGCAAGCACGAGGTGATGTCGCGGCTCCCTGGCGAGAGCGGCATCGCGTTCGTGGCGCGCGATTTCGCGCTGAGACGCGTCTGCGAGGATCTGATCGTGGTCCTGTATCGCGCCGAGCGCAGCGTCGAGGGCAGCAGCGCCGCATCCCTGCGCAGCTCATGGTGGCGCAGGGAGTCCGCCGGTTGGCGTATGGTCTTTCATCAGGGCACGCCGCTTGCCGCGGCCAGGATTGCGGGCGATGTTCGATGAACGAAGATGCAGGGTTCTTCAAATGGGCGCAGCCTTCTCGTTTGCGCGGGATGGTTGCGGCATGAGTCGACGCGCTCCCGAAACCGGCAGCCGGACCCCGGCCGCACTCACCCATATCGATTCCGAAGGTCGCCCCGGCATGGTCGACGTCTCGGTCAAGGCGGTCACCGCGCGCAGCGCAACCGCCGAATGCCGCGTGGTGTTTCCGACCGCGGTCGCGGCGCAGCTGCGCGCTGCGGGCCTGAAGAGCGCGAAGGGCGGGATCGTCGACACCGCGGTGGTCGCCGGCACGCTCGCGGTCAAGCGCACGCACGAGCTGATCCCGTTCTGCCACCCGCTGCCGATCGACGGCATCCGCATTGGCATCGACTGGAGCGGCCCGCGCACGCTGCAGATCGTGTGCACGGTGAAGACCGTACACCGCACCGGCGTGGAGATGGAGGCGCTGACCGGCGCCACCGTGGCCGCGCTGACGGTCTACGACATGTGCAAGGCGCTCTCGCATGCGATCGTGATCGGCCCTGCGAAGCTGAGCGGAAAGCGCGGCGGCAAGCGCGATGTCGGCCTGGTCGATGATGTTTGAGAAAGCGCGGGCCTGCAATGACGACCATGACGTCGATCACCGGATATGCCACCGAGCACCCCACGGAATTCGTGATGAAGCCTGATGCCAGCGACACCCCAGCAGACACGGTGACCGGCGGGACCGATGCGTCGCCTGCGGCACCGCGCGTGACCGTGCTGTATTTCGCCAGCCTGCGCGAGGCTGCCGGCTGCGAGCGCGAGACGCTGCATCACGCCGGCGATCTGGCGGCGCTGTACGAGACACTCCGCGCCCGCCATGGCTTCGCGCTGCCGCGCGAACGCCTGCGGGTCGCGCTCGACGGTGCGTTCGCGCGCTGGGACGATGCGCCGGGCGAGGGTGCGGAAGTCGCGTTCATTCCACCGGTCTCGGGGGGCTGAGCATGTCGCGTTTCGCGCTGGCCGATGCGCCGTTCGAGATCGCGCCGCTGCGTGTGCGCCTGCTGCGCGCCGACGCCGGTGCCTATGCCAGCTTCGAAGGCTGGGTGCGCGATCACAACGACGGCCGTGCGGCCAACGGTCTGCACTACGAGGCCTACGCCGCGCTCGCCACCGCCGAAGGCGAACGCATCGTAGAGGAGGCGCTGTCGCGCTTCGCCATCGCCGAGGCCGCCTGCGTGCATCGTGTCGGCGAACTGGCTGTGGGCGAGTTGGCGGTGTGGGTGGGCGTCAGCGCCGCGCATCGCGATGCCGCGTTCGCCGCCTGCCGCTGGATCATCGACGAGGTGAAGGCGCGCGTTCCGATCTGGAAACACGAGCGTTACGTCGATGGCGCCTCGGCCTGGCTGCACCCCGATACCGCGCAATGAATCGTCGCGACCGCACGCCTTGCCGTGCCCGCCCGTGTCGCTCGAAGCCTGGCGCTGAGCAGAGGCAACCGGGTCGTGGCCGCGCTCTGCGATAATTCGCGTCGCCTTCCGTTCTGCCTTGGTACCTGCATGAGTACGACTGTCTGCCCGCTGTGCGCGATGCCCAACGTCTATCCCGACGGTGCCATGCAGGTCTGCGCCGACTGCGGGCACGAATGGAATCCGGACGGCACCGCAGCCGGCATGCCGCGTGCGGTGCGCGACTGCAACGGCAACCCGCTGCAGGACGGCGACAACGTGGTGGTCATCAAGGACCTCAAGGTGAAGGGCGCGTCCACTCCGCTGAAACAGGGGACCGTGATCCGCGGCATTCGCCTGGTCGAGGACGACGACACTCATGTCGAGGGGAACAGCGAGCGCATCCGCGGGCTGGTGGTGAAGACCTGTTTCCTGCGCAAGGCCTGAGCATGCGGCACGTGGCGCATCGTTACGCAACGCGACGCCCGTCGATTGCAGGGCTCACCAGGGCGGTCCTCATGCTCGGCATGCGCATCGTGCGCAGCCGCTGACGGCAGTTCCCCTTCGCCCATGCGCAGCGCACCCGGAAACGGCAAGGGCAGGACGGTCGCCAAGCGCGACCTGCCCAGCAAACGCTGCCCCGTCTGCGGCCGTCCGTTCGTGTGGCGCCGCAAGTGGGAGCGGGTCTGGGACGAGGTGAAGTACTGCTCCGACGCCTGCCGCAAGGGCAGGCCGCGCTGAGGGCCGTCGGTTTCACGGAGCGTTCTCCGCAGGAGCGCCGAGCGCTGTGCGGGCCGTTTGTGCCGCGTGTCGCGGAATATCCGGGCGGTGAAGATTTCGAGCGCCGTTTCGGCGTTCATTGTCACGAGCAAGCAAGAAAATTGCTTGAATACGTATACAGCGCAAGATGCTGCACTGCGATCCGCGCCTAGGATGCATCCCGTCGCAGGCGATCAATGCCGCGTCGACATGCGATCGCTGCAGGGGGCGTTCGCGCCTTTCCATCGCAGAGCCGTCCGCAGCCATGCACGACAGGGCGCACGACGCCGACGACAGGATGTCCCTGGGCGACGGTCGCCCTTCGCACCGCGGAATACGTGGCTCCGTTCAATTCAATCACTTCACAGGAGATCGCAGGATGCAGTACCTGGCCAGTCAGAACGTGGTTCGTCCCTCCCATGCCGCGCCGGTGCGCGGGCGCCTGCGCGCGCGCGTCGCCGCGCTGGTCGCTGCGCTCGGCATCGGGATGGGTGCCGCCGGCAGCGCGCATGCGGAGGCCGTGCTGCATGCCTTCAACTGGCGCTATGCCGATGTGCAGGCGCGTGCGGCGGAGATCCAGTCCGCCGGTTACAAGGCGGTGCTGGTCGCGCCTGCCTACAAGTCGGAAGGCAGCGCATGGTGGGCGCGTTACCAGCCGCAGGATTACCGCGTCGTCCACCATCCGCTCGGCGACACGACCGCCTTCAGGAACATGATCAACGCGCTCAATGCGCGCGGCGTGAAGGTCTATGCGGACGTCCTGCTGAACCACATGGCCAACGAGGCCTACAAGCGTTCCGACCTGAATTACCCGGGATCCGCGATCCTCTCCACCTATGCCGGCAACACCACGTATTACAACGGCATCCGGCTCTTCGGCGACCTGCGCTACAACTTCCTCAGCGCTTCCGATTTCGGCGAAGCGCGCTGCATCACCAACTACAGCGACGTCTGGCAGGTGCAGAACTGGCGGCTGTGCGGCGGCGGCGGCGATGTGGGCCTGCCGGATCTGCGCAACACCAGCTACGTCATCGGCCAGCAGCAGGCGTATCTCAATGCCTTGAAGGCGATGGGCGTGAAGGGCTTCCGCATCGATGCGGCCAAGCACATGCCGAACTCGCACCTGAATGCGGTGCTGACCAGTCAAATCAAGAGCGGCATGTACGTGTTCGGCGAGATCATCACCGGTGGCGGCGCCGGCGAGCTCGAATACGATCGTTTCCTCGCCCCCTATCTGCAGCAGACCGATCATGCCGCCTACGACTTCCCGCTGCACAACCAGATCCGCGGTGCGTTTTCCTTCGGCGGCAGCATGAGCCAACTGGTCGACCCCGGCGCCTACGGCCAGGCGCTTCCCGGGGCGCGTGCGCTCACCTTCACGGTGACCCACGACATTCCGAACAACAGCGGCTTCCGTTACGCGATCATGGATCCGACCGACGAGACGCTGGCCTATGCCTACATCTTCGGCCGCAACGGCGGTAACCCGATGGTCTACTCGGACAACAACGAGAGTGGCGACAACCGCTGGGTCAACGCCTACAGGCGCAACGACATCAAGGGCATGATCCGTTTCCACAACGCCGTGGCCGGCAACGACATGCAGGTGCTCTCGCACGGCAACTGCCACATCATCTTCCGTCGCGGCAGCCTGGGCATCGTCGGCATCAACAAGTGCGGCAGCACGGTGAATGCGTCGGTCAACATGAACAACAGCGTGTTGTGGTGGTACGCCAACTACACCGACACCCTGGGCTCCGGCAGCGTGGTGAACATCGGCAGCAGCAACTACACCTTCAGCCTCCCGGCGCGCAGCGCGCGCATGTGGCTGCGCTGACCCGGGCCTGCTGTCCCCGGCCGGGCGGCAGGCGCCGCCCTCCCGCCGCCGGACGCCCGCTCTGTGCGGTCTCCGGCGGCGTCCGGCCTCTCGAGCGGCCGTCCGGGCGTCCGCGGTTCCCGGGCCGCGCGAGGCATGGCCGGCACCCTCACGATGCCGGTCGATCGCCGGCGGCATCCCGGACCTGACTCCTGATGCAACCCCGGACACTCCGTGACCTGCCGCACGTTCGGTGTCGCGTCGGGTCGCCAGGTGGCACCGATATTGCTTCACCTTGGATCCGGATCGCGATCCACACCCCAATCCGCACCGCTCCGACTGTCTAGAATGCCGGTCGCGGGCAGTGCCCGTGCAGGGTGATCGACAGGGGGGGGCATGCAGGCAGTTCGGCGAGATCCGTCGCCACCAGAGCGGACGGGGCCGGCCCCGGGCGCTCCTGTATGTGCCCGCGATCGGCGCTCAGGCGCACCACTCATGTGTGTCCGGAGAGGGCTGCTGGCCTTCGCACTGGCCCTCGGGCTCGCCGCCGCGGCACCCGCCGTCCTTGCGGACGTGGCGCCGACCGCTGCCGTCGGGGCGGTCTCCGGCCAGGTCGCCGCCGATGTGCAACGACGTGTCGACGCGCTGGAGAAGCGGGCCGAAGCGCTGGCCCCCAGCGACCCGCGCGCCGCGGTCGCGCTGTCCGAGCAGGCGATCGCGCTGCTGCCGCAGGATTCGCCCCGCCGCAGGGAACTCGCCAGCGGCTTCTGCCTCACCCGTGTGATGTACGGCGCCGCAGAAGCATTGCGCATCGCCGAGGCCGGCGATGCGGAGGCCCGGGCCGCGGATGACCGGGCCAGCCGGGCGCGCTACCTGGCCTGTCGCGGCTATGCCCAGGAAAAGCTGGAAGGCGCCACGGCGGCCCTCGCGTCCTACGACCTGGGCGTCCGCGAAGCGGAGGCCTCCGGCGATCACGAGACCATCGCCGACCTGTACGCCTACCGCGGCGAACTGCGGCATTACTTCGGCGACTACGAAGGCGCCATCGTCGATCTGGACGCCAGCTACCGTCTGTACGTCGACACCGCGAGCGAGTCCGGCCAGCGTTACGCGCTCAATGCGATGGCCAATCTCTACGGCGACCCCAACGTCAACGAATACGAGCGTGCGATCGACTACTACAACCAGTTGCTGGCGCACGATCTCAAATCCGGGGCGGACACCGAGATCGCCACCGCCTACTACAACCTCGGCAGCATGTTCGAGCTGCAAGGGCGGCTGGACGAGGCGCTGACGCATTTCCGCAAGGCGCTGGAGATCGACTCCCGCCTGGGCGAGGCCGAGGGCGTCGCCCAGGAGCGGCTGTCCATCGGTGCGGTGCTGCGCCAGCAGGGCGATGCGCGCGCCTCGCTGGACTGGATCGAGCAGGCCCTGGCCTATTACCGCACCGAGCGTCAGCCCGACGGCGTGGCCCGCGCACGGGTCCAGCGCGGTCGCACCCTGGCCGCCCTCGGCCGCAGCGACGAGGCGCTGGAAGACCTGAACGCCGCGGCCGCTTTTTTCGCCGAACAGGACAATCCCCGCCTGTTGGCGACCATCCACGAGGCAATCGCCGAAATTCTTGCCGCCGATGGCGACTGGCGGGGCGCCTACATGGCGGTGCTCGCCCAGCGCGAGGCGCAGAAGGTGCTCGATGCCCGTCTGCTCGACCGCCAGACCCAGCGCCTGCGGGTGCAGTTCGATGCCGCACGCAAGGAGCAGGAAAACCAACGTCTGCAGGAAGAGAACCGGCGTCGCGCGGATGCCCTGCGCAACGCCGAGCGTGTCCGCGGGCTGCAGCGGCTGGTGATCATCCTCGGCGCCGCACTGCTGGCCCTGCTGGCGGCGATGGCGCTGCAGCAGTACCGGCGCAACCGCCGCATCCGCCGGCTGGCCCTGACCGACGAACTGACCGGCCTGCCCAACCGGCGCAGCATCCTCGGGTTCCTCGACGGCGAATGGTCGTCGCCCGACCCCGGGGCGGCGCTGAGCGTGGTCGCGTTCGACATCGATCATTTCAAGCGCATCAACGATGTCTGCGGACATGCCGGTGGCGACAGCGTGCTGCGGGCGGTGGCCGAGATCCTGCAGCGCGAGCTGCGCAGCGGCGACCGGGTGGGACGGACCGGCGGCGAGGAATTCGTGGTCGTCCTGCCCGGCACCACGGCCTCCGCCGCGCGCCAGGTCGCCGAGCGCCTGCGTCTGCAACTGCGCGAACATGTCGGGGTGAGCCCGCCCACGGACGAGTCGGAGCGCATCCGCCCGGTCACCGCCAGTTTCGGCGTGAGCGAGCGGCGCGGCGGCGACCGCAGCGCGACCGACATGCTCAAGCGCGCCGACGACGCCCTCTACCGGGCCAAGCGTGAAGGCCGCGACCGCGTGGTCGAGGGCTGAGCCCGTGGCATCCCCTCGTCCGCCGGTTCCGCCCGGATTCGCGCAGCGGCGGCAGCATCGCTTACGCATGCCCGCATGAGGCCATCGCGCCCCCTGTCGGGCGCGTGTCGTCCAGTCGCGGCACATGCCATGCGGAATCGCCGCCCGCATTCGATTTCCAGGCTGAATTCCGCGCTTTCGCTTGCCGACCAACCAGCGTCGGCAGGGCCTTTGATGTGACTTGGCGCACATGTCCGCATTGGATTCGAGACAACGTTCACCAATAATGACGGCACAGGCTGGCACGCAGCGTTGCAGCGGCCGTCGACCGCATCGGCGGTCCAGCACAGGGGGAAACGTGCACACACACACTCGACGGCGTCGCGGAGCGATGCCGGCGCGTCGCTGCGCGGCAGCACAGGCCTGAGTGTCCGCAGTCAAGACATACGGGGGAGTCGGATGGCGAATACACGTTCACACCGCAAGCGGATCGCCTTGCGCAGTTTGTGGCTGACGGAGTTCTGCCTGCTCACCATCGCGGTCTTCGCGGCGGCCTGGTTGCGCTTCAGTGGCGATCCGCATGCGTTCGGCCTGTTCGCGGAAGGCCTCGGCCTGCGTGCGGCACTGGTGGCGCTGGCCGTCACCGGCGCGATGGCTGCCTTCGGTCTCTACCAGGTCTACGTGCGCCACAGCTGGCTCGACCTGGCGCTGCGCCTGGGCCTGGCCTTCGTCTTCGGCGGCATTGCGCTGCTGGTGCTGTACTACCTGATCCCGCCGCTGTACATCGGGCGCGGCGTGTTCGCGCTCAGTCTCATCATCGGCCTGATCGCGCTGTGCTGCGTCCGCGCGGCGGTCGGCAGCCTGTCCAGCGCCACGGTGCTCAAGAAGCGCGTGCTGGTCTACGGCGCCGGCAACAATGCCGACCTGATCAACAGCCGTCTGCGCCGCGCCTCCGACCGCCGCAGCTTCACTCTGCTGGGTTTCGTGCCGGTGCCGGGCCAGCAGGCGGTGGTCTGCGACGACATGCTGATCAGGAGCGAGGAGGCGTTGTGCCGGCTCGCCGATCATCTGGATGTCGACGAGATCGTGATCGCGCCCGACGAGCGCCGCGGCGGCATGCCGATGGAGCAGATGCTGCAATGCGTGCAGATGGGCATCGCCGTCACCGACCTGTCGACCTTCTTCGAGCGCGAAGCAGGCATGGTCCAGCTCAACATCGTCGATCCCTCGTGGCTGGTGTTCTCCGGCGGTTTCGACTATTCCACCCTGCGCAGGCTGAGCAAGCGCTTCTTCGATCTCGGTGCCGCCTGCGCGCTGATCGCGATCACCTGGCCGGCGATGCTGCTGGTGGCGCTGGCGGTCAAGCTCGAATCGAAGGGGCCCGCGCTGTACCGGCAGACACGCGTCGGCGAGCGTGGACGGCACTTCGAGATCGTGAAGTTCCGCAGCATGCGGGTGGATGCCGAGCGCGACGGTCAGGCCGTCTGGGCGCAGAAGAACGACGACCGCAGCACGCGCGTCGGGCGCTTCATCCGCAAGACCCGGCTGGACGAACTGCCGCAGCTGTTCCTGGTGCTGACCGGCGAGATGAGCTTCGTCGGCCCGCGTCCGGAGCGTCCGCAATTCGTGGAGATGCTCAATACCGAGATCCGCTACTACGACGTGCGGCATTCGGTGAAGCCGGGCCTCACCGGCTGGGCGCAGCTGCGCTACCCGTATGGCGCGTCGGTGCGCGATGCCAACGAAAAACTCAAGTTCGACCTGTTCTACGTCAAGAACCATGGCCTGTTCTTCGACCTGATGATCATGCTGCAGACGGTCGAGGTGGTGTTGTTCGGGCGCGGCGCGCGCTGAGCGCGGCGCACTGTTGCGACGGCCGCCGCCGCCCGCGTCAGGCCGGCAGCAGGCCGCGCAGGAAGCGCTTGGCCGCGAACGGCGCCAGCCCGCGCAGCTCGCGGCGCAGCGCGGGGTCGTCGCTCAGCCGCCATGCCTTGCGCGCGAGGCGCAAGCCATCCACCCAGCGCCGCCGGATCAGCATGCCGCGCGCGTTGCGCGCGTAGGCGGCCGCCAGCGCGTGGTGACGCACCGTCGTCTCGACCTCGCCTTCGCAGTCGGCGATCGCGCGCTCGAACACGCGGACGTAGTCGTCGTAGGTGCTGGCCTCAGCCGACAGCCCGTCGTGGCCGCGCATGGCTTCGACCAGCGGGGCTTCGACCACGCCGATGCGGAAGCGTTTGGCCACGCGCAGGTGGAAGTCGATGTCTTCGGCGGTGCGCAGCGATGTGTCGAAGCCACCGGTGGCCTCGAACACCTCGCGCCGGAACATCGCCGAAGCCGGCACCAGCGAGGGATTGGCCAGCAGCCAGTGCAGTGCCCAGCCGTCCTCGCGCAGCACCTCGCGGCGCACGAAGGTGTCGTAGGGCGTGCCGTCGGGGTCCACCCTGACCACGTCGCACAGCACCATGCCGTAGTCCGGATGCGCATCCAGCCACTGCCGCTGGCGCGCGGTCTTGCCCGGCAGCCACAGGTCGTCGCTGTCCAGCAATGCGATGTAGCGACCGCGCGCCATGGCCATGCCGGCGTTGCGCGCGGCGGAGACGCCCGCATTGGCTTGATGGCGATAGCGGATGCGCGTGCCGTAGCGCGCCGCCAGCGCTTCGCCGGTGCCGTCGGTGGAGCCGTCGTCGACGACGATCACCTCGTCGCCGTCGTCGGTCTGTTCCAGCGCGCAGTCGATCGCGCGCGTCACCAGGTCGCGCCGATTCCAGGTCGGTATAATCGTCGAGACGCCGATCTGCGCGCCCCTGGCCGCAGACATCCCGGATTTCGCGTTGTCTCCGGGTGATGCCCGCAAGCCCGCGACGCCTTCGCCGGGGACATCGGAACCGGCACCTGCGCCCGCACCGGACATCGATGCCTCCACCCCGGTCCCGTTCGTCTGGGTCTTGTTCGTTTCCGCCACGAGTGGGTCCAGCCGCGCCATGCTCAAAGATCTGATCCGAAGAAGTCTCTACGCCTGCGGAGCGCTGGGCGCATACCATCGTTTACGCAATGCCGACAGTTTAACGGTCGTCATGTTCCACCGCACGCTCGCGCAGGACGACCCGCGCTGGGCGCTGTGCGATCCCGACTACACCCTTGAACACGGTCTGTTCGCGCAGTCGCTGGCGTTCTTCGCCCGTCATTACCGCGTGGTCGCATTGGCCGATGTGGTCGCGGCGCAGCGCGGCGAGCGCAGGCTGCCGCCGCGCGCGCTGTTGATCACCTTCGACGACGGCTGGGCGGACAACGTCGACCATGCCTTGCCGGCGCTGCGCCGTGCGGGGCTGCCGGCGGTGATGTTCGTGGCGGCCGACGCGGTGGGCGCGCGGCAGCCGTTTTTCCAGGAACGCCTCATTTCCGCCTGGCGGCGTGGCGCGCTGTCGCTGCCGACGCTGGCGCGCGACGTCGCGGAGGCCGCAGGCAGCGACGTCGTGCACGCCGAGGCGGCATCGGCCGCGCAATCCAGCCCGCGCGACAGGGTGCCGGCCGCCCTGCGCGCACTGATCGCTGCACTGGAGGCGCTTCCGGCATCCGTGCGCGACGCGCTGCTGGCGGGTCATGCCGATGCCATGGACGACGGCCTGCGCCACATGATCGATGTCGAGGAACTGGCGCAGCTGCGGGCGGGTGCGGTCGAGATCGGCCTGCATGGCAAGCGTCATGTCGCGATGACGCGCGCCGATGATCTGGACGCCGAACTGGGCGGCGCGATGGCCGCCTTGCGCGGGCAGGTGTCTGCGCCCGACGACGGTGTGGTCTGCCGCACGATGTCCTTCCCGCACGGTGTGTTCGATGCCGCCATCGCAGAGCGCGCCCGCGAAGCGGGATATGCGCTGCTGTTCACCAGCGTGCCGGTGTTGAACGCAGTGGGCGATGGTCCTTCCTGGCTGCTGGGGCGCACCGGCTACGAGGCCGACACCGTCGCCGACGCGCAGGGCCGGTTCCGGCCCGAGCGACTCGCCTGGTACCTGTTCCGCAGGCCGGTTCAGCGCCTGCGGGCCGACGCTTTCCGGCGCTGAGCCGGGGCCGCGCGCAGCGCATCCTGCGCAGGCGGCATGCGCGGCGCAGTGCTCACTCGTCTTCGTCGGCCGAGGTGAGATGCAGATCGAACGTCGCGCCCTGGCTGCTGTCGGCCGAGACATGTCCGAAGATCGGCCGTCGGCTGCGTGCCTCGAATCCGAGCGCGAGCCAGGGCTGCAGACGTTCGGTCGAAGTCGCCAACTCCACCGACACCGCGGCATGTCCGTCGTCGTGCGCGGCGGCCAGCAATGCATGCAGGCTGGACGCATCGGGTGTGGCGCCGGCGCCGCGCTGCCAGAAATCCAGAACATGCAGGGCGTGGCCGTCGCTGCGGGTGGCGAACCACGCCTCGGCCCGGTCGCCCGCGCTCAGCAGCAGATGCCGGAACCCCGCATCCGGCGCTTCGTCGAAACGCCAGCGGAGATACGCGTTTTCGCGGATCGCGGTCAGCGCCTCGGGTTTGACCGAATCCGCCCAGAGCGCGGAGAGGTCCGGCACACGCGTGGACCAGTTGCGCGCGAGGCTGCCATCCATGCCCGTACGCAGGCGTTGCGCGATGTCCAGCACCGGGCCGGCCAGTGCGGCGAGGGGCGCCAGTGCGCCGGGCAACCGGCGCCGCAGATAGGGTGCCGTGCGGACCACGCGCACGTAGCGCACCATCTCGCCGAGCGCGCGATACCCGATGCGCTTGAACACCGGCGCCGCCTTCGGGTTGGGAAAGCCGTACAGCACGTCCAGGCGCGCACGGCCGGCCGCGAACAGATCCTGCTGCAGCATCAGCGCCGGACCCAGCGAGCGGTGCGCGGGCAACACCGCCAGGTCCACCAGCACGCCCGCGCGCACGGGCGCGCCACGGTGCAGCATCCGCCGCTGGCCCAGCGCGCACGCGCCGACGACCGCTGCGGCCGACGGGGTGCCGGTACCGGGAGGCGTGGCGGCGGCCGTGTCGTGGTGGTCGAGCAGATGCAGCAGCGGCAGGCCCGCGGGCGCATGCAGATAGAACCATTCGTACTTGCGCGGCATCCGCGCGTCGTCGCCGAGATTGCCGCGCCAGACCTCCAGCACGGTGGCGCGCGCGCGCTCGGGATCGCCGGCGCGTGCGCGGTCGGCGGGTGCGCCGGCGCACCCGTGCGCACGGCGGCGGCAGGTGCCGCTACAGCGGGCGTGG
>CBFGMS010000008.1:0-85155 GCA_965649985.1 uncultured Gammaproteobacteria bacterium | reverse complement strand
GCCTGGCGACAACCCGCACCGGGCTCGCCACCGCGACCGCCACCGCCGCGCGCGCGACCGACGTCGGTCGCCGGGCGGTGGACCAGTACGGGATCTCGGTCGGCCAGACCCGGCAGGCGATGCGTCAGCTGCCAGCGCAGATCACCGACATCTTCACGTCCCTGGCCGGAGGCCAGAAGCCGTGGCTGGTCGCGATCCAGCAGGGCGGGCAGTTGAAGGACTCTTTCGGCGGCATCGTGCCCGCCGCCCGCGCGTTGCTCGGCGCGATCACGCCGATGGTCGCGGGCCTCGCCCTGGTCGCGGCGGTGATCGGCAGCGTCGCGGTCGCGACACTCTCCGGCTACCGCGAGACGCAGGCCTACGAGCGTGCGCTGATCGCCAGCGGCAATGCGGCTGCGACCACCGCCGGCCAGCTGCGCGTGGTGAAGGACAGCGTCGGCGGCGCGACCGGCGAGTACGGCAATGCCGAGACCGCGCTGACCGCGCTGGCCGCCGCAGGCACCGTCGCAGGCGACACGCTCGAAGCCGCGGCACGCGCTGCGGTCGATCTCTCGACCCTTACCGGGGCGTCGATCGAGGACACCACCCGGAAGGTCATCGCGCTGGCGCGCGCGCCGTCCGCGCAACTGATCGAACTGAACCAACAGTACCGCTTCCTCTCGGTCGAGGTCTACCAGCATGTTCGCGCGCTCGAAGCGCAGGGGCGCGCGCACGACGCCGCGCGTCTGGCGATCGAGACATTCGCTCAGGTCCATGAGCAGCGCGTGCAGGAAGCCTACGCCCGCGCCGGCTCGCTCGAGCGCGCGTGGATCGCGCTCGGCAAGGTCATCGGCGGGGTCTGGCAGACGATCCGCAACATCGGCCGCGACGATCTCGCGTTCCGGCTGGCGAAGACCACCGACGAACTCGATCGCATCGGCAACGAGTGGCGCGAACTCGGTGGCATCAACTCGCTTGATGCGGTGCTGGCCAGCCCCGAGGTCGATGCCGACACCAAGGAACGCATCCGGGCGCTGCGCCAGCAGCAGGCGACCCTGCAGCGCGAGGCCAACGCCGAACAGGCGAGAGCCGACGCGCAGGCGGCGACGCAGGCCAAGCAAACCAATGCGATCAACGCCCTCGGTCGCGCGCAGGCCGCGCTCGGTCAGGATCGCGCCGTCGCCAAGGCGCAGCAGTTGCGCGAGCTCGAGCGCGACATCGCGGCGTTGCGCGCCGGTGGCGTCGCCCAGGTCGAGGGCGTATCGCTCGCAGCCTTCGAGAAGACGCGCCGCGCGCAGATCGACGAACAGTTCAAGGCGCCGAAGGGGCCGCGCGCGCCGAAGCCGAAGGCGACCGACGCCGATCGCGCTCGCGAGTCCGCCGAGCGCGAACTGGAGTCCCTGCGCCGCGAGGTCGCGCTGCTCGGTGAGGTCGAAGCCGGGCAGACCCGTGCCGGCGAGGCCGCGCGGATCCGCTACGAGACCACGCAGGGCGCGCTGAAGGCGATTGCGCCTGCGCTGAAGGCGCAACTCGTCGCCGAGGCCGAAGCCCTCGACACCGCGCGCGCCGCTGCGGACGCCGAACGCGAACGCAAGGCCGAACTCGAGAAAACCACCCGTGCCTACGAGACCCTGCGCGCCAGCCTGCGGACACCGACCGAAGTCGCGCTGGAAGAGGCGCGGGTACAGGTCGCGCTCCTGAATGACGCGCTGCGCGATGGAATCGCGACCAAGACCGCGTTCGACGCGGCGATGGCGCGCGTGGCGCAGACGAGCTTTGGCAAACCCGACGCAGCGCTCGACCGCGTTCCCAGCGCGACGCCGGATCTCGGTCAGACCGGCGGCGAACTCGCGCAGATCGAACAGTCTCGCACACGGCTCGAAGCCTGGTACGCCGAACAGCTCGCGCTGCTCGCGCAGTTCCGTTCGCAGCGCGCCGATCTGAATGTACAGTGGGACGCGCAGGAAGAAACGATCGAGCGCCAGCACCAGGCCGCGCTGGCGCAACTGCAATCGGCACAGACGCAGGTGCTGCTCGCCGGTGCGTCCGCCACCTTCGGCCAGCTCGCCGACATCGCCAAATCCTTCGGCGGCGAGCAGAGCGCGACGTATCGCGCCCTGTTCGCACTGTCGAAGGCCTTCGCCATCGCTCAGGCGGCGCTCGCGCTTGCCAACAACGTCGCCGAAGCGAGCAAGGTCGGCTTCCCGCAGAACATTCCGTTCATCGCGGGCGCCATCGCGCAGGGTGCGACTATCGCCGGCCTGATCGCGCAGGCGACCTTCAATGGCGGAGGCGGGTACGCCACCGGCGGCCATGTGCGCGGGCCCGGCACCGCGACCAGCGACAGCATTCCGGCGTGGCTGTCGGATTTCGAGTTCGTCACGCGCGCCGCCGTCGTGCGCCAGCCCGGCGCGCTGCCGTTTCTGGAGGACTTCAACCGCCGCGGCATGCCGGCGCTGGAGGCCTGGCACGCGCGCCGGTTCGCGCACGCATCACTGCCGGCCGTCTCGCTGCCCCGCGCGCCGCGCGTCAACTTCGCCGAAGGTGGCCTCGCCCGTGCGGCATCGGGCCTGAACCCGCAGCTCAACTTGCGCCTGATCAACGCGATCAACACCGATGCGCTCGCCGAGTCGATGGCACAGAGCCGGGGCCTGGAGCAGACCATTCTCAACGTGATCGACCGTAACGGCAGCTTCCTGCGTCAAAGGATCGGTGGCTGATGGCGTACCTGATCGACACGGTGCTCAAGGGCGCCGGCCCGGATGCACACCTCCAACTGCTGGATGTGCTGCGCGCGCTCGCCGAAGCTGCTGGCTGGACGACGCTGCGCTTCGATGCCTCGATTCCGGAACGCGAACTGATCCTGCGTTCCACCGGCACCACCGGGGAAGAGGAGATCACTGTCGGCTTCAAGGCGTACCAAAATGCCGCGGCGGATTACTACAACCTGCTGGCCGCGACCATGATCGGCTATGTGCCGGCAGCGCCGTTCGAGGCGCAGCCGGGCATCAAGACCAGCGGCGTGCCCTGCCACAACCAGGCGATCTCGGTCTTCCTGACCGCAAGTCCGCGCCGGATCGTCGGCGCCCTCAAGGTCGGCTCGCCGATCTACGCGCACGTCTACGTCGGCAAGGCACTGGCCTACGCACGGCCGAAGGAATTCCCCTCGCCTCTCGTCGTCGCCGGCCACTTCGATGGCCGCGAGGCGAAGCGCTACAGCGACCTGCACTGGTTCCCATACAAGGGCCGGCGCGGCAGCAGCGAAGCCGGCTACAACGACGGGTTCCTGTTCCTGCGCGATGCCGGCGGCGCATGGAGGAAGGTGCAGATCTCGCCGTTCGGCAACGGCCAGGCGACCGACACCACCTACGCCAGCCTTGCGGGGGAGTACGTCGGCCGCAGCGGCACAGGGAACCGCTGTCTGGTGCCGGCCGGCACCCTCCACCAACCGCAGCCGCTGGAGCTGTACGACATGAGCTTCGGCGCCTACGACGCCGAAACCCGCACCTATCCCAGCAGCGGCAACTTTTACGGCCTGCTCGATGGCGTGAGCTTCGTCTCCGGCTACAACAACGCTTCCGAGAACGTGCTGCAGCTGGAGGGCAGCGCGGTGGTCGACCAGACCGGCATGTCCGTGCGCCAGGCGGTCGATGCGATCCGGGCCGTCGGCGGGCGCGCCTTCGTCGTCCTGCAGGACGGCGCGCGCACGACCTGGCGCGATTACGTCGCCGTGGAGATGAGCTGATGGCGACCGTCACCGGCCAGGTCGCGGGTTTCGCGGCGCTGAAGACCTTGATCGAAACGACGCTCACCGCGCGCGGCTGGACGCTTGCGAACGGCATTCTTCGTCGCGGCGTCGCTTTCGTGCAGCTCACTGCGAGCGCGAACGAACTGCGCCTGCAGGCCGGTACCGGCCAGACTGGCGCGGCGCTGACAGGCGCCTGCCCGCAGGCGGTCAAGGTTATGAGTTTCAGCAATGCGCCGATCCAGTGGCCGGCGGAGGCCGTGCTGCATGTCTTCGACGCGCCGGACGAGGTCTACGCCGTCCTGCGCTACAACGTAGATCGTCACCAGCACCTGAACTTCGGCGTCTCGACGATGCCGCAGATCGGCGGCACCGGTCTGTGGGCCTCGGGCGCGTTCCGTGGCGATGTCGTCGGCACCTCGGCGACCTGCCGGGTGTTCATCGCCGCCAACAGCGGCACCGATCTCGGTGCGCTGCCCTACAACGGCCCCGGACTTGGCTTCTTCTTCGCGAGCTCTGCCGGGACCTATCAGAGCAGTGTCATTCACTGCGGTCTCGAAGGCGCCGCGGGCTGGCGCACGACCTATGGCGGCAATCCGGGCGATCTGCTCGGCGTCTCGCACAAGGCCGGCCTGCTGCATGCGCTGCCGTCGCAGTTCAACCAGGCGACCGTGCTGCTGCCGATCGACGTGCTGATGGCGCGACAGGCGCAGGGCCAGACGGTCGTCGCCACCCTCGCCCACGCGCGGTACTGTCGGCTCGATCACCTCGACCTGAGCCAGCCGCTGCTCTACGGCCCCGAGCGCTGGCGCGCCTATCCGCTGCACGCGGTCCACCCGGTGCAGCGCAACGGCGCCGGCTGGCCGACGGGGGCGCAGCATTCCGGCAGCTTCGGCGTCGCCCTGCGGGATCTGCCCTGATGGCCGCCTTGACCGGCATCGCGCCTACACCGCGCCTGTTCGGTGCGACCAATCCCGCGCTCTCGCCCGAGTTGAATGCGCTCGGCGAGGCCGCGTTCTCACCGGCCGCGTACCACGGCGTGCGTCTCACTGCCCTCGCGGGGGCCTTTCGTGCGCCGGCCGCACTGCGCTGGCCCGCGACCGGGCGACTCGCGCACCGCTTCGCCGAGGATTATTTCGATCGCATCCATCTCACCCCGACCGTGCTCTCGCTCGGCAACGTCGTCTCCGAGCTCACCCGCGAACTCGCGGTGTGGAATGCCTGGCGCACCCACCCGCAGACGCTGACCGCGCTGCGCCTGGAGGGCGATGCGGGCAGCACCCTGACAGCGCCTGCTGCACTGCCCGTGTTGCTACGCCCGCTGCAGGAGCGGGTGCTGACCTTGACGGTCGGCCTCGACGGCCCGCCGGTGATCGACGCGGTCGCGGTGCTGACGTTCGCCGATGGCGCGACGCGGTCGATCCGGGTCGACGGCCTGCGCCTGAACGCATGGACGCTCCCGCCCAACTGGTCCGAGCCGCTGACCGAAACGCTCGCCTGGCTCACCGATGTCCAGATCGCCGTCGCCGGCACCGTCACCCGCACACCGCTGCGCGAAGCGCCCAGGCGCTCGTGGGAGTTCGCGGTGCTCGCCGATCGCGTCGAACGCCGCTGGGTGGAACACGCGCTGTTCGACTGGACGGCGCGCGCGTGGGCGCTGCCGGTGTTCGTCGATACGACGCGGCTTGGTGCGACACTGGTCGTGGGCGCGGTCGAGATCCCGGTCGACACCACGGGCCTGGACTTCGCAGTCGGCAGCCTCGCCATGCTCTGGCGTGATGTCGCGACCTACGAATTGATCGAAATCGTGCAGATCGCGAACGGTCGTGTGTCCTTGCGTGCGCCGACGCGCCGCGCGTGGCCCATCGGCACCCGCCTCATGCCCTGTCGCACCGCACGTCTGACCGACGCGCCGGAGCTGCGGCGCCACACCGACAGTCTGGTGTCCTCGCAACTGCGCTTCGAAGCCACTGAGCCCTGCGACTGGCCGCCCGCACTGCCGCCCACACGCTACCGGGGCTTCCCGGTGCTGGAGCACCGCGGCGACGAGCGAACCGATCCGGTCGCGCGCTTCGCCAGGCGCTTCGATCTGCTCGACGGCGAGGTGGGGCGCACGCAGGCCGATGATCTGTCGGG
Organism: uncultured Gammaproteobacteria bacterium; assembly: GCA_965649985.1. GTDB lineage: Bacteria > Pseudomonadota > Gammaproteobacteria > Xanthomonadales > Xanthomonadaceae > Lysobacter_I. The sequence continues at coordinate 79,295 of CBFGMS010000008.1, read as the reverse complement.
GCTGGCGTGGACAACGCAGTCGCATGCGTGGCGGCTGTTCGGCCGCGCGGAGCGCGCCGCACACCGCAGCCTGCTCTACGGGTTGCAAGGCCGGGCCGAGGCGCTGTGGCTGCCGACCTGGACCGACGATCTGGAAGTCATCGAGACCATCGGCGAGACCGCGCTCACTCTCACCGTCGCGGCCTGCGGCGTCACCCGCAGCCTGCGCCAGCAGGCGGGACGTCGCCACGTCCGCATCGAACTGACCGATGGCGCGGTGTTCTACCGCGCCGTCGAAGCATCTTCAGAGATGATACGCGCCAACGGCGATGACGCCGAGCGATTGCGCATCGACATCGCGCTAGGCCGCGTTGTCGTCCCCGAACAGATCCGGATCGTCTGCTGGCTCGCGCTGGTCACGCTCGCGGGCGATACGGTCGAGCTGCGCCACCACGCCGACAGCGACGGCCTGCTCGACTGCGCCGTGTCCTTCGCCGGGATTCCGGCGGAAGAGCCCTGAGTCCGCACCCATGCCCCTGCTCTCGCGGGAGATCGAGCTGTACGACTTCTCGATCGGACTGCACCACTGGCGTTACACCGACGCCGGGCGGCAAGCGATCGTCGAAGGCCAGCGCTACGCCCCGGTCGCGCTCACCCGCGGGCGCATCGCGCAGTCGGCGGAGGAGTCGAAGAATGCGCTGGAGATCACCGCGCCGCTGGACCTGCCGCTGCTGAACCTCTTCCGGCCGGTGCCGCCGGGGCTGCGCCTGCGCCTGGACCTCAAGCGGGTGCGGGTCCGCGATGGTCAGGTGCGCCTGGTCTGGACCGGCTTCGTGGCCGACCTGGACGAGACGCAGAGTCTCGCCAAGCTGCGCTGCAACTCGCTCGCCGCCGCGGTCGAGACCCTCGGCCTGCGCCGCAGCTGGCAGTCGAACTGCCCGCTGGTGCTCTACAGCCAAGGGCCTGGCCTGTGCAACGCCGATCCGGACGCGCATGCGGTGCCGGCCGTACTCAGCGATGCGACCGGCTACACCGTAGCCTCGGCCGCCTTCGATGCGTTCGACGATGGCCACTTCGACGGCGGCGTGCTGCAGTGGACGGCGACGCTCGGCGTCGAACGCCGTTTCGTGGTCAGCCACGTGGGCGCCACCCTGCGCCTGCTCACCCCGGCCGCACTCGCGCCGGAAGCGCGCGTCGTCGCGTTCCCCGGCTGCGATCGCACGCTCGGGCCGAACGGCTGCCCCAAATTCCGCAACGAACTCAACTACGGCGGCCAACCGACCCTGAAAGGGATGCGCAATCCCTTCGGCAACGACCCGGTCTTCTGACGCTTCCCCTTTCCACGCACCGCCAGGCGCGACCGCGCCGGATGGCGGCTGCGCGTTCGCCGCGTCCCGCACTTCGCGCTCCGTACCTCGCACACCAGGAATCCGTCCACGATGTGGATCTATGTCGTCGTGCTGATCCTCGCCATCGCGCTCAGCGTTGCGATGCGCCCCAAACCGCAATCGGCCAAGCCGCCGTCGCTCGCCGACTTCTCGGTGCCGACCGCCGAAGAAGGCCGTGAGGTCATGGTGATCTTCGGCGAGGTGTGGGTGGACGATCCCAACGTCCTGGCTTACGGCGATCTGCGCACGACGCCGATCAAGGCCAGCGGAGGCAAGTGACCGTGCCGTCAAGCAGAGGGCTTTCGATCAGCCGGCCGTCGAACCACGGCCTGCGCATCCACCTGCGCCATGTGCGCGCGATCGATCCGGCGAGCGGGCCGCTGTGTACGCCGGGCATTCGCGTCTGGTGCCGGCAGCACGGCATCGATCTGCGCGCGCTGTGCGCGGACGGCATCGCCGTCGACGACTACCCCCACCTGCACGACGATCCCTTCGTCGCACGCGCGATCGCGCTGGCGCACGCAGACGCCGAGGCACCGTCCGAGGCAGACCCGCTGTGAGCTATCGAACCCTCTACGCCTTCTGGATCGCGCTCGCCGCACTCGCTTCGATCGCCTCCGGTGTGGCGCTGTTGTTGGCCGACGAACGCACGTTCGGCATGTTCGGAATCGCCGCAGGCGCCTTCCACGTGTTGTGGGCGCTCGATGTCCCTGCACGGCTGCGCGGGCGCTGGCAGCGGCGTCCGATCGTGATTCCGACGCTGCGCCCGGTCGTGGTCTCGCCGCCGCGGCGCGGCTTGGCACAACGCCTGCGTGCCTGGAGGCGCCGACGTGGGTAAGTCGAGCAAGCCGACCATCGGCTATCGCCACTTCATGTACCTGTACATGGGCGAGTCGATCGGTCCGAACGACTACCTCGCGGGAGTGAAGGTCGGCGGGCAGACCGTGTTCGAGGGCGAACGCGCCGGCAGCGGCACATTCGCCATCAACCTCCCGCAGCTGTTCGGCGGCGACAAGAAGGAAGGTGGCCTCGTCGGCACGCTGCAGATCCGCATGGGCGAGCCGGACCAGTTGCCGGTGCCCTATCTGCAGCAGCAGGTGCCGGGGCCGTGGCCGGCGGCGCGCGGTCTGTGCACCACGCTCTACCGCGGAATGGTCGGGGCGATGAACCCCTACCTGAAGCTCTGGGCCAAGCGCTGGGGGCGCTTCGTGCAGGGCTGGTCGACACCGGTGTGGCAGCCACAGCTTGCGCGTATCGGCCGCGGCATGAACGCCGCACATATCCACTACCAGTGCCTCACCGATACGGTGTGGGGCTGCGGTCTGGATCCCGCCTTGATCGATGACGAGAGCTTCCTGCGCGCGGCCGAGCGGTTGCACGACGAAGCGTTCGGGCTGTGCCTGGGCTGGCGGCGCGGCGACTCGATCGGGAATTTCCTGCAGACGGTCAACACCCACGTCGGTGGGCTGTGGGCCTTCGATCCGATGCGCGGCCAGTTCGTCTACCGGCTGTTCCGGCCCGACTACGATGTCGCGACGTTACCGCTGCTCGATGAGACCAGCGTGCTGGCCCTGGAGAGCTGGCAGACGCCGCTGCTCGATGGTTCGGTGAACGAGGTCACCGTGCTCGGACGCGACTGCGTGACCAATCTGGAGATCGCCGCGACCTTCCAGAACATGGCCAACGTGCAGGCGCAGGGCCGCGTCGTCGCCGACCGGCGCACACTGCCAGGTCTGTGGAACCGAAGTCTGTGCGAGCGCGTCGCCGCACGGGAAACCAGCGCCGCCAGCAGCCTGCTGCAGCGGATCAAGCTCACCGTCGACCGTCGCTGGTGGGGCGTGAAGCGCGGCGATGTGCTCGCGCTGTCCTGGCGGCGCAAGGGCGTACAGCGCATGCCGGTCCGGGTACTGGAGGTGGACGAAGGGACACGCACCGACGGCGCACTCGCGCTCACGCTGGTGCAGGACATCGACGGCATGGCCGCGACCACCTACCTGCGGCCGGTGATCGGGCCGTGGACGCCGCCGGACACGCGCCCGCTGCCGCTGCCCGCGCAGCGGCTGGTCGAGGCCACGTACCGCGATCTCGCTGGCCGACTGCGTCCGGCCGATCTGGCGCAGGTCGAGGACGATGCCGGGTTCGTGGTCGCATTGGGAGCGAGACCGAACGGGCCAGCCTACGGCTACACGCTGACCACGCGCACCGCAGGTGCGGGGGCAGGTCCGTTCGTGGAGGTGGCGGGCGGGGACTTCTCGGCCACAGCGACGCTCGCAGGTGCGCTCGGGCCGACCGATACGGTGGCGACGCTGGCGGACACGCGCGACCTGGATCTCGTCACCGTCGGCAGTGAGGCGCTGATCGACGAGGAACTGGTGCGGATCGACGCCATCGATCTCGTCGCCGGCACCTTGACGATCGCACGCGGTTGCGTGGACACGGTGCCCGCACCCCACGCACAGGGCGCACGCCTGTGGTGCACCGACACCTACGTGGGCGCCGATCCCACCGAACATCTGGCGGGGGAGACCATCGAGGCGAAGCTTCTCACCCGCACCCAGCAGGGCACGCTCGATCCCGCGCTCGCGCCCACCGCGCAGGTCCGTCTCGACGCCCGCCACGCCCGGCCGTATCCGCCCGGCCGGCTGCGGATCAACGGCGCCGCCTGGCCGGCGACGGCCTTCGCCCGCCTTGACCTCGCCTGGGCGCATCGCGACCGTGTGCTGCAGGGCGACCGACTGGTGGAGCACGAGGCCGGCAGCATCGGCCCCGAGCCGGGCACGACCACGACCGTGCGCGTGCTGCATGCGCTCAGTGGCGCCGTGCTGCACGAGACCAGCGGGCTCGTCGGAACGCAGCACAGCGTCGAGCTGCTGCTGGCGAACGATGCGCCCCTGCGGGTCGAGGTCGAGAGCCAGCGCGGCGCGTTCGCCTCGCGCCAGCGGCACATGCGGACGATCGCCTGCGAGTGCGGCCAGAAGCTCGCGAACGCAGACTTCGACACGCAGGCTGCGTGGACGCTCGGCCCCGGCTGGTCGATCACTGGTGGCGCTGCGGTCAAGGTCACAGGCACCGCCTCCGATCTCGCGCAGCCGTTCGCCTTCGTCGACGGTGCGCTGTACCGCGTCGAACTGACGCTGTCCCAGGTCACCGCCGGCACGCTGCGCGTCGGGCTCGCCGGCGCCACGCCCACCGACGGCGCGCCGCTGAATGCGAACGGCACCTTCGTCGAACCGCTGACCGCGAGCGCGCACACCGCGCTGCGCATCGCGGCCGACGCCACGTTCGCCGGGCGCATCGAGCGCATCAGTCTGCGCCGCCTGGCCTAGTCGGCGCGCGAAGTCGACGCCTGATCGCAGCCTGTACGCGAGGTGTCCCGTTGTCGCGCTGCGACATCGATCGACGCTTGGCTTCTGCCGCACACAGCGCGTTCATGACCTCGTCGACTTGCCGACGCACCCAAGGAAATCACCGATGCCCACCATGTCGCTCGCCGAGCCCTACACCATGAACATCAGCATTGTGCGAACGCCACGCGTGCTGCGGTTGGGCCGTCGGAAGATTTGCGTCGAGCAGCTCGGCGCCAGCCTTCCCTTCGCGCGCAAGCCCAGCTCCCTTCGCGAGATGTGCGCCACCGGCGAGTACCGCATCTACATCACCGAAACGGTCGAAATGACGGTTGCAGAGTTCGACGATTTCGCGGATGACCTGAGCCGCCCTAGGGCGTGGCTGGCAGGCAAGGGTGGCAACGCCGCCGACGGTCGCCTGTGTGTCGAAGTCCACGCACCCGGACGCCCCTACCTCTACGTCGATCCGGCCGGCTGCGACGACGCACGGTATGTCGCGAGGCTCGGCTGACCGCACACCACAGACGGGAGCCACCGGCTCCCGCCCTTCCCCACGCGCATCGCCGCAATGGCGATGCTGCCATCGCACACGGAGTGCTTGCCATGAAGGCAGCCGAGAACACTATCGCGCGGATCGCCCGCGTCACCCTTGGGATCGAGTCGCTGGAGACCCGTGGGTCCGACCGACTGGACTTCCATGAAGTCTTCGTCGAACGCCTGCGAGACGCGCTCGAAGCAGCCTATCGCGCGGGCATCGAGCATGAACGAAAAGCCGCGTCCGGAAGGTCGGCTGACCGGTGAATTTTTTGGGCTACGCGCTTGGCTTCGAGCGCGAACAGCGCGTACATGCTCACCCCGACACGGACATCGAACGCCCATGAAGCAGGTCCCGACCACACAGGCCAAGCGCGTCAAGGAATTCTTCCTCGCCTCATTGCTCGTCCGGGTTCCCGGCAAGCGCGGACGCCACGCGTGGCGCCGGGAACTGCTGCGTGCAAGGACTCCACACGCATTGCACCGCCAGCTCGCCGGGCGCAAGCACATCGCCTACGCCAGCAATGGCGTCGAAGTCATCCGGATCGAACTGATCGACACCGGCACAACCCTGCTGGCGCCAATCGCCGATGGCGCTGAAGTGGAGCCGCTTGAACAGCTACTGGCACGGATTGCCGCCAACCCGCTGAGCTTCGTGTGGTGAGCGCGGAATCTGCCGTTGGCGCCTCGACGAGGCGACTGCCTGTACCACGCTTGTCTACCATCGGCAGGAGCAGATCTTCAGCTTGGCTTCCAGTCGCGACAGCGCGTTCATGTGTCCACACCCACCGCAACGGAGCATACGCATGGACAGTCGAGCCGACCATCTGCTGGAGCAACTCGCGATCGAGCAAGGGGCAGATGCCCTCGAAAACGTGCGCAGGGCTTTCGAACGCGCTGCAGAGGAACTGGCGCATTACCAGCAGCGGTACCGTGAAGCTGAGACGCTCAATGACCGCGTCAGCGTGCTCAACTGGGCCATCGGCTACGCTGCGGGCGCGACGGGCAGCAACATGCGCCTCGACATGGTCGCTGGCGCACAGGTGGCGCTCGGCAAGGCTGCGGCGCGGGCTGCCAACTGAAGGGAGCGATTGAAGGCGACGGCAGGACGCAAGATCCCGCGGGCCTGGACGATGCGGCTGCTTAGGTCGAGTGGGGCCAACGCAACTCACGCCGATCAATGCCGCCACCGTCCAATTGAACGTCGTCCAAGACCCAGACGGCACTTCGGACGGTAGATGCCAGCGTCATGCAGACAAGAGGCCCCGGCCAACGGGACAGGACCCCTCCCCGGTACGCAATGCGTGCCGGGGCTTTTTTGCGATTTCTGGTGGGGTGTGGTGACAGAGCGGCCGGATGCGCTCCAAGACGGCGCAAAAGCAATGCACAATGTCCCAGAGGCAGCGGCTTCGACGCATGGCGACCCGGTTCATGAGGGCGACCCGAAGGATGACCCGCTGGAGTCCATCGGCTTCACGGGGGGGGCCGAAGGGGCGCGCCAGAAGGTGTCACCCGGAAGGCCTATGACTCAGCAGGCCATCCGCCGCTCGCTGCGCGCTCGACAGGCGTACTGGGGACGTGCGTAGAGTCGGGTGATCTACGAGCCGGCGCTGCGGCGGCGGATCACGAAGGAAGACGACCTGGTTCAGGAGTCGACCCCATTCCAGGTGTGGTAGGAAGTCCCGCGTGAGGCAGCCCGCCTACGCGCGGCAGGGAGTGGCCCGCCTCGGCTCAGGCCCGCCGGACGGCGCCGCACAGCACGCTCGGCGCGCGAATCCGGGTGCTACCGTCGAAAGGCCCGGGAGGCGCGTGCCTTCCGGGCCTTCAATCGTTAACGGTGCTGTATGGGGACATCGCAGGCCGTTAACACCAATCCTACGGATCAGCACTCAAGGAGTTTCATCATGTCGATGTATCTGTCTCGTTCCGCCTGCGCGCCACTTGCCCTGCTGGCCAGCGCGACGCTGTTTGCCTCGCCCGTGTGGGCGAAGTGCGGTTGCCCGGACGACGGCCGTGATAGCCCGGTCGCCTCGCTTGGCCTGGGTGAGTCCTTTCCGCAAGCGGTCGATCTGGCGGCCGATCCTGCCTGGAAGGTGTACCAATTTGAACGCGACGGCATCCGCTATGTGCAGATCAATGATGCCGGCGGCACCGTGCGTGCGGCGGCCGGACGGATCGGGGGGACTGCCTGGGTGATGCCGATCGGCACCGACGCCGACCGTGTGGCCCTGCCTGGCGACGGTGTGCCGGCCGGCGCTCCCAGCCTGCTGTACCGGGGCATTGACGTGGAAGTGCTGCGCTACCAGGACGGCACTACCACCCGCTGGCTGATCCGCCCACTGGGCGCGACCGAGTGAGTGCGCAGCCCGGGCGCCCGCAGGGGCGTCCGGGCCTAGGCGGCGAAGCTGGTCTCCTGCTCGGCCGAGGGCTCGTCCATGGACTCGGCCAGCAGCAGGCGAATTCCGTCCGGCCCATGGCGCAGCAGGCCGCCGTGGGCCTTCACCCGCGCCTCCAGCAGCAGCCACGCGCTTTCGCCGTGCGGGGTGACGTGCCGCGCATGCGCGGTGGTGATGTGCGCGGAGATGTAGATGCCACGCTTCAGGCGCCCGTGCCAGACGCGCAGGTGCAGCCGGTAGTCCGTCGGCTCCCAGTCCGACAGGTGGTCGATGGCGTGGCACAGGCAGCGGTAGGCCGATACCTGCAGTGCCTCCGAGAGGGTGCGTGGGTCGGTGCGGCCGAAGCGCATGTCCACCACGGCGCCGCTGGCGCGCGACTCGCGGAACATCTCGGTGTCCAGCAGGCCGAACAGCCCGTCGCGTTCGATGCCGATGGGGTAGACCACCAGCGCCTGCAGCTGGAACAGCTGGCGGTGCTCCACGCCGCGGCGGTGGAGTTCCATCGCCGCATGGGCCTTGCCGTTGGCGCGCAGGTCCTTGGCCAGCTGATCGCGCTCGTCGTCCATCAGCACCTGCATGCTGGCGAGCATGATGAGCTGGTCTCGGACAGCGGGTTCATTCGACAGCAGGCTCATACGAGCGAGCTTTAGCGCGTCTTGTTCAGCGATGCCTGATCTTCGGGCGGTCTCATATTGAGACGTAATCCTGCTTCCAAGGAGTAGAAAGATTAGTGCAAATATACTGAGGCCGATCTGGGAAAGAAAAACGGTTTCAAAGTGCTTTGGTACTCCCACGTATTCCATCGCTTGCGCGGTCCCAACATTGACGATGAATATGCCGATCGCCGCGCCATGCCAGCCGTGAGAAAACGTCAACCATGCTGCCGGGATTATCATTAGGAGAAGAGCAATCTGCTCGGAGAGTCCTTCGTCTCCCGGCTGGGCTTCTACAAATAAAAAAAGCGCAAGAATAGCCAAGCAAGCAATGAGCGAGTCTCTGCCCATGTTACGGATTCGATAGGTCCGCCACTTTCTCGTCTGCCAAAACAGAAGGGGGAGGACAAACATCAAAATCCCGAGGTAATTACCAGTCACATACTCAACGGCTTTCTCCGCGCTGTCTGGTTGGCGTGGACCTCCTAAAGCGTAGTTGAAGATTGAAGTGCACATGGCCGCCCAGACACTGATGAACAAAGCGGTCAGCGGCATCCAAAAGTGCATATCTCTTGCGTGCCGTAGCTTCAATCTTGCGAGATGCGGGGCGATTGCAACGGACCCAATCAGCAGGACTGGGCCTCCATAAACCCATGCCGTAGCGTACTGATCCAGCTTCGGCAACCGCTGGAAAAACACCGCCGAGGCATCGCCGAGGATCACGAACGGCCAATACCGATACGGCAGAAACAAAAGGCAGGCCGCGCGTAGCCCTGCCGGCAGGAACCACTGATTGAACGAGACGTAGCGCAGCGCCAGGTAAGCGATGCCGTACAGCAGGGCGAGGGCGATGCCCTTCGCGATGTATGTGCCCCAGCGCTTGCCCACATTCCGCTCCCTGTTCCGTGTGTTGTCGCTGTCCTTGTCCGGTGCCGCAGGGCTGGCCCCGCCGGGTGGCCCCGGCCATTCTAGGCCCATCCCGCCCGGTCAAATCCAGCCGATCACGCTGCCGTGGATGCGCAGCTCCGCCAGATCCTCCTCGCTCACGCTCACCCGTTCGATGTCCGCATTGGCCCCGGCCAGCGTCCAGCCGCCGCGCCGCACCAGGATGCGGCGGATGTCCGGGCGGCCCCACAGCGCGCAGGCGTACAGGCCGCCGTCCACCACGTCCTCCGGCCGCTGCGTGGTGATGTCCACCAGCACCAGCGCGTGGCGCTCGATCTCAGGCGCCATCGACTGCGACGGCTGCAGCGTCCAGCGCACGTCCTCGGGCCGGGTCAGCCCCAGCTTGCGCCGGGTGATGGACTCCGGCAGCCAGATGCGCGGCTGGTCTGACGGCCGCCCGAAATCCTCCAGCTCCGACAGCACCACATGCCCCTGCGGCGGCGCATTGCGCCCGGGCGTGGCTTCCGGCAACAGCGCGCCCGCCTGCAGCAGCCGGTCATAGGACTCGCTGATCTGCTCCGGCAGCAGGCCCAGCAGCCCGGCCACCTTGGGTGCATGCTCCGCCGGGATGGGCCGACGGCCCGACCGCCACTGCGCCACGCAGTTGTTGCCCACCTTGCCGACGTGCGCAGCGATCACGACGTTGCTCAGGCCGGTGCGCTTCATGGCGTCGAAGAAGGCTTGGGAATACTTGTTCATGGCGTGCGATGGGTGAGCGGGGGTGGCGGATATGCTACAGCAGAACCGTTACCTATTGACATCGGCATTAACGACGTTAACGATGCCTCCCGAGCCGCCGGCATGCCCGGCCACATCGGAGGTGACCCGTGCGGAGCCGGCAGCCGCAGCGGGCCTGGGCTGAGTGGTCGTGAAGGCATGCGGGCCGTTCCGGCCGGCGGTATTGCGGTCGGGGCGCCTTCCCGGCGCGCGACATCCGCGCCGCCACCCCTCTGGAGACCCGTATGACCGTAGAGACCAACCCCGCCTTTTCGCCCGTCATGTGCTGGTGCGGCATGGGTGTGCAGATCACGCTCAACGACGACGGCAGCTTCGGCGTGATGGTGGCGTTGGCCGAGGGCCAGACGCTGCAGACCGCCGACGGGCAGGCCATCGCGCCCGACAGGAAAGAGGACGGCGCGCTGCGGTACACGATGCGGGTACTGCCCGAGGCGGCGCAGCCCGGCAAGGGCAAGACGAGGCGCACTGCGCGCAAGGCCGTCGAAGCCCCCCGGCACACGCTCTGACCGGCGCTGCGCTGTGACGGTCGAGACTGCCGCCACGACACGCGCATGCATGCGCGCGCTACCGCATGCGCTCACAGGCGCACCGCGCACGGCCGAGGGCATGTATCCCCCTGCTCAGGGCGACGTGCTCGACGGGAGGGGCGTCAGCGGCGCCAGACCTCTGCGCGCGTTGTCCAACTGGTTCTGCGCGCGGATGGCGTTGACGCAGTTGGGCGTGGCCTCCAGTTCGCCGGGGTTGGCGCGGCACTTGGCGACCATCGCTTGCCGCTCAGGTGCATGGTCCTTGTACCAGTCCACGGTCTGCACCGGTTCCGGGGTGCTGCAGCCGGCCAGGGCGACACAGGCGGCAAGGGCGATCTTCAAGTGCATCGGGTGGTCTCCATCGGATAGGGGGTGCGTGGCGTGCCCACGCCGGCATTCGCCGGCTGAAGCGGCTGCCATGGGCCGAACGATTGCGCCAGGCGTAGGCCGGCGTGCGGGCCGGGCAAGTGTCATCGGGCGCTCGCGCGCCCATGATGCGCCGCCGTGGGCGGGTCGGTCGTATCCTATTGCGTGTTGTGGCGACGCACAACATTTGCTATCTATGTCCCATCACAGCGCAGGGACGAGCATCTGGTCACCGTGGAGTGCAGGGCCGGCGAACGGCTCCGGGTGGCGAATGCCATCGACATCGTGCCGCTGGGGTGGAGTGGGCAGCGTAAAGACAGCCACACCCTCGCCCTGTGCATCGAAGCCCCGGAAGGCTGCGCCATTACGGGTGCGGACGAGCCCGAGCCCGAGCGCGTGCTCGCGTCGGCGATGGGCAGCCAGCTCCTGCTGCTGCGGTTGCAGGACGGCGCGGCGCTCTGCGTGGACGGATACCGGATAAGCGTGCACAGGCTGCGCGCGCAGGACGGCACGGTGCCCCTGCGCGATACCGCGCTCACCGTACACGCGCCCGAAGGCGCCACCGTCACACGCGAGCCACGCGGCGCCGCGCGCCGTCGTATTGCCGCGAAAGAACAATGAAAGGCAGCCCCCATGCCCGCAATTCCCCGAGACCGACGGCACCCCGCCATCGCGCGCGACTTGCTCTCCTGGCACCTCCTGCATTCTGCAGGATTGGAGGCGCCATGCTGGTTCTGACCCGCCGCGTGGGCGAAAGCATCCGGATCGGCGACCACATCCGCATCACAGTGCAGGGCAAGGTGGGCGGCCACATCACTGTGGCCCTGACCGCACCGACCGGCGTGAACGTCACCGACGACACCGACACAGCGCTGCTGCCCTGCCGGCGCATCTGGCGCAGGCGCTGCTACGAGGCCACGCTGCTGCTGGGCGACTCCCTGCGCATCGGCCGCGATGTGGTGGTGTGGATCGGCGGCGGCGGACAGGCCGGGCAGCCGGCCAAGGCCTCCGGCGCCCAGGTGCGCATGGGCATCGACGCGCCGCTGGAGATGGCCGTCCACCGCGAGGAGATCTATCACCGCATCCGCAACGCCCAGTCGGCCAGGCGCAGGGAGTGTGTTTGATTGCGCCCGCGCCAGCATGGACGCGCCACGGACGGAAGGACGCGCATCGAGATCGTGGCCGATGCCGTCATCGCGGCGGCGCGCGTGGCGGTTGCGCTGCTACTCGCACTCTATGTGGAGTGACCACCGATGGGCCGGAAGGTGGCAGGAATCGAATGCACGTACGGCGAGCCGGATGGACCCGGAGTGCGCCCGTCAGAGTATTCATTGCGATGGGCGAGCACTTGCTCGCCGGCTATCGGCGTGGCGGTAAGGAGTCGTGTCCGTGAGTCCGGCCGATGAAGGCAGCCCGCCAGATGTGCGCAGGCCCGCAATCCGCGGCAAGCCAGATGTGCATCACGATCTCCAGCTGCTGCGGGATATGGAGGTCGCCAACGCAAGGGCTTTGCGCGAACATGGCCCACTGCCGTTCGGCGGACTGCCGGCTCAAGCCAAGCGCAGGCCGGTGCTGCCAGCGCGCACGCCACCACAGCCTGTAACTGTTGCGGTAGACGACATTCCTATCGATCCAGAGGGTGCTGAAATGTTTATTCTCGGAAGACTGTTCAAAAAGCGCGTGCCGTGCGAGCCGTGGCCGCTGCGGTTCGATGCATTTAGTTTTGACGCCAGATGCTACAACACCCTCGAATGCTCGGTCATATTCGCCAAGCAGCATCAAATTACTGAAAGGGATCGATTCAGTCCGTCCGGCGAACCCAGAAGCGTCGACTGGAAAGACGACTGGACCGCAGGCTTTGCAATCGCGCCAAGCGATGTCTTCTCGCCGATCATCGAGATTTGGTGGACAGCGATGGACGGGGTCGAGCGGAGCACCAAGCTGAATTTCAACGAGATATTCCCAGATCGCCTTGTACTGCACAATGCGCTAGAGCATGAGGTGAAGGAAGGCTGGGGGTTGGAGCGCCATGCGCGCCATGTCGAGATTCTTCTTGAGGTCAATGACCGCACGATCAATGTCTATATGCGAGGCTGGGTGGTGCTGAAACAGCCCCGTGATCCGGCGGTCAGGAACAGCGATAGCCTGCGTGACTTAATGCTGGCTTGGACCAAGACCTTTTAACTTGTGGAGAGCTGTCATGGCGTTCGTCAATGAGTACGTGTCCGCTGAGGATATCGAGAAGTACGGGCTTGCCAAGTCGTATCTGGCCATGTACCCGGGTGACAAAAAGCTGCCGGACAATTACGCCCCGCAATGGACCATCGACCGGGAGCGGAACATCATCCTCCGCCAGATACGCGGCGCCAATCCGGCGCGCGATGGAGAGCATTGGATCGAATTCCTGCTGGAGATGGATGGGAAAAAATTCTTCATCAAGGTGGATCGGGTCAGCGGGTCGAAGACGCTGAGCGAATCGCCGTACCGCGTCGCCTGGGGAAACATCGTCCAGATATATCCGGACGACCTCGACGACGCGCGCCTGCGCCAGGTCACCGAAACGCTCAAGGAAGCATTGACGGCGAGGGGCTACGACGGCGCAAGGAAGCAGATCCCGAATACGATCGTGACGTTCGAGTTCTGAGGCTGACGCATGGATATTTCGTCGGCCGAAGCCAATGCCGAATTGCCGGCTATCCAATCGGAAGCGGAACTGCGCGCGCTCATCAGCAGATTGGATGTTCGGGCGCAGGGGTCCATCACTGTCCTCTACAGCGGCAGGTCGACGCCGGACATCGCATCGACCGAAATCATCAACGGCATGCTGAGCGCCGGTGAAGACGTGCGCGTCCTCGACAAGACCGAGGCATTCAAGTTTCTGGACGTGTACTCGGAAAGAAGCCGCAATCAGCAGCTGATCGAGACGCTGGAGCGCGTCTTCGAGAGCGACCCGCTGGAGACCGGGACGAAAGCGAACCAGTTCCTGTTCGGAACGATCGGCCCGGACGGCCAGCGCGTTGCGGATGGCGCGTGGGACATCGTCTCGGGCAAGTTCGCGGCCGAGACGGTGGGCGAGGTGCGGACCATCACCAGCTTCGCCCAGCCGGACCGCGTGTTCGCGGCCAGTGAGCTGCCGCGCGTGCTGGCGAACGAGCGGGTGACCACCATAGAGGACATCGACCGCCTCCACCTGGCCAACCTGCAGGCCGACCGCGGCGGCCACGCGGCATTCGAGGCGGTGCAGGCGCGCTCCTACGAGAATGTGGGCAAGCTCAATGTGGCCGTCAATTACGCCGGCACACCGCTCAGGGGTGACGCGGGCGAGCTGATGATCGACAGCCGCGCCTACTTCACGGGCACGGCCGTGGCGGCGCAGCCGCCGGCGTTCACCATGGTGACCCGGCCACTGGCCGACCGCATGGCCGCGCCCAGCGACTACGCGCAGGCCGGCATGGGCCACCTGGAGAGCCTGCGGACGGCGCCGGCGCTGCCGCAGCCGAATCCCGCCTCCGCGCCCAGGTCTCTGATCGGGCGGACGCTGGATGGGCTGGACGACAGCATGGCCAACGCGTGGTCGGGCAAGACGCGGGTCAGGCTGGATGCGGACGGGCTGCCCTACGACGATGTGCCGCACGACATCGCCAGCCGCGAGCAGTTGCAGAGCTACGAGCGCGCGGCGGCACAGATGCGCGAATTCAAGGTGCCCCCGCTGTGGGACCGCAAGGACCCGCATTCCTACATGCTGTTCGGCCTGCTGGATGGCACCGGCAACGATGTGGACCGCGATCCATTGCACGCCACGAATGTCGCCAAATTGCGCGAGCAGATTAGGAATTTGCGTAAAAATGGATTCGAAAACATCGATTTCGTGTATCGCCCGGGGCCGGGCACACAGACCAACGCTATCGAGAACACCGTGGATGGGGCGTTGGGCCGCACCTCGCTCGCGCGCGCCGAGGACACGTATGCGGATTTGGCAAAGCGCATCGGAGAGATACTCGAAGCAGACCCGCAGGCCCGGATCAGCACCCACCTCGAAGGTTTCAGCCGAGGCGCCAGCACGGTGCCGCTGCTGGCGCGGATGATCCACGAACGCGGCTTCCCCGACCTCAAAAGCGAAGTCGAATCCCTCGACGCGCAGGGCAATACGGTCAGGACCTATACGCGGTATCACATCGCGCCCGGGCAGATGCCTATGTCGGTGGGCCTGTACGACCCGGTGCCGACCGGCTACCTGCAGGACTTCTTCGACCGCCGTCTGCCGCCTTCTGTGGTGTCCGGCTTCCAGGTCAACGCGGCGGACGAAAAGCGCGGCCTGTTCCCGGTGGACCGCATCATCCCCGAAGGCCACTCCGCGGACGGACGGTTCTTCAGCGTGACGGTGGTGGGCGCGCATTCGGACGTGGGCGGCAGCTACTTCCGCGGCGGCCTGGCCGACCGCAGCCTGAACCTGATGACCGATTACCGCAATGCGCTGGTGGGCGAGCCCGTGTTCGCGCGGGTGCACGAAACCACCGACATGCGGATGAACGTCGTCCACCATTCGACCGAGGGCAATACGCTGTTCCGCAACTGGGCGAAGATCGACCGCAACACGCCGGCCGGCGAGGTGAGGGCGCTGGCGCCGGATTACGCTCACCTCGCCCAGCCGGGCCAGGTGGTCCACCTGCCGGACCAGACGCCGGAACCGGCCGGCGCCATGACCCGGCGCCTGCAGGCGCAGGCCCGCCCGGTGGAACGCACGCCGCACGTCGGCCCGCCCGAGCAGGCCGGCGCCGAGGGGCTGATGGCGCGCCTCGCGCGCGACAAGCAGACCGTCGTCCTGCCCTACGACCCCGAAGCGATCGCACGGGCCAGGGCACGGTGGTCTGCGTTGGGTGGTGTCGCCGTCGAAGTGGGGCTGACCGGCTACGAGTGGCTGCAGACGCGTGAACGTGCGCAGGTGTTCAAGAACACTCTGGGCAACGACACCGCAAAGGAAGCGGCCTGGGAACGCCAGTACGCACAGACCACGGGTGTCCTGGTAGGAGGCGTGGCCGCGACCACGACGGCCGCTGTGATGGGTATGAGCACGGGTGGCGCCGCCGCGCTGGCGATGGGTGAGGCCTACCTGTTCGGGAAAGCCTTCGAACGCGGCGTGGATTGGTGGCAGAACTACGGCATCGTCAACATCCGCAGCGAAGGCGTGGACTGGGAATACAAGCGCGGCCAGTGGGTCCGCGAAGACCTGCGCGCCGACCTGGTAGACGATGGTCGCGATGTGCTGCGAACGCAGGCCTTCGCCGCCCAGCCCGACAAGCACCGGGAGCTGAGTGCGATCGCCAGCGCCAAGGCGGTGGAGCTGGCGCTGGGCGAGGTGCCCGTGCCGCGCAACCCCTTCGTGCAGCCGGCCAACAGCAGCGACCTGCACAGCCTGCGCACGCGGGACTGGGTGTATCAGGCTGACACCGGTAAATGGCTGCGGGAGGTGGTGCTGGACCTCGATCATCGCGACATGCCCAACAAGTTCAAGACCGTCGAGGCCACACCCGAGCGTGCCGCGGAGCTGAGCGCGCAGGCGGTGCAGACCATCGACAGCAACCTGCGCGCCGGCCCGGCCGAGATCGCGGCGCGCTATGAAGTGGGGCACAAGCTGTACGGCTACGACCGGACGCCCAACCCGCAGATCCCCAGGGCGGTGACCATCGCCCTCGACCCGGATCTGCTGCAGGCCTCCGACGGCAAGCACTACCGCCGCGATCCGGAGAGCGGATGGACACATGAGGGCGCGCCGGTCGACGTCCAGCGGACGCTGGAGCTGGAGCTGACCCGCAGCCGGCTGACGCAGGCGCTGGACGAGCATCGGCAGCATCTGGCGCGAATCCCCGACTGGACCCCGCCCACCCCCGAACAGGCCGACCGCGGGCTGCTGCGCACCGCCTACCGCAATCACGGCATCGACCGCGAAGTCCAGCCGGAGTTGTTCGAGGCGAGCTATCTGGCGGTGCAGCGGACGCGTGCCGCGGCCGGGGTCGGCCCGGAGAACAGCGTCACCGTGCTGGGCACGGATGCTAGCGGGCGGTACTCGCCGGACAGTCCGATCCTGCATGTCCGCAACGAGCCGGACCGCACGGTGCAGATCGCGGCCGTGACCACACCCGAGGACATCGCCCAGGCGCTGGCCGACGTGCGGGCACGCGGGCACGCGGACAAGGCGCCACAGCCGGCCGCACCGGAACGCATCATCGCCGCCGCGGCGCCGCAAGAGCGCGAGGCCCGCGAGCAGGCGCAGCGCGAGGCCAACCGGCAGGGCCTGTCGCAGAAAGAAACGCAGCACGCCGTCCAGGCCGCAGCCGTCGCGGTTATGGGGGGCAGGGCGGTGCCCGTCGGCGGTGTGGCGCAGATCGCGCCAGAAGATGCGGGGCAGACCAAACGCGCGCCTGAGCAGGAGAGGCCAGCGGCGCCCGCTGTGCCGGAGGTGGCTGTCGTCGCTGCGCTGTCGCGCGATGCGGTCGACGCCGACCGCACACGTTCGGAACGCGAGCGCGCCGATGCCGAACGGACGCGCCAGGTTGAGCCACCAGTGCGAGAGCCGGCGCCAGCTCAGACAGCGGTTCCTGCGCCCGAGCGCGAGGCGCAGGAGGTGCGCGCCTCCGCCGCGCAGCAAGCTGTGGCGCAAGATGCGGACCCCCTGCGCCTAGGCAGCCGTGGCGAGGCCGTGGGCATTCTGCAGCACCGCCTTGATCGGCTGGATCAGCGCGGCCCGGATGGCGAGCGCATTCCTCAGACCAGCTTGTACGGCCCGGAGACCGAACACGCCGTTCGCCAGTTCCAGACCATGCGTGGCCTGCCTGCGACCGGCATTGCCGATCACGACACCCATGAGGCGGTGGACCGCGCCCTCGCAGCGCAGCGCGAGCGTGAGCGCGCCGAGATGAGTCGTGCCGGCCTGGACAGTCCGGCCCGATCGCTTGGGCAGGATGTGCCACCGTCACGCGAGGTACCGGAGTTGCTCGCCGAGGCACGGATCGCGAGTCCGGCCCTTGCTCCTTACCGCAGCCGACAAGATGAGACAGGACAGGAGCCGGAACCCGTCGCACGCCCTGCTGCGCTACCGGTCATGGCTGCGGCCGAAGCCAGGCCCGATCCTGCACTCGCTCATCGTGCCGCGACGGCTGGGGACCTCGACGACCCACGTCGGCAGGCGCCGGAGCAGGACCGCGCGCCTGCTGCATCCGAGCAGGTACGCGCGGCGGCACCCACCATCGTCGAACCCACACATGCTGCGCATGGCCTGTACCAGCGTGCCCACCATGCCCTATCCCAGATCGAAGTGGCGCCAGGCATGGGCGGGCTGACCGATCACGAGCGGCAAATGCTGGGTGCGTCGGTGGTCGCGATGTCGCTCTCAGCACAGGGCTGGAACTTCACCGGCTACGACCATGTGGTGCCCGGCAGCAAGATCGATCCTCAAACCGGGAGGCCCGAGACGATTTTCGTGGTTCAGGGCGCACTGGACAGCCCGGGTCACCAGCGGATCGCGATCAATGTAGAGCAGGCGCTCTCGCAGTCGATTGAGCAGTCGTCGGCGGTCTCGCAGACTGTCCTGCATGCGCGCGAGCAGGCGCTGGAGCAAGCGCAGCAGCTCGCCGAGCAACAGGAGATGGATGGGCCGAAGGGGCCGACCATGCGCATGGGGGCGCGTACCCCGGTGATGGGGCCGGGGCCGCAGAGCGATGGTGGTGGAGATGGGGGCGGCGGGGCATAGTTTTGCGCTGCCGGGTAAGGAAATCATGTCGCAATGATTCACTGGCAAGACAAGCGATTCGATCCGTCCCAGTTCGATCGAGGCGTTGTGCAGCGGTGGCTCCGCATGATCAAGCGGTAGTCGGCAGCCGTAGGATCGAGTTCGCTACGCCACGCTGCGATACAGCAGCGTGATGGTGCATGGACACTGCCTGTTGGTTGGACGATCAGGCTGGATCACCGTGGCACCCATTCAAACTTTCGACCCGGCGCGCATGACGCCGGCACAGCGGCGCGAGGAGGCCGCCGCGCTCTTGGCCCTCGGCCTGCACCGCCTGCGCGACGGCGACTCGCACACGTCCACCGTCGCCGCGCCTGCCCCGGCCGACTGTGGACTTGGCTTTGGCACGGCACAGCGCGTCCATGCGGACTCCACCAACCGGAGTCCACAGGCATGACCCAAGCACCCTCCCCTACGGCAACGGCGGCTTCGATGGCAGCACGCATCGCGGGCCTGGCCGACTGGTCTTGGAGCGACCTCTCGAATGAGTGGCATCGACTGTTCGGCACAAAGCCGCCCGTCACGAATCGCCGCTTCGTCGAGAAGCGCATCGCGCACCGTTGGCAGGAACTCGAGTTCGCCAAGACCGATCGCGCCCTGCTCGAACGCAACCACCGCCGCATAGTCGAGTTGGTCGCGACTGGCACGCTGACTCGACAGCGGGTCGGCGCGGTGCCCGTCGCCGGCACCGAGCTGGTGCGCCTCTACGCTGGTGTCGAACATCGCGTCCACGTCCTCGCCGACGGCGAGTTCGAGTACGCGGGCTCCCGCTACCGGAGTCTGTCAATGATCGCCCGCAAGATCACGGGGACGCAGTGGTCCGGGCCGGCGTTCTTCGGCCTACGCAAGGGGGGCCGCCGATGAGCGCGATTGCACCCAGGCGCCTCCGCTGCGCGGTCTACACGCGCAAGTCCACAGAAGAAGGACTGGATCAGGAGTACACCTCCATCGATGCGCAGCGCGACGCGGGCGCCGCCTGCATCGCCAGCCGCCGCGCCGAGGGCTGGATTCCGGTGGCCGACGACTACGACGATGGCGGCTTCTCAGGCGGCACCCTGGAGCGCCCTGCCCTGCAACGATTGATCGCCGACATCGAAGCGGGCCTGATCGACATCGTCGTCGCATACAAGATCGACCGCCTGAGCCGCTCGCTGTTCGACTTTGCCGAACTGGTCAAGGTCTTCGACCGGCACGGCGTGACCTTCGTATCAGTGACACAGCAGTTCAACACTACGGATGCGATGGGCCGGATGCTGCTGAACATCCTGTTGACCTTCGCACAGTTCGAACGTGAATTGACGGCCGAGCGCATCCGCGACAAGTTCGTCGCCAGCAAGAAGAAAGGGCTGTGGATGCATGGTATCCCGCCACTGGGATACGACATTGTCGATCGCCGATTGGCGATCAACGAAGCCGAGGCGGAACAGGTCCGCACGATCTTCCGCCGCTTCGTCGCGCTGGGTTCGATCCTGAAGGTCGTGCAGGAGATCCGCGCGCACGGCTGGTGCAACAAGACGTGGACGACCAAAGCGGGCAGAACGCTAGCGGGCCAGCTCCACGACAAGAGTTCGGTCCACAAGATTCTGCACTGCCGGACCTACCTCGGCGAAATGAAGCACCGCGACCAGTATTTCGAGAACACGCATGCGCCGATCATCGAGCGCGTCCTGTGGGACGAGGCGCATGCCCTCCTGCAGGTCAACGGCCGGGTCCGGGCAGGTGCCTCGCGCCGGGGCAAGGTGGAGTTCCTGCTGAAGGGCCTCCTGACCGGCCCCGACGGCCGCGCCCTGTCGCCGTGGCACACGACCAAGGCTAACGGCCGCACCTATTGCTACTACCTGAGCACCCGCGACATGCACGAAGGACCGGGTACGTCCGGCCTGCCGCGCCTGCCGGCCGGGGAACTTGAGGACGCGGTGGTCGCGCACCTGCGGCGGGTATTGCGGGCACCCGAGATGATCGAGGCGATGATCCCGCAGGCGGTGGCGCTTGACCCGACCCTGGACGAAGCGCAGGTCACGGTCGCGATGACGCAAGTTGACCGGGTATGGGAGCAACTCTTCCCGGCCGAGCAGCAGCGTCTGGTCCGGCTGCTTGTCGAACGGGTCATCGTCACGCCGACAAACCTGGAACTGCGGCTCCGACCCGGCGGGATCGGCACCCTCGCCGCCGAAGCCCGCCCGACGGCTGGGGCGGTGGCATGAAAGGTCCGACCCTGGAGGTGGCCGGGTCGGCGGCCGAGATGATCGCCAGCGACGGCGGCGTGACTCTGAACATCCCGATCGCCCTGCGACGGCGTAGCGGGCGGCGGGTCGTCGTATCCCAAGGCTCTGGGTTCGAGTCCGGAAGCCGGACTCGAACAGGTGCCACTCCGCTGCAACTGGCACTGGCAAGAGGCCACCGCTGGCTCAGGATGCTGGAGGCCGGCGAAGCGGCTTCGATGAGCGAGATCGCCCGCCGCGAGCAGACAGACCACAGCTACATCGCCCGACACATCAACCTGACACTCCTTGCCCCGGACATCGTCGCCGCGATTCTCGACGAGGAACTGCCGGACAGCGTCCGGCTGCATGCCCTATCGATCAACCCCCCGGCGCTGTGGGAGAAGCAGCGCCAGTCGCTAGCAGATCGGCCAGAACGCCCACCGCGCTAAGCGTCCGATACAATAGCGGACGGAATTCGCGACGCAAAACAGGACTGTCAGGTGGACTACCGTGGAGATCGGCATGATGCCTTTGTCGAGGAATTCGCAGGAAGGCTCGATGGCTACGGCATAGACGAACTCCAGCCTTGGTACGCTCGGGTGAAATGGCTGGTCAACGGGTATGTCTACGCCACGCAACTGGAAGGCGACATTTTCATGGTGCCTGACAACAATATCGTTCAAGACTTCAAACACCGCGACAAGGAGAAGCGAAACCTCCTTCGGCTTGCCTATCTCGCTTTCTCGCGCTTCGCGAAACACTGGAGTCCGAGGACGAGCCGACTGGCTATCTCTCCGGTCATCGTTTATGAGCATATCGGACGCCAGCCGACCAATCCGGTTGGCGCCCGTGTTGCGATGGAGAGTGTGTTTCATCACTTTGGCGAACTCAATCTGCCGATACACGGCATCGGCTATCAGTCGCCGAAGGAACTCAGCGAGTTAATTCGGGCCATCCACGATGATGCTGCCGTGATGGCGCAGTTGGTGCGCGATCTGGATACACGATCCTGGGCGATGAAGCATCGCCGAGGCAACCTGCGTCTTATCACTTCGGCGCTGGCAGAGGAGGCGGCACCAAGAACTATTTCCCTGTCGTATTTCGATCCGTGGTATGTGCGCCGCGCGCTCTGCTGTCAGATTGAACAACGAATCATTAAGCAGTCTCGGGATGAGTTGGGTGATGAGCCGCTGGGGGCGGACGAGTACTCCAAGACTATGGCGGAGTTGAACACGATCAGCAGTCGCCAGAACTTCCTTACGGGCCTCGGCGATCTTGATCTGCTGCAAACCTGCGACCTTCGGTTGCAGCATCAAAACCCCAATCAACGCGTCATGCTCGGGCAGACGTTCGACCAAGCGCTGTCAAACGTCCTGCGACTGAGTAGCAGACTTGTGCGCGGCACCCATGTCGAATTCGGCCAGCCGGACACGGCACAACAGGTCACGAACATGGTCGAAATGATGCTGCGACCCTCACAGGTGTTTCAGGCCGAGCAGTCGAGGATGGATGAGGTCGCGCCGACCGCGGACGCTTTCCTTGATGCGGCGCTCGATACCTGCCGGCGCCTCCTGAAGTAAGGCCTCAATGCTGACAGCAGTTGTGCTGTGGGTTGCGCCCCGTTACGATTCGGCGTGAGAGAGCATTTGGATTTCAGGTGCTCTGGCTCCACCACATAGTAGAACCGGGACATCCCAGACAGTCCCACACGCACACAGAAAGCCCGCATAACGCGGGCTTTTTCGTCCCTAGTGGTCCTGGGGGGTGCCCTTGCATCCCCGCGAAAAGTGAGTAAGCCTGTGAGTACGGACGCCGCACCCCGCGGGCCTTACTCACAATCGGCTTACTCACATGCTGACCGATACCAAGCTGCGCACATCGAAGCCGAAGGCGACCATCTACCGCATCGCAGACAGCAATGGGCTGTGCATCGAAGTGCGCCCCAACGGCTCGCGCATCTGGCGCTATCGCTACCGCTACGCAGGCAAGGCGAGCATGGTCGGGCTGGGCGAATACCCGGCCGTGTCCCTCGCCGAAGCGCGCGCCGAACGCGACCGACTGCGCGCGCTGGTGAAAGGCGGGGGCAACCCGGCGCACGTCACACGCGCCGAACGTGCGGCCAAGCTCGAACACGCCGAAACCACGTTCGCCGCGGTCGCGGCCGAATGGCTGGCGAAGCGGGCCAAGGAAGGGTTGGGCGTCGGATCGGTCAAGCGCGAGCGTCGATTGATCGAAAAGGACTTGGCGAGCATCGGCGGCCTGCCCGTGGCCGACGTGACCGCCCCTGCCCTGCTGGCCGCATTGCGCAAGATCGAACTGCGGGGCGTGATCGAGACCGCCCACCGCGCCCGCGCACTCGCCGGGCAGGTGTTCCGCTATGCCATCGCCACCGGCCGCGCCGAACGCAACCCGGCCGCCGACCTGTCGGGCGCGCTGGAATCCCCCCGCGTGCGGCACTTCGCCAGCGTCACAGAGCCCGAGCGCGTCGGCGAGCTGCTGCGCACCATCCGCAGCTATCGCGGCTCGCCCGTGACCGTGGCCGCGCTCAATCTGGCGCCGCTGGTGTTCGTGCGCCCCGGCGAGCTGCGCGCGGCCCGCTGGGCGGATATCGACCTGGACGGGGCCGAATGGCGCTACACCGCCACCAAAACCGACACTCCGCACATCGTCCCGCTGTCCTCGCAGGCTGTGGCGATCCTGCGCGACCTGCACCCGCTGACCGGCCGCGGCGAGTACGTGTTTCCGGGCGTGCGCAGCAATCGCCGGCCGATGAGCGAAAACACGATCAATGCCGCGCTGCGCTACATGGGGATCGACAGCGACACCATGACCGGCCACGGCTTCCGCGCGATGGCGCGGACGATTCTCGATGAAGTCCTGCACTACCGCCCCGACTACATCGAACACCAACTGGCGCATGCCGTGCGCGACCCGAACGGCCGCGCCTACAACCGCACCGCCCACCTGCCCGAGCGTCGCAAGATGATGCAGGGATGGGCCGACTACCTGGACCAACTCCGCGAAGGCGGCAACGTCGTGCCCCTGCGCAAAGCATCCGGCGCCCGCCGGTAACCAGCGGACGGCCGGGGTGCGCGAACACCCCGACCGCCCTCACCACAACCGTTCACGTGAGGAACGATCATGGCTAGACGCACTGTAACAGCCCCGCACGGCCGCCCCGCCGCCCGCACGGGCACCGCCGCCGCGCCCCTGCCGCGGCCTGGGACGGCCTGTGTGCCCTTCCGCGCGGTGCCTGCAGCGGGCGGGCACCTGCTGGCCGTGGTGGCCGGCATCGAAGGCGAGACCGCCCGGCAGGAAGCCGCGGACCTGGAGGACGCCGTGCGTCGCCTGCTGGGCGGGTCGATTGAGACCGGGGCCGATGGCAGCACGGCCTATCTGTGCGAATTCGCGCTGGACGCGGCGCGCGCATTGCGTGCGGCAGCAGGACTGTCCGCGTAACCCCCCCGTCCTCCACTTTGCCTTTTGGAACTTTTCCCTAAAGATACAGTCACATACACCAGCTCGTCTCGGCTGATGAGACGCACGCCACGCATTGTTAACCCATTGATTTCCGAAAGCTTTAGCCACAAATTCCTGTTAGTCTTTGTCTTTGCGAAGACCGCTAAGGGCTGTGGAAGCCAAGTGATTCGCTACGGAGAGGGGATAATGAGCAATCGAGTTCTAAGTGTGGCTAACCATTTCATTGAGTTAGCCAAGCGCGAAGGTCAACCCATTTCAAACATGAAGCTGCAAAAGCTTCTGTTCTTTGCGCACGGACATAATTTGGGTCTTCGCGGCGTGCGGCTTGTAGATGAAGTCCCTGAAGCTTGGGACTACGGCCCCGTCTTCCCCTCTATATATCACGCGTTTAAGGCTTACGGATCGCAGCCAATCACCTCCCCGGGGGCATGTTTTGTTTGGAACTCGGATGGCACTGTGATCCAAGTTCCAGCGCCGCCAATTTCTGATCCAGCCGATATCCAGATGATCGAAGCCGTCTGGAATTCCTACAAGAATTACTCTCCGATCCAGCTTTCCAACATGTCCCATGTTCCAGCTGGCCCATGGGAACAGGCGCGCAAACTAGGCTACAAGAATGCAGACATCGCCGATGAGACAGTGAAAGCCTACTTTCAGCCAAATATCACTGCCTGAGGAGACTTTTTCATGTCAGGGAAGGACGGCAATGGCTCGGAACAGAACCTCAATTTTGATCAGTTAGTTGCCACCTTTAGCGAGCGATTAGCCCAAAAGGCTGAGGACTCGTCTGAGAAAAGCGGCGCGGCCTCGCGCGCCGCTTTTGATAATGAAACTTTTTCTTATCAACGGGCCGCAGCTGAGGAGCAGCTCCGAGCCATGGCTGCCAACACCAACGCGAAGATTCAGGATACCGACCTTCGTAAAGAATATGCTAGTCGAGCCTTTCAGCTAGGCGAAACAGCAGTGTGGTTTTGGATTTGCATGTTTGCTGCCGTTGGAATTGCGAATGGCGTCCAAGAAAAGCAGATACTCAGCGACAACGCCTTGATTACGCTTACGGCGGGCGCCACAGTTAATGTCATTGCCGTGTGCATGGTAGTCGCCCGGGGCTTATTCCCGAAATCCGAGACAAAAGACGGTGAGTAACACATGGATAGTCACGGTTCGCACCTCGATCCGCCACATTGCGATTATGGGTTGAGCGCAACACCCTTCCGGCACTAGAAATGATTACATGGGTTAAAGCCTTTCACAGAAACAGTGCGGGTTCACCTTGACTCGCGTAGCGGCCCCGAAGAACCAACGCACTGAGGAGGCGACAATACGCCCTGACTTCAGCCCAGAGCACTTGCGCGAGCTGAAAGCGCTCCGCCTCTGCGACGAGCAAGTTTCCGAGCTGCGAAAGGCGTTGCTGACCGTGCGCCATGTGCTCGCAACACCTGCAGCCAATGGCGCCACAAGCGAGCTATTAGCCGACGTTGAATCGCTGGCGTCTGGGTTGCTGAACAAGCTGGATGCGCTGTGTTTGGGGTTCGATCCGGAGCACAACAGAGCCTGCGGCTTGATCGAGACATCCTATTGGGAGCAACGCCCCGACGATACCGGCCACAGCGCCATGCTCCATCTCATCCCACGGCTGCGCGCGTTGCAGGTGGCGGCGCAATACGGACTCCGTCAAATTCCGTCCGCACAGCCTGTCCGCCGCCGATCCGCCGACCCGGCGCCAGTCGGGCGGATACACAGCGCATTGGTCTACGGCTGGTCGCTGGCGCGGGCGGGTGGCACCAGCTACCGCAGGGGCACACGACGCGAGGAATCGGAGCCTGCCGCCGCTATCCCGCAGAGCGTTGCACCGCAGCCCCAAAGCTACCCGCAGCGCTTGCAGCCAAGCACTTCACCGGGCTGCGACTTCCGGACGGTTGTCGGTATCTGCTATGACGCGGTAGGCGGCAACGCGGACCCGGAGCGGGCGATCCGGGCCTACGTGCGCGAGTTCAACAAACGACACGCTGCGAGCGTGAAGGCGACCATGCACGCGCTTGCCGGGCCGCCCAAGCAATCCTAGAAATATCAATGCCTTGGACAGAACGCATCCGAGTTTCTGCCGTTCCGTCCTAGAAGCGGTCGCGTCGAAAAATTAGCGTCTTTCTCCAAGTCCGGGAGGTTCCCGGATAGCGCAGGAAAGACCCATGACGACCGCCAGCAAGCAACACCCCACTGCCCTCACGCTCGAACGTCTCCCCGCCGTCAAGGCGCGGACGGGCATGTCACGCAGCGAAATCTACCGCCGCATCGCACTCGGGGACTTCCCGCGTCCGATCAAGCTGGGGACGCGTGCGAGCGCCTGGAGCGCCGCAGAGATCGACGCATGGATTGCCGGACGGATCGCCGCGCGCGATCAAAGCAAATCCCGCTAGGCGCGGGGGCGGCGCAACATGAAGCCCAGAAGCCGGCAGAAGCACCGCGGGCGCAGTGAGTCGGGAACCTTCACTGCGATCCCACATCGCGTTCAGGACTCGGACAACTGGCGGCACGCGAGCGGGACCGCAATCAAACTGCTCTGCGATATCGCAAGGCAGTTCAACGGCCGCAACAATGGGGACCTGTGTGCATCACTGTCTGTGCTGAAGGAACGGGGCTGGAGTTCGCCGGAGACCATTTGCACAGCGCTGCGGGAGCTGCGCCACTACGGGTTCATCACACTGACCCGACAGGGCGGGCTGGACCTTGGCGCAAGTCTGTATGCCTTGACCTGGCAACCGATCAACGAATGCGGGGGCAAGCTGGATTGCCCGGCTACATCGGTCGCGTCGGGCGAGTGGAAGCAACCGAAGCCGCGGTTCGTCCGCCCTGCAAAAAAACGCAGCCCTGTACGCGAACCGTAGCGGGCCGCTACGCCATCCGTATCGAAAGCCCCGAAGCGAGGACATCACCGCTACGCCATCCGTATCGAAAAGCCCGGTATCGGGGCCGCGTCCCGCTACGCCATTCGTACACCTATGTAGATTCTTACCATGCGGCAGCAGGAAGCCAGGCATGCAGGGGCATCGAAGATTGGGGCGACCATGCGGACACCGTGCCCGAGTTGGCGGCGCTCAAGAGCATCCCACTGCCAGCAACGAACGCAAGCATGCCCGTCGCGTGTAACGGCTCCTACTCCAACCGATCCGCACGCATGCGTTCAACTTCGGCTGCGGCGCACACCACGGCGGCCACGTCGCCAGAATTACCGATCAAATCGCGCACACGCGCCCGCTTGATCGACTTCGGTACGGCACGGCGGAGCGAAGCCGCAGTGCAAGGCAAGATGACTGCGGAAGGTCACTTGTTGCACGCATCGAAACACTGTTCAGGCGTTCTCTTTGTGTGCTCCGCGCATGCAGCAATGCATTGTTGTATCGGCGAAATTTCGCGGGTTGTGGTTGTGCCCGTATTTCCTGCAAAAGGCGCATAGCAACTGAATTCGTCGGCCTTGGATTCAAGTAGCGCAACATTCCGCTGCCATGTAATTTCAATTTCAATGGCGCTCTGTCCTGAAAACATATCTCTCGATCTTTCTCCGACACTTCGCTGTCTCGCAGCCTCTATCCGCAGGTCTCGACAAGTGCGGTTGTGTTCTTCGCTATTGGTTGGCCGAGGTGTTGCCGCTATACGTCTTTCGTACTCTATTCTCGCCTGCTCTCTCTCAAGAAGAATCTCCTTTCGAGATTGCGCGGCGGAGTGAATAGGCGCCGTCAGAATGTATGCAAGAAGAATTGCCTTCGCCGTATCGACATAGATCGACTTCATGTGCCCCCTTCAATGGTTCGGATCGTCCGTGCGCCTGGAAAGGCGATGCGCAAGCGTAGCGCAGTCATGGGGGCGAACGGCAATTCGGACGCGCCGCGCCCGCCTGCCTCGGTAGCCGAAGATTGCGCCCTGGTGTGGGGGCGGTCGCGCCGTTCATGTGGCCGCCGAAGCGGTTCAGGGACTGCCCCTGCGGCCTTGCTGGCACCCTCCGAGGCTGCGCGCGGGTTACCGGGGGCCTATGCGTAACAGAGACCTGAGCCGACGCGATGCAGTCCGGCAACCCCAAAGCCAGCACCCGCGCACTTCCCCGCCCTGGGGCACCGGATCGGCGGCCCTGCCGCACCCTGTCGCGGCGATCCGACAAACGGACAGGCCCGACATCGGTACACTTGGCGGTCAATCGGTGCAGCCTTCCAAAATGTGAGTACGTTTGTGAGTACGTTTTTCTAAAGTAGTCACAAATAGCTTTCAATATCAATCGCTTACAACACTTATTCGATTGATGGTGGGCACCACATCGTAGAACCGGGACATCCCAGACAGTCCCAGACGCACACGGAAAGCCCGCATAACGCGGGCTTTTTCGTCTCTAGTGGTCCTGGGGGGTGCCCTTGCATCCCGGCAAAAAGTGAGTAAGCCTGTGGGTACGGACGCCGCACCCCGCGGGCCTTACTCACAATCGGCTTGCTCCCATGCTGACCGATACCAAGCTGCGCACAGCGAAGCCGAAAGCGACCGTCTACCGCATCGCAGACAGCAATGGGCTGTGCATCGAAGTACGCCCCCAACGGCTCGCGCATCTGGCGCTATCGGTACCGCTACGCAGGCAAGGCGAGCATGGTCGGGCTGGGCGGATACCCGGCCGTGCCCCTCGCCGAAGCACGCGCCTAACGTGCGGCGAAGCTGGAACACGCCGAAACCATCTTGGCAGCGGTCCTGGACGAATGGCGCCAGACCGCCACCACAACCGACGCCCCGCACATCGTCCCGCTGTCCTCGCAGACCGTGGCGACCCTCCGCGACCTGCACCCGCTGACAGGCCGCGGCGAATGCCTCTTTCCGGGCGTGTGCAGCCATCGGAGGCCGATGAGCGAAAACACCATCAATGCCGCACTGCGCTAGATGGGCATTGATCGCGACACCATGATCGGCCACGGCTTCCGCGCGATGGCGTGGGCCATTAGCCTGCAGACGGCCGGGGTGCGCGAACACACCGGCCTCCCCACCCACCACACTTCTACTGAGAAACGATCATCCTTTCCGATACCGTAGCAACCTGCGCCGGCCGCCCCATTCCGTCGCCCCTCGCTGCAAGCCTGCTCGACCGCTCCACACTTGAATTCCACGCTGAACTTCCTGCGCAACGACATGAACACTCCACATGGCCTGGAGCGCCCTTCTCGCAAATGCCCGGGAAATCCGGGATAAACCCGGCCGACCCAGGAGGCTCTGGAAGTACCGACATTGAAGTGGGTGGAGTGGTTCAACCACCGCCGTCTGACGTCTTCGGCTGGGAACATTCCATCTGGGAAAGCAGAAGCCCCTTACGATGCGAACGTCGCCGAGCTGCAACAGGCCGCGTGACTCGGACCCAGAGGCCTCCGGGATTCCCTCGGCGGTTCACGGAAACCGAAGCTCGGGCCATTCTCGGCGTCGTCGCGCAATTCCAGGATCGTCTTGCGCACCGCACCCGGTCCTGGCGCGATGGCGATACCGCATCCGACGAGCAGGCTGCGTAGCTGTTCGATCCGTTCGGTGCGATGCCACATCCGCAGCTGGCGCAGGCGATACAACGCCTGCCGGTCCTGCTGGCGACGGTCTTGAACGGAGCCCGTGAGGCCTCGGCAGGTGTCATCGTCAGGCAGATCGCAGCAGCATCGTTGACGTCGTTCTTCTGGCCGACAACGAAGGGCTTGACGTACTGCAGCGGGAGCAACTGGACCTGATGGCCGATCGTCTGCAATTCCCGCCCCGAATCGTGAGTGCTGGCGCAGGTGTCCGTGCAGACATCGCAAGGCGGAAGATCGCGAAAAACGGCAGCTACTGACTGCAGTTGAACGTCCTGCGCAGCGCCGGTTCGCCGTCATGGTCGACGGCACGCACCTGAATGACGTGCTTCTCCGGATCGAGGGCGATACGGATAATCTTCATGCCCGGCCCCTGCTGCTTCGCGACGGGTGGTTCAACGTCTTTCCAGCCAGGCACCCCGATGCCGAAGAAATGGGAGGAGTCCCTTCCATGGGATAAAGCCATCCTGGTGCCGAGCGCGTTCTTCGATCATGGCCTGCCTGCCGAGGACTTGCTTGGCCCGGCCGCGGCACAGTGGCTCGGTGGCGAATTGGGCAAGCGAGGCGATGGAGACCAGCGGATTGTCGAGTTCGCGGCTGATGACCCGAATCACTGTCGTCCAGGTTCGCACTTGTCGGCGGCACAGCTCGGTGGTGAGCATGCGCAGCGGAATCAAGTCGTGGCGACGGTCCTTGAGACAGAACCAACGCCGCGACAGATGGTAGATGTCCTCGTTGTCGCCGCCACCGTTCCGGCCAGGGCTTTGCGCAAGGCCGCCGGCACGGTCGCGCCCAGTGCATCAAATCGGCGCCCTTCCAGCCAGTTGCCTTCGCCCGGCAGCTTGCGCGCGGCGAAGTCGCCGAAGGCCACGATGCGTTGCATGTCGAGCAGGATCATCGCAACCGGCATGTTCCGCACCATGCTGTCGAGCAGAAGCTCGCGCTGTGTCCGCGTGATGCGCTGTTGGCGCAGCACGTCGCCGACCCGATCGTGAGCCGTGGCCATGCCAGCAGCGCAAGCAATATGCCGGCGGTGGTCAGCATCGTCGCCCACGGTGGCAGCTACCTCGTCAGTCCGCTTGCCAGAAGTGCGGTGGTCACAGCGAAGGCCGCCATGAGGCCGGTCAGACGCAGACCCAGCGATACGCTGTCCGGCTGCATCCATCGCGCCCCACGTCGAGCTTCTCCGAGCGCCGGCAGAGGGCGTGCCGCGACAGCCCCAGCTCGAGCGCCGCCTGCGCTTGAACGCCGTCGGACGCGTTCAAGCGCGTCCGTGGTGCGTGCGCGAGCTGGCTCGGCATGCGTGACGTCAGCAACGCGTTCCGAGGCGCTACATTCGCATCTGCGGGCAGGCCGAACACATCGGCGTCGATGGCGTCGCCGACCGACATCAATACCGAGCGCTGCACTGCAGCACGCAGTGAGCGCACGCTTCCCGGCCAGCGGTGACGCAGCAGGAGATGTTCGGCGTCCTGCAGCGAACGCTCGCGGACCGGCAGGCAGGAAGTCACGGGCGGGCGGGCGGATATCGTCGCGTCGTCCGGTCAGTGCCGGCAGCCGCAGCCCCATCGCGTTGAAGCGGTAGTAGAGATCTTCGTGGAAGTGCCGCCCGGCAATCGATCACGGCTGGTCGACAATTGCTGGCGCTCACGACGCGCTTCCGCAACTGACAGTCACGCTCGGAGCCCAGGCGTTGGAAGCGACCTGCCTCCAACAGCCGCAGCAGCTTGATCGGGCCGGCCACGGATGGGTTACCGATCTCGTCGAGAAACAGCGTGCCACCGTCGACTGCCTCGCACTTGCGTTCGAGGACGTTGCAGGCGCCGTTGTGGGCGCTCGCGTCCACGCCGAACTTTTGGGCCTCGGCGGTATCCCGCAGCTTAGTGCGACGAGCGGGCCATCGCCCAGCGCGGAATTGGCTGGCATGATTTCCTTGATCTTCTCCTTGCCCCCGCAGGTCGTGATCGCGCTCGAGCGAATGGCGTTCGCACCGCTGATGTGCATGGTGCCTGCCCGGATCGCACCGGTTGGCCGAGAACCCGAACAGATTGGCGACGGTGGTCATCAGCCGATGACCGTTCCGCGGCTTGCCCCCGTAGTCGGCGGCGCCCAGGCAGATCCGGTCCCTCGCCGATTCCAGATGCGTCCATGCGGTCAGCAGCACGACTGGAACATCGGGATGGCGCGCGTGAATCTACAGGAGCAATGAGGCGCTCTTGGCGCCCGAAGTGGTGTCGGCGCCGAGGTTGATGTCCTGCACCACCAGGTCGACCTGCTCTCGCGCCCGCGCGCAAAGTCGAGACACGGGCGTGTCCGTCTGCGAAGTGTTGAGCTCGCGCAGGCAAAACGACACCTCCAGCGCAGTGATGACGGCGAAGCTGTCGTCAATGACCAGAATGGCGGGCATGGAACCGCAGTCCGCAAATCGCCGGAATACCCGGCGAAACGAACCGATGCGTTGGGTTGTGTCCCATGGCGGGTCCGGCCCAGCACACCCAAAGCGGCCACGCCGCAGAGACACGCGCGCACTCAGACCCTGCAACCTCTGGCGGATGGCATCGGGGCGGTGGATCAACAGAGTTTGCAATCGTACAACTGCTGTGGTACAAAAAAATCAGACGCCGCGTTTCTGAGGGAGTCGCGACGTTCGCGAGACTTTTATCGGATTGAAGCAACAGGGAGCATGGATGCACTGGATCGGGGAACGTGTTTCCTTCGTGGGCGGCAGTGGAAGGCAGCAGATGCTTTCAGGCGGTGCGTTCACCCGTCGTGCGCACCCCCGCTCCACGACAATGTCGCACGCCATTGTGCAGGCGAGCGGCCCCAGCTGGCTGGGTGCTCCAAATATTTTCAAGCGCAATCCAGCTTCGCTTGGTCAGCCGGACCTCGTCCCGGGTCGCACACATTCTCCGAGGCATATCACTCGGCCTTCGGCGGCCTCCTGAGGTGCGCTTGGCGCGCCCGGTCATCCGCTCGCGCTCATGGTTGCCTCGGGAAAGCTCGAAAAGCAGTCGCCGATTCGTCATGGAAGCAAAGTCCCCGGAATCATCGATATCGGGGGAAGCCACCGCAGGATCAGGAGGTCGTTTGGTGAACGCACTTGGGGACATTCTCACGAGATCGCCGCACGACGCACTGTCGATCGAGCTGATCGACGATGCATCGACCGCCGCACAGAACCACGATGATGCACAGGGTTGGAAGCCTTCGAGGTTCAACGTTCAGACCACGACGACAGAGGGATGGCTGCTCCTCTGGAACTCGTACACCGGCTCGATGAACGCCTTCAAGCCTTCCCAGCACCAGAAGGTGCTCGACCTGATCACCCACAAGGGCGTGACGGCGCCACGCAGCGGTATCGCCGGCTACCTGGCCGATCGCGGTTATCTGGTGCCGCAATCGACCGACGAGCTGCGCAGAGTGCAGTACGACTTTGGACAGCAGAACCATCGCAACGACCGACTCGAACTGATCCTGCTCGCATCCGAGGACTGCAACTTCCGGTGCGAATACTGCTACGAGGATTTCAAGCGCGGCACGATGCGGCCGGAGGTCAGAGAAGGCGTCAAGAGGCTCGTCGAGAGCAGGGCGGACGTGCTTCGCACCCTCAATGTGAGCTGGTTCGGTGGCGAACCGCTTTATGGCATGGAGGCAATCGACGATCTGGGGCCATTCTTCGCCGAGATCGCCGAGCGCGAAGGCATCGATTACTTCAGCCACATGACCACCAACGGCTATCTGCTGACCGAGGAACTCGTCGATCGGCTGCTGGCCTACCGCATCACCGACTTTCAGGTAACGCTGGACGGACTGGCCGAGGATCACGACCGCTTGCGGCCAGGACGCGATGGAAGCGGCACATTCGAGCGGATCTTCAACAACCTGAGCGCGATGAGCCGGCGCACGGATGAGTTTTCAGTCGTCATCCGGGTCAACTTCGGCCAGGACAATGTGGCCGGCCTGGAGACGTTCCTGAGCCAGCTCGAGCATGTGTTCTCTGGGGACAGCCGATTCACCGTGTCGTTTCATGCCGTCGGCAAATGGGGTGGCGCCAACGATGCCAACCTCGCGGTTTGCGGCGCGGACGAATCGCAGCAGGTGCGCATGAAGATGAAGGCAGCGGCGCGAGCGCTTGGACTGCACGTGACCAGCGGCTGGCGTCCCGGCGCCGGCGTGGGGACCGAAGTCTGCTATGCCGCCCGTCCGTACAACTTCATCGTCGGCGCGTCGGGCGATCTCATGAAGTGCACCATCGATCTCGACAAGCAAGATCACAACATCGTCGGTCGACTGCTGCAGGACGGCACGCTGGACCTGGACCGCGACAAGATGGCTCTGTGGACCGAGCCGGCGTTCGAGCGCGACAGCGGCTGCCAGAGCTGTCACATGCTGCCGGCCTGTCAGGGCATCCACTGTCCGAAGATTCGCATCGATCACGGCCGACGCCCCTGTCCGACGATCCGGCGGACGGCCAAGCAGGAAATGGCGGATTTCTTCAACGCCAAGCAGGCAGTGACCTAAAACCGAAACACAGCGGCATGTGTTCCGAAGTCGGAACTGGTGCCAGGAGCATCGCTTGAAGCCGGGAAAGGAGTTGCGGCCATGACATCGAACGTGCAGACCGTCGCGAGGACGCATCGACCTGCGAGCGGCACTTCGAATGTCGAGCGCGTCAAGCGTCTGCTCGCCGGGCCGTACGCGGACAAGGAAGAAGTGCGCCAGGCCGTGCATGCGCTGAGCGATAACGAGCTCGTGGCCTTCGGCCTCAACGCGTACTGCATGAACATGCTGGCGCTGTTCGGCAGGCGGTGGTCGAGAGAGCGGGTATTCGCCGCCGCGCGTGAAGCGGCGATCAGCAAACTGTGGCGGGGCTGGGAATATTTCCATCACTATCTGCCCCGGCAAACGTTCGACGCTCCGGCGCTCGAGGACGTTCCCGTCGCAGCGATCGGGTCGGTGATGGCCGAAAAACGGGGCTTGGTCGTGGCCACGTTCCACGTGGGGGATTTCCGCTACATCGCATCCGATCTGGCGATAGTGGGAACGCCCGTCTGCATGCCGTTGGCCGCGGATGCGCTGGGCGACTTCGAGGCAGCGCGCAGTATTCGCCCGGACGTGGAGTGCTGGACACGAGTCACGGGCGTGAACGCCGAATCCGTCGCTGGCGCCTTTCAGATCGCCAAGACGCTGGCCGCAGGCGGTTGCGTCTGCGCCTCGCTCGACGGGAACACAGGCTTCGACGGCCCGCGTGGCCAGCAGCACAGGACTTTTGTCGATCTCAACGGATGCGGGATTCGCGTCAAAAACGGGCTGGTGAAGCTTGCCGGCAAGATGGGGGCGCCCATCCTGCCGGCATTCGCCAGCACGATCGACGGTGTTCGCAGATTCCATGCGGGACCGCTCATTGATCCGGGAGCCCCCCTGCTCGGCAGCGCGCTCGAGCACTTCGTGGACGGAGCGATGCGCGATCTCTACGCTCAGTTCGGCGACAACCTCGAGACGCATGCGGGAAGCTGGAGTGGATGCGACCATTTCCACCTGTGGCGCATCGCCGACCCGGCGCGAGTCGACGATGCGCCCGATGCCGACATTCGGCTGAGGCGTGACCTTGAGGGAGGCGGCCGGGTGGGCATCGATCCAGCCGGCATCGTCGAGTTGCACGGGGACGACGGCATCGTCCTCGCCGATGTCCACACGATGCGTTGCTACAGGGTACCCGGACGCATGTCGGGGCTGATCGACGCACTGGCGCCGGGTCGTGGCGTCGATCTGGCCTGGATCCACAGCCAGGAGCCTGGACAACAACGCCAGGTCTGGAACCTCCTGGCCGCACTCTCCGCGCGAGGCGCGCTGGTTGCCGGGGACGATGGCGCAAGAGTGACCAATGTGTCCCGAGCCAGCGGGTCTTAGCAAATCCAATCAAGTGTCCGTCCTTCGATGCACGGGGGCAGGCGATGTAGAAGTGGGCGTGCATCAACAGTGTGGGCGACAAGCGGAGCTTCCGCCCATGATCAATCTCATAGATGAGGAAATGAAATGGCTAACAAGCAGATTGGTACCGAGAATGCTGTCAAGGCTGATGATCAGCTGCTGATCGACGAGTTCGACATCATCGAGCTTGAAGACCGGCTTGAGCTGGCCGATCGCTGCAACAACAAGTGTGCGTCGGAGCTCGTCGAGGCCTGACGGCATCAGATGGAGCTGGACGTATTCGTCCAGCTCCATCTCTGCGGCCAGTGGATCGTCGTGGCCCACCCTCTGGACAGCCTGCTGATGGACCCTCGTTCCCGATGAATACCTGCGCACATCCCTTTGCGAACCCGCTTCTGGAGACCTCGGAATTCGACTCGGATGCGAAGGAGCCGATGGTACTCTGCGCAGTGCCGAGCAAGGACGACGAACCTGTCCGCTTCGCGGTTCCCGCGGTCTATCTGGATCTGGTCCGCGAGTTCGACGGCAATCGCACGATTGGTGAAGCGATCGATGCCTTTCTCGAACACAGGCCGGGGCGGTACCAGAAGGAATGGCTCGAACGCTTGGTGGAAAGCTCCCTATTGCCGAAGGGAATACTGATCTACGCCCACCAGGACCCCGGCGGCGTGGCGGTCAGCAGTCAGCCCAAGCGGGCATTTTTGTTCATCAAACTCCCGATCATCAAGCCGAACGTCGTCGACCCCATCGCACGGCGACTGGGCTTCATGTTTCGTCGTGAAGCACTGATCGCGGGCCTGATCCTGTTCGTCGCCTCCCATGCATACGTGTACGGCGTACTGATCCGCGAGGCACATGTCAGCTTCAACGAACTCAATACGCTGGCCGTCATCGCGCTGATGTGGCTCTCGACGGCCGGTACGATCTTTCACGAGTTCGGTCACGCCAGTGCCGCGGCACACTACGGCTGCCGGAAGATGACGATCGGCTGGGGCCTCTATCTGATCTACACGGTGCTCTGGACCAACGTATCGGACGCCTGGAAGCTGCCCAGGCGCCAGCGAGCCGTCGTCGACATCGGCGGCGTGTATTTCGAGTCGATCTTTCTGCTCATCATGCTCGGCCTGTATCTCTACACGGGACAGGTGGTCTTCCTGTTCTCGTTCGTTTTCATCGACATGTCGATCGCCAAGACATTCAATCCATTTCTCAGGATGGACGGCTATTGGCTGATGAGCGACCTGTTCGGGATCGTCAATCTGCGCACACAACAGGCGGTCTGGCTGCGAGGGATTGCCGCCAGAGCACTGGGCGGGCGTAGTGAAGACTACAAGAACAATCTCACTCCGAAAGCGCAGCGGGCGCTGGGCATCTACACCGTGCTCGGAGCGGGATTCATGGCGTTCATCCTGGTGATGATCTTCAAGTTCGTTATTCTTGGAATCCTGCTCGAGTATCCGGCGTTGGTCATCGGTTACTGGAACACGTGGCAGTCGGGCACCACGGTCTTCGCATTCCTCCTCGATCTTTCGGAAATCGGCTGGCGGGCGATGATGCTCTTCGGCGCGGGCTTTATGATCGTGAACCTGGTCAAGACTTCCATCAGGGTGATCGCAAGGCTGCGCGCGATCCGGCTCGAAGTGCGGCAGCACAATGCTTGACATCGTGCCCGCCTCGACGAGCACGTCGCCGTCCCGGGGACCGGCGACGCCGCAGCAGCGCCGGGACGACGGCGCGTGTGGCAGTGCGCGGCTCGTCCTGTGCGGCGATCTGGAAATCGAGAGCAGAACGCCCGCGTACGTCGTGATCGTCCATACCGTGACGTCTCGGCGCCTGAAGCTGACGACGGCGGCGTTCGACCTTGCAATGCGATTCCAGGCGCCAGCGGCTACGCTGGAGATCGCGAACACGAGCGGCCTGAGGGCCGCCGTTGAACGGCTGGTGGGCGCCGGAGTACTCGTCGATCCAGACGCGGCTGATGTCGGGGGCGCGTCGAGCCGGAGGCTCCGCAATGCCGTGCCCTATCGGTTCTGCAATGCGCCGGCATGGCAGGACCGCACGTCCGCTCCCCACCTGGTCATCGTCGGGATTCCCTACGACCTGGGAAGCGATCGCGGATGCCGCATGTCGCCTCTCCGGATCCGCGAACGCTCGCTCGGGTTCGCCTATCGCACCGATGCGGCAGGGGAATTCCCGCTGGGCTGGTTCGACGCCAACCGCGGTCTCCGGATCCTGCGCGGTGCGACGATGGCCGACATCGGCGACATCCACGTCGAATACAGCGAGAGCAGAGCAGCTCTGTACGAACGCGTGGACCGCGTGCTGTCGTCCGAGCTGCCGGACCAAGCCGTGTTGCTCGCCATTGGCGGCGATATCGTGGCAGGGCTTGCGGTCGCCGCGCACATGAACGCGCGGATGCCGGTCAGTATCGTGCGGCTCGTCGTATCGCAAGCAGCCTCACCCCATAACGACATCGACGTGCGATCTGGAGACGCTACGGGCGACATCGAGCAAGTCTTCAGTATCGCCCCATCCGGCATCCGCAGGCAGCTGCGCTCGGATGCCGTGAGTACATTGGTGATGGACGCCGATGCCCTCGCGCTGCAGCATGCCGACGAAATCGTGCGGAGCCTGCGGATCGGATCCGCGATCCATCTTTCGATCGACCTGACCTGTCCCATGGAGGGCGTGGCAACCGGCGCCGTGATGGCGAGCTGGCGACGCGAGGTCGGCCCGTTGATCCTTGCGATGGGTCGCGCGCACCGGATCGTCAGTATCGATCTCGTCGGCTTGCCGGACGATGCGCAGGGCGCCGTAGCCTCTACGGTCGCCTGCCATCTGGCATTGACGGCGCTGAGTGCAGCCCATGACCGTGTCTGAGGCGCCGGCCGACACTCTCTTCGGCTGGCCAGCGGCCCACACCGGGCCGGAGCGAATGCATGGTCTGTTGTGCGTGCTCGGCGCGCCTACCGATCATGGCAGCGCGTTGGCGCGGGGCGCGGCATCCGGACCGGGCGCGATCAGAGCCGCCAGCGCGGGCCTGATGACACCAGGGCACTACGGGCGCGATGCAGGCGACATCGTCAGCGCGCCGGGCGTGGATCTGGCCGTCGTCCTCCAACGGCTGGCAGGCATGGTCGAGGAAGTGCTCAAGCTCGGCATGTGCCCACTGGTGATCGGAGGGGACCATTCGATCACCTACGCACCGGTATCGGTACTCCAGCAACGTGAAGAGATCTGTCTGGTCTGGTTCGATGCCCACACCGACTTCAGCCCGTGGGCCGGCGGCGAGGCGCACAGCCACAAGCAGGTTCTCCGGCGCATCTCGTCGTTGGCCGGGGTTCGCAAGATCCTGCAGATCGGTTATCGCGGTCTCACCACCGAAGACGAGCGGCGCCTCGGCCCCGACATCACCGTCGTGACCTCGGCGGCGACGCGCGAGCTGGATGAGGATGCATTGCTGGCGCTGGTGCCCGCGGGCATGCGGTGCTATCTCTCGATCGATATCGACATCATCGATCCGGCCTATGCGCCTGGGACCGGAGCTCCGGTCCCGGATGGGCTCACTCCCGAGGAGCTGGAGCGCGTACTGCGGATTCTGGTGCGTCATCGTCGGGTGGCGGGCCTCGATCTTGTCGAGGTCAACCCTCGTTTGGATCCGTCGGGACACACCGCATCCGTCGCCGCGCGACTGCTCGGCGACATCGCCGCCGAATGGGAGCGGCAGATCGATTTCACCTCCCCGTCGCCCGTCGATATGGCCAGCTGTACGGAGAATCCCGCATGACGCCCCGTGCCATCCCGCGATACGACGTCGCGGGTTTCGAACGTCTCATCGAGGCGTCTCCGCACACACTGCTGTCGCACCCCTGCATCGTCCAGGGATTCGTGGACCGGTGGCGCGCGAGGACGCTCTGGGTTGATTTCGACTATCTCACCGCGATGTTCGGCCACCACGAAGTGACCGCCGGCGCGCCTCAATTCGTCACCCACCGCGACGCGCAGATGTGCCAGGTCAAAACCGACTACGGAACCTATCTCAAGTACGTCCAGGAGCAGCACCTGGCCGATACGTTGTTCCAGGACAGCTGGATCAAGGGTGGGCCCGAGCAGCTCCGGGACAGTGGCCGACCGCTTTACTGCGGCAACCTGCGTCTGGTCAGGCGTGCGAATGATCCTCTGTTCGACGAGGTCTCTCCGATTCTGCCCGCGGCGCTGCGCAGCCTGAACAACGAGATCCCCTACTTCTATCAATGCGGAAATCATCTCTGGTTGTACGTCAGTGCCGCAGGTGCATTGACGCCGCTGCACCAAGACAACAACGCGGTCTGCGCCTACCTCGCCCAGCTCGCCGGGCGCAAGGAGGCCACGCTCTACAGCCCGGAAGACAAACCGCATTATCACAATGCAACGGTCGGCTACCTGGACCCACTGGCACCGGACGAGGCCCAGTTTCCCACCTGGCGAAAGGCGCAGCCGTGGACGGCATCGCTGATGCCGGGCGACCTGCTGCTGTGGGGCCCGGAGTGGGCACACCATGTGGTGACCAGCGAGCAGTCAGTGACGGTCAGCTTCGATTTCGTGACGCGTGACAATCTGACTGCATACGCCCGATCCAAGGACTGGCGTTTCGAACTCGGGGCGTTCGCGCGACGGCATGCGCCGCTGATCCGCGAGCGGATCAATGATTCGCGCGTGTTGGACGGACTAGACGCGGGCGACGAGGCTGAGCTGGGCCGGGCGGTGATGATTGCCGTCCTGAGGTCTGCAGTGGAAAGATCATCCGCGGATCGACCCGAAACCCAGACCCGACGAAGCCTGCTCTCCGCACTGGAGGGATGAGGTCCTGCTGACGCCGGGGCGCGTGCGGTATTCGAAATCAACATAGACCGATCAACGAGGAACGCGGAGGTGGTAATGGAAACCAGGGAGATACCGGTCGTTGATCGGGTCGAGTTCGAGCGAATGTCGGCGGATGACCCGCATCTCGTGCACAAGCATCCTTGGATCGTCACCGGACATGTGCAGCGCTGGGCAGGCTTCGGGCGCTGGTCCGACATCAAACAACTGCGCCAGCGCTTCGGCCATTTGACCGCCTATGCGAGCGCGCCACACTTCGCCACGAGCAAGCGGCAGCAGATGTTCAGTGTGGAGACGCGCTACAGCCAGTACCTCGACTACGTCGAGGATCCGTCCCGGTTGGCCGACATCTATCCAGGCGCATGGGTAAAGGGAAACTGCGAGGACTTCCTTCGCCAGACGATGCCGCTCTATTGCGGCTCCATCAGGATGGTGCACGACGGGGGCAACGAAATCCTTCAAGAGTTGGACCCGCTTGTGCCGCGTTCGATCGAAACCTGGAATCATGCGCTTCCGTACTACTACGCGCTTTTCAACCATTTCTGGCTGTTCGTCAGCCTGCCGGGCGCCCTGACGCCGCTGCATCGCGACAACAACGGCATCATGGCCATCCTGGCTCAGCTCAAGGGACACAAACGAGCGATCCTGTACTCGCCCGAGGACCTGCGGCACGTCTATAACGACCAGGTGGGGTACCTCGATCCGCTCGCCCCCGACAGGTCCGATTTTCCGTCCTGGGACGCGGCGGTACAGTGGCGCGGCGAGATCCGCGACGGCCAGGCCTTGTTCTTC
This sequence comes from uncultured Gammaproteobacteria bacterium, assembly GCA_965649985.1. Taxonomy (GTDB): domain Bacteria; phylum Pseudomonadota; class Gammaproteobacteria; order Xanthomonadales; family Xanthomonadaceae; genus Lysobacter_I. The sequence goes on along the minus strand of CBFGMS010000008.1, from coordinate 37,796 downwards.
GGCACCGACTGGTCGCATCACGTCGAGACGCTGGAGACGTCGATCTCGGTGGGCTTCGACTTCGTCAACGAGACCAATATCGAGGCCTACGCGCAGTCTCCGCAATGGGCGGAAGGATTCGGCAAGCGGATCAAGCTCAATCCATCGATGTACGCCGAGCGATCGAAAGGCTTTTTCAGCGAGGCCGATGTACAGGCGATGTCGAGCGTCGAGCTGGGGCGACGCTTCATGGCCCATGTACTGCGCCAGGCGGTTCAGCACGCCGGGCTGCCGGGCGACGAGGTCTCCGCCATCAGGCAACGGTATCTGACCCATCTGGACGCACTCGCCTGACGAGTGTGCTCGCGCCGACCGCATGGCGGCGTGCACGCATGCCTGTTTCCATGCCCGGCCAGTTCAATCCACGTCACGACGGAGCAACTCATGACAGCCACAAACGGTTCGATTCCCCATGTGATCGCGGGAGACGGCAGCGGTCGATTGACACTGGATCACAGCGCCACGTGGCGCTTGCTCGACATCCACGGCGCGATCCTGTTCCACGGCTTCGATGCCGACGAGGAAGCGTTCTATGACTTCGCCTCCAGCTTCACGCATGCATTTCTGACCTCGCCCTTCGGCGACCGGAAGACGGTGAACGACCACAACGAGCTGCAGACCGTGACCGTGGGGCGACTCGCATTAGGCCTGCACTTCGAGTTCGGCAACAGTCCGCTGCGCCCCGACCTGCTGTGGTTCTATTGCCGGACACCTGCCGAGCAAGGACGAGGCGGCGAGACGCTGATCTGCGATGGACTGGACATCTTCCGGGGCCTGAGTCCATCCACCCAGGATGTGCTCGCCGAGCGACGCATCCGCTACACCAACTACATTCCGGTGGATTCGTTCGACGCCGCATTCACCGAGGACCCCGCCATCCGGAAGATCACGGGCGGGAACACCCAGCAATGGCTGCAGGAGCACGGCGACGCCAGGATCGTCGCGCGCGATGAGCGGCGGGTCACCATAGAATATGTCGCGTCCTGTCTTCGTGAAACCGACGATGGCACGCCCTACCTGTCCCAGAACATCTTCACCGAGGCCTACAAGAAACCCTCGGACGCGGGTGCGGAAGATTCCTTCAGCTCGATGGTCACCTGGGAGGACGGCGAGGAAATCGATGTAGCCATCATCGACGAGATCCGGCATGCGGCGCACGCGGTGACCAAGGGAATCCGGTGGCGGCCACGCGCCTTCGTGCTGATCGACAACAACCGGGTCCTGCATGGGCGCCGGGCGACCTCCGACCCTCGGCGCGACATCCTGCTGCTGAGCTCCTTCAGTGAGCGCTATGCCGGGCGACTGGCGATGATGCCTGAGCCCGCCTGATCCACGAGGCAGGCCGGGCACGAACCGGCACGCAGGCGCGCGATCGCCATTGGCCTGTGTCCGCCGTCACGCCGCTGCCTCGGTGCCTCGGTGCCTCGGTGCACGGTCGACGAACACGTCTCAGACGAGCGCCTCGGCGACATCGGGATGGCCGAGGAAGCCGCGCGGACTCGCACTGCGGCCATACGCACCGGACTGAAAAATTATGATCAGGTCGTCTTCTTCGGCGCGATCGAGCCGCACATCCCGCCCCAGCGTATCAAGCGGCGTACACAGCGGCCCCACGATGTCGACCACCTCGATGTCGGACGAGCCGCGATTGATCGCCGCCGGGTAATTCTTCCGGACAACCTGCCCGAAGTTGCCGGAAGCGGCGAGGTGATGATGCATCCCGCCATCCGTGATCAGAAAGGTCTTGCCACGCGAGACCTTGCGCTCCACCACGCGGCACACGTAGATGCCGGCCTCTCCGACGAGATAGCGTCCCAGTTCGATCACCAGGCGCGCCTGGGCATAATCCCGCGTCGATCGGCCTGCAAGCGTGTTGAGGTGGTCGAGGATCGGGGCGGCATCGAGCGGGATGTCCGAGCGGGTGTAGGGGATGCCAAACCCCCCACCGAGATTGATGGAGCGGATGCGTCCGCGTACCGACCGCGTCCATTCGAGCACGCAGTCGTAGCTGCGCGCCTGGGCTTCGATGATGGCGTCCGCATTGAGGTTCTGTGATCCGGCGAACAGGTGAAAGCCTTCCAGGACCAGGCCCTCGGCCTCGACCAGCGCGATGATGTCCTCGACCTGATCCGCATCGATGCCGAACTGCCTGGCGCCACCGGTCATTTTCATCCCGGAGGCCCTGAGCTCGAAGGGCAGATTGACGCGGATCGCGACGCGCGCCGGATAGCCCTTCCGCCGCGTGAGCGCCGCGAGGTGACGGACTTCACGAAAGGACTCGACATTGACGAGAACGCCCGCAGCGTGCGCCTGTTCGAGCTCGGCCGGAGATTTCCCTGGACCTGCAAAGCTGATGTGTTCGGCCGACATGCCGGTGTCGAGCGCAAGCCGCAACTCTCCGGCGGATGCCACGTCGAGGCCGTCGACGCGGGAGGCGAGATAGCCAACCAAGGCCGGCATCGGGTTGGCCTTGATCGCATAGTGAAGATGTATGTCCGGGGACAATGCGCCACGCAAGCGCATTGCGCGCGCACTGATGCGCTCACGGTCGTAGAGGTAGCAAGGCGTGCCGCCCACCGCATCCACGACGCGGGAGAGCGGACTGCCTCCGATGGTGAACTCGCCGTGGGCACCGCGCTGCCAGTCGCCGAAACCGGCACTGTCTTCGCTGGGGTTCGGGCAGGACATGGGGTCGGGCACGGTCAATGCGGTTCTCCTGCCAGGCCTGCAGCGATCGTCCTGCGATCGATCTTCCCGTTGGGGCTTCGAGGCAGTCGCTCCTCGACGAACAGAAACCGTTGGGGAGCCATGTAGGCGGGCAGTCGGGCACGGAACGCCTCGAGCAGGGCGGGTTGGACATCGTTCGGGGGGCGGTCCGTGACGACCACGAGCGCGACGACCTGTCCCAGTCTCGCGTCCGGGATACCGAAGGCTGCAACCTCGTTTACCAGTCCGCTGTCATAGGCGACTTCCTCCACTTCGCTGGGACTGATGCGGTAGCCGTTGGACTTGATCATGTCGTCGTCGCGCCCGATGAAATACAGGTATCCATCCTCGTCGCGGCAAACGATGTCGCCCGAGTAGACAGCGATCTCGGGCAGCATCCATGTGCCTTCGCTTCGCGGGAGGGCGCGAAATCGCTCCGCGGTTCTCTCTGGATCGTTCCAGTACCCCAAGGCGACGGTCGACCCGCGATGGACCAGTTGCCCGTGTTCGCCGGCCCGGCAGGGGCGGTTGAACTTGTCCAGCACCAAAATCTCCTGGTTCGGGATGGCCTTGCCGATCGAGTCCGGCCTGCGATCAATCTCGGAGGGCGGCAGATAGGTTGATCGGAACGCCTCGGTCAGCCCGTACATCAGGTAAGGCACGGCGGAGGGAATCTGCGCCCTCAGACGACTGAGCACTTCCCGCGGCATGCGCCCACCGGTGGACGCGAAGTAGCGGAAGTGCCCCCCCACCTCGGGCGGCCAATCGAGTTCGGCGAGTTGGACGTAGAGGGGCGGCACGGCGGTTAACCCCGTGATCTTTTCGCGTTGAATCGTTCGAAGGATGTCGCCGGGCAGCAGATAGTTCTGCAAGACGACCCGGGCGCCGACATGAAACGCGGTCGTCAACTGCGAGAAGCCCGCGTCGAACGAAAACGGTAGGACGCCCAGGATCCGATCATGCGGCCCGTTCTCCAGATAATCGGCGACGCTCGCCGCCCCCGACACCAGATTCCTGTGCGAGAGCACCACGCCTTTCGGGTTGCCGGTGCTGCCTGAGGTGTAGAAGATGGCCGCGGGGTCGTTGTCACATCCCAGGCGGGTGCGAATCGGCGACCGTTCCAGGAACTGCTGCCATGTCAACACGGCGGTATCGCCGATTTCCGCCGGCCCATCGTAACGCCCGGTCACCACGATGTGCGTGATGGACGTGGTCTGGTGGATCTCATGGGCCATCAGGCGGTAGCGATCTGCCGAGACGACGAGGACCTTCGTTCCGCTGTCGCGCAGGATATGGGCGACCTGATGAGGCTTGAGCAGCGGGTTGATCGGCACGAAGATTGCGCAGGCCTTGGATGCGCCGAATGCGGCGATCACGAACTCGAACGATTTGGCCACGAGGATGGAGACCCTCGCGCCCTCGATGCCGTCGATGCTTGCCAATGCACCGGCCATCCGGTCTTGCAGGTTCGCCAGCGCCGCGTAGTCCAGGGAGCGGTCGTCTTGGCGCAGCGCGATCGCTTCGGGTGATCGGGCCGCGGCGACATCGACGAGATGATGGAGCAGCGTGGGCATCATGGATCATGCATCCAGAACATGGGCGTCATGGGACGGAGAGGCGAATCGTCTGCACCAGTGCGGCGTCTATCGTGCGGATCTGTTCGAACAGGCGCTTGAACGGCAGGCCTTCCACGTAGCCGTGCGCGGCGGCGATCTGCAGCGAATCGCGAGCGATCCGCGCGGCGCAATCGGATATGTGGCCGGTATTCATTCCGCAGGTCGATACCTTCGGTTCGAAGCGCGCTGCGGACTGGGCGAAACCCTGCAGATAGAGCGAGAGGCTCTGCTGGTCGAGCGCGATGTCGGCCAGCCTGAGCATGACGGCTTGGTGCTGGCTGATGGGCTTGCCGAAAGACTGCCGGGACGCGGCGTAGGCATACGCTTCCTCCGCGATTCTGCGCACCGCACCGTCGAGCAGACCAGCGAGCAGTGTCGTCGACAGTTCCCGCAATCGCTGTTGCGCCGTCGGGCGGAGTTGCCGGCGGCCCGTTCCGTGATCGGGCGGATCGAATCGCGCAAGACGCCCGTGGGCAAAGCCCGGCAGAACCGACGAGGGAGCTTGTGCGCTCAACACGAGCGGCCCTAGCAGAGCGTCGGCTTCGATCGATAGGACTTCTCCCGACAAGGGCCACAGCGGCACCGGTGACCAGAGCGCCCGGCCTGTTCCTGGTAGCGCGAGCATCGTCGCCGCCAGCCCCTTGTATTCCGGCAGGTCATGCAAGGCCACTCCGGCCGGTACCGGCAAGAGTCCTTGCCAAGCGGCGGTGGGGTTGGCGCTTGCCAACGCGCTGGCGATGTGGAACAGCGTGTCGGCGACGGCATCGGCCTCCACGGAGGCGCTCAGCAACAGCGCGACATCGAGGGACTCGACTTCCCGGACCGATGCCCCCAGGCTCTCATGGGCTACGGACGCATCGTCGCCGGTTTTGCGCAGCGCGGCACAGAGGCGGGACACCGCGTCGGAAACCTCCAGCGCGGCATGGCCAGGCGTGAACGAAATGAAGTCGGATGGCAGCGTCGGCGATGCGGTCATCTTATGGCCTCCCAAACGCCGCACCAGGGAACGCGCGTGCGATCATCAGCCGCTGCATGTCGCCGGTGCCCTCGAGAATGTCGAAGGCTTTGGCATCCCGATAGAACTTCTCGATCGGATCGCCCCGCCGCAGCGCTGCAAGCGGGAACAGCCGGTTCAACGACATCGCAATCCGCATCGCGAGCGTCGAGGCGGCGGCCTTGGCCATTGAAGCGTGGAGCGCGGCGGGGCGTCCGTTGTCGTAGATCCATGCCGCGCGCAATGCGAGCAGACGGGACGACAGGAGCTCGGCGCGAAGGCGCTCGATTTCGTCCGAGGCCTGGGCGCGTTGAGCGCGCGCAAGGCCGCAGTCGGCATCGCCGATCAGGGCGTCCGCATGGTCCAAGATGCCGGTGCAGGCGCCATTGATGCAGGCTGCGAGGGCAGGACGCATGTAATCCCATGCGCCCTGAGCGCCGGTGAAGGCATCCACCAGCGGGCCGCGCTTCCCGGTATGGCCGAGCATGTGTTCCTTGGGCACATGGCACTCGTTGAACGAGATCGACGTCAGCTGGCTCGCACGCAAGCCGAGCATGTCCTCGCGACGGTCGACTGAGAGACCGGGTGTGGCGGCGTCCACCATGAAAGCACGAATACCGAAGCGCCCCTTGTCCCGACCCAGTGTCGCAAACACCACGAACGAATCGGCCCGTCCGCCATTGGTGATGAAGCACTTGGTGCCGGAAATGACGTAGCCGTTTGCGACCGGACGGGCGGTCGTACGCATCGCTGTCGCATCAGAGCCCCCCTGCGGTTCGGTGATCGCGAAGGCGCCCCAGATCGGACGGTCCGCTGAGGTGAACCGTCCGAAGTAGGCGTGCTTCTGTGCATCTGTACCCAGGAACAGGACGGGCGGCATCGATAACCCGGGCCCGGGCAGCCCGATCAGGACACCGGGACAGAAGGCACCGATCCGCTCGAACAGCGCCGCTCTGCGCACCGCGGACCCGGTGAGCGGAGTGCCGCCGTACTCGACGGGCAGGTTGAGCCGGTTGTAGAAGCATGCGACATCCGTGCGCCACAGCGAGGACGGAAACACCCCGCTTCTGTCGGTGGCTGCGACCCAGTCCGGCCCGAGGTGGAGAAGCTCTTCGAGCAGGCGCCAGGCGTCGGGATCCATGCGCGCCATGTCCTGCAGCAGCGCCGCGGGACGAACGATCATGCGCGCCACCACTTGGAGGCGCGCAGCAGCGACCGGCACACGATTGGAACGACCGCCTGCGCCGTGGTCGCTCCCCAGGCTGCGCCGGATGGGCACTCAATGCTGCGAGCGCTTTGTCTCGACGAACTCGACGAGATTGCCGAACCGGCCGAACAGGTCCGAGGACAGGTCTTCCACGTCGATCGTGATGCCGAACGCGGTTTCGAGTTGCGACAGGAGTTCGACCACGTTGAGTGATTCGAGGCCCAGCTCATAGAGATTCGTCTCGGCATCGATACGCGCATCGGCGGGATCGATGCGCAGCACTTCGGCGGCGATCGCCGCGATGCGCTCGGCAGTGTCGATGTGCGAGTCGGTGGGAATGGCGGTCTGGGTCGACATTGGCGGCTCCTGGAAGCTTGCATGCAGTTGGCGGAGTGGGTGGGACGCTCTCGTCCGGAGGCAGGCCTGTGCCGACGGGAGGCGGGCGCGCCCACAGAGGAGTACGACGGACGGAGGACTCGGCTCGCGGTCATGCTTCGACTAGCCCGGCACTTCGAGCGGTGCGTCCGCTCTCGGATGGAACGTCGGGATAACGGCGCGCGAACTCCTCGAGCGTGATGTCGAAAAGCAATCGATCGTGGCAGCGACCGTGCACACGGTGGGCCTGTCGGGCGACGCCACTGCGGGTGCACCCGATCTTCTGGTGCATCGCGATCGAAAGATAATTATTGGCCACGACCCATGAGCCGATGACGTGCCGCCCGAGATCGAGGAAGCCGGTGGCGACCGCGAGGATGCACGCCGATGCAGTGACATTGAGCGGCGCGTGTGCGTACACCCCACGAATGACCCACGCTTGCGCCGTCCCCATCAGATTGGTGGCATCGTTGAGGCAGATCAGACCCAGGGGCGCCTGGGTCCCGGGCAGGCGATACAGCCGCGCATGATTGCGCGCGCTGGTCACCATCAAGAACAACTCGCGTTTGGAGATCTCCTGACGTCCCCCGCCGAAGTCGAGCCAGTCGCGCGCCTTCGGGTCGCTGACCCAGGCATGGAGGAGGCCCGCGTGACTGGGCTGGAGAGGGACGAGCTCGAGCATCGGGAATTCGGTACCCGGAATGCGCGTGGTGCCAGTGTCGCCGCGATCATCATCGTGCTTGGCCAGACGGGACAACGGAAGGTCGGAAGGATTTGCGTTCATGGCGGGTGTGTCCCACGGGATACTGCGTAAGGTGGCGTGGCAGCGCGCATCGGGGATCCGTAGCGAAACCTCACCTGAATGCGCCCAAAGCGACGGTTTGATCGCGATGTCATTGGCCAACGGACCGCTCCGCGATGGCGGGAATCTCCACCAGTGCGCACGCGATATCGCCGTGCGCGCCGATCGCGGTCAGCACGCCCATGCCACTAGGTGCCGTTGCGATCGCCGCCGCGAGCTGCAGCGATGTCGATGCCGCACCGGTGAAGCCGATCTGTTCGTGGAGGTCGTGTGCGACGGGGTGCATCTGGTCGGGCGACAGCCCGGCAAGCCGAAGCGCTTCGCGGTGCAGCGCGTGATCGGGTCGGGCGACGCCGCGATGGGCTGACCACCAGGTCACCGCGCCCGTAGCGGTGGCCGTCTCCTCAAGCATCCGGCGGATGTGTCCGCCGAGCGTAGCCGCGTCGACATCGGTGGCATCGCGGCCGGCGCGCCGCAGCCGGATGGCCTTCAGTCGCGCCGGCGCATGCCTGCCCGTTCGCGAGGCCTGCAGTTCGAACACCGCACTGCCCTCGCCCAGAGCCAAGTCGTCCGTTGCACCGGCGGCGTGATGCGACCAGGCGCCGAACCCGCAGAACTCTTCAGCGGAGCCGGCGACCAGGTTGTCGGCGTGTCCCGCGCGCAACATCCGGGACGCGTAGCCGAGCGCCGCCAATCCCGACAATTCGCCGGCGCAGATCGTGGCATTCACGCCCCGCATGTCGAATCGGATCGCGCACTGAGATGCGGCGCTGTTCATGATCGCGTTCGGGAACTGCAGCGGGCTCACCTGATAAGGAAGGGCGGAGGTGTAGGTGGTCCGGATGAAATCCGATGTACTGCGCAGGCCGCCTGCCGCCGATCCCAGCACCAGGCCGCATCTGTCCTGCCGCTCTGGCGCCGATATCCCCCGGTCGTCCGCGATCTGCTTGCATGCGGCAATGGAGAACTGGGTGATCCTGTCCAACGTCGACAGGCCCTTGCGACCAAGATAGGCAGCTGCGTCGAAGTCACCCAGGGTGATCGCGCCGCACGGCGGGAAACTGTCGCCGGCCGAGTCGACGGACTGCACGCGCGCCCGCATGCCCGCGCGCAGGGCCGCGGCATAGGCATCAAATCCGATTCCAAGCGCCGAGACGACCCCGACGCGGGCGATATCAATCGGCATCATGCGGCGTCCGCCTGTGGCGACAACGATTCGAGGGCCCAGTTCCTGAGGACGAGAATCGCATTGTTGCCGCCGAAGGCGAAACCGTGGTTCTCCGCTATCACGATCTCGGCGTCGCGCGCGAGGTTGGGCACGCAGTCGACTTGGCACTGCGCATCCGCTGATTCGAAATTGACGGTGGGAGGCAGGAATCCTTCGCGCATACCTAACAGGCAAGCGACCGCTCCCATCGCGCTGGCCGCGCCCATGCTGTGGCCGGTCATCGACTTGATGGAGGAGACCGGTGGGAGCTCCGAACCGAACACGTCCTGCATGGCGCCGGACTCGACCGAATCGTTGGTCACCGTTCCTGTCCCGTGGGCGCTGATGTAATCGACCTCACAGGGGCGGACGCCCGCTCGGCGGTGCGCGCTACGAATGCACCTGGCGATGCTGTCCCGGTCGGGTGCGATCGCGTGCTTGGCATCGCAATTGGTCGCGTAGCCGAGTACTTCGGCGTAAATAGGCGCACCCCGGGCGCTGGCATGATCCAGCGATTCGAGCACTAGAATTGCAGCCCCCTCACCGGTGAGTATCCCGCGTCGACCAGCATCGAAAGGCCTGCAGACATCGGGGGTGATAGCGCCGATGCGAAAGAATCCGGAGTAGTTCTTGCGGCAGACCGAGTCGACACCGCCGCACAGCATCACGTCCGCCTCGCTCCCCGCGATGATGTCCGCGGCATGCCCGATCGCATAGTTTCCCGCTGCGCACGCGGTGCCGATCATCATCGACTCGCCTGTCAACGCAAGGTCGTCTGAAACCGCCGAACAGATCCGATGGGGGTATGCGTTCTGCCAGTCCTCTGCCTCGATGGACTGGGCGCCATCGTGATGCCACCGCCGGATGACGCTGTCGAAGAGTTGGGACTCGCCATCCGTGGTCCCGAGTATCACGCCGGCATCCGCGGCGGCGAGCGCAACTGCGTCGAGCCCGGCATCGGCAATGGCTTCACGCGCGGCCAAGATCGCGAGGCAGGAGGAACGGCCCCTGGTCTTCGAGAGCGCAGCATACGCCTCGGCGGTACCGCCCAGATCGTGAATTTCCGCCGCGTGGGCGTATGGATAGCCCGTGGTGTCGAAGGACCTGATGGGGGCGACCTTGCTGGCACCCGCGCGAAGGGCCGCGGCGAATGCATCGCGGCCAACCCCGATGTTGCTGATAATGCCAATCCCCGTGACCACGACCCTGCGTCCTGCAAGCGACATGGTGGGCCTCAGGCGGTGGCGGCAAGCGCGTCCTGGACGATCTCGCGTATGTCATCCAGCGATACCATCCGGCCGAGGTTCGACTGATCGATGGTGATTCCGAATTCGTCCTCCGCGCGCGCGAGGATCTCAATCATGCGCATCGAGTCGGCTCCCAGATCGGTCATGATGTTCACCTGATCCTGGACGAGCTCCGGTTCCACTTCCACCACTTCAGCGATGAGTTCACGGAGTCGCTGCTGGATTTCTTCGTTAGTCATGACGTTCGTCCTTTAGGGGTCACTGCATGGAACACGAATCTTCCGCCGTCATGCCGTCCATGTGAACGGTGCATGGCGGATACTCGCCGGAGTTGGTCTCGTCCCGAAAGCTGAGGAGCAGGTTGTGAACATCCATCAGCACCCGGCCGTCGACACACGTCGTTCCCGAGACTAGAACTGCGCCGCTGAATCTGCGGGTGACGCGCAGCTCGTGGACCATGACCTCGCCTGGCATCGCCTCGCCGTGAATGTCGACACGGCCTGCGCCGCCGAGAATCAGCAAACGCGACATCCCGGCGCGCGGCGGGTTCCACGTGTCAAGCGCGAGTAGTCCGGCCGCCTGTGCACAGGACTCCAGCGCCAGAGTCGCCGGATAGCCCATTGCACTGGTAGGCTCGCCCTCGCCAAGGTCGGGATGGTCGATGCGAATGGCGCGCTGCGCACGCAGGAAATCGCCGGATGCGGCGCGCACTGCTCGATCAACCAGCAATAGAGGCGCGCGATGCGGCAATCGGCCGACGATCGAAACGGCATCCAGCACCGTCTGCCCCGCATCCAAGCCGTCATCCGACACCGGGGTCGCGCGCGGTAGCGCGGACATCGAAGCGGCCGAGACCACCAGGGTCACGGCTGCGATCCGGCGACGCTGCGCATCCCGCAGCGCGACCTTCCACGACATCCGCGCTGCGGCTTCGCCCTCACCCCGCCTCGATGCCTCGATGGTGAAGGTTTCACCCGGGCGCACCGATCGGATCAGCTGCAGGCTGTCGATGCGACGCAAAAAAAGTGTCTGCCCGTCGTCTCCCGCGCCGGCGGCTTCCATCGCCTGCAGTGCGGCTTCGAGCATCAGCGCGCCAGGCAGCAGCGGATGACCCGGATAGTGCCCGTCGAATACCGGGGACCGGGCGGGCAATGTGAGCGACGCCACCACGTTGTCGCAGCGATCGGGGGAGGGTCGCGGTCCACGTGGCGTGTCGAAGAATACGAATGGGCGAACGCGCCTTTTTCCTGCCCCATCCGGCAAGGGCATGGCCGGTCTTTTCGTCACTATCGGGGCAGGCGGGTTCATCTGACTGCGGTCCGGGCGTCAACGCATCCGGGGATCATCGCTGAACCTCGAGCCCACGGGGGCGGGCGGACGCGGAGCCGAAGGAAAAGGCGAGCGGAGTGGGCGGCGCGCGTTAGCCATGACATCAATGTCCTTAGCAATCCATGATCGGCGAGAGTGTGCGCGGCCGCTGATGAGGCTCCGCCCCGACTCTCGTCGTTTTCCTGCGGATCGAACCGTGTTTCCCCAGTCTTGCTGTGGATCCGAAACGCTGCCGGAAGACTTGCGACTTCCCGACGCTTTCAAGATCAGAATCACGTGCTTCGATTTGTCGTGCACCAGCTTATAGCACGTTTTTTTTGCCTTTCCAAGACGCGCCCGGAGGGCGTGCAGCCGTGGATGCGACGGCCCGGTTTCGTCGTGGATGCCAGCGCGTTTCATGCGCCGCGGGTAGCGATCGCCGGTGGCACAGACGCGGCGCGGCGAGCTGGCCACAGCACGGCCGCCTGGCCCAGAAGCCACAGCACCACCGCGCCGGCCGGAAGATAGACCACCGGCAGGCGCGGAAGCTCGTATCGCGTCATCAGGACCTGATTGAGTGCATAGGCTAACAGCATGCCCAGGGCGATTCCCGCTGATGTCAGAAGGAAATTCTCGGCTTGGAAGTAGCGCAGGATCTGTCCGCGTGTCGCGCCCAGGGCGCGCCGCACGCCGATCTGCCGGGTGCGCTGCGTCACCCAGAAACTGGCAAGCCCGACGACGCCGAGCGCGGTAACCACCAGCAGTGCCGCGCAAACGACCACGAGCAACCAGACCATCGCGCGGTCGCTGCTGAAATGTTCCGTACGGATGTCCTCGTAGGTCCGCTGGTTGAGTACGATGCGGTTGGGATCGATGCGTTCCAGGGCCGACGTGGCGGCGGCCAGAATATCGTTACGCCGGCCCGGATCCGCGACGCGAAGCGCATAGGAGCCCTCGGCATATGTCGTGCGCAAGGGCAGAACGATCGAATAGCTCCAGTTGCCTTCCGACTGATAGGGACGTGCCAGTACGTCGATGATGCCGACGATGGTCAGCGGGATATTCGCCGTGTAGACCGTCTTGCCCAGCGCGGTGCCGTCGGGAAACAGCCTGTCCGCCGCCTCGCGGCTGATGAGGATGGGGGAATGAAGCTTGGAAGTGTCGGTCGCGCTCATCACCGCCGCGAAGTCTTGATACTCGTCGGCCGCGAAATCGCGCCCGGCGATCAGGTTCAGGCCCATGACGTCGAGGAAACCCTCGCTTCCCAGATACATCGCCGCCATCAACGTGTGATGCTCTTGGTCCGGCGACAGTGCGAGACTGGTGTCCCATGCCGAACCCGAGAAAGGCACCTGGTTGGTCAGCGTCGCACCCTCGACACCGGAAATGGCGCGCAGCGTTGCCAAGTCCTCACGGGTCATGGCGGCGGCGTTGTCCTGGTCGCCCGTACCCGCGAGCTGGATCTGCAGCAGCTGGTCCTGGGCGACCCCGCCGGGTTGGTTCAGTCTATCCAGGCGTTCGACCACCATGAACAGCGCATTGCAGATGATCGCGCAACTCAGGGCGATCTCAAGCACAATCAAGAGCGAGGCGGTCTTGTGGCGGCGAAGGGCGGAGATCATCGGACGAATATTCATGTCTGGCCTCATTGGCTCTTGAGCTGGATGGCGGGTGCGACTCTGCTCGCGCGCCAGGCAGGCAGCAGACCTGCCAACACGCTTGCCAGCACTGCCAGCACGAACGTCAACAACAGCATTTCCAGGTTCAGGTAGGCGAGGCCGGCATACCCCACTGGCTGCTGCCGGACCATCCAAAGACCCAGGTAGGACACGCCGAGTCCCAGCAGGCCACCAGCCAGCCCGATGGCTCCGGCTTCGACCAGATACTGCGTGAAGATCGCGCGGCGACTCGCGCCCAGTGCGCGGCGGACCCCGATCTCGCCGCTGCGGCGGAGGAACTTCGCCAGCAGCAGCCCCACGGTGTTGACCAGGCACACCACCAGAAATCCGAACGCCAGCCAGAGCTGCAGCCGGACGTCGCCCGGCACGATGTTCTTGTGGTCGAGCCAGGACATGACGTCGCGCAGTCGCGTATTGGGCGGGCGCTCGTATCGACCCGCAGCGCGTTGCTGCGATGAATAGTTGTCCAGGTAGCTCCGATAGTCGGCAACTTGGGCGGCGGCAGGGAGCTCCACCCAGTACTGGATCCACGTACACGGCGCGTTGAGTGCCGTCGTATCGTTCGCGACCTCCCGGCCGTGGCAGCTGACGCTGCCCTGATGGGTTAGCTTGAGATCGATTGCCGTCGCGAATGGAATGAACACCTCCTCGCGGTTGCCGTAACGGCTCGTGCTGAGGTCGTAGAACCTGGGGCTGATCGTCCAGTCTTCGAGCACTCCAACGACACGAAGCGCATTGCCGTCGATGCGAAGTGTTTCACCCACGCTGTTTGCACCAGCGAACAGGCGATCGTTGAGCGATTTGGAGATAACCGCGACTCTCGCACGGGCGCCATCGTCGTCCGCCGACCAGCCTTGTCCGAACCCGAAAGGCGCATCGAACATCGAGAAGAAATCCGCAGTGGTGTAGCGAAACTGGGCGATGAAGGGTCTCAGGGTGGTCGTGTTGGGCTGTATCGCTCCGCTGCCGCCGGTCATCATCGCCTGGCGTGGTGCCTTGGCCTCGCGCAGCAATGTTTCGGCGTCGAAGCGGGTCAGTTGGTCGGAAGGCTCGGCACCGGGCTGGAAACCCGCGAGCGGTCTGGGATCGAGCTGCACGTTGAACAACTGCCGGCTCTTGTGCGGGATGGGATCGCCGGAGAGCACATAGAACACGGTCAAGGTCGTCATGCTGGCGCCAATGCCGAGCGCGATCGCCAGCACCATGAGCGCTGTAAGGACTCTGTTGCGTCGAAAGCTACGTAGCGCCAGTTCAAGGTAGTAGTTGAACACGGTGTGCTCTCCGTCGGGATGTCGGTCCGGTCATGAGCCGGCTCGTCGGCAGGTCAGGCCAGGGCGGGTGCCGGCTCGGCCATGGGCCGTGGTCGCTCCACATCGGTGAGCACACCGTCGACGATATGTACGTTGCGCTGCGCCCGGGCGGCCAGTTCCGGATCGTGCGTGACCATCACGATGGTGGTGCCTCGCGCGTTGATGTCCTCCAGCAACTCCAGCACGCTGCGCGCCATCTGCGAATCGAGGTTGCCGGTGGGTTCGTCGGCGAGCAGCAGGCGCGGACTGCCAGCGAGTGCACGGGCGATCGCCACGCGCTGCTGCTGGCCGCCGGAGAGTTCCGCCGGATAATGCTTCATGCGCGAGCCAAGCCCCACCAGCGACAGCGATTCCTCGATGCGCCGCCTGCGCTCCGCGGCGGCCATTCCGCGATAGCGCAACGGAACGTCGACGTTGTCGAACAGGTTCAGATCGGGAATCAGGTTGAAGCCCTGGAAGATGAAGCCGATCTTCTCGTTGCGCAGTTTCGAACGCGCATCGTCGCCCAGACCGCGGACCTCGACGCCGTCGATGCGGTACTCGCCTTCGGTGAAGGTTTCCAGCAGGCCGGCGATGTTGAGGAAGGTCGTCTTGCCCGAGCCCGACGGGCCGGTGACGGCGACGAACTCGCCTTCGGCGACGTGCAGATCGAGCGAGCGCAAGGCATGGGTTTCGACGAGTTCGGTGCGGTAGACCTTAGCGACGCGGCGCATGTCGAGCATGGGGATGTCCTTTGACTTGGGACGGCTGAGGTAATGGGGGATCGGCGGAAGCGAAACAGCGTCGATAGCGGACACGACACCGCGCAGGCGAGCTTGTCGGCGTTCAGGCGGCAGGGAACGGGCGATCGTCGAAGGCCTTCATGGTCTAGAGTCCCGAGATGCGGATGCGTTCCGCGCTGTCGAACTGATCGGTCCCGGCGATGACGATGCGATCGCCGGGCTGCAGCCCTTCGATGATTTCCACGGCCGACAGACTACTGACGCCGGCGATGATCGGGCGACGCACGGCGGTGTTTCCGTCCATCACGTAGGCCGCGCGGCCGCCATCCTGATCAAGGAAGGGGCCGCGCGCGACCATCAGCACGTCCTTGCGGGTGTCCAGCAGGATGCGTGCGGTCAGGCGCTGGCTCTGACGCAGGCCGGGAGGCTGGCTGCCCTCGTCGAAACGCAGGCGCGCGACCACTTCGCCGTTGACCACTTCCGGCGACACCGCCGAGACCTTGGCGGGATACGTCGTACCGACGCTGCGCAGTTCGGCCGGCATGCCGATCTCCAGGTCGCGCGCGAAACTTTCCGCCACCCTGATCTCGACCTCGAACACCGACAGGTCGACGACGGACAGCACCGGCGCATTCGCCGCGACGTTGCTGCTCTGCACCGCCTGCACCTGGCCCACGATGCCGTCGAAGGGCGCGCGCAGCGTCAGCGCATCGACCTGGCGGCGCATTTCGACCACGACGCTGCGCTGGCGCTCGGCCACCAGCTGCTTGTTGCGCATGTCCAGCCCCGCGCCTTGCCCCTGCAGACCCAGATCCTGCGTGGCGGAAGTCACGCCGATTTCGGTCTTCTGCAGAGTGTCCTGCGCACGGGCCAGATCGACCTGCGCCACCGCGCCGCCTTCGAACGCGCGCTGGTAGCGCTGGAGATCGCGCTGCGCGGCAGTGCGGTCGATCCTGGCCTGCTCGAGCACTTTGCGTGCCTCGGCCCGGCGCAGTTGCGCGTCGAGCGCGGCGCGAGCGGCTTCGGCTTCGTAGCCGGCGAGCGTGGCTTCCTCCTGCGCGAGCCTGCTGCGCAGCTCCGGGCTGTCGATCTCGGCCAGCGCCTGGCCTTTCGCGACACGGTCACCCGCCACCACTTTCAGGGTGAGCGTACCGCCCGAGATCGCGTACAGCGTGGGACTGTTGGCGGCGATGACCTTGCCCTCGGCGGCGATGTCGCGGACCAGGTCGCCGCGCGTCACCTCGGCGAAGCGCAGGCGCTGCGCGTCGACCGAACGCGCGCCCGAGGCCCAAGCGGACAACAGCCAAGCCGTGACACCGATTGCCAACACGCAGACGGCGCCGCCGATGAGCCAGGGGCGCCGACGCGAGCCGGCTGCCACCGCGCGAACGGTATCCTGACCCGCGGTGTCGCGGATGCCGGCAGGACGGTTGATAGGAGCGGGAGTTGCGTCGGGCATGTTCGGACATCTCGTGCTGTCCAGACATCCGCAGCATGTCTCGTGCCAATCTCAACGTGTTGTTTTTGAATGAAAAATCATCGAAATGACTCCGTCCGTCCGGACGTCCGGACGTCCGGACGGACGCTCCCGGACAGAATCACGCGGACGTTCTGTCGCTACGGCCAAGAAGATCAAACCATTGGCAAACACGAACGCAGGGCCCGATGGGTGTTGCCGCGGCCTTCGTACGTCCCAGCGGGCGCGCGTTGTCGGACCGAAGGGGACCGGGCGATCACTTGCTCCAGTCGTAGCAACCTTTGGCCGACAACCGCAGGCAGCGGCACATCAGCCGAACCTCAGGCGCATCGCGGCAACGTGCGATCACCTGACATCTCAGGATGATCCCGTGGCAAAGGGCATCGTCGCTTCCCGCAGGAATTCACGTGCCTTCCTCATTCGGACCAGCTCACGCTTCGGACGAGCCGGCTCCTCGTCCCGCGGCCTCCGGCGTCACCGACCCCCACCCTGCCCTGACGCTGCGCCTCCCGGTTCCAGCAGGTCGGCAGAATGACCCGAATGCCCAACTCCGGAGCCACCCGGGCGCAGCTCACACTCGGCCGACTGGCCTGATCGACCGCTCCACGCTTGAACTGCGCACTGAACTTCCTGCGCTTCGACAGGAACTCTCCCGGCGGCCTGGAGCGGCCTTCCCGCAAGTGTCCGGAAGATCGGGGATGAACCCCACGTTCCTGGACTGACCACTTGAATGCTGATGGGCCGAGATCCGCACAAAAAGCCCGCATATCGCGGGCTTATTTCATCTCCGGCCCCTCCCGGGGCACCCGGTCGATTGCCCCTCCGGCAGGCGGGATCGGCACTGCGAGCACGGGGACTTCCTGGCGGCCTTCGCTTTGGATGAGCGACTCCGATACGAATCGGTGCGTGGCCGCGCGGGATGGTGCGGAAAGCGGTGTGACGAAACGGTGCCGGCGCACGCACGCTCAGAACCGATACTCGATCTGGATCACGCTCATCACGCCTTCGACGATGGTGCGCCACTGGCCGGTGAAGGTGGCGCCGTAGGAGGCGGCGATGCTGGGGCCGATCTTCTGCGCTTCGTCGTTGCTCCAGATCGGGCCGGCCGGCACATCGGTGGTGAAGGCGCTGGAGCCGATGTGGTGGGTCGGCAGTTCGACCTCGATCACGCTCATGGCGTTGGGGACCACGGTGCGCCACTGGCCGGTGAAGCGGCCCTGGTGGGCGGCGGCGATCAACGGGCCGAGTTGCCGGGCCTCTTCGTCGCTCCACAGTGGGCCGGCGGGGATGTCGACCTTGAAGGTGGACATGTCGTTGACTCCGTGCGATGCGGTGTTTTCCATGGGGTCGGCTCGAATGGGATGCTCTCGAATCCAGCTCGTCTTGGATGGCCTCGCATGGGCGCGCATCGCGCTGCGAGCGGGAGATGGACGATTCGTCGCTACGGCGGCGGCCGGGGCGCGACCGGCTCTGCACCGATGCGCCCGTGCCGTCGTTTCATGCGTCGGCGGGTGTGCCCTGCCCGCACAGGTGGGCGATCCGCGCCACCGGCAGGTCGAAGCAGCGCGCGAATTCGCGGGCGATGCGGAAGCGCACCACGCGACCGGCCTCGGCGCGCTTGATCGTGGTCAGCGACAGGCGGATGTTGCGGCGCCAGCAGTCGTCGGCGAGGTCCTGCTGGCTGAACATGCGCGCCTGACGCAGCCTGCGCAGGAGTGCCGCGTCCAGCGACACGTAGCCGCGCTGCAGGGACAAGGACGCGTCGTCCTGCGCATCGGCGGTGCCGCCGTCCCGGCCGGCGTCCTCCATGGCGGCCGGCGTGTGCGCCTGGGCACCGGTGCGTGCCTGCCGGACGTCGCGGCGGTGGGCGTCGAGAGGGGTGTGTGCGATGTAATCCATGTCGTAGCTCCCTTTGCGGAGATGATCGAACCCTGCCGCGGCGATGGCATCGCCGCGGAGCCGTATCGAAGTCGTGAACCGCGGGGCGGCGGGCTGCCGCCGCGCGTGGTGCAGGCGCGTCCTGCGCCGTGCCGGGTTCAGTCGGGCTTGGGCGTCGGCGGCACGATGTCGCCGCCATCGTTGCCGACCTGCGGGTCGAACCAGAGCGGCTCCTCTCCCTCGATCTGGGACCGCTTCGCTCCCTTGATCTGGTACTCAGGCAGCACGTCCACCTGCTCGATGCTGCCGGGAGTGAACTTGAAATCGACCACCAGCTGGTACGAAGAGTGCAGGCGATAGCTGCAGCCGGGCAGCGGGAACGGAGTGCCCCTGAGGTCGCGCACCGGGGCGAAGCGGCAACCGACGAACACGTGGGTGTCGCGGCTCTGCGGGTCGATCTCGAAGGTCAGGGTGGCGTTCTGCTGATCGTTGGCGAACTGGTAGCCGTTCTCCCGCGGCAGCAGACTCTCGTGGGGAGCGGGGCTCAGCTGCGGTTTCGAACTGGACGGCGAGAACCTGACATCGACCGTCGTGGGGTTGGGGATGGCGGGCGGTCTGCGGCCGACGACGGAGTTCGCGTCCGGTGTGCGTTCCGCGGTCGGGGACGGGGGAAGGGACAGGGTGTCGGTGGACATGGAGAACTCCTCGGTACTGTGTGGCGGAACGGAAAACTGGTCGGGTCCGGTGCTGGGCACCTTGTCTCACGCTTGGCGAGACGGCACCGCATGGAGCTGTGGACCCGTGGGTCGCGTCTCCGGCCGGGCTCGCCGCGGTGTCGATCAGGTCCGCATGTCGAGCCGGTGTGGTGGCGCCGGGTCAGACTGCTCTCATCGGCACCGGCGCGCCTGATGGGAATCTGTTGGTTTTCAACATGCTGTTTTTGAAGGATTTTTTAGACGTCTCTGCACCGCACAAGCCGCGCCCGAGGTCTCCCGGACAGGAGGCGCGTCGGCGCGCGTGCCCGGGAAAGGGGCCGCCTCGACCACGCGACATCCTTGAGGACGGGGCACGCGAGGCGCCTGGCGCGGTTGTGACGCCGGTCACGGCGGCGCCTTCACGGTGGCGACGGACTGGCCGGAAACGAGCAGGTCCGTCGCCGGGCCTGCCGGCCCGACGAAGTCCGGGTGGCGATAGCCGGAGGCCTCCAGATGGGCCATGGCGTCCACCATCCCCTCGGCGCCGGGCGGATGAGTCTGGGCCCAGAGCGCCAGCAGGGCGGGGTCGCGCGAGCCCGGAGCCACTCCGGCGAGCAGGCTCCGGACCCGCGCGAGGTCGCGATCCGCCGCCGCGGTGTCTCCCGCCGCGGCGAGACGCCGGCCGCGGGACACGAGTTGGGTGGACAACCACAGGCGCCCGGTGATGCTGTCGGGGGACGCCTCGACCAGCCGCTGGAGTGCATCCAACGCGGCGCTCTCTTCCTCCGCCCTGGACTCCAGCGCCGCCAGCCGCGCACGGATCAGCGCGTCCAGGCGCTGCCACTCGGCCTGCCCCTGCGCTTCGCCGCGCAGCGCGACGCTGAGCGCCGCGGCACGGCGCAGTTCGGCGATGGCGGTCCTGCGGTCGCCGGCGATCCGCGACAGCTCGGCGCGGTCCATCAGCGCATGCGCGAGATCGCGCTGCCACACCCGGTTGTCCGCCGCCTCGAGCAGCAGCCCGTCGAGCAGGGCGATGCTCTCGTCGAGCATGGCGCGGGCCTGTTGGATGCGTCCAAGGTCGAGCGCCAGGCCGGCACTGCGCCGCAGCGACGTGGCCAGCCGGCGCTGCCAGGCGAGTGCGGCCGGGCGCGCCTCGATCAGGCTGCGCAGCATGGCGATCTGTTCGGCATAGCCCTCCGCGGCCGGGCGCAGCTCGCCCTGGGCCTGGCGCGCCCTGTCGATCCAGGACAGCGTGTCGATCAGGTCGTAGCGCAGGTCCGCGTCGTCGGGACGCTGCGCGAGCGCGCGCCGCTTCAGCGCCGCCGACCCGCGGAAATACACCACGGCCTCCCCGCTGCGTCCTTCGGCCTGGGCGAGCGTGCCGAGGTTGTTGAACGCGTAGGACCGCTCCTGCAGCCATTCCACGCGCTCCGGCTCCAGGCGCAGCAGGTCGCCGGTGCGATCGAGGTAGTGCCGCCAGTGACGGCCGGCCTGGCGGTATTGCGCCTGTCCGAAGTAGTGGTAGCCCAGCCAGTAGGCGGCGATGCCGGCTTCCGACAGCGCTTCGGTGGAGTCCGGACTGGCGCGCACTGCCGCACGGGCGGCATTGTCGGCAGCCACCAGGGCGGTGCGGGCCTCGTCCAGACGCGTCTTGGCCATCAGCACCTCGCCCAGGGTGCGCAGGGCACGCGAGCGGTTCACCAGATCCGCCGAGGCCATGCCCGCCTCGTCCTCGCGGCGGTGCAGCTCCAGCGCGCGCCGGCTGACGTCGGCCAGCAGGCTGGGCTCGCCCAGTGGACGGAGCTTTTCGGCCAGATCCACCAGCATGTAGTCCGACAGCCGCAGGGTCTCCGCGCGCCGGGCCTCGGCCTGGCGTTTCTCGTGCGTGGCCCACAGCGCCAGCCCCAGCGAGAGCGCGGCCAGCAGGGTCAGCGCGCCCACCGCGGAGCGGCGCAGCAGGGTGCGACGGCGACGAAGACGCAGCGAAACATCGATCAGCGCGCCCTCGCCCGCGGACAGCCGCGCGGGCAGCCGACGCCCGACTTCCAGCGCTTCTTCCAGCGGCTGCCCGGGGTGCAGCAGATGGTCTTCGCGACGCCCCGCCTCCTCCCAGCGGATGGCGGCGCGCGTCAGGCGCGCATGCGCCTGCAGCAGCCGCCGATTGTCGTGAGTCCAGTCCCGTGCACGGGGCCATTGCCGCAGCAGGGCTTCGTGCGCGACGCCGAAATCCGCGCTGCCGTGGGCCTGCGAGCCCACGAACAACCGCCCGCGCACGAACGCATCCACCAGCGTGCGCGCGGCGGCCGACCGCAGCGCCGACCACGGCACCCGGCGCGCGCTCACGCTCTCGCTGCCGGGCTGCAGCAGGATCAGCTGCTCCAGCACATGCTCCAGCTCGGCGCGCACCTCGTCGGAGAGGCTGGCGAACACGGCCTCGGCACGGTGCGCCACCGCGCCCTCCAGCCCGCCGATCCGGCGGTAGGCCTCGAAGGTCAGGCAGCCATCCTCGCGCCGGCCTTCGTACAGCGCATGCAAGGTGTACTGCAGCAGCGGCAGCGTGTCGGGCCGCCCGGCGGCGGCATCGCGCAGCACATCGTCCAGACGCGCGCCGGTCTCCGGGTCTTCCTCGAAACTCAGGCCTGCCAGAAAGGCCGGCATGCGCACGATCTGCGCGATCTCGCCGGCGCGCGGCGGCACCGCGTCGATGTGCCCGTCGCTGCCCTTGCGCTCGGCGACTTCCGGCAGCGCGGCGATCAGGTCGGCGTGGAAATCGCCGCGCACCACCATCAGCGTGCAGCCGCGGGGGTGCGAGCAGACCGCCTCGATCACCGCCCACACCCGCTGCCGCTGCAGCGGGCCGATGCGGTCGGACGCCACCAGCGCCTCGGCGTGGTCGATGGACAGCAGCAGATGCGCGTACGGGCTTTCGTTGCGCGCGATGCGTCGCTGCCAGGCCTCGTCCAGCGCCTCGCCGACATAGCCGGGCGTCTCGGCCAGCCGCTGCACCAGCGCGTCGGGCGGCTGCGGCGCGAACACCGGCCGCCCCTCCACGCGCCAGGACGCCAGCGCGGCCGCGAGCGGACGCAGCGGGTCGCCGTCCGCGGTGGACGCGAAATCGCAATGCGCGATCGCCAGCGCCTGCAGGCCGTCGAAACCGCCGGCCTGACGCAGCAGCGGCAGTACCCCGGCACGCAGCAGGGAGGTCTTGCCGCAGCCGCTGGCGCCGACCAGCACCAGCAGGCGGCGCTGGGCATCCAGCTGGCGACGCATCGCGCCCAGCATGTGCGCGGTGAGACGGCTGCGGCCGAAGAACACCTCGGAATGGCCGGCGTCGTAGGCCGACAGGCCCAGGTAGGGATTGCGCCCCGCCCAGCCGTCCACCTGGGCCAGCGGCCGGCGGTAATCCTGGGGGAAGGCGACCGGCGCGATCAGCCGGTAGCCGCGTTTGCGGATGGTCTCGATGAACACGGGTGCGCGCGGCGTGTCGCCGAGCTGGCGCCGCAGCTGCCCGATCGCGCGGTGCACCGGGTTGTCGCCGTAGAAGGTGCCGCGCCAGACCTCGATCAGCAGCTGCTCCACGCCAACCACGCTGCCGGCATGCTCGGCCAGCGCGATGAGCAGCTCCATGATCCGCGGCTCCAGCGCGATCTCCTCGCCGTCGCGCTCGATGCACAGACGCTCCGGATGCACCAGCACCGGCCCCACCCGGAAGCGCGACACGGACGCGAGCGTGCGCACACGGTCGGTGCGTCGCAGCGCGCCGCGCTCCTGCGCACCGTCGTCGTGCGCACCGTCCTCGTGCACATCGGATTGCTGCATGTGATCGTGGCCCATCGACCCCACCGGATGCTCCCTGCCGCACAAGACCCTAGGCCCAATCGATCGCTCCTGCGAGGCCATGCTTCCCGCCCTCGCCGGCACCGGGTGCACTGTACTGGATTCCGGCCAGCCGGGCGGCGCCCTACGCCGCATCGGGCGGCGGCCGCACAGGCGGATCAGCCCAGCGCCGTCTCGATCTCTTCCAAAGAGCGGCCGCGGGTCTCAATGCCCGCGCGCCACAACATGACCGCGGAGATCGCCAGGGTCGATGCGATCAGCAGGGCCGACAGCGCGAAATGATCGAAGAAGCCGAAGACGCCGAGTACCGCGCCGAGGATGCCGCCCAGCTTGGAACTGGCCGCGATCAGCCCCGACCCGGTCGCACGCAGATGCACGGGATAGATCTCCGCGGCATACGGGATGAGCATCGCGATCACGCCACTCACGCCGATCAGCAGCGCCGCCGTTGCCGCCACGGTCGCGGTCTGCGAGCGCAGTTGCAGCCAGTCCATCGCGCAGAACGCGGACAGGCACAGCGCGGTGAGCGCGACGAAGGCGACCAGGGCACGGATGCTGCTCCAGCGGTGATACAACCACACCACCACCGCGATGCCAGGCAGCGCGAGCACGGCCGAGCGCGCCAGCAGCGCGCTCGCGGCTTCGGGGTCCACGCCCAGTTCGGTGAGATTGCTCGGCAGCCACAGCAGGAAGCCGAAATTCGCCAGCCCCCAGGCCACGCCGCAGACCAGCAGGCCGTAGCTGATCGCCGCGTGTTTGCCACGCAGCAGCGCACGCATGCCACCCTGCACGACGCGCGCGGCCACGCTGTGCGCGGCCGCCTCGCGCGGGCTGTCCTCTTCGATGGCGGCCGACCCCGGGCCGGCGAACCGGCGCAGCACCGCCTGCGCCTGATCCTCCAGACCGGCATTGGACAGGAAACGCGGCGACTCCGGGATCCAGCGGTTGAGCACGATGATGATCGCGCCCGTGGGCAGCCCCAGCAGCCAGAGCACGCGCCAGCTGAACATCGGTTCGAGCACTGCGGCCGCCCCCGACGCCAACAGATACCCCGCCGACGTGCCGACGCCGCCCAGTGCCACCAGCAGCCACCCGCGGTGCGCGGCGGGCACGGTCTCGGCCATCAGCGTGAACACGATCGGCAGCAGGCCTCCGGCGGACGCGCCCATCAGGAAGCACATGGCAAGGTTCCATTCGAAACTGGGCATCGCCCCGCAGATGGCGGTGCCGATGAACATCAGCGCCGACAGCAGAATGGCCGCGCGGCGACCGAACAGGTCGCCGATGCGCCCCCACAGCACCGAGCCCACGGTGGTGCCGGTCAGCGCGACGAGCGCGACCAGGCTGGCGCGCGATTTGGTGATCGCGTACTCGCTGCTCATGCCCGGCATGACGAAACCGAGCGTCGCCGGCTTCATCACGTCCACCGCGAGCGCGATGGTGAGCACCACCACGAGGGTCCAGTGCGCGCGGTTGAGCGGCACGCTGTCGGCCAGATGGAAATAGTGATGCGAACCAATGACCTGCGCGCGGCTGCGGAGCTGTTCCAGACGCGGCATCAGGCC
This sequence comes from uncultured Gammaproteobacteria bacterium, assembly GCA_965649985.1. Lineage (GTDB taxonomy): Bacteria > Pseudomonadota > Gammaproteobacteria > Xanthomonadales > Xanthomonadaceae > Lysobacter_I. The sequence goes on along the minus strand of CBFGMS010000008.1, from coordinate 13,132 downwards.
GTACATCGAGAACGCCAGGCCGACCGGAATCATCGCCATGCCGATCCACATTTCCAGGGTCATCGGCATCCCCACCATCTGCCAATGGGTGTGCTCGCCCATCATGAACATCGGCATGTGGGCAAGCACGCCGCCCAGCACCAGCAGGCAGCCGAACCAGAACGCGACGGGGTGGTGATAAGCGATGCCGCCGGAGTGCATGGGCGCGACCGTGGGGTGAAGAGCCGCCATCCTACAACGGGGCCATGACCGCCGTAACGTCGCCGCTCACCCCCGGACGGTCACGTGCCAGCGGCCGGACGCCTGTTGAGCCCAGTCGATCCGCACCGGCAGGAAACGCTCGATCAGCCGCGCATTGCTGCGCAGGTGGTCGCTGATGGCATGGGTGGTGAACCCGCCGCCGCCGGCCAGGGCCATCGGCAGCAGCAGCTGGTCGGAGAGGTGTTCCGCCACGCAGGCATCGCCCTCCAGCCAGGCCTGCGCTTCGTCGGCGAGCGCCTCCGCGACCTGCTCCGCACTGCGTCCCCGTTCGCCGTGGGCGGTGAAGGTTTCCACGTGGTCGGCGCAGCGCACCTGCAGCAGCAACGCATTGCCCGGCCCGTTGGGCGGCTTGATCTGGCGCAGATGCAGGGCCGACTCGCGCAGTCCGAAACGTGCGGCCAGCGTCCGCAGCTCGCGCTCGCCGATGTGCATGGCGAGGCCGGACAGCAGCGCAGTGGCCTCGATGGCCTGCAGCGCGCCGCGCTCGGCGAAATCGACCTGCTGCAGCGCATCGACCGGATCGACCTCGGCATGCGCCACGCCGCCACCGGCCGGGAAGAAGCCCGGACGCTCGAGCACGACACGCGCATGGAAGCCGATCTTCGCCACTGCCGGCAGGAAGGTGTCGGCGATGAAGTCCGCACACGGCGCCAGCGGGTTGTGGGTGCCGCCCTCCAGCCGCAGCCGCGACGGCCCGTCGCAGCGCCACAGCGGCGGCAGCACGGTCTGCAGCACCAGCATCGCCGAACCGGCGCTGCCGGTGGCGAAACGATACTCGCCCGGCACCACCGGGCCCGGCTCGAAGCGCAGAGCGGTCGCGCCCAGCTCGGCGCCGTGCGTGAACGCATTGCCGATCTGCGCCGCGGCCTTGACCGCGGTCAGATGCTGGCGCATCAGCCCGGGCCTGGAGCGCTTGGCGCGGATCCTGGTCATGGTGAAGCCGATGCCGGTGCACAGGCTCAGGCTCAGCGCACTGCGCAGCAGCTGCCCGCCACCGGCGGAGCCGTCGATGTCGATCATGTTCATGGAATTGCACTGAAACGATTGAGCCTCATTCTCCATGGAAGAGGCGTTGAATTACACTGAATTAAGCGACTGCAAAATCAACCGGAAAGCCGGCCATCATCATGATGAGGCGACATGGCCCGTTGAACTGATCGGATCAGACGGATTTCGCAGGCCAGGCGAATCGTTCGAAATCTGAGAAGCGATGATTGCGGGGCGCGATCAGGCCAGCAGGCTCGTACCCTCCGCATCCGTCGTGACTACCGTAGAACAGCAGCTCCCCGCAGAAGGTCTTTCGCAAGACCTCGACCACTTCGGATGCGACTTCCCGATCGACCTCCGCGTTCGAAAGGTCTTCTCGATAGCAGCCGAAATGCGCATGCGTGAAACGGCCAAAGACGACGGTCAGCTTACAAGCATCATCGTATATCTCGATGTCGCCGAAACGCCGCGTGTCATCGATACAAACGACGCAGCCCCTTTCTTCCGAAAACTCGAATGACACACCGAGTTTCGCATCGGCAGCTCTTGCCATGAAAGCATCAAGCAGGTTGGAACTCTTCACGTGATCACCTGTATTGAACCTCACCCTGCGATCGAACTGGATTTCCGAGCCATCGACACAGGCATCATGGCTTATGGCCACGACCACACATGGGCCGATGGCCGTGCCGTCAACCCATGCACGGGCGTTCGGCGCAGCTGCGCGGCAGTGGTGCGCATCCTTCACTTCGTTGCGCGCTCCGGCTGCCATCCATGGCGTCACTCCGCAGGGTGCCGACTCCCCCGGCCCGCACATCCATGTGCGGGCGTTCGCGCCCGCGCGCGCCAGTGGCGCGCAAGCCCGGGCGCTCACCCCTTTACGCACACCACCTGCCGAAGCGTATGCACGATCTCCACCAGATCCTCCTGCGCGGCCATCACTGCGTCGATGGACTTGTAGGCGGCCGGCGACTCGTCGACCACGTCCAGGTCCTTGCGGCACTCCACGTGGGCGGTGGCCTGGATGTGGTCGTCGAGCGAGATCAGCTTCTTCGCCTGGGTGCGGCTCATGACGCGGCCGGCGCCGTGGCTGCAGCTGCAGAAGCTCTCGGCGTTGCCGAGGCCGCGCACGATGAAGCTCTTGGCCCCCATGCTGCCCGGGATGATGCCCAGCTCGCCCTTGCGCGCACTCACCGCACCCTTGCGGGTGACGTGGATGTTCTTGCCGAAGTGGTGCTCCATCTGCACGTAGTTGTGGTGACAGTTCACCGCCTCGGCCTGGGCCTCGAACGGCACGGGGATCACCCTGCGCACCGCCTCCACCACATGCCGCATCATGATCTCGCGGTTCATGCGCGCGTAGCGCTGCGCCCAGTCCACCGCGAACACGTAGTCCGCGTAGTACTGGCTGCCCTCGGGCAGATAGGCCAGATCCTGGTCCGGCAGGTTGATCATCCAGCGGCGCATCTCCTGCTTGGCCAGCTCGATGAAGTGAGTGCCGATGGCGTTGCCCACGCCGCGCGAACCGGAGTGCAGCATGAACCACACGCGCTGCGCCTCATCGAGACAGATCTCGATGAAGTGGTTGCCGGTGCCCAGCGTGCCGAGGTGCTTGAGGTTGTTGGTGTTCTTCAGCCGCGGATGGCGCTCGCAGATCTTCTCGAAATCCGCGACCAGCTGCGACCAGCCCTCGACCGACAGGGCGGGCGCGTTCTCCCACGCACCCTTGTCGCGCCCACCGCGCGGCGGGCTGCGCCCGTGCGGCACGGCCGCCTCGATCGCGCTGCGCACCTCAGCGAGATTGTCGGGGAGATCGCTGGCGGTCAGCGTGGTACGCACGGCGATCATGCCGCAGCCGATGTCCACGCCCACCGCGGCGGGGATGATCGCGCCGACGGTCGGCACCACCGAGCCCACGGTCGCGCCCTTGCCCAGATGCACGTCGGGCATCACCGCGATCCACTGGTGGATGAAGGGCAGCTTCGCGATGTTCAGCAACTGCCTGCGCGCCTCGTCCTCCAGCGGCACGCCGCGGGTCCACAGCTTGACCGGGACGGCACCCGGCTCGTTGATGACATCGTAGGACGTGGTACTCATAATGAATGCTCTGATTGAATAAAAGGAGACGGCGACAAGGAAGACGAAAGTGATTGTGACGCACATGGCCGGCACGGCCATGTTTTCCGAGGCTCGAACTCGGTCGCGCGGCGAACCGCGCTTACCCGTGTACTTTCGCCCGCATTCGCCGTCGAAAGATATGGATCGCCGGCCCAGGCAGAACCCCGCCCGCGACGGGAGCAAGGCCGCGCCTGCGGCTTACGGCAGTGAAACCTCATACAACATCGCCAGTCCCGACAAGGGAAGGTGGAACATTTGCCCACGTCCTGAGCCTCTAGACGACGCCAACCTTTCCGTTGGCGGCGAGATTCGAACTCGCGTTTCGGGCGGAGTGTAGTTCAACCGGCATTCGTGGCCGACGATATGAAACTGATGTGACGTTTGTTCCTTGTCGTCCCGAGCGCAGCCAGGGACGAGATCGAATCGAAGAACCGAAGCCCTGTCGAGACAAGGCGTTCAAGCCCGAACGGCGAGGCACGAGCAACACCACCACGGGCCTGACCTGCAACCAAGACATCGAAGAGCGCGACAAAAAATGACGGAACGTTTCCTGCTCTAACCGGGCTGAGCTACCGGGCCTTGCGGCACCGGGCGGGATTCGAACCCGCGACCTGGACATTAAGAGTGTAGTTCCGCCGGCATTCGCGACCGACGATGTGGAACCGAAGTGACCTTTGTTACTTGTCGTCTCGAGCGCAGCGAGGGACCTGCTTTTGTTTCGCGTGAAGAACCTGAAAAGCAGGTCCCTCGCTACGCTCGGGACGACATCGAAAGGCAAGCCCGACGACATGGAAGGATGAGAACCCACGACATCGATACAGAGAACCGACGACGACGGAGACAAAATCGAGAAAACGTTTGCCTGCTCTATCCCACTGAGCTACTGCCGCATCGGGATTCCGGCGCGAAGCCGAAAGCCTTGGATGAGTGGCGCGGCAGGTTGGACTTGAACCGGCCCAGGCAGAACCTCGCCTGCGACGGAGACGAGGCCGCGCCCGCGGCCTGCGCCAGTGAATTCTCTCTCCGTCGTTGTCGACGGCGTACAACATGACGACTACGACAAGGATCATGGGACACGTTTGGAGTGTAGTCCCGATGGCATTCGTGGTCGTCAGAACACTTGAATTCCGCGCCCGGCCGGCCCCATTGCCGGCCGGGACTGTCCCGCTTCCGCTTGTTCCTCCGCTACTGCGGGCCTGCCTGTAGCGGCAGGCTTGCGATCCGGTCCACCCAGCGCCGCGCGCCGATGCCCTCGGCGGCGAAGTTGGCGAGCAGGTCAAACACCGCGTCGCTGAACCCGCCGACGTGCAGCACGTCCTCGCGCTCGACGGTCTGGCTGGTCGCGACCGGCTGCAGGTCGATGCAGACCAGCTTGGCCTGCGGGCACCGCGCCTTGATCCGCTCCCACTGCCGCATGGTTTCGGTGGCGCCACCTGCGCGGGTATCGCGCCAGCTTTCGTTGTCCGACACCAGCACCAGCAGATCCACCTTCGCGCCTTCGGCGTTGAGCTTCGCCAGCGGCGCGCTCACCGAGGTACCGCCGCCGCACAGCTTCGCCAGCTGCTGCGCCTGGGTGATCACGCTGTCGCGCGGGTTCAGGCGCAGGTCGCGCACGGCGGTGTCGAACGGCAGCACGCGGGCCAGCGGGTTGGTGCGCTGCACGCAGGCGGCGATCAGCGCCGCCACATCGACGCAGCGCGTCGCCGTGGTCGTACCCTTGCGGTAGCCGGTGACCGGCGAGCCCATCGAGCCCGACACGTCCACCGCCACCACCACATCGCCTTCGAGCTTCGGCACGCGGCGGGTCGCGACTTCCATCGCGTCCTGCAGGGCTTCGCCGATCGCGCGCGGCAGCGCGTGCGTCGCCTGATACGCCGTCAACAGCTGATACGGCATCACGCGTGCGGCTTGGATCGCGGCCACATCGGTCAGCTTCGCCACCGCCCTGCGCAGCACATCCGCATCCTCGAACACGCCGTGACGCGCGAAGTGGTTGAGGTTCTGGCGCAGCTGCTGCCAGGACGCGCGCGTGGCCAGCGCCTTCCAGTGCGACTGCGCCAACGGCAGCGACGTGAAGTACTGGAACGGCATTTCCGGCACCGCATGCGAACCGCCATCCGCGATGTCGCGCTTGAACGCCTCATACGCCCGCAGCTTCTGCGGCAGCGCCTCGGCATCGAAGGGCTTGCCGATCAGCCAGGCGTACAGCGCCTGACGCTCGGCGTCGGCCGGCCGGGGATGGACCATCTTCACGATGTCGCCCAGCGACGGGTCGTTGCCGATGGCGCCCGCGACGATCTGGTCGACGCTCGCGTTCTGCAGCCACTCGCGCACCAGCCGCTTGGGCAGAGAACCCAGCGACTTCCGGCCCACGCGGCCGCTGCGCAGGATCTGCACCAGGTTGCGCAGCATCCGGCCGTTGTCGATCACCAGCGGGAAGGCGGCGGCGAACGCGTCGCGGTCGCGCAGCGACAGCGTGGCGAGCAGCAGCGCCGGCATGTCCTTCATGTGCGCGACCTTGCGGGCGTAGACCGCGGTGCGCGCCACGAAGGCCGGCTCCACCTCGGCGCACAGCGCCAGCGCCATCTCCAGCTGCTCGTCGGCATCCGCGTAGTAGGTGCCGTTGAGGCAGCCGGTGGCCGCATACAGGGCCAACGCCGCTTCCGGGCTGCGCGCATACGCGATGCCGCCGGCCTCGTTGCGGGTGGTCGCCGCCGGCAGCAGTCGTCCGCGCTGGCTGGTGAAGAGTCGGGTGTTGGCCATGATCTGCTCCTGTGGGAATGCCCCGGGATGGCAGGGATAAGGCAAGGGACGTGCCAACTTTTACAGCCATGGCTTATGTCACTGTTTTCATTGGATTAATCTCAATACTTGGGCGCACCGCTCGACGATGGAATTCCGCATTTGCTATCTTTTTGTATCGTTTTGTATCGATATGAATCATGCGCAAGGCACAGGTGATCTTCGGCATGCTCGGCACCCAGATCGACAACGGCGGCGGGCCCGGGCGCTGGGAAAAATGGCGGCCCACGGTGTCGCTGGGCATGCACGAGGACTTCGTGCCGGACCGCATCGAGCTGCTGCTGGACGAGCGCCGTTCCGCACGGCTGGCGAAGCAAGTGGTGGACGATCTGGCCGAGGTCTCGCCGGAGACGCAGGTGATTCGCCGCGACCTGTACATGGCCGATCCCTGGGATTTCGAAGGCGTGTACGCGGCGCTGCACGACGTGCTGCGCTGCTACGACTTCCGGCCGGACGACGAGGACTACTACATCCACATCACCACCGGCACGCACGTGGCGCAGATCTGCTGGTTCCTGCTCACCGAGAGCCGGCATTTCCCCGGCCGCCTGCTGCAGACCTCGCCGCCACGCAAACAGGGCAGCGGCGAGCCAGGGTCGTACGCCATCATCGATCTGGATCTCTCGCGCTACGACCTGATCGCGCAGCGTTTCGATGCCGAGCGCATCGAGGACCGCGCGCTGCTCAAGCGCGGCATCGCCACGCGTAATGCGGCGTTCAACCGGATGATCGAGCAGATCGAGACCGTGGCCACGCGCTCGAAGGCGCCGATGCTGCTGATGGGCCCCACCGGCGCCGGCAAGAGCCAGCTGGCGCGGCAGGTGTTCGAACTCAAACGCGCGCGGCACCAGCTGCCGGGACGCTTCGTCGAAGTGAACTGCGCCACCCTGCGCGGCGACGGCGCGATGAGCGCGCTGTTCGGCCACGTGAAGGGTGCCTACACCGGCGCCGGCAGCGACCGCGCCGGCCTGCTGCGTTCGGCCGATCAGGGCCTGCTGTTCCTCGACGAAATCGGCGAACTGGGCCTGGACGAACAGGCGCTGCTGCTGCGCGCATTGGAGGAAAAGCGCTTCCCGCCCGTGGGCAGCGACAAGGACGTGGAAAGCGATTTCCAGCTGATCGCCGGCACCAACCGCGACCTGCAGGACGCCGTGGCCGCCGGTCGCTTCCGCGACGACCTGCTGGCGCGCTTGAATCTGTGGACCTATCGCCTGCCCGGCCTGGCAGAGCGCCCCGAGGACATCGAACCGAATCTCGACTACGAGCTGGAGCGCTGGTCGCGCGAGCAGCGCGGGCGCGTGGCCTTCAACCGCGAAGCGCGGGCGCGCTACCTGCGCTTCGCGATGTCGCCGGAAGCGCGCTGGCCCGGCAATTTCCGCGACCTCGGCGCCTCGGTGATGCGCATGGCCACGCTCGCCACCGGCGGGCGCATCGACGAGGCGCTGGTGGACGAGGAGATCGCCCGCCTGCGCACGCAGTGGCGCGCGCCCTCGCACGCTACACCGCTGCGCGCCCTGCTCGGCGACGGCGTCGACGCGCTGGACCTGTTCGACCGCGTGCAGCTGGAAACGGTGGTGCAAGTCTGCGCCCGCGCGCGCACGCTGTCCGACGCCGGCCGCACCCTGTTCGCCGCCTCCCGCGCGAAACGCAGCAGCGTCAACGACGCCGACCGCCTGCGCAAATATCTGGCGAAGTTCGGGCTGGAGTGGGAGGCGGTGCGGGGCGCAGGCGAGCACTGAGCCTCTGCCCCGCACGGCCCTTCACCCACGCAACATCAGGAAGACCACCCCTCCGACAGCTTCTCCGCCTGTTTCAGCACCAGCTCCACGGCATCCGGCTGCTTGTCGGGCGGGTACTTCCACTTCTGCAGGCAGCGGCGCACCAGGATGCGCAGGCGGGCGCGCACGCTCTCGCGCACCTGCCAGTCCACGGTGGTGCTGGCGCGCAGTTTTTCGGTGATCTCCACCGCGATCTGCTTCAGCACCTCGTCGCCCAGCTCGCGCACTGCGCTTTCGTTGTTGGCGAGCGCGTCGTAGAACGCGATCTCGTCCGGGCCCAGCCCCAGCGCGGCCTCGCGCGCCATGTCGGCCTGGAAGTCCTTGGCCATCTGGATCAGCTCTTCGATCACCTTCGCGGTCTCGATGGCGCGGTTGTGGTATTTGCGCAGCGTTTCCAGCAGGCGGTCGGCGTATTTCTGCTCCTGCACCACGTTCCTGCGGGTGCGCGCCTTCACCTCGTCGCGCAGCAGCTTTTCCAGCAATTCCACCGCGAGATTGCGCGACTCCATGCGCCGCACATCGTCGAGGAACCCGGGCGACAGCAGGCCGATGTTCGGTTTGTCCAGTCCTGCAAGACGGAAGATGTCGTCCACACCTTCGGCCACCAGCGCATTGTCCAGAATGGTCTTCAATGCGCTGTTCTTCTCGGCCGCGGTGCGTTTGCGATCGACGCTGGTGTGTTTGACGATGGCCGCCTTCACCGCCGAGAAGAACGCGATCTCCTTGCGCAGCGGTTCGGCCTGCTCCAGCGTGCCGCACAACGAATACGCCTTGGTCAGCCGGGCCATGGTGTCGAGGAAGCGCGTCTTGCCTTCCTTCAGGCCCAGCAGGTGATTGGCCACCGGCACCAGCAGCGGCACCGGCTGTGTGGCGTAGGCGCTGTAGTCGAAGCCCTGCATCATGCCGCGCAGGGCATCCAGCTCGGCCAGCACCAGCGCCAATGCTTCGCCGGCCTTGCGCGTGGGGTCGCCCTTGCCCTGCGCGTCGATGTAGACCTTGAGCGCGGCCTTCAGCTCGTTGGCGATGCCGATGTAGTCCACCACCAGGCCGCCGGGCTTGTTCTTGAATACCCGGTTCACGCGGGCGATGGCCTGCATCAGATTGTGGCCCTTCATCGGCTTGTCGATGTACATGGTGTTGCAGCTCGGCGCATCGAAGCCGGTCAGCCACATGTCGCGCACGATCACCAGCTTCAGCGGGTCGTTCGGGTCCTTGAAGCGCGTCTCCAGCCGGGATTTCTGCTGGCGGGTGTACAGATGCCGGGTGAGCAGCGGCCTGTCGGCGCTGGAACCGGTCATCACCACTTTCATCACGCCCTGGTCCACCTCGTCGCTGTGCCAGTCGGGCCGCAGCGGCGGGTGCGCGTCGTCGCCGAGGCAGATGATGGCGTACAGCTGCGCGCAGATGTCGCGGCTCATGCAGACGATCATCGCCTTGCCCTCCTCCACCGCGCTGCGCGCCTCGACATGCGCCACCAGGTCCTGCGCCACCTGGCGCAGGCGCGGCTCGGCGCCCACCAGCTTTTCCAGCCGCGCCCACTCGCCCTTGGTCTTCTCGCGGAACAGGATGTCTTCCTCGTCCTCCACCACCTCGTCCACCAGCGCATTCAGCGCATCGATCTCGCCCTGGTTCACGTCCAGCCGCGCCAGCCGGCTTTCGTAATAGATCGGCACCGTGGCGCCGTCGTCCACCGCGTCCTGGATGTCGTAGATGCTCACGTAGTCGCCGAACACGCTGCGGGTGTCCTTGTCCTCCAGCGACAGCGGGGTGCCGGTGAAGCCGATGAACGTGGCGTGCGTCAGCGCATCGCGCATGTGCTTGGCGTAGCCGAACACGTACTTGCCGGTCTTAGCGTCCAGCCGGCCCTGGGTGCCGTACTGGCTGCGGTGCGCTTCATCCGAAATGACCACGATATTGCTGCGGTCGGACAGCAGCGGATGACGCTCCTCGTCGTCCAGTAGGGCGAATTTCTGCACCGTGGTGAAGATGATGCCGCCCGCCTCGCGCGAGGCCAGCATCGCGCGCAGGTCTTCGCGGCTGCCGGCCTGCACGGGCGTGGTCTTCAGCAGGTCGGCGGCGGCGCTGAAGGTGCCGAACAGCTGCTGGTCCAGGTCGCTGCGGTCGGTCACCACCACCAGCGTGGGGTTTTTCATCTCCGGCTGCTGCAGCAGCTTGCCGGCGTAGCACACCATGGTGATGCTCTTGCCCGAGCCCTGGGTGTGCCAGACCACGCCGGCCTTGCGCGAGCCGGGCTGCACGGCCCTGCCGTAGGCGGCGCGCTCGTCGCGCACTTCCAGCAGCGGCCGTTCCGGTTGGGCGGAGGCGATGACGGTGGCGCGCACCGCCTCGCGCACGGCGTGGAACTGGTGATAGCCGGCGATCTTCTTGACCAAGCGGTCGCCGTCCTGCTCGAACAGCACGAAGTGGCGCACATAGTCCAGGAATAGATCTGGCCGGAAGAAGCCGCGCACCAGCGTTTCCAATTCCATCTGCACCCGCGGGCGGTCGTCCTCGTTGGCCACCGTGCGCCAGGGCAACATGCGCTCGGCATTGGCGGTGAGCGAGCCCACGCGCGCGGTCCAGCCGTCGCCGACCACCAGCGCCACGTTGCAGTCGAACAGGTCGGGGATGTCGGCCTTGTAGGTCTGCAGCTGCTGGAAGGCGTCCCAGATGTCGGTCTGGGTGTCCTCGGGGTTCTTCAGCTCGATCACCGCCAGCGGCAGGCCGTTGACGAAGGCCACGATGTCCGGCCGCCGCGGGTGGCGGGGCCCGGCGATGGTGAACTGGTCGACCACCAGGAAGTCGTTCAGGCCCGGCTGCTGGAAGTCGATGAAGCGCACCAGGTCGATGCGCCTGCGTGCGCCGTCCTCGAACTCCACCTGCAGCCCGTCCAGCAGCAGGCGGTGCAGCCTGCGGTTGCGCAGCACCGGGTGCGGCTCGCTGACGGTGAGCAGCGCGTGCATGGCCTCGTCCAGCGCCGAAGCCGGCAGCTGCGGATTGATGCGCTTGAGCGCATCCAGCAGCCGCTCGCGCAGCACCACCTGCCGGTAATCGCCGCGCTCGGCGCCATCGCTGTCCGGCGCGATGGCCGGCCCTGGCAGCGAACGCCAGCCGGTGGCGCGGAACCAGTCGATGCACAGCGCTTCGAGCTGTTGTTCGTTCAGCATGGGCGGCTCTCGGTGATGGCGATCATTCGAGTGTTCATGTCAGCGAGACCCGGCCGCGTGCGACCGCGATCGCCAAGCTCAGAATCTGCTCCAGCAGGCTGAAATCCGGCACGCCGTCCGGTCCCGGCGGTGTGTCGAACCAGAGTGGGCGGATCTTGTGGCTCAGCAGGCTTTTTTCCTTGTGCGCACGCGCCTGTGGGGATGCCGGGCGATTGAGCAGAGCGAAATGATCGGGGATCTCGAACGCGGCCTCCTCCACCACGGACTTGAACAAGTCCAGCGTCTTGTCCTGCTCCAGGCTACAGCCGAGGAACAACAGCGAATGGCTGATGAAGATCTGGCGCAGCGCGCGCGGCAGCGGGTTCTGGAAGGTCAGCGGCTCGCCATAGGCGGTGGCGTACTGCGACTGGGTAAATACGTACGTGTTCTCCTGGCGCGCATCGCCGTGCAGCTTGAGGATGCAGCGCTCACCGCGCAGCAGGCGCTGCACAAAGGCATTGCCCGGCTGCATGCCGTACATGTAGCCGCTCAGAGGTCGCCCGCGCTCCTCGAACAGGTCTTCGATCACGGTATCGAAATTGGTGGTGACCACGCAGCCCTCGGACAGCTCCGGCAGCAGCGTCACCGGCCCCTGCGACCCGCTGGCGCGCTGGCGGAATTCGGTCTTGATGAAGTGGTTCACCTCATCCGCGGCCGCCGCGTGCAGCACTTCGGCCGCCTGCAGGTAGTCATAGCGCTCCATCAGCGGCCGGATGTCGTCCACCTCCAGCCCATCAAGCTTCTGGGCCATCTTGCCGAGCGCCTCGCCCCACATCGGGTAGCCGCAGGGGCGCGACAGGCCGGCGCCCACAAACGGCGCGACGCGGCCAAGGCGGATGGCGTCCACCAGATCGAGCAGCACCGGCATCTGGTCGGAACTCTTGATATAGCCAATGGCCGCGTCGTGCTGGTCGGATTCGCGGCGGCCTTCCCAGTGGGCCAGCTCATCGAGATACGCCTCCCGATCCGCCCAGAACATCACCTCGCTCGGCTTGTATTGGAAGGTATGTTTCGGGTCGCGCAGACTGCGGATGGACAGCGGGTCGGCATCGTCGAGCACGCTGTTGAAGTGGTCGTTGGTCGAGTAGGCGAGCTGCAGAACATCCTCGATCTTGTCGACGATGGCCTTGCTTTCCCTGAGATGCTTGATGTCCATCACATGTCCTTTGCGGTCGCAAGCTGATCTGTCGAATCCTTCACGGCAATCTCGCCGGACAATAACTTCGGAAGCAGCGCGTCGCGAAGGCTCGCCAGCGTTTTAGACTGCGTGTGCAGCGCACGGATCGTCTTTCGCATGGGCGAGACCAAAGTATCGAATGCGGTCAAGAGAGCGTCACCGGGCCAGACGACGTCAAGACGGTAGACATTCTCGCGGTTGAGGCCCGGCACGGCGGCATCCGTGTTCATCTGATCGAGCCCGAGCCGCTGCATGGCGTAGTAGCAATAGGTCAGTGGCGCCGCGATGGGCTTGACATAGAAAGTGGTATCGATGGGGAAGAACGGGCCATCTTCCCAATAGAGCGCACCCACCGTGCCTTTGCGGCCGACGATCACGGATGCATGCTCCACGAGCGCCACATCGTGACATCCGGTGATTCCGCCTGAGCCATAGACAGGGATATCGCCTTCGACACGATCCGTTGATTTAAGCGCTTTTCCGTAGGCCAATTCGAAGACATCACCAGCCCTGCGAATCTGCCAGCCCACGGGCGCTACGGTAGATGCGACCTCCTGCATGTCGTCTGGAAACAACTTGGCAGTAGACGCAAGTGCTTCGAACTCGGATTTTGGCAACGCATCCAACTCGTCATCCGACTTGCCGCTGATGGCCGACATGGCGGCGCGAAGCGGGTCGCGTCCTTCCTGCAGGGCGGCGATCTTGGCCTTGACCGGATCGAAATCGACGAACCATGATTTAAAGACAGTACTAGAACCTATCTCAAAATCGTAATTTGAGGAAAACTGCTGCAAAATAGCCGG
>CBFGMS010000007.1:0-87008 GCA_965649985.1 uncultured Gammaproteobacteria bacterium | reverse complement strand
CGTTCAGGCGTTCCTGCACGCGCTTGATCTCAGGGCCTTCCTCGCCGCGCTTGAGCTGCCCGTCGGCGCCGGCCCGGGTCCTGGCCTTCTCGGCCTCGTCCAGCGCCGCCATCGTCTTCGGCCCGACCACGCCCAGGCCCTGCAGGCCGTGTTCCTTCTGGAAGCGCACCACCGCGGCCTCGGTGTTCGGGCCGAACTTGCCGTCCTCGGCCAGCGGCTTGCCGTCGGGGCCGCGATAGCCCAGGCCGTTCAGGCGTTCCTGCACGCGCTTGATCTCAGGGCCTTCCTCGCCGCGCTTGAGTTGGCCGTCGGCGCCGGCGGACGCGGCAGGCGCAGTGGGCGCGGCCGGGGTCGGCCGTGGAGCCGTGTTGCCCGCCGGCAGGTCCGGCGTGCCGTTCAACGGCGCGCGCACCTGGAACTCCGGCTTCGCGCGCAGTGCACCGACGATCTCGAAATCGCCACCGTTCCAGTAACTGCCCGGGCCGGCCTTCGCCGCCGCCGGACCGGTGCTGACCTGCGAACCGATGAACTCCATGTTGCCCTTGGCGTCGTAGCCCTTGACGATGCCGACGTGCTGGCCGCCGCTGTCCTTGTCCTTGAACATCACGATGTCGCCCGGCTGCAGCGAACCGTTCGCGCGCTTCGCTTCGGCGGCGGGAATCACGGCGAAATTGTTCTTCGCGTAGTCGGTGACCCGGCTGCCGTTGAACAGCGCATGCGTGCTGAAGGGCTCCTTGGGCACGTTGTAGCCGGCATTCTTCAGGCCGCGCCAGACGAAGGACGAACAATCCACGCCCTTCAGCCCGTCGCCGTCGAGATCCTGCTCGGTACGGCTGCGATCGGTCTTGCCGTTGCCTTCCTTGTTGTTGAGGGTCATGTCGCCACGGCCGTACTCGAACTTGTTGCCGGACGCCAGGAAGTGCCGATACGCCTCGCTGTAGATCGCGTGACTGGCGGGCGCCTTGCTGGCCGGCTCGGGCTTCTCGGGCGTCGGCGCCGGCCTCTCCTGCGTCTGCCCGCCCTGGGCCCTGGCTTTTTCCGCGGCATCGAGCGCGGCGAGCGTCTTCGGCCCGACCACACCCAGGCCCTGCAGGCCATGTTCCTGCTGGAAACGGATCACCGCAGCCTCGGTGCCGGGTCCGAACTTGCCGTCCTCGGCCAGTGGTTTACCGTCGGGGCCGCGGTAACCCAGGTCGTTCAGACGCTGCTGCACACGTTTGACCTCGGGGCCTTCCTCGCCGCGTTTGAGCTGCCCGTCGGCACCGGCAGGCTGGGCGGGCGGCACCCGGGCACCACCGCCGATGTCGACGCCGTTCGCGCGAACGCTTTCGACCAGCGCGGGCACCCTGCGCTCCCATGCCTCTGCATAGCTCTTGCAGTCTTTCGCGGCCTGGACGCTCCAGGGCTTGCTCGGAGTGATGCCGTTGACCACGCGCCTGGCGTTGTACGGGTCGTAGGTGTCGGAATCGATGTAGGTGTCCAGCTTTCGACCGGTGAACAAACCGTCGCGCATGCCCAGCACGAGCACCTTGGCGGCGATTTCCGGCTCCATCGCCTTGTTGGGGTTGCGCACCAGCTCCCCGTTCAGGCCGAGCAGCCGGTCCATCTTCTCGTAGTTGTCCTTGTGCGTCAGGTGCACGTAACCGCGGCCGTAGAAATCCTCACCGCCGCGATAGCCCAGCTTGCGCGCCTGCGAACGTCCGAAATCCTCCTCGGGGGCGCGGAAATTGCCGGTTTCGTGCTGCGCGGTGGCCAGGATGTAGGCGATCTGCCGCTTATCGGTAACGCCATACTCCAGACAGGTCTTGACGATCAGCTCGACGGATTGATCGCGGGTGATACCGAAGCCCTCGGTGCTTTTGCCGAGGCCGTCTCCTCTACTCATGTGATGAACTCCCGTGTACTCGCTTGTCGTTTGAATTTGTTGTGTCGCGAACGGTGGCGCGATGGCTCGCGGGACCTTTCGCGTTGCGGTCCCAGACAGGGCAGGCGTATCTCATCAATCCTCCGACGCCACCTCCTTCAGCTCCCCGTCCACCAGTCGCTGCGTGCGCACGACGGGCGGGCCTTCGCCTGAACTGTCTTCGGTGATGCGTTCGATCAGCGTCGGCACGCCGTCACTCAGCTCGTAAGTGTCGTATGCATGGAAGCAGCAGCCGTCCTTCGAAGGCACTTTCAACCGGCCGGCTTCGATGGTGAACAGCGCACTCGCACCAAGCGTCAGATCCGAGATTTCCTGGCTGTGGATGTAGCCGCCGCCGGATCTGTAGAGGTAGACATCGTAGGACGGCCCGCCATACGCACCCTCAAGACCGGTCCACACGATCAGATCCTCCTGCCCATCGCCATCGACATCGGTCACGACCAGACTATGTCCCTTGCCTTCCCCCTCAACCAGGGATCCACGAAGAAAGGTTGCCTGCGTGTCGAGATAGAGCGAACCAAGAGTGATTTTCTGTGGGGGGGCGTCGCCGCGCGAGATGGTGATTTCGCATCCACTTTCACAATGTTGCACGTGATCCCCGAACGGACAGAACGCGCCTGCGACGACCGACATCTCGAGCGCTCCTGACTGCAACCGCAAGGCGCCGTCGTCCCCGAACCTCGCACTGAGTTCCTGCCTCATTTCGTTCTCTCCAGGATTGTTTGACGGCATTTCCCGCTGAGCTTCTGAGCCAGTGGCCACATCTACAGATACGGGCGTCGACACCCGATCCGACTCGCCGCCGTCGCAGCCGGCCAGCAGAGCAACAGGCAAAATCATTACGCTCAAGGTGAGCAGCCGACCCATCGCCGGAAATGCCCTCGATCCGCACTTCGGTTCTCGCGACCCCCCAAGGCTCGCCCCTCCGCCATGGCCGCGGTCGAGATAGCCCTGCTCGCGGTGATTTCTGTCTTTACCCAACATCGCAATGCCTCATCGTATTGAAGCGTATCCGCCTCGAATCAAAAGAAATCCATCGATGGATGCGCCCATCACACTCGGTCGAATTCGAGCATCCGCTCCCCGATCTTCGTGTCGCCCCGCATCTTCTCGACGCGCAGCGGATGGAATGCCCGTGCCGCGTCGTCGTCCACCACGCTCAGCGCATGGCGCACGTCCTGCCGTCGACGGGCATCTGCAGCGCTTGCGGAGACGGATGCGGCCGCCTGCGGCCCCGGGGCCAGGGCCGCGCGCGGGATCGGTGACGACGGGCAGGTCAGGTGGTGCGGGCGGCGCGGACGGACGAAGCGCGGGACCGACGGTCGGATCGACCATACGACGCTTCGACACGGGGCCTGTAGACACGGCGAGCGCTGGGCGGCACGGGCCTGTCGCGCGGAAGGAACCGCGGACGGTCGCGTGCGCACGAAGGCGCCTCGCTGGGTTCGGCAGTGGCCGCTGCCTGCAGTCTCGTATCAGCCATGACACCCTCTGATATGGATACGATCGATCGGATTGTGGGAGCCACGGTGGGCGGCTCTCGCCCGCACTGACGTGCCGGGCGAGCCGTCACTCTTTCACGGCCCCCCGGAGCTTGGCAAGCGGCGCCTGCCGGGGCATGCCCGGCAGGCTGGACCGCCCGAGGAGACAGGATGGACGGGCGGCGTCTCACCGCTTCGGATCCGCGGCAGGTGGCCACATGCCCTCCCGCCGCCGGGCGAGAGGTCAGTCCGCCGCCATGAAGAAGCGCACCCATTCCCCGGCCCAGCGCGCACGGTCTGCGGGCACGGCATCGGGCAGGAAACACAGGCGGACAGGGGCGATGGGTGGCAGCGCCTCGCAGGACCACGGCGCGCCCAGGCGGGCTTCCGGCCGGGTCAGCGCCACGACGACCACACGCTCGCCCGCAAGGCCCAACAGGACCTCGGGCCAGGGGGAGGGGTCGGAATCCCCGGGGTCGCCCGGGGTCTGGCAGACCCGGTCCAGGGAAAAGCGCGTGTCCGCTTCGCACATCGCAGGGAAATGACGGTCGAGGTAGGCCGCCAGCCGCGCCGGAGTGTCCGCCGCGGGGGCCGCAGCCAACGTGGACAGTCCGCCGTACAGATCCATCGCGTGGGGCGGCGCGCGCGTTCCATCCGCGGACCCGGCGGGGGCGTGCCCGGCCGGGCGATCACAGGCCGCGAGCAGGCACAGCGCCGCATACAGAGCCAACACGCGCAGCCTGGCCGATGCCGACCGCCTCTTCAAGGACGGTGCACATCCGCGCGCGAGCGGTCGGGCAACGTGCTGCCCTGAAGGCATTGCAGAGGTGCGCGAGGGGTCAGCGCACTTCCGCCACTTCCACGCCGTCCAGCCCGGCCGACAGGGTCCGGGCGTCGCCGCCCTGGGCCAGCTTGATGCGCAGGCGCACCTCGTTCTGGGAGTCGGCGTAGCGCAGGGCGTCCTCGTAGCTGATCTCGCCGGCCTGGTACAGCTCGAACAGGGCCTGGTCGAAGGTCTTCATGCCGAGGTTGGTCGACTCCTTCATGATCTCCTTCAGCTTGTGGATCTCGCCCTCGCGGATGTAGTCCTGCACCAGCGGCGTGCCGAGCAGGATCTCCATCGCCACCTTGCGGCCCTTGCCGTCGGGGGTGGGGATGAGCTGCTGCGCGACCACGCCCTTGAGGTTGAGCGAGAGATCCATCAGCAACTGGTTGCGGCGGTCTTCCGGGAAGAAGTTGATGATGCGGTCCATCGCCTGGTTGGCGTTGTTGGCATGCAGCGTGCACAGCACCAGGTGGCCGGTTTCGGCGAAGGCGATGGCGTAGTCCATGCCCTCGCGGGTACGCACCTCGCCGATCATGATCACGTCCGGCGCCTGGCGCAGGGTGTTCTTCAGCGCGGCGTCCCAGCTGTCGGTGTCGATGCCGACCTCGCGCTGGGTGATGATGCAGCCCTCGTGCTTGTGCACGAATTCGATCGGGTCCTCGATGGTGATGATGTGCCCGGTCGAGTTCATGTTGCGGTAGCCGATCATCGCCGCCAGCGACGTGGATTTACCGGTGCCGGTGGCGCCCACGAAGATGATGATGCCGCGCTTGGTCATCGCCAGGGTCTTGATGATCGGCGGCAGCGCCAGCTCTTCGACCGTGGGGATCTTCGACTCGATCCGGCGCAGCACCATGCCCACCTGGTTGCGCTGGTAGAAGCAGCTCACGCGGAAGCGGCCCACGCCGGACACGCCGATGGCGAAGTTGCATTCGTGCGTCTTCTCGAACTCCTCGCGCTGCGAGGGCGTCATCACGTTCAGCACCAGGTCGCGCGACTGCTGCGGCGTGAGCGGGTTCTGCGTGATCGGCGAGATCTTGCCGTGGACCTTCATCGACGGCGGCATGCCGGCGGTGATGAACAGGTCCGACGCCTTCTGGTGCGCCATCAGCTTGAGGAAGGAGGTGAAGTCGATGCTGCTCATGGCGTACTCCGGGATGACCAGCCTTCAGGCTGTTGGAGAGCGTGGGGGATTCGGAATTCGAAACTCGGGCGACGGGAAGCGACGATCGCGGGCCCGCGCGCGGCCGAATCCCGAAGCGCGAACCCGCGGCCCGGGCCTCACTCGAACAGCCGCTTGTCCTTCGCGTAACCCTTCGCCTGGTTGCGCGTGATCAGGCTGCGCTTGACCAGGTCCTGCAGATGCTGGTCGAGGGTCATCATGCCGTAGTTCTGGCCGGTCTGGATCGAGGAATACATCTGCGCCACCTTGTCCTCGCGGATGAGGTTGCGGATGGCCGGGGTGCCGACCATGATTTCCCACGCCGCGGTGCGGCCGCCGCCGACCTTCTTCAGCAGCGCCTGCGAGATCACCGCGCGCAGGCTTTCCGACAGCATCGAGCGCACCATCGGCTTTTCGCCGGCGGGGAAGACGTCGATGATGCGGTCGATGGTCTTGGCCGCCGAGCTGGTGTGCAGGGTGCCGAACACGAGGTGGCCGGTCTCCGCGGCGGTCAGCGCCAGGCGGATGGTCTCGATGTCGCGCATTTCGCCGACCAGGATGTAGTCCGGGTCTTCACGCAGCGCGGATCGCAATGCCTCGTTGAAGCCGTGGGTGTCGCGGTGCACCTCGCGCTGGTTGATCAGGCACTTCTGCGAGGTGTGCACGAACTCGATCGGGTCCTCGACGGTGAGGATGTGGCCGTATTCGTTCTTGTTGATGTGGTCGACCATGGCGGCGAGCGTGGTCGACTTGCCCGAGCCGGTGGGCCCGGTGACCAGGATCAGCCCCTGCGGCTGGTCGATCAGCTCCTTGAAGATCGGCGGCGTGGCCAGGTCTTCGAGGGTGAGCACTTCGGAGGGAATGGTACGGAACACGGCGCCTGCGCCGCGGTTCTGGTTGAAGGCGTTGACGCGGAAGCGCGCCAGGCCGGGGATCTCGAAGGAGAAGTCGCACTCGAGGAATTCCTCGTAGTCGCGGCGCTGCTTGTCCGACATGATGTCGTAGACCAGCGCATGGACCTGCTTGTGGTCGAGTGCGGGGATGTTGATCCGGCGCACGTCGCCGTCCACCCGGATCATCGGCGGCAGGCCGGCCGAAAGGTGCAGGTCGGAGGCTTTGTTCTTGACCGAAAAGGCCAACAGTTCGGCGATATCCATGCAGGCTCCCGCGTTGTGCGTCTGGACATGGGGAAGGGGGTCCGGGCGAGTATAGCCCCAGGCCGCGCCCGGCTGGCGAGGAGGCGTGCGGCTACACTGGAGCTCCCCAGCGACAACCGCGACGCAGTTCGCATTCGTGCCGCATCGTGGCCGCGTCGCTTCCCGTCACCGCCTCGTGGTTCCCGCCGCATGCACACTCCCGCCGACGTCCAACCGCCTGCCCCCCACTCCGCCCCCGGGACGTCCACCCTCGCCCGCGTGCTGCACGCCGTGCGCGAGGCCGGCGAAGTGGCCGGGACCCGGCCGCGGCTGCTGGCGGTGGGCAAAACCCGCAGTGCGAAGGAAATCGCCGCGCTCGCCGCACTCTGGCGCGGCCTGGAAGGCACGCATGCGGTGCTCGGCTTCGGCGAGAACTACGTGCAGGAAGCGCTCGCCAAGCAGCCGGCCCTGACCGGGCTGGGCATCGAATGGCATCTCATCGGCCACCTGCAGTCCAACAAGGCCAAAGAGGCCGCGACCGCGTTCGACTGGGTGCAGACCGTCGACCGCCCGAAGCTGATCGAGGCCCTCGCCCATCACCGCCAGGCGGGCCGGGCGCCGCTGAACGTGCTGATCCAGGTGAACATCGACGACGAGGCCAGCAAGCACGGCTGCCGCCCCGACGACCTGCCCGTGCTGGCCGCGGCTGTCGCGGCACAGCCCCGGCTGGCCCTGCGCGGGCTGATGGCGATTCCCGCCCCGGAGCCCGACATGCGCCGCCGCCGCGATGCCTTCCGCCGGATGCGGGCGCTGTTCGACACGCTCGCCGCCATGCACGCCGGCGTGGACACGCTGTCGATGGGCATGAGCGAGGACTTCGCGCTCGCCATCGCCGAGGGCGCGACGATGGTGCGGGTGGGAACGGCACTGTTCGGGCCACGGCTCGCCGCCGGAGGACGCGCACCGTGATCGACGGCCGCATCCATTTCGCCGGCAACCCCGGCCCCGAAGACCGCGCCGACGACACCGGGCCGTTCGACGCCGAATGGACGGGCGCAACCGCCTTGCCCCATGTCCGACGGGTACACCCGGGACCACCGCTTCGAGACGGTGATCCGGCCGGCGCCCTTCTCCGAGCTGCCGCACGCGGCATGCGCGTCGTGACCTGACCAAGCGCCACCACTCTCCTTCCTGCCGAGCGACACGATGACCCAGACTGAATCCATGCCCTCGCCCCCCGCCGTGACCGCCTTCATCGGCGGCGGCAACATGGCCCGCAGCCTGATCGGCGGCCTGATCGCCCGCGGACACGCCACCGGCGACATCCGCGTGTCTGAGCCGGTGGAACCCCTGCGCGAGGGCCTGGCACGGGATTTCGGCATCGTCGCCAGCGCCGACAACGCGCAGGCCGCCACCGGCGCCGCGGTCTGGGTGCTGGCGGTCAAGCCGCAGGTGATGCGCCAGGTCTGCGAAGGACTGGCGCCGCTCGCCCAGGCCGAACGGCCACTGGTGGTGTCGATCGCCGCCGGCATCACCGCCGCGCAACTGGCGCGCTGGCTGGGCGGCGGCATCGCCGTGGTCCGGACCATGCCCAACACCCCGGCCCTGCTCGGCGCGGGCGTGACCGGGCTGTTCGCCACAGACGAAGTGGATGCCCATGGGCGCGAACAGGCCGCCATCCTGCTGTCATCGGCCGGCAAAACCGTGTGGATCGAGAACGAGGCGCAGATGGACGCGGTCACCGCCGCCTCCGGCAGCGGCCCGGCCTACATCTTCCTGCTGGCCGAGGCGATGGAGTCCGCCGCGGTGGCCCAGGGCCTGCCGGCGGAGGCCGCGGCCACGCTGGTGCGCGAAACCGTGCTCGGCGCGGCGCGGATGCTGACCGAATCCGGCGAAGACCCGGCCGAACTTCGCCGGCGGGTCACCTCGCCCGGCGGCACCACCCAGGCCGCGATCGAGACCTTCGAGGCCGGCGGTTTCCGCACGCTGGTCGACAAGGCCATCGCCGCGGCGACCGAACGCGGCCGGCAGCTGTCGGCGGCGAACGACTGAGGCCACAGGACGACGCCGGCGCCGGCCGCAGACCCCGTGGCACGGCCGCTTCGCCGCGACGGCCGCATCCGACGGCCGCGGCGCGGCGTCATCCCGTCATCGCATCGATCCTTCAGGAGGTCCCATGCCATCCATCCACCACCGCCATCGCCACGCATCCAGGCTGGTGCCGATCCTGGCCCTGGCCGCCGTGCTGTCCGCCTGCGGCGGCGGCGACGCGCCCAAGCCCGTGCAGCCCATCGGCGATGCCCCGCAGGAAGCCACCATCACCGTCGGTGACACCACCGTGCGCGCCAACGTGCTGCGCACCGCCACGCTCAACGACCAGGTGGCGCAGAGCTACGGCATCACCCGCGACGAGAACCGCCTGCTGGTGCTGATCGCGGCGCGGCGCGGACCCGAGGGCGCGGACAGCTCGCCGCCGGCCACGGTCACGGCCACCGTGTCGCGCCTGACCGGCGCGCCCGAACCGCTGACCCTGCGCGAGCAGCGCGTGGGCGATCTGGTCGATCACGTGGCGACATTCGACATTCGCCCACCGGAGACGCTGAGCTTCGATGTGGTGGTCACGCCCGAGGGCGGCGGCCCGATCAACCTGCGCTTCGTCCGCGAGTTCAATCCGCCGCGCTGAGGCCACGGCTCGCCCGCAGGCCGACGGTCGCGGCTGAAGCCGCTCCTACGGCTGGGGTTCGGCGCCCTGCGCCGTGCTCCATGCCTGCACGATCCGCGCGATCTCGCGCACGCCGTCGGTGAGCGCGGCGGGACCGGGCTGCAGGATGATCGGCGACTTGATCTCGTGCAGCTGCCCGTCGCGCACCGCGGGAATGGCATCCCAGCCCGGCCGCGCGGCCACCCGCTCCGGCCGGAATTTCTTGCCGCACCACGAACCCAGGATGAGGTCCGGCGCCCGCCGCACCACCTCGTCCGGGTCCTCGAGAATGCGCCCCTTCGCCAGCGACGACGCCGCACGTTCGGGAAAGACATCGTCGCCGCCGGCGATGGCCACCAGCTCCGACACCCAGCGGATGCCGCTGATCAACGGGTCGTCCCACTCCTCGACATACACCTTCGGCCGCCGCGGCAGCATGGCGGCCTGCGCGGCGATGGCCTCCAGCCCACGCTGCAGATCGTCGGCGTAGGCGTTCGCCTTCTCCGCCGCGCCGACCAGCGCCCCGAGCCGGCGGATGTAGTCGAGAATCCCGTCCACTCCGCGGTGATTGCTGATCCACACCTCCACGCCATGCTTGATCAGCGCGGAGGCGATCTCGGCCTGGATGTCGGAAAAGCCGACCACGAAATCCGGCTCCAGCCTCAGGATCTCGCCGATCTTGGCCGAGGTGAAGGCGCTGACCTTGGGCTTCTCCTTCCGCGCGATGGCCGGCCGCACCGTGAACCCGCTGATGCCGACGATGCGCTGCTGCTCGCCGAGCGCGTAGAGCACTTCGGTGGGTTCTTCGGTGAGGCAGACGATGCGTTGGGGGCCTGCGTTCATTCCAGTGGCATCCCCAGCTGCATCCGGTAGTACACCACGCGCTCGGTCTCCTCGAAGCCGCACCCGAGATGCGCGGCCTGCGACGCTGGATTGTCCAGCCAGGTATCCGATGCCAGCTCGCGACAGCCGCGGTCGCGGACCCACGCCGCCACCGCCATCACCAGCATCCGGCCCACCCCGGATGCACGCCACTCCGGCCGTACGTACCAGCCCTCGAGAAAACCGACGGGTGAAGTCTCTGTGCCGTTGACGTACTCCCGGCGGATGCTCGCTTCCGCGAACCCGACCGCTTCGCCCGAATCCGCGTCGACGGCGAGCAGCGCGATCGCGCGATCTTCAGGACCGCTGGCGAGCCGGAGCTGTTCCTCGCGATCGGCATCGTCGGCATCCGGCCACAGCGCCCGGCGCATGCTCCCCCACGCGGCCGCGTCGACAACCGTCGCGACGCGCACTCGGACATCGGGTTTCACGGAAACAACATCCGCTTCCCCCACGCCCCATCCGCCCCACGCTCGTACACATGCCGCACATGCAGGCGATAGCGGGCGCCGTACCAGAATTCGATGACGCGCGGGACCACACGGAAGCCGCCCCAGTGCGGGGGGCGGGGCACGTCGCTGCCGTCGAAGCGGGCCTTCGCTTCGTCGAAGCGGGCGTCGAAGGCTTCGCGGCTGTCGAGGGTGCGCGACTGGTCCGAGGCCCAGGCGCCGAGCTGGCTGTCGCGGGGGCGGCTGGCGAAATAGGCATCGGCCTCCTCCGCGCTCACCGGTTCCACCGCGCCCTCGATGCGCACCTGCACGCCGTCCTCGCCCATCGCCTTCCAGAAGAACAGCAGCGCGGCCTGCGGGTTGGCGGCCAGCTCGCAGCCCTTGCGGCTTTCGAGATTGGTATAGAAGACGAAGCCGCGCTCGTCGTGGCCCTTGAGCAGGGCCATGCGCGCGGAGGGGCGGCCGTCGGCGTCGGCGGTGGCCACGGTCATGGCATTGGGGTCGGGGAAACCGAGCGCCTGTGCCTGGGCGAACAGATCGTCGAAGGTGGCCAGCGCCTCGGCATAGGGTCCGGTCGCGGGGGCGGTCTCGTTGGGCGTGGTGTTGGCAGGCGTGTTCATGGAGCTATTGTGGCCGCATGGCCCGCGCCGCGCATCCGACTTCGATCAAATTCGCTCCACATGCCCAGGCGATGCATGGGTTTCCGCCCGCGCTGGTGGAGACGCTGCTGGATGGGGCACTCGCCGAGGGGCGCGGAATCCTGCCCATTGCCGGCCTGCAGGGCAGCGGCAAATCGACCCTGGCCACGCAGCTGGCCGCGGCGGCACGGGCGCGCGGGCTGCGTACAGCGGTGCTGTCGATCGACGACGTGTATCTGGGCCGTCGCGAGCGCGCCCGTCTCGCGTACGGCGTGCACCCGCGGCTCGCCCGGCGTGGCCCACCGGGCACGCACGATGTCGGCCTTGCCTGCGACACCCTGGATGCGCTGTCCACCGGCGCGGAGGTGCACCTGCCGCGCTTCGACAAGCTGCGCGACACCCGCCTGCCGCCTTCGCGCTGGCCACGCAGCGGGCCGGTGGACCTGGTGCTGTTCGAGGGCTGGTGCCTGCATGTGCCGGCCGAAGACCCCGCGGCGCTGGCCGTGCCGCTCAACGCGCTGGAACGCGAGGAAGACCCGGACGCGATCTGGCGCAGTTGGTGCAACACCGCGCTCGGCCGCGACTACCCGGCGCTGTGGGCGCGGCTCGGGCCACCGCTGTGGCTGCAGCCGCCAGCCTTCGAGATCGTGACGCATTGGCGCTGGCAGCAGGAACGCGCGCTGTCCGCGGCCCGCCCGCACCTGGCGGCGCGGGCGATGCGCCGCGCGGAGGTGGGACGGTTCGTGCAGCACTTCGAGCGGGTGAGCCGGCGGGCGCTGGCCACCCTGCCGGCGCTGGCGTGGCGCAGCCTGCTGCTGGACCGGCAGAGGCGGGTCGTGGGCGCGAAGGCGGACCCGCACCTCGCGCCGGGGCATGCCGAAGACGCCGGCAGCCGCGCGACGCTCACTCCACCACGAAACTCACCTTCAGATTGACCCGCCACTCGTTGACGGTGCCATCGTCGTCGGTGACGACCTTGATCTCGTTTACCCACGCGCCCTTGATGTTCTTCACCGACCTCGCGCACTTCTTCAGGCCGGTCTTCACCGCGTCTTCCATGCTGGTGGGCGACGAGGCATTGATCTCGATGACCTTGGCGATCGACATGACGCATCCTCCTCCGCATCGCGGCACGGCGCCGCCGATCCACCCTACGCCTCATCGCGGAACCGACTGTTAAGATCGCGTGCATGAATCCGGCGCCCAATCTCGTCCTGGTCGGCCCGATGGGTGCGGGAAAGAGCGCGCTCGGACGGCGGCTGGCCGA
This sequence comes from uncultured Gammaproteobacteria bacterium, assembly GCA_965649985.1. Taxonomy (GTDB): domain Bacteria; phylum Pseudomonadota; class Gammaproteobacteria; order Xanthomonadales; family Xanthomonadaceae; genus Lysobacter_I. The sequence goes on along the minus strand of CBFGMS010000007.1, from coordinate 74,542 downwards.
GCGCTTCGGCCTGCGCTTCGTCGATCTGGATCAGGCCATCGAAAACGAGGCCGGACGCGACATCCCCGCCATCTTCGCCAGCGATGGCGAGGCGGTGTTCCGTGCGATGGAGCGTCGCACGCTGGCGGCGCTGCTGACCGGCGAGGGACTGGTGCTGGCGACCGGCGGTGGCGCGGTGCTGGATGCCGAGAACCGTGCGGCGATCCGTGCACGTGCCTATGTGGTGCATCTGCACGTGGACGTGGACACCCAACTGCAGCGCCTGGCCCGCGACCGCAAGCGCCCGCTGCTGGCGGTGCCCGACCGCGAGGCCGTCCTCCGCCGCCTGTCCGAGGAGCGCGCGCCGCTGTACGCCGAAGTGGCCGACCTGCGCTTCGTCTCGCGCGCCGGCTCGCTGGGCGATGCCTGCGGTCGACTGTCGGTGCTGCTGCGCGACCGCTGGACGCTGGCGCTGCAGGCGCCCCCCATCCCCACGCCCCACCAGGAGCACGCATCTTGACCGCAATGGACCTGCATCGCAGCGTCGCCGTCGCCGGCGAACATCCCTACAGCATCGCCATCGGTCCCGGCCTGCTGGACGACGGCATCGCCCTCGCCTCGCGCATCCGCGGGCGCCACGTACTGATCGTCAGCGATGGGCATGTCGCGCCGCTGTATGCGCGCCAGGTGGAGATCAGCCTGCACAACGTGCGCCCGGACCTGCGCATCGAACGGCTGGTGCTGGCGCCCGGCGAACAGGAAAAGACCCTCGCCAATTTCACCCGCGCCATCGACGCGCTGACCACGCTCGGCGCCACCCGCGACGCCTGCGTCCTCGCGCTGGGCGGCGGCGTGGTCGGCGACCTGGCGGGCTTCGCCGCGGCATGCTGGATGCGCGGCATCGACTGCATCCAGCTGCCCACCACGCTGCTGGCGATGGTGGACTCCTCGGTCGGCGGCAAGACCGCGGTGGATCTGCCGCAGGGCAAGAACCTGGTCGGCGCCTTCCACCCGCCGCGTGCGGTGTTCGCCGACATCAGCACGCTGCACTCGCTGCCGGACCGGGAGCTGCGCGCGGGCCTGTCTGAAGTCATCAAGTACGGGGCCATCGCCGACGCCCCGTTCCTGGACTGGCTGCACGGCCACTGCGGCGCCCTGTTGGCGCGCGAGCACGCGCCGCTGGTCGACGCCATCGCCCGCAGTTGCCACCACAAGGCCGCGATCGTCGCGCAGGACCCGTTCGAGCACGGCGTGCGTGCGCTGCTGAACTTCGGCCACACCTTCGGCCATGCCATCGAGGCCGAACAGGGCTACGCCGGCGTGGGCCGCGACGCGCTGAATCATGGCGAGGCGGTGGCGGTGGGCATGGTGCTGGCCGCGCGTCTGTCGGCGGGCCTGGGCATGGCCGCGGCCGCGGATGCACGCCGGCTGCAGTCGCTGCTGGAGGAGTTCGAGCTGCCGGTGGCCATTCCGCCCGGGCTCGACCCCGCACAGTTGCTGGAACGCATGCGCCTGGACAAGAAGACCCAGGCCAGCGGCCTGCGCTTCGTGCTCTGGGAAGCACCGGGCGTGGCCCGGGTGGTCGCCGACGTTCCGGAGGACGCGGTGCTGCAGGTGCTGCGCGAGGGCTGAGCGCCTGCGCCACCGCGCAGCCCCCGGACCACCCGCTGCAGACCGGCTACAATCCCGCGCCATGCGACTTTATCTGCAACAACGCCCCGACGGTGCCGAAGCCCCGCGCTTCGTGCAGTTGCAGCTCGACACCGACCTGCTCGGCGGCTGGACCCTGGTCCGCGAGAGCGGGCAGGTGGGCGGCCGCAGCCAGCTGCGACGCGAGCAGTATCTCGACCGCGCCAGCGCCATGGCGGCGCTCGAACGCGCCCGCGACCAGACGCTGAAGAAAGGCTTCCAACTGGTGTTCGCACGCGGCGAGCCGCTCTGACCCCGCTGCCGCGGACCGCGTGCCCCATGCGCGCCCGCAGCGCGCTTCCTTCCGATTCCATCGCCAGGCATTCCCCTTTGAGCACCGACACCCCGCTCCGCCACGACACGCCCCACCACGACCGGCTGCAGAACGACCGCTTCCTGCGCGCGCTCCGCCGCGAGCCCACCGACCGCACGCCGGTCTGGCTGATGCGCCAGGCCGGCCGCTACCTGCCGGAATACCGCGCCACGCGCAAGCAGGCCGGCAGTTTCCTCGGCCTGGCGACGAACCCCGACCTGGCCTGCGAAGTCACGCTGCAGCCGCTGCGCCGCTACCCGCTGGACGCGGCCATCCTGTTCAGCGACATCCTCACCGTGCCGGACGCGATGGGCCTGGGCCTGTATTTCGCCGAGGGCGAAGGCCCGAAGTTCGAACGCCCGGTGCGCACCGCCGAGGACGTGGCGAAACTCGCCGTGCCGGACATGGAGACCGAGTTGCGCTACGTCATGGACGCGGTGCGGGTGATCCGCCGTGAACTCAATGGCAGCGTGCCCCTGATCGGCTTCTCCGGCAGCCCGTGGACCCTGGCCTGCTACATGGTCGAAGGCGGCGGCAGCGACAACTTCTCGAAGATCAAGGCGATGGCCCTGAATGCGCCGGAGCTGCTGCATCGCATCCTGTCGGTGAATACCGACGCGGTGATCGCCTACCTGGCCGCGCAGCGCGCCGCCGGCGCGCAGGCGCTGCAGGTGTTCGACACGTGGGGCGGCGTGCTCAGCCCGGCGATGTACCGCGAATTCTCGCTGCCGTATCTGCTGCGCATCGCGAAGGAACTGGAGCGTACCGATCATGGCGCGCAAGCGCGTCATGGCGGACAGGGCGCCGAACGCACCCCGCTGATCCTGTTCGGCAAGGGCAACGCCGCATACCTGGAAGACCTCGCCGCCTCCGGCGCCGAAGGCGTGGGCGTGGACTGGCTGATCGAACTGGGCGACGCCGCGCGGCGCACCGGCGGCCGGGTCGCGCTGCAGGGCAACCTGGATCCCGCCACGCTCTACGGCTCACCCGATGCCATCCGCGCCCAGGTCCGCCACGCGCTCGACAGCTACGCCGCCGGCAACGGCGGTTCGCGCGACGGCCACGTGTTCAACCTCGGCCACGGCATGTCGCCGGACATGGATCCGGACCATGTGGCGGTGCTGGTGGACGCGGTGCATGCGATGAGCGCGCGGTGACCCCTGGGGCGGGCCAGGCCCGCCATCGCGCACGGGGACGCTTTCCGCGCCTCCGCATCGCAAGGCGCCCCCCGAATCGCCCGCATCGGTCCCACGCTTCGCAACGGGTCAGACGCCATCCGCACCGACACGGACGAGAAGAGCGGCGCATGCCATCGGCAGCGCCGCTTCGCGTGATCGGTCCGCTTCTCGGCCGACCGCGTCAATCGCTGCTGCAATTGCCCCACGGGTCGCAGAACAGACTGCCGTAGGCCTGCCAGCCGGATTGCGTGCAGGCCCAGAAGGTGTAGAAGATGCCCTGGGCCGAGATGTCGAATGTGATCTCGTAGTTGCCGAGCGTGCCGCCGTTGCAGGCGTAGCCCGGCTCGGCAGCGGCATGGGCGGGCGCGGTCATCGCCGCGGCAAGCAAGGCGATGGACAGACCGATTCTGGCGGCGTACTTCATGGCGTGATGTCCTTATGTGCAGGATGTGAAGGTGAACAGCGAACCTGCGAACCGGCACGGCGCGGGGCGGGGCATTGTGGGTGCCGGGCGGGCGCCGGATTTCACGCATGCGGCTCCGGCGGCGACCGCCGGGCCGCCCTGCCGCCCCACCCTTGCGATGCGCGCGGGTCGGCAGGGCGCGAGTCGAGCACGCGCGGTGTGCGCAGACATCGTGCGATGTCTCAAATCCGCACGCGGCCCCGGCAATGACGACTGCGGCACAGGCGCAGCGTGCATACGTCCATCGAACGAACTGTGCGTCGCGCCGCAGACGGCCGGATCGCGATACGCGGACTGAACGGCCGTTCTGCAGTGCAGCACACTGTGTGGTCCGCGGATCGCAACGCATGCCGGACGGTCATCTCGCACGGCATGCCGCATCGCGGGCTCATCACAGGCGGAGGCCGCACGACGGTGTCGCGTGGACCAGCGAAGCCATGGCCTCGGCCAGGCGCTCGCCGCTGAGCGGCTTGCGCAGGAACCCGTCGAAACCCGCCGCGCGCGCCTGAGGTTCGGCGTCGCGGTCGGCGCGGGCGGTGATCGCCAGCATCGGCGCGTCGAAACCGCTGGCGCGCAGCTGCGCGGCCAGCGCGCAGCCGTCGATGCCGGGCAGGTCCAGATCGATCAGGGCGAGATCGAACGCGCCGGCCGCACACTTCATCAGCGCGGCCAGCCCGTGCGCGGCATGGACCACGCGGTGGCCGCGCAGACGCAGCAGGTCGGTGACCACCTCGGCCACGACGGCATCGTCTTCGACCAGCAGCACGGCGAGGGCATGCGGTGCCGACGCGTCGGCATCCGTCTGTGTACCCGTATCGGTGTCGAACGCATGCACGATGCCGGCATGCGCCTCGACGGGCTGCCCGTCAGGCATGGGCAGGCGGGGCTCGGACGGATCGGTCTGCAGCGGCAGCAGCACCACGAAGTCCGTGCCCACGCCGGGCGCACTGTCGACCCCGATCTCTCCGCCCATCGCCTGCACCAGTTCGCGACTGATCGCCAGCCCCAGCCCGGTGCCGCCGTAGCGTGCGGCGGTGCGCACGCCCTCGGCCTGTTCGAAACGACGGAACAGGCGCGCGCACTGTTCGGCGGTCATGCCCGGGCCGGTATCGCGCACGCACAGATGCAGCGCATCGGCATGCAGGTGGGCGGGCGCGGGGACCACCACCAGCGCCACCTGGCCGCGCGCGGTGAACTTGAGCGCGTTCCCGAGCAGGTTGAGCAGCACCTGGCGCACACGCTGGACATCGCCGAGACGCGCATCGGGCACATCGGGCGTGGTCTGCAGCACGAAATCCAGCCCCTTGGCCTCGGCCTGCGGCGTCATCAGCGCCTGCACTTCCGCCAGCATCGCGCGCAGCGAGAACGGCGCCTGCTGCAGATGCAGGCGGCCGGCCTCGATCCGCGCCAGATCCAGCGCTTCGTCGACCAGGCTCAGCAGGTGTTCGCCGGCGCGGCGGATCGCATGCACGCGCCCGCGCTGTGCCGCATCCAGCGACGAATGGTGCAGCAACTCCGCCATGCCCAGCACACCGGTCATCGGCGTGCGCAGTTCGTGGCCGAGATCGGCCAGGAACCGGCTCTTGGCGAGCGACGCCTCCTCGGCAAGATCGCGCCGCTGGCGCGCCAGTTGATAGCTGTGCCGACGCAGCAGCCGGCGCCGATGGACCAGCGCGAGCACGAGCATGGCGCCGATACCCACCAGCACCGCCAGCGACGTCGCCCAGCCGGTGCGCCACCACGGCGGCAGCACCTCGATCGGCAGCCGCAGCGGCGTGGACCAGGCGCCGGCGGCATTCCGGCCACGCACCTCCAGCGTGTAGCGCCCGGGGGCGAGCTGCGAGAAGACCCGTTCGCCGGCGTTCGCCTCCTGCTCACCGTCCTGATGCACCCAGTCCGGGTCGTAGCCATCAAGACGGAAGGCATAGCGATGCTGCGCCGGGGCGGAGAAGGTGGCCAACCGCACGGCCACCCGAAGGTCGCGGTCGCCGGGCAGCAGGCGGAGCGGCTGCGCGGGATCCACGACGATGTCGTCTTCGCCGCGCCGCAGACGCAGCGCGCTCCAGTGCAGCGGCGAAGGCATCGCTTCGGGCAGTGCCGAGTCGGGATCGAAACGCACCAGCCCGACGGTCGACAGCGCCACCGCGGCCCCCTGTGCTGCACGCTGGGGAGCGTTCATGGTGAAGTCGATATCCGGCAGGCCGTCCTGCATCCCGTACAGGCGCGCACGGCCCAGACGCGTATCCACCTGCAGCAGGCCACGCAGGGTGGTCGCCCACACGCGCCCGTCGCCGGCAATGAGGCCGCGCACCTCCAACGCGGGCAGCCCGTCGTCGCCGTCGATCCGCCGCACCCGTCGCAGCGCACCCTGGCCGTACAGATAACGCTCCAGCGCACCGAAACGCGCGACCCACAGGGAACCATCCGCCGCGAACGCCATCGCATGCGCGTCCTCGCCTGCGGCCAACGGCATGCGCCGCAGACGGCGGCCGTCCCAACGCAGCACCGCGTCGGGGACCAACGCCCAGAACCGGCCATCCGGGCCGCGCACCGGATCGACGAAATTGTCGACCCGTGCGCCATACACCTCCTCCGGCGGGATGGAGAACAACTCGCGCCCGCCCTCCGCATGGACCGCGATGCCGCCGCCAAGCAGGGCCATCCACAGGCGGTCGTCCGCATCGCACACCAAGGACACGGGCCGGGCCAATGTATCGACGTCGCGGACGATCACGCGCCGATGCGCGCCGGTGTCCGGCATGTATCGCACCGCGCCTCTCCCGTCGACGATCCACAGTACATCGCCGCAGCTGGCCAGCGACATCGGATAGTCGACCTCCAACGCGTCCAGGCGCACCCCCTTCGTGGGCAGCAGCGACAGGCCGGCGTCCGCTGGACCCAGCCGGTGCAGGGCGTGTTTGTCGAGCAGCCAGACCGTGCCGGCGGTGTCGACGCCAGCCGGTCCGACCGCGATGTCCACCACCTCCCGCCCAGCCAGGGGCAGCGAGGCGAAGCGCACATGATCCGGGGGCAGATAGGCCAGGCCGCGGTTGAAGGTGACGAACCACACGCCACCCTCCCGGTCCTCGAGCTGCATGTACACGCTGCCCAGCGAGTCCAGCTTCGTCAATGCACGGCCGCGCAGCCGATGCGCGCCATCGAGCTGTGCGAACCACAGATCGCCATTGCGCAGATGCAGCGCATGGGCATATCTGCCGCGCTCCGGCAGCGCGATGTGCGCAGCCTCGGGAACGCCGCCCCTGGTCATCCGCAACAGTCCGTTGGCGGAGCCGATCCACACCGAGCCACTCGCATCGCGCGTGAGCTGTCTCACGGTGCTTTGCAGAATGCGCTCCACGCTGGCACGGCCATCGCGACCGATGTGCACGCGCAGCAGCCCCCCGATACCGCCGATCAACGCGGTGTCGGCGCGTTCCAGGACCATGACTATTGGCTGAAAGGCGTCCGACACCGGGGCTGCGCCATCGCGGGCGAGGAGCCTGCGTGCATTCCCGTCAGCATCCAGCACGCACAGCCGGCCTTCGACGCCCAATGTCCAGACGTAGGGGTCGTCAGCAACCAGCGGGGCGCCGGCCAGGGCGAGCACGTCATCGCCGCAGTCCTCGGCGCCGGGCGAGGGCGGCAGCGCCGAGACCCGCGTCTGCACTGGGTCGTAGCGCACAAGCCCACCCCAGGTGGCCATCCAGACCCGATCATTCGCATCGACGTGCAGGGCGGCGATGGCATTGTCCGGCAGGCTGTCGGGCGCACCGGCCACGCGCCGCAGGAAGGTGAAGCCGCGCCCGTCATAGCGGCCCAGCCCATCGACGGTGCCCACCCAGAGCACACCGGTCGAATCCAGCGCGATGTCGTTGATCTTGTCGCTCAGCCCGTACGCGCTGCCGAAAAACCGCAGGCTGGGCCCCTCCGTCGATACCGCCTGCGGGAGTGCCTGTGCAACGGGTGGCGCGACCGGCGCCGCGTTGTCCGCGGAACCGCCCTCACCCACGGCCTCGGCCGCGCAGAGCGCCGTCGCAGACAGTACACACCCGATGCCCAGACACAGCGCCTGGCAGCCACGCACGCGCCGTCGCGCGAACGCGCGCCAAAGACCCCGGTGGCTCAGGCCCCCGCCTTGCATGCCTCCGCGGCTCCCCGCCCCGGGCTCCATCGCGACCTTGGCCCTGCTGCGCATCCTGTCCGTCCCCATTCTTCCTTGTGGTGTCCCGACGCTACGACCCGTCGCAGTGCCGGCCTGCAGTCCATGGCACACACGCTCCCCGCTGGGCGCATGATGAAGCGTTGCATACCGGAGCGCTGTCCATCCAGCCCGATCGGCCTAGAATCGACCGCACCCCACCGCAGCGAGGCCGGCATGCGTCCGTCAGGCGTCAGCACAGCCCCATCGTCGTCCGCGCCCGTGCGCACCTGGGCGCTGCCCATGCTCTGCGCCCTGCTGGCCATCGGCACGCATGCGCAGGCCTCCGAACCGGTCGCCTACGACATCGACCCGGTCCACACCCGGGTGCTGCTGGCCGTCGACCATGCCGGGTTCTCCAAGGCACTCGGCACCGTGTCCGGCACCAGCGGTCGGCTGCGCTTCGACGAAGACGACTGGTCGAGCGCGTCGGTCGATGCCCGCATCCCGATCGCACGCCTCGACTTCGGCGACGCGGCGTGGAACAAGGCCACGCTCGCGCGCAATCTGCTGGATGCCGAGCGGCATCCGGACGCGCACTTTGTCTCCACCCGCATCGAGCCGCTGGGCGAGGGCCGCGCCCGGGTACACGGCATGCTGACCCTGCACGGCGTCTCGCGCGAGGTCGTGCTGGAGGCCGTGCTCAACGCCGCCAAGCGCCACCCGCTGCCGCCGTTCCGGCGCACGGTCGGTTTCTCCGCCACGGCGCTGCTCAGCCGCAGCGCGTTCGGCGTGGATGCCTGGCCCAGCGTGATCGGCGATGCGGTGGAGCTGCGGATCGAGCTGGAGGCCACGCGCAGCCGCGACCAGACCGACGACGACGCGAGACCGGCGCCTGCCCCGCAGCCGGAGGCACCCGCCGCCTCGCCACAGACGCCTGCACCTGCGCCTACGCCCACGGACACGCACGCGAGCAATCACATGAGCACACGCCCCCACACCCAGGACCCCATCGCATGACGATCAAGAACACGCCCGAGCGCTGGGGCGCGGTCAGCCAGAGCCTGCACTGGCTGATCGTGCTGCTGATCGCGGTCATGGCCGCCATCGGCCTGACCATGGAAGACTTCGCCAACGGCCCGGACAAGATCCGCATCTACGCCCTGCACAAGTCGCTGGGCATCACCATCCTCGCGCTGGTGGCGCTGCGGCTGCTGTGGCGGCTGTATGCCGGCGCACCGAAGCCCGTGCCGGGCGCACCGGGCTGGCAGCACCGCCTCGCCGGGCTCACCCATCTGGCGATCTACGCGCTGCTGTTCGCCCTCCCGCTCAGCGGCTGGGTGCTGAATTCGGCATCCGGCTTTCCGCTGCAGTGGTTCGGCCTGTTCAACCTGCCGCACATCGTCGAGCGCAGCCACGACCTGCACGAGGTGGCCGAAGAGGTGCACGAACTGCTGTTCTGGGCACTGATGCTGCTGGTGGCGCTGCACGCGGCCGCGGCGTTCTATCACCACCTGTTCGTCGGCGACGACACGCTGCGCCGCATGCTGCCGGCGCGCAGGCGCAGCACGGCAGGCGATGCCGGCGGCGACTGACGCGGCCACGCCAGCCTCGCCCGTCCACGCACGACACGCACGCACCGCGCACACTCCGGCCATGCCATCTTCCGCACCGATCACACGGGAACCCGCCATGCCTTCTCCCCGCTTCCGTCCGTACCGACGCACCACCGCCGCGCTGCTGCTCGCCATCGGGGCGTTGTCGGCCTGTATCTCCGGCGCCCTCGCCGCCGACTTCGTACAGAGCGAAGGTTCCGCGCTGACTTTCAGCGGCAGCTACCAGGGCGAGGCGTTCCACGGGCAGTTTCCCGGTTTCCAGACCCGGTTCCGTTTCGACCCGGCCGATCTGGACAACGCCCGCCTGGACGTGACCATCCCGGTGGCGAAGGCGACCACGAAGAACGACGACTACGACGGCGAACTGCGCGGCAGCGCGTTCTTCGACAGCGCCGCCTTCCCGCAGGCGCGCTACGTGGCCACCCGCTTCCGCGCGCTCGGCGACAACCGCTACGCCGCCGATGGCACCCTGACCCTGCGCGGCATCGGCAAGCCGGTCACCTTCACCTTCACCTGGACGCCGGGCGCCAACCCGACCCTGGTCGGCGGCGCGGTGGTCAAGCGTCTGGACTTCGAGGTGGGCGGCGGCGACTGGGCGGATACCACGCTGATCCCGAACGAGATCAAGGTGGGCACGAAGGTCGTGTTCAAGGCGCAGACGGCCGCGCCGCAGACAGCCGCACCGTGAACAACCGCGCCGTCGGCGGACGCGCAGCGGACAACAGCACCGCAGACGCTCGCACCGTTCCGGCCGGGGTCCGCAAGCGCTAGCGAACCTGTCGCTGTGCGGGTGACGGTGGCGGAAGCTCGAAGCGCTGCGGCCGCAGCCGGTACGCGAACGCCCCCAGCAGGTCGCCTGCGCGCTTGTCGCGATGGCACCCCAGGCATTCGCTCCCGGCGCGGATCGCGCCGGTCACGCGCAGGCCCCTGCCCTCCGGCAAGCTCACAAGCTCCCTTCCGGATTGCAGCGCACCCAGCGCCTCGCGTTCGGCCGTGGTCAGTGCGCGGCCATCGGCGGCGGCCGGATCGGCGATCCAGCTCCCGCCCTCGTCCGGCTGGTGTCGAACCCATGTCCCGAACTTGCCGCCGAACGCCCGCGGCGGGTCGTGCATGGCGACGCCGATCAATACCAATTCGCTGATGAGCCACTCCGTGCCTGCCACCGGTTTGCCGTAATGCAGGCCTTCCTCGTCCTCGGCCATGGCCATGAGCCGTTCGACGCCGAAACCGTTGCTGCCGATGAACTGCAGGACATGTCGTTCGTGCATCTCGCGCAGCGGCCGCTCCGGGTCGGCCTCGGCCGACCAGCCGGCATGCACGCCCGCCGCCGCGACCAGCAGCAGCGGGATGCGCCATGACAGGCGACGGGACACGCTCATTCCGCCCCTCCGACCAGATCGCGCGCGGCCGCCGCATCGAACGGCCACTCCAGCTCGGCACCGTCCGTCCCGCGCCGCAGCACCGGCACGCGATGGCCGTAGATCGCCTCCAAGTCCGTATCTCCATCGATGAACACGCTGTCGAACTCCGGAAGTTCCGCCCGGGCCAGCACATCCAACGCCAGATCGCAGAGATGGCAGTCGTCGCGCTGGAACAACACGAAGCGGGACGGGGCGGGAGGGGACAAAACGGGGTCGGACATGGCGGGACGGGGGCCGGTGGCATGCGGGGACCCATCATAGACCCCGTGCCGGCACCGCAGAGACCCGCGCCCGGCGCCCGGACCGCCCTACATTCGATTCGACGGGCACCACACCACACATCCAGCTCGATCACCTCACGGGGGGAACCATGCGACCGAACACCAGCACCGCCGACACACCACGCGTCCCGACCTTCAAGTGGGCGCTGCGCGTCGGCTACAAGCTCTCGAATCTGGATGGCTGGAATGCCGCCTTCCTGGACAATCGGCCCGACCAGCTGAAGGCCGGCATCGATGTCTACAAGGTCGTGTGGAAGCGGCGCAAGTCCTCGCGCGGCCAGTACGCCTACAAGGCGACGATCCACGCCCGTGTGGTCGACAAGGCGCGCGCGGAAGCCTTCATGCGGGAAGCCAGGTGGTCGCTGCTCGCGCGCAGCCCCACGTGCGAGATCGACATGCCCTCGATCACCAACGCCTGGCATCCGCTGCGCGGCTGAGCGCGGTCCATACGAGCGCGGTCCATACGCCGGCGTCGTCCGCGGCGGCGGCGGAGGCTTACCATAGTCGCCCCGATACGGGCGACGCGGCGATGATGCGCGAAGCCTGCATCCATCCTTCCCGCATGCGAGCGCAACCGTGGCCGTCAGCACCTTCGACCTGTTCAAGATCGGCATCGGCCCGAGCTCCTCGCACACGGTGGGCCCGATGCGGGCGGCCAGCCGGTTCGTGCGCCGCTGGCTGGAGGAACCCGGCCAGCTCGCGCGCACCGCGCGGGTGCGCGCCGAGGTGTTCGGCTCGCTGGCGCTGACCGGCCGCGGCCACGGCACCGACAAGGCGGTGCTGATGGGTCTCGAGGGCCATTGGCCGAACGAGATCGACCCCGACGTGATCCCCGCCGCGCTGGTGCGCATCCGGGGCGAAGGCCGCCTGCGACTGCTCGGCAGGCACGAGATCGCCTTCGACGAGAAGCGCGACCTCATCATGAACAAGCGCCAGAAGCTGCCGTTCCACACCAACGGCATGCGCTTCGCGGCCTACGACGCGACCGGCGCCGAAATCGCCAGCCGCGACTACTACTCCGTGGGCGGCGGCTTCGTGGTCAATCAGGACGAAGCGGCGGAAGACCGCATCGTGGCCGACACCACCGAACTGCCCTACCCCTTCGCCAGCGGCGCCGAACTGCTGGCGCACTGCGCGCGCACCGGCCGCGGCTTCGCCGCACTGATGCGCGAGAACGAGCGCGCCTGGCGCGACGACGCGGCCATCGACGCCGGACTGCGCGAGATCTGGGACGCGATGCAGGCCTGCGTGGCGCGCGGCATCCGCCAGACCGGCACCCTGCCCGGTGGCCTGCACGTCAGCCGCCGCGCGCCCAGCCTGCATGCGGAACTGTCCTCGCGCCCCGAGGCCGCGATGCGCGACCCGCTCACCGTGCTGGACTGGGTGAATCTGTACGCGCTCGCGGTCAACGAGGAAAACGCCGCCGGCGGCCGCGTGGTCACCGCGCCCACCAACGGCGCCGCCGGCATCATCCCCTCGGTACTGCATTACTACGACCGTTTCTGCCCGGGCTCCGGCGAGGCCGGTGTGTTCGAGTTCCTGCTCACCGCGTCCGCGGTCGGCATCCTGTACAAGGAAAACGCCTCGATCAGCGGCGCGGAGGTCGGCTGCCAGGGCGAGGTGGGTGTGGCCTGCTCGATGGCCGCCGCCGGCCTGACCGCCGCGCTCGGCGGTACGCCCGGCCAGGTCGAGAACGCCGCGGAAATCGGCATGGAACACAACCTCGGCCTGACCTGCGACCCGATCGGCGGCCTGGTGCAGATCCCCTGCATCGAACGCAACGCGATGGGCGCGGTCAAGGCGATCAACGCCAGCCGCATGGCCCTGCGCGGCGACGGCAAGCACAAGGTCTCGCTGGACAAGGTCATCGCCACCATGCGCGAGACCGGCCGCGACATGCGCGACAAGTACAAGGAAACCAGCCGCGGTGGGTTGGCGGTGAATGTGATCGAGTGTTAGCGTTGACAGGAAATTTTCATGTCAAAGTTATTGACAGCAATGATCGCCGTAGCCCTTATCGTTGCTTGTAGTAACGATAAGCTGAGTCCGCTCGATGCTCCGAAGCGCTTCTTCGCCGAGAACAAGGTCGGGTCATCGCCCGACTACGGGGTCATCAAGATGGGCAACCCGAAAGATCACGTGATCACCGTCCACGGTTTCGCTGATGATGGGACCTCATGTCGAGAAGTCGCGGATGCGCTCAACGTCAACGCATGCAAGGAGCTGGGCGGCCAGAACTGCCTCTATCCTTACTCATGCATTCAGCTCAATCGGTGAGTGCCAGATATTCACTCAAGGTGACGCATGAATCGCTGCGCGCTTTGGCCACTGCTTGGTTCACACGTTAGGCCACGATCCACTGCTCAATTCAGGCTCTCGCCGTAGGAAGCAAGCGACCTAGTGTCCCGCTGCCCGCATGTATGCGCCGAGTACGTTTCGTATCTCGTCCATCATGGCTGGGGAGAAACGCCAAGCGGGAAGATGCTCTACAGTGGGGCCGAAAAAGCTGAGGACATCTACTGCGTTCCTGTCGGGCCGGCGGGTTTGCTCATCTTTGGAAACGCGTTCGGATATTACGAATGAACGCATGCGAAGAAAGCGTCTACGCGTAATGCACACATAGATCCTTCGCTGAGCTCAGCCTGATATCGCCGGGAGAATCGAATGACCGATGCAGCCTCCTTACGCATCGCCCTCGCCCAGATCGCCCCGGTGTGGCTGGACCGTGCGGCGACCACGAACAAGATCGTCGCCGCCATCGACGCCGCCGCCGCGCAGGGCGTGGGGCTGGTGGCGTTCGGCGAGGCGCTGTTGCCGGGCTATCCCTTCTGGGTGGAGCACACCGACGGCGCGCGGTTCGAAAGCGGTCTGCAGAAGGCACTGTACGCGCACTACTGCGCGCAGGCGGTGGTGCCGGAGCGCGGCGATCTGGACCCGATCCGCGCCGCCGCGCGGCGAGGCGGACTGTGGGTGGTGCTGGGGACCATCGAGCGCGCGCTCGACCGCGGTGGGCACAGCCTCTACTGCAGCCTGATGCTGATCGACGCCGACGGTGCCCTGCGCAACGTGCACCGCAAGCTGATGCCCACCTACGAGGAGCGGCTGGTCTGGGCGCCGGGCGACGGCGCGGGCCTGCGCACCTTTCCGGTCGGGCCCTTCACCCTGGGCGCGCTGAACTGCTGGGAGAACTGGATGCCGCTGCCGCGCGCGGCGCTGTCCGCGCAGGGCGAAGATCTGCATATCGCGCTCTGGCCGGGCAGCCGGCGCAATACCGAGGACATCACCCGCTTCATCGCCCGCGAGGGGCGCAGCTACGTGGTGAGCGTGGGCGCGCCGCTGCGCCGCGGCGACATTCCGGATTCGCACCCGCACGCGGCCCTGCTGCGCGAGCGCCTGCCCGAGGTCTGCGCCGACGGCGGCAGCGCGGTGGCCGGCCCCGACGGGCAGTGGCTGCTCGAACCGCAGGCCGGCGAAGGCGTGTTCTGCGTCGATCTCGACCCGGCCGCGGTGTACCGCGAGCGGCAGAATTTCGACCCGGTGGGCCATTATTCGCGACCGGACGTGCTGTCCCTGCGGCTGGACCGGCGCAGACATGCGGTGCTGCAGGAGGCGTCCCCCTCCAGCGAAGACCATCCCGACCCCCGGCACCCGTAGGAGCGGCTTCAGCCGCGACAACAGCCCACGGCAGCACGGGCAACACCAACGGCAGATGCGAACCACGCGTGCTGCGGGTCGCGGCTGAAGCCGCTCCTACGGTGGGAAGGGCGTTCGAGACTGCCGCTCAGAACGAGAGCGTCGCCACCACGCCCGTTTCCTCGCCCGGGACGATGCGGATCTGCCAGCCGTACAGCGCGCACAGGCGGCGCACGATCGACAGGCCGATGCCGCCGCCCTGGCTGTGTTCGGCATGGCTGCCGCGGTAACCACGCTCGAACAGCCGCGCGGCATCCTCGGCGCTGAGGCCGGGGCCCGAGTCGATCACGTCCACCGCGCCCGGGCGCACGCGCACGCGCACCTCGCCTTCGCGGGTGTACTTGACCGCATTGCCGATCAGATTGCCCAGCGCCACGGTCACCGCCGACTCCGGCGCGTCCACCACCAGCGGCCCGTCTTCCACGTCCAGCCGCAGCACGATGGGCTTGCCACCGAGCTGCCCGCGGTGCGCGTCCAGCAGCAGTTCGGCGATCTGGCCCACGTCCGCCGCGCCGTGGCCGCGCTCGTTGCGCGAGAGCAGCAGCAGCGCGCCGATCAGATCGGTGCACTGCTGCTCCGCGCGCTGGATGCGCAACAGGCGGCCACGGGTCTTCTCGTCGATGTCCGGCCGCGCCAGCATCAGCTCCACCGCGCCGCGGATCACCGACAGCGGCGTGCGCAGTTCGTGGCTGACGTCGGCGTTGAACTCGCGGTCGCGCTTGACCACCTCGGTCAGCCGCGTGGCGTAGTCGTCCAGCGCCCGCGCCAGCTCGCCGACCTCGTCCTCGGCGAAGTGCACCGCCAGCGATTCGGGTTCGGCACTGCGTCCGGACCGGCGCAGGCGCAGCGCCAGCTCGGACACCGGGCTCATCACCCGCGAGGCCGACCACCAGCCGACGATGAAGGAGAACAGGGTGAAGAACGCCACGCTGGCGATCAGCGCACGGTTCAGCCGCGCCTGGCTTTCGCGCTCTTCGGCGATGTCGTAGGCCAGGAAGAACCAGTACTCGGCGTCCTTGCGGACCGCCAGCTTGTAGACCCGCGGCTGGCCAGTGAGCGGGTCGGTCTCGGAGATCTCGTGCACGCCGTCGGGCAGCGGCTTCCACGCCTCCGGCACACGGTCGATCCTGCGCGCGCTGTACTGCTTGCCCTGGATCTTCTCGAACGGGATGCCGGGCAGATCGGGATTGCGGTAGTAGCCTTCCGCGAACAGGTTGTTGTTGCGCTCCAGCGCATCGGCGATCACCTGGTTCTCCACGCGGTTGCGCAGATACACCGTGCTGGCCGCGATCAGCGCGGTCAGGCCGAAGCCGAGCAGGACGAAGGACAGGATGATGCGGCTGCGCAGCCGCCGGCGGTATTTCGCGCGCGGGCGCGCCCGCCGCGGCCGCTCAGGCGCCGGCATTGGCGCCCGGGTCGGGGGCTGCGATGCGGTAGCCGATACCGTGCCGGGTCTGGATCAACGGCACGTCGAAGGGCTTGTCGACCACCGCGCGCAGGCCGTGGATGTGCACGCGCAGGCTGTCGGAATCCGGCAGCTCCTCGCCCCACACGCGGGTCTCCAGCTCCTGACGGGTCACCACGGCGGGGGACGCCTCCATCAGCGCCTGCAGGATCTTCAGCGCGGTCGGGTTGAGCTGCAGCATCTTGTCCTGCCGGCGCACTTCCAGGGTATCGAGGTTGTATTCCAGCTCGCCCACCTGCAGCACCCGGGTCTGCACCCCACGGCCGCGACGGATCAGCGCGTTGAGCCGCACTTCCACTTCCTGCAGCGCGAAGGGCTTGATGAGGTAGTCGTCCGCGCCCGAGTCGAAGCCGGCGATCTTGTTCTCGAGGCTGTCCCGGGCGGTGAGCATCAGCACCGGCGTCTGCTTGCGCGCATCGGTGCGCAGCTTGCGGCAGACCTCCAGGCCGTCCATGCCCGGCAGGTTGAGATCGAGCACGATCGCGTCGAAGTCGTGGACCACGGCCAGATGCAGCCCGGTGATGCCGTCGGCGGCGAAATCGACCGTGTGTCCGCGGTCCTCCAGATAGTCGCCAAGGTTGGCGGCGATGTCCTGGTTGTCTTCGATCACGAGGATGCGCATGGGGTGCGAGGCTCCGGAGGGGGATGGGTACGACCCGGGCACGGCGCCGACGGTTCCCGTGTACGCGCACCGCAATGGCCGATTATGCATGTTATGCCTGCGCGCCATGCCGGCGTGTCGTGCCTGCGTGCTGCAGGCCTGCACGCCGCCTGCAGACGCGTCCTGCGTGCACCACGCACGCTGGCAATGCAGGTGACAGGCAAAGGGACCAGTGCCGGGTGAGCGCGGCCGGCCTGCCACGGACGCATGCAGGCAGCGCGCACAAAAAGACCCGGGCGACACGCATCGCCCGGGTCAAGGTGGGTATCACCCCGATCACCGGTTCTGCCTGGTCCTGACGAGGAGTGGATTGCGCAGAATTCGGTCCGCACACGCTACTCGCGGCGGAATTAAGACGCCGTTAACCCGGGGTGCCCGGCGCCGTGGGCGCTTGGCGGGGAAGCTTCTTTTTCGGCGGTATTGGCAGATCTTGATGCATTTTGGAGGCATGATCGATCATCTTTCCCGCGACATCCACGCCCGTGGCACGCTCAATTCCCTCCAGGCCGGGCGAGGCGTTGACCTCCAGCACCAGTGGGCCGCGGCGGGACGGGATCAGGTCCACGCCGGCGACGCCCAGACCCAGAACCGCGGCGGCGCGCACCGCCACGGCGACCTGCTCGTCCGTGGCCACGGCCGCCTCGCCGCTGCCACCGCGGTGCAGGTTGGAGCGGAAATCCCCTGCCGGCGCCTGCCGGCGCATCGCCGCCACCACCTCGCCGCCGATCACCAGGCAACGCAGGTCCGCGCCCTCGGCCTCGCCGATGAACTCCTGGACCAGGAAGTTGGCGTACAGCCCGCGCAGGGCCTCGACCACGCTGCGCGACGCCGACGGCTTTTCGGTCAGCATCACGCCGGCGCCCTGCGTGCTCTCGTTGAGCTTGATCACGTGCGGCGGCGGGCCGAGCATCGACAGCAGATCGGCGGTGTCGTCGGGGTTGTCGCCGAACACCGTCACCGGCATGCCGATGCCCTCGGCCGCCATCAGCTGGTGCGCACGCAGCTTGTCGCGGGCCCGGGCGATCGCCGCCGACGGATTGGGCGTGGCACAGCCCATCAGCTCGAACTGGTGCAGCACCGCCAGTCCGTAACGGGTGATCGATGCCCCGATGCGCGGAATCACCGCCCCGTAGCCGGCCAGCGGGCGGCCCTTGTAGTGCATGTCGAAACCGTCGGCGGCGATGCGCATGTAACAGCGCAGCGGGTCGAGCACCCGCACACTGTGCCCGCGGGCGCGCGCGGCCTCGACCAGCCGCCGGGTGGAGTACAGCCGCGCATTGCGCGAAAGGATGGCGAGCTTCACGGCGGGCTCCGGCATGGCGGACAGGGGGCGACATTGTGCCGCGTGCATGCGGCCGCAGCGCAGCCCCGCCCCGCCCCGCGCACGGCGTCGAGCCGGCGCGACGCCACCGTTCACCAGGCGTCGCCGCGCCGCACCACCTCGGCGGTCAGCCGCGCGTACAGCACCCGCCCTTCCCGCTCCGGCAGCCAGCGCAGCACCAGCGGGGCACCCGGGCCGACGCCCCCGGCCGTGTCCAGCAGCAGGGTGCAGGTGCCGAACAGGCGGTCGAGCGGCCCGCGGCCCAGGCGCAGGCCCTGCACCTTGCCGATCTCGGCCACCCGCCACTGCCGGCGCAGGGCGCCGTCGCGCACCGCGATGCAGACGCCATCGACGGCATGGCCGACAAAGCGCGCGCGCAGGACGCTCAGCAGCAGCGCGCAGGGCAACCACAGGGCGACCACCCGCAGTGCGCCGGCGCCGCCCCAGGCCCAGGCCGCCGCGGCCACCGGCAGCCACCACACCAGCCGAGGCAGCAACAGGCGCAGCCAGGCCGAGCCGTGCGGGCTCACCCATCCGGCCGGCGGCCACTGCGCACCCTGCGGCAGGAGACGACGGATCAACGCATCGCAGGTGGCGACGTCGGCGAGCGGCGCCAGCTCGCGCAGCGAGCGCGGCTGGCTGCTGGAGCCGTTGTCGAGCACCGCGGTGCTCACCTCCAGCGTGCGCCGGCGGAACAGGCGGTGCATCAGGCTTTCGCGAAGGGTGAAGGTCTGGATGCGCCGGTACGGCGAGCTGGTGCGCAGACGCGAGAACAGGCCGCGCTCGACCGTGAGCCGTCGGCCGTGACGTTCGAGCCGGAAGCCGGCGTAGTGCAGCACATTCAGCGTCACCGACACCGCTTGCAGCGCCGCGAGGAACACCAGCACCACCAGCACCAGCGCCAGCACTTCCTGGCCACGGCCGTAGCCGAGCACGAAGCCGGAGACGGCGCGCAGCCAGCCGCGCAGCACCGTCTCCACCGCCTGCTGGCTGAGCTGCGACAGCACCGCGAACACACCGGCCACCAGCCACAGGCCGCGATGCGAAATCAGACCCAGACGCACCACTTCGCGCAGCGGAAGCGCGAGGAGGGTGTCGCCCCGGGACGGGTCGCCGGCGCCCGGCGCGCGTTCCGCATCGCCCCGCGTCGAAGCGGCACCGTCTTCTCGCGCATCCGCCTCCGCAGGTGCGCGCGTGCGTCCGCCTGCACGCGCGCGGCGCACCAGCGCCTCCAGTGCCAGCGCGTCCTCCATGTGCAGCACGCGCAGCTCCGCCTCAGGCTTGATCCCACCGGCCGACTCCAGCCGCACCTCGGCCACGGAGAACAGCCGATGCAGCGGGTTGCGGTGCAGGGCGACGTTCTGGATCCGTCCGAACGGAATCTGGCGCAGGCTGCGGCGCAGCACGCCACTGCGGATCGACAGACTGTCGGCACCGATGCGGATGCGGCAGGTGTAGTACTCCCAGACCGACCAGGCCGCGATCAGGCAGATGGCGACCAGCGACCACAATTCGTTGCGGTCGGCATCGCCGAACAGCAGGATCGCCAGCAGCGGCACGATGAGCTGGCGCAGGTGGCGCAGCAGCACGAAGCACCACGAGGCCGGATGCAGCCGGCGCTCGGCATCGTGGGCGGCCGGCGCATCCGGCTCACACATCGCGCGCGCCGCCTCCGGCCTCACCCGCTTCGTCGCCGTCGCCATCGCCATCGCCGTCCTCGTCCTCGCGACGACGCTCGACCTCCCGGGCCAGCAGGTCGCGGACTCGCTCCGCATCGGCGAGATCGATGCCCGACAGGTCCAGCCCCGCCAGACGCGTGCCGGCGGTGTGCACCACCAGCGAGGCCAGGCCGAACGCGCGCTCCAGCGGCCCGCGCTTGAGATCGATGTGCTGCAGGCGCCCCATGGGCACCCGCGTGTCCCACTGCCAGATGCGGCCGCGCCGCACCGCGAAACCGTGGGCGTCCAGCCTCCAGAACGTCCAGCGGTGGCGCTTGTGCGACAGCCAGACCGCGCACGCCAGCACCGCCACCGGCAGCAGCCAGCTCCAGTCGCCCCACGGTGCGGGCAGCCGCCGTTCGGCCAGCCACCACAGCAGCAGGGCGGGCGGTGTCGCGGTCAGCAGTCCCACCAGTTGGAACACCCGCCAGGTCCGGGCGGGCAGCGGCCGCCAGTCGCCCTTCACCCCATCGCCCGACTGCGGGCGGATGCCCGGCAGTGCAACGGCCTCGGGCGCGGCGCTGTCGGCGACAGGTCGCGATGACGCGGGATGCGCATCATCGATGGCCTCGGGCTCGGACAATGGCGGGCGGTTCGGCGGCGGCGTCGAGGCGTCCTGGCGGTTCACGGGTCCGTGGGTCTGCACGTCGGAAGGAAAGGGGCTGGAAGGCAGCGCGCCGGCAGGGGGCCGGCCGTGCCGTGGTCAGAGATCACGATACGGGTTGTGGTACGGGTTCCACGAGGGATGCAGCGTCCAGCGCTTGTAGGTCCATTGGTACTGCGCCGGGTCGCGACGGGCGATGATCTCCACCGCCGCGTTCAGCGCGGTGGTGGCGACCAGGGTGTCGGCATCGGCGATCCCCGGCGGCGCCGGCACGATATGCAGCGCGAAACGCAGCGGCCCGATCCGTTCGCACCAGGCGAACAGCACCGCAGCGCCGCTGCGTTCGGCCAGGCGGGGCAGCAGAGTCATGGTGTAGGCCTCGCGGCCGAAGAACGGCGCGAACTCGCCATCGCCCTGCTTCGGCTGCTGGTCGGGCAGGATGCCGACCACGCCACCGTCGCGCAGGCGCTTGAACAACTGGCGGATGCCCGCGGCCTCGGCGCGGATCTGGGTCACCCGGTCGCCGGCATCGGCCCGCGCCAGCCGCAGGAAGGCCTCGCCCACGGCCGAATCGGGCGGGCGATACAGGATCGCCAGCGGCGTGTGATCGGCCAGCCACTGATTCAGCAGCTCCCAGTTGCCGTGATGCGGCGCCGCCACGATCACGCCCTTGCCCGCGGCGATCGCGGCATCGAATGCCTCCACCCCGTGGCGCTCCACCAGCAGGCCGCGCAGATTGTCGGCATGCGGCCGGGTCCACAGCCGAAGTGTCTCGAAGGCCTGTCGCGCGGTCGTGCGCAGGATCTCCCGGTGTAGCCGCGCCCGCTCCGCTTCGGGCAGCCCGGGGTAGGCGATCTCCAGATTGCGCCGTGCCACCCGGCTCTCGCGCAGGTCGAAACGCCGCCACAGCCAGGCTAGGCCATCGCCCATCGCCGCCAGCAGCGGCCATGGCAGACGGCCCAGCAGTCCAGCCAGGACGAAGAGCACGCGGGCGAGGAAAGCGGTCATGGGACGGGGAGTCTAGCGTGGGCGAGGTGGAGGCCGGGACTCGGCGCAGAGCGGTGCCGACTCCGGGGGGCGCGATGCCGCACATCACGGTTCGGGCCGATCCGGCAGGCTGCCGGAACGCCGACTCGCAGACTCCGTCCCATGGTACCTGTCGTGCCGAAGGCAACGACTGACCCGCGTCACCCGCGACGACCCCACACCCGCCCTCCCCTTCCCGGGTCCGCACCGCTTACGATCCCCGGCCACTCCGCCGCACACACTGCCCCCCATGCTCGCCCTCATCCAACGCGTGACCGAAGCCCGTGTCGTGGTCGACGGCCAGACCGTCGGCGCCATCGGCCATGGCCTGCTGGCCCTGGTCGGCATCCAGCCGGGGGACGGCCCGGCACAGGTCGCGAAACTCGGCGACCGCCTGCTGCGCTACCGCGTGTTCAGCGACGACGCCGGCAAGATGAATCGTTCACTGGCAGACACCGGCGGCGGCCTGCTGCTGGTGAGCCAGTTCACCCTCGCCGCGGACACCGCCTCCGGCCTGCGTCCGAGCTTCAGCACGGCCGCGCCACCGGCGAAGGCCGAAGCCATCTTCGGCGATCTTGTTGCTTATTGCCGACAACATCACGCTTCGACAGTGGAAACCGGGCGTTTCGGAGCCAACATGCAGGTCCATCTCGTCAACGACGGCCCCGTCACGTTCCTCCTGCAGGCGTGAGTGGACAGCGGCACCCCCGGCAGACCGGCACGGACTGAACGGTCCGCCAGCCCGGCACTGCGCGGGCTTGATCCGGGCGCCCGCACGCACCACTTCGAGCGTCGGCACCCCGTCGCGCATCCCGACCCCTGCCTCCGCCCGTCTCCAGGGCGGCTGTCCCTGCCGCGGCGATCCGCGGATCGCGTCCCGTTTTTCCCGTCGCGACGCGAGTTTCCGGCCCCCGGCTGGTATAATTACGGGTTCACTTTCCCACGGTGGCACACATGGCCAACGAACGTCCGGCCCCGCAGTCCGACATCAAGCAGCTCATCAGCAAGGGTCTGGAGCAGGGCTATCTGACCTATGCCGAGGTCAACGACCACCTGCCCGACGACCTCGTCGATCCGGAGCAGATCGAAGACATCATCGGCATGATCAACGGCATGGGCATCGAGGTGCACGAAGTCGCGCCCGATGTCGACACGCTGCTGCTCGCCGACGGCGCCACCGGCGGCCGCGAAGTCGACGACACCGCGGCCGAGGAAGCCGCGGCCACGCTGACCGCGCTCGACGGCGAAGGCGGCCGCACCACCGACCCCGTGCGCATGTACATGCGCGAGATGGGCACGGTGGAGCTGCTCACCCGCGAGGGCGAAATCGCCATCGCCAAGCGCATCGAGGAAGGCCTCACCCAGATGATGTCGGCGCTGGCCAGCTTCCCCTGGTCGGTGCAGCTGCTGCTGGAAGAGTACGAACTGCACAAGACCGGCAAGAAGCGTCTGCCCGACGTCATCGCCGGCTTCAACGACGTGGAAGACCCGGCCGACGCCATTCCCGAAAGCGCCGACGACGACGGCGATTCCAGCGGCGACGCCGATGCCGACGGCGACGACGACGGCGACGACGACGATTCCGGCGGCGGCGACGACAGCGCGCCGACCGGCCCCGATCCGGCCGAAGTCGCGCGGCGCATGGAGCTGCTGGCCGTCGGCTACCAGAAGTTCCAGAAGGCCTACGCCAAGCAGGGGCCGGAGCACAAATCCGTCGCCGCGCTGCGCCAGGAAATGGCCGACCTGTTCATGACCTTCAAGCTGCCGCTGCCGCTGACCGACACGCTCGTGCGCAAGCTGCGCGAAGTGCTGGGCCAGGTGAAGGAACACGAGCGTCGCATCCTCGACCTGTCGACCCGCGTCGCGCGCATGCCGCGCAAGGACTTCATCCGCGCCTGGGAAGGCAACCAGACCAATCTGGGCTGGGTGGACGAAATGCTCAAGCGCAAGCAGAAGTGGGCGTCCGCCCTGCGCGACGTGAAGGAGCAGATCATCACCGAGCAGGAGGCCACCATCGCCATCGAAAAGGCGCTGCACCTCACGCTCGCCGACATCAAGGACATCAGCCGCGCGATGGCCTACGGCGAAGCCAAGGCACGCAAGGCCAAGAAGGAAATGGTGGAGGCCAACCTCCGCCTGGTGATCTCGATCGCCAAGAAATACACCAACCGCGGCCTGCAGTTCCTCGACCTCATCCAGGAAGGCAACATCGGCCTGATGAAGGCGGTGGACAAGTTCGAATACCGCCGCGGCTACAAGTTCTCGACCTACGCCACCTGGTGGATCCGCCAGGCGATCACCCGCTCGATCGCCGACCAGGCGCGCACCATCCGCATCCCGGTGCACATGATCGAGACCATCAACAAGCTCAACCGCATCAGCCGCCAGATGCTGCAGCAGTACGGCCGCGAGGCCACGCCGGAAGAGCTGGCGAAAGAGATGGACATGCCGGAGGACAAGATCCGCAAGGTCCTGAAGATCGCCAAGGAACCGATCTCGATGGAGACGCCCATCGGCGACGACGAAGACAGCCACCTCGGCGACTTCATCGAGGACACCAACGTCGAGTCCCCCATCGACAACACCACCAACATCAACCTGTCCGAAACCGTCCGCGACGTGCTGGCCGGCCTCACTCCGCGCGAGGCCAAGGTGCTGCGCATGCGTTTCG
This sequence comes from uncultured Gammaproteobacteria bacterium, assembly GCA_965649985.1. Classification (GTDB taxonomy): domain Bacteria; phylum Pseudomonadota; class Gammaproteobacteria; order Xanthomonadales; family Xanthomonadaceae; genus Lysobacter_I. The sequence goes on along the minus strand of CBFGMS010000007.1, from coordinate 50,305 downwards.
GTATCGACATGAATACCGACCACACCTTGGAAGAGGTCGGCAAACAGTTCGACGTGACCCGCGAACGCATCCGCCAGATCGAGGCCAAGGCCCTGCGCAAGCTGCGCCACCCCAGCCGTTCGGAACAGCTGCGCTCGTTCCTCGACATCGACTGAGCCACGCGGCGCCCACACCCGCCCCGGCCTCCGGACACACGAAAAAACCCGCGCGCACCGCGGGTTTTTTCGTAGAATCGACGCACGGGCCTATAGCTCAACGGTCAGAGCAGGGGACTCATAATCCCTTGGTTCCAGGTTCGAATCCTGGTGGGCCCACCATCGCACCGAAACAAACCGTTCTCGGCGGTACCGCAAAACCCCCTTACTTTGCAGGGTTTCCGCGAATTTCCCTTGGACTTGCTGCGCGCGATACATCGCGCGTTTTGGCGAATTTTTCGCCAAATTCTCTCTCTCTTTCTCAGTCGCCTTGGACTTCATGATTGTCAAGTCCAAGCGATCACTTCTCGATTTCCCTGCAGATCAAGGATTTACGCTTGGACTCGGGAGAGCGGTTTTTTGCGCTGATTGCCTGTCCGGCAGGATGCCAACGATGCACTTCCGCACGCCATCCGATCTCAAGGTCAGCCTCCTGCGGCCTTGGACCCATTCCGGAATCGACGGCAGCCAAGCCCATCTGTACGAGTTCGTTTTGGAGATCGCTGGCGCGATGGGTAGATCAGCTGACGAAAACACGACGGCAAGCCCTCTCTGCGGTATCGCGAAGCCCCCGAATTTCGCGGGGTCTTCGCGTTTGGGCTGTGGACTCCGGTCATGCCACGGACCGTCATGTCTGGCGAAAATTTCGCCAATTTTACGCTCATTCTCCAGCCCGTGGACTTCGCTTGCGTCGAGTCAACGGGATGCTTTTCGCGCCGCGAAAAATCAGTGACTTATGCGTGGTCTAAGCAACAGGGTTTCTTGGCGTCAATGCCTAGCCTGATAGCTTTCCAACGGATGAGCGACGCACGCCTGGGGAATATGGCATCCCGTGAGGGGGCCGATCAGACGATCCATAGATCGGTACCGATGGACAGCCGGGCTCCTGCGATACAGAGAGAACGGGGGTTCCGCGCATGAGAATGTGGCCCTTCAGACTTCGGTATGACGATCCGCACGATTGACAACTGCGACTTCCATCATAGAATCGAGCGCTCAAGTTAAAGAATCGTAAAGAAAGCGTGGATCTGCGGTGCGCTTTGTCGGCGAAGGGGATCGTCGATGCAGAGTCGAGGTTTGCGCTGGAGATGGACCGTGTCCAGCCCAGTCATGCATTTGGATTTGCTTCTGAAAATTCCGCCGGATGAAGTGCTGTTCGACTTCCTGGAGCAGTGCGGCCTGATCTTGCAGGCCGCGGACGTCGATGTCGGCGACGACGTCTGCGAGCGCCTGCGTATCGCCGTGGCGATCGAACTCGCACCCGCCGCCGTGCGCGGCGCCGTGCTGGCCGGCCTGCGCCATGTGGCCGCCCTCGCGGATGCGGCTGGCCTCACTGCACTGCGCAAGGCCTGTCACCGTTCTGGGGACAGAGTGCCTGCGTTGCACTTGCCCGATGCTCCTGCGCAATGCGCGCTGTGGGTGTATCTGCGTCATCGCGACCTGTTCGACGCGGCACTCCGCCTGCGCGGCCTGCTTGGGCTAGCCTCGCCCCCGTTGTCGCTCGAACCCGTTCGCGAGCCTCTCCCGTTGCCGGACGACCCAGTGGTGCGGAGCGTTCGCCTCGTGGAAGCAACGTTGCTGGACGAGACCACGGGTGGCGAAATCGCGGTACGGGTGCCGTTCTTCGACCCACATCTCAGCGTGCTGGAGATGCTGGCGACCTGGATGCCGACCGACAACCCGATGGCCCAGCATCGCTTCCGCATCATCGCGGCGGGGCTTGAAATCGAGCTCTACCCCGAGAGCAGTGGTGCCTCCGCGCAGTCGGTCACACTTGAACTCAAGCGCCGCGGCGGCAGCAATCTCAATGACTTCGACGCGCGAACACGCGCTCGCCTGGAAGCCTGGCTCAACCACTGGCGCCTGTTGCCCGCGTTGCAAGCAGGACAGGACGCCACACTGGCACCGACCAACTGATGTGTCATGACCTTGCTGGAACTGTTGGCCACCTGCATCGAGCAGGGACGGACCTCTATCGCGCCCGCGTTGGCCGGGGAGGAACAACGTGAGCGACTTGACCGGTTGCGCGAAATCGGCGCAGTCGCTCGCGTGCGCGCACACGCGGTCATCTGCCCTCGCTGCGAGGCGGGCACGGTCCGCGTAGTCAATGTCAGCGCGGGCCTGTGCCGGGCCTGCGGCCATGTCACGTTAGGCGCGGAGGATCTCTACCGTATGGCACCCGACATCGGGTGGCTGCTCCGACGCATGGCCCAGGCGCTGGGACTCGCTGGCGAACCCCCTCGTACGATCCTGACCGACCGTCTTTGGCACTTGGGTGATCTAGGCCGCGCCGGGGGACGCAAGCGGATGCTGTTCGGGCAGCAGCTGACCGGTACCGCAACACAGCGGGCACTCCTGGAAGCTTGGCCGACACACATCGGCGACATCGAGGCGATCATTGTGACCACCTCGCCCCCTGATCGAGTCTACCTGCCGGGTGTGCCAACCACCCTCGTACCCCTCTCCGCCGCGTTCGGCGTGCGCGGTCGCGGCCTCGTGGCCGACGCCGCCCTGTGGACAGGCGTCCATGCACCTCCCGCCCCGTTGGCCACGCCGCGCCGACACGGCCCGTTCTCGCACGACTTCCGGGAGGTGACCCTACCCGGGGAGACCACACCGATTGCCTTGACCCCTTCCCAGGCCGCGATCATGCGGGTCCTCTGGGAGATGAAAGGCGTCTCAGTCGACCGCGAGACGTTAATGCGCCAGGCGGGCGTTGCACTGGAGAAGCCCGTTGACGCCTTCGCACGAAACAAGTACCGGGAGGCGAATCGGGCCTACCGGGCTCTGGTTTCGTCGGATCGAAACGGGCGATACAGGCTGTCATCACAAGGGCGGTGACGAGCAACATGGGCGGGGTTCACCCCCGATTTCACGGACACATCCACCCAGGCTCATACTGAGCAAAAGGAGTGTCCATGTCCGAGCGCAAGCGTTATATCCCCGAGTACATGCGGGAGCTGGTTGATCTGGCGTTGCAGGCCATCGACGCCTTCTGAAAAGCTTGCATTCGGCACAACCGTCCGGTTAGGCTTTAACCAGAGCGCATCTCCGATTCGGAGAAAGCGAACCCTGCTAGGGTAGGTTGGCTCGACCTCGACAGCAATCTGCGATTTAGCCTGCGCTGCCAAAGTCAGCGTCTAACGTTGCCACCCGATGCCGGGTTGGATTAAGCGAGCCCCAACTCTTACCGGCGATTTCGGAGGTCAACGTGCATTCTCAATCTCTGCTTTTTTCCAAAGCTCTCGTAAATGAGATCCTCGGTTACGCAAACTCGCGTGGCTCAGCTCTCCCCATGTCGACAGGCCGCGACCTTGTTGCACGCATCTTGGTCGATAAACCTTACGCGCAGGCAATGGCAGCGCTGAAGGCTGGCAAGTTGATGCCGGCAAGCTTCGACGAGACGCGTAATGGTCGTCTACAGGTTGATTTTCCCAATAGCGCGCTGGCGATCGATCAGCTTTCACCAATCTTACAGCACTTCGTGCTCTGGGCGGATGATCGTCTGAGACTTCTCTCGACCATAACGAAAGCTGTCGCTGAAGGCCGCATTCCAGCGCCGCCCCATCTTAGTTTGGACACGGTCGACGAGTTCCTCGCTCGGCAGAGTCTCTCCAAAACAGATGTAGAAATTGTCCCGGATCATCAGTTCACGCTCTATCGGGGGAAGCACCTATCATTCGTGAGGCATCGTGGGTGGTGGTACCTCAAGTACGATTGTCTTTTTGAGGATTCGTCCGGAAAAATTTCAGGCCTTTTTTCAGCAGATGTATGCGGCATGACCGTCTTCGGTGGGGGATCCCTTCGTGATCACTGCGCACTTTGTTGGGTTTTCGACAATGGGCGATGGGATCTGCATTGGGAAGTACATCGCGTTGCAGAAGAATCTGAGCTAGATCTTACGTTCGATCAGTTTGTAAATAGCGCCTAGATCTCGGCTGTGCGCTGATAGCGTCTATCCAGGTGCGTATCCGCTGCTATTTCTAGACTTCCGACAACAAGCACTATCTTGCCGTCGACTTGAGGCGTGCATGAGGTATGTGTTTCTTGTATCGGTTGGCGCTGCGGTAGCCGCATAACCCCCTTTCTTGGCCCCCTCCAAACTCCGGCTAGGCTCCCCTACAATCAGGGGAGACCTGCCTGCGCCGTATATACACCGCGTGAAGGACTGGTGTCAGAAGGGGAATCTCGACTAATGACGGTGACGATGGCTCATGACACGCATCTTTTTGGACTATCAATCGACTACACCTGTCGATGCTCGTGTCGTCAGTGCCATGCTGCCGTATTTTACGGAGCACTTTGGCAATCCGCATTCGGTGGAGCATAGTTTCGGCGTCCAAGCGCAGCGAGCGATCGATGCAGCATTGACTCACATCGCTGCCGTTATTGGCGCAGTCGCCGACGATATGGTGATCACGTCCGGCGCCACGGAGTCCAACAACCTAGCCCTGCGCGGGGCGTTGCCCACTGGAAAGAAGAGCCACCTTATCAGTGCGGTAACAGAGCACCAGAGCGTGCTCGGTACGCTGGCAGCGCTCAACGACGTTGGCCATGCCGTTACGTTGGTGCCGGTGGATGCAGAGGGGCTGATTGATGTGACGGCGGTGGAAGCTGCGATCCGACCCGCAACCTGCATCGTTTCGATCATGGCGGTCAACAGCGAGATCGGTGTCGTTCAACCTTACGCTGAACTGGGGCAGCTGTGTCGTTCGCGCGATGTGCTCTTACACGTCGATGCGGCACAGGGTTTCGGTCGCATGCCACTGGACGTGAAGCGCGATGGCATTGCTTTGATGAGTGTGTCGGCGCACAAGATCTACGGACCCAAGGGGGTAGGTGCGTTGTACGTGGGACCCGAAGCCCGGTCGCACATGCGCGCACAAATCACCGGAGGTGGCCAACAAGACGGACTGCGGGCCGGCACCTTGCCGACGCCGCTAATCGTTGGATTTGGGGAAGCGGCCCGGCTGATGAAGGAGGAAGGCGCAGTGGAGGAGGCTCGCCTGGCGCAGCTTCGCGCGCGGCTTTGGGGTCAGCTGGTGGAACAGGTGGGAGGCGTTCATTTGAACGGTAGTGCCGAACACCGTTGGGTGGGCAACCTCAACCTGCGCTTTGATGATGTGGACGCCGACAGCCTGCTGCTGATGGTGCCGCAGCTGGCCATATCTACCGGGTCGGCCTGCACCGCGGGTACCCCGGAGCCGTCCAAGGTCCTGCGGGCTTTAGGGCTGTCGCAGGAGCAGGCGTCGCAGTCTCTGCGCATAGGGCTGGGTAGGATGACCACCGCTGAACAGATCGACCGCGCGGTGACTCTGATTGCCAACGCCGTGGGCCGACTGCGGGGATAGTCCTCCTCGTGGCACTGCGGCATTGACTCACGAGGTGGACACGATCAATACTGTGCGTTGAGGCGGCGAAGCCTTTCGGCAGGACGCCGTAAAAAAGGCTTATGGATCAAATGCTTGAACATTTTTTGGCGAACGCGTCGGAGAGGGCCTCGGGAGAGCGCTTCTCTGGTCACGAGTCGTTCGCCTGCCGATATGGCTGGCTCCCGAAGTTTTACGATCTGCTGGTGCGGCGTCCTGACCTGCTCCGCCAGGATGAAGAGGTCATGGTAGCGCTGGGCATCGGCCGCAATATGGTCAAGTCCGTGCGCTTCTGGGCCCAGGCCTTCGGCTTGATGGATGACAGCCCGCGGACTCCGCCGACGCCCACAGCATTCGCGCGGTGGCTGCTGGATCCCCAGCGCGGCGAAGATCCCTACCTGGAAGACGTGGGCAGCCTCTGGTTGTTGCACTGGCGCTTGGCCGCAACGGCCAATCTCGCGGCGTGGGAAGTGGCCTTCTTCGAGATTCCAGAACGGGAAATCCTGCGTCGCTTCCTGCTGCAGCGCGTGGAGCGCCGCGCGGCAGAGTTGGAGAAGAAGCTCTCAGCCACGACCATCCGCCAGCACGTGGACATCTTCCTCAGCTGCTATGCCACACCCTGGGTCACCCAGGGGCAGACCGTGGAAGAAAGCCTGGGCTGCCCCCTGCAAGAGTTGGGTCTGGTCCGGCTGTCGCCGGCCGGTGATCGCGATGAGCTGATCGAATTCGCGCGGGGACCGTGGCGGCATCTGAGTCCGATCACCTTCCTTCGCATCTTGCTGGACTACTGGCAGCTGCGCGCTCCTCACGACAAGACAATCGCTGTGCGTGCTTTGGTGACCGACTTCGCCAGCCCTGGCCTTACTTTGCGTCTGGACGAAGGCAGTCTATGGCAGCTGCTGCAGGCGGCAGAGAAGGCTTCGGGCGGCATCGTACAGTTGACCGACAGCATTGAACGACGCGCTGTGGTCTTGCAGACCGCCGACGTCCAGCGTGCTAAGGCGGTTATCGAATACGTATGAAAAGCACTTCTTCCGCTCCTTTGATCAAAGATGCGCTCTCGGTGCGCAGCCGGTATGTCCGTGCCGTCAACATCGGACGCGATCTGGACGATGCTGGCGCGCTCGATGGCTATCTGATGACCGATAGCGTGCGTCAAGCCATGTCGCGACTGTGCCAAGGCTTGATGGCCAGTTCGTCGCAACGCGCTTGGCGCATCACCGGCAGCTACGGCAGTGGAAAATCTGCGTTCGGCCTGTTTCTGGCCAACCTGTTTACGCACCCGATCAGCAAGCGCTCTTCCGTGGGACGCCTGCTGGATGAAGAAAGCCCCGATCTGCTGGCACTAGCCAAGAAGCTGCCTCGCTACGAAGTGATCGTGGTCACCGGCACGCGCAGTGATGCCAGCGTCGCGCTGGCCAACGCCCTGCTGGAGCATGTGAACCGGCGGCGCAGTACGCCGACCCAGAAACAATTGGTCAAACACTTGGGCGCCTTCATCACCGCGCGTGAGAAGGGACAAAAGGCGCCGGTCGCGGTACTAGCGTTGTTGGCGGAGGTGCGAAGCTACCTTGCCAGTGGCGTCAACGCCGCAGAAGGCATTTTGCTGGTCATTGATGAAATGGGGCGGTGGCTTGAGTACGCGGCGGACCCGGATACCGACATCGACGCGTCCTTCTTCCAGACGCTGGCCGAAGAGTGTGGTGGCCGTGTACGTGACATTCCGGTCGCCATTGTCGGCATTCTGCATCAGCGCTTTGAAGACTATGCCTCTGGCCGGCGCGACAAGCGTTCGGGTCTGGAGTGGGCCAAAGTCGCGGAGCGATTCGAAGACATCACCTTCGCGCAGTCGTTTGAAAGCACCGCACGCTTGGTGGCCCAGGCGATGGAATCGGATGCGGCAGCGTACAAGCGCGCGGGAATTGGCGCGCGAGCCTCGGCAATCTACACGCAAGCCGTCAAGCTGGGTGTGCTCGAATCGGGCCTGCTGTCGGGCGGTATGGCCGAAACCGCGCACCTGTATCCGTTCCACCCGATGGCGCTTGCCAGTGCGGTGGCGCTGTTCCGGCGTTTCGGCCAGAACGAGCGTTCGACCTTCTCGTTCTTGCTCGCCTCCGAACCCTTCGCCTTGCAGGATTTCATCGGCCGTCGACGCCTGACTGCCGACTCCTGGTACCGCGTGCATGACCTGTGCGACTGGATGCTCGCGCAGGGCTCCCTGCGTACGCTGGATGAGGACCGCCTCAAGCGCTGGGCGCTGTTACAGGAGGTCCTGCGCGCCGCGCCGGTGTATGAGGAGGTGGAGATCCAGTGTCTGAAGACCGTGGGTCTGCTGAATCTGCTCGAGCCACAGTCTGGGATCTCCATTACCTCCGAACTCGTTGCATTTGCCGTCGCCGACCAGGTCGATGCCAAGCCCGTACTGGAGGCAATCGCCAAGCTGGTGAAGAAGTCGCTGCTGTACCTGCGCCCGGCGACGCAGGAACTGTGCCTATGGCCGCAAAGCAGCGTGGACGTTGCCAGTGAGCTGGCGCGCGTACGCAAGTCGATGCCGCCGCTCACGCGGTTGGGCAACCTGATCGAACTGCTGCCATCGCCACGGCCGGTAGTCGCCCACCGGCACTACCTGACGACCGGCACGCTGCGCACGGCTCACGTGCGGCTAGTGGAGGACGAGAAAGATGTCCCTAAGCTGGTTTCCGCACCACTGGCAAGCGATGGTGAAATTCTCGTGGTTCCCTGCTATCCCGATCAGGACTACAAGGCTGTGGCCAAGCGCGTGGAGGAGCTAAGCGCTTCCGCGCCCGAAGGGCGCTTGCTAGCGCTGCGACGCATCACCGAAGACGACCTAGAACTAGCCGATGAGTTGTCTGCATGGAACCGGCTTGAGCGCGAATGCGCTGATCTGCGCGTGGACACCTATGCGCGCAATGAAGTGCGCCAGTCTATCCACCGTCTCACCAGCGCCTTAGTCCATCGACTGGCTGACTTGCGATCGCCCATGCAAGGCAGCAAGGACGCGAGCTGGTGGCACGGCGGCTCCGCTCTCGAGATCTCCGACGGCCGCGATCTGAATCGTCAGATGTCCTTGATCTTCGACCACCGCTTTGCACAGGCACCGAAGGTTCGTAACGAACTCATTAATCGCAACGTCGTCTCAACGGCCGCCGCCGCGGCTCGCCAGCGCTTGCTTGAGCGCATGTTCAGTCATGCCCATGTCGAAGACCTTGGCATCGAACAGACGCCGCCTGAGAAAGCGATTTACCTGTCGGTGCTGAAGGATTCCGGCTTGCACGCGCCCTGTCAGGGACAGTGGAGCTTCCAGACACCGGTGCGTGGCAATGACTGGCATCTGGCCTGGACTGCGCTGCATGAACTGTTGGAGGAGAATGGCCTAGTCAGCACGCGCGATGTCCTCACGCATCTCGCGGCGCCGCCCTTTGGCATGCGCGAAAGTGTGGCTCTCTTGTTGATCGGCGCGTTCCTATGCGTCCAACGCCACAACGTTATTCTTCGCGAACGCGGCACCTACATCACCCAGCTTGAAGACAGCCATATCGCGCGTTTGATCAAACGCCCGGAGACCTTCGAGCTGCACATGGTCCATGCGCAGTCCACCACGCTGGCCGCGTTGGAGGTCTACCGCGATGTGCTGACCACGCAGGTCCCCGACGGTGCCCTGACCGCGACGGTGCCCGAGCTTACACGCCGGTTTTACGACTGGTACCTCAGTCTGCCGGAACACACGCTCAACACCACGCATCTGGATGTGACGCATCGCGCCGCGCTGGCGCTGCTGGGCAAGTCGGGCGACCCGGTGGAACTGCTCACGGTCGGCCTACCGCTGGCCTTGGGCGTGCTCAAACAGGCCCAACCCATAGATGCGGCGTCCAAGCTCAATCTGCAATTGTTGCGCAGCCGCCTAGAGAGCTTTCTGCGTGCCGGTAGCGACCGATTGAACGTGCTGCGCGCAGACATCCTGAAGGTCATCGCCGAGGAAGTGGGCGTACGCGATCCGGCGGCGGTGCGATCGCATGTCATTGCCCTGTCGGAAAAGGCCCAGGACGAAGTGGTGGACTACGCCCTCAAGGCGTTCATTCAACGCAGCAGCGACGGTCAGCGCAATGAATCGCAGTGGGTGGATTCGCTGGCCAGCTTGCTGGGCGGCCGAAGCATCGAAACCTGGCACGACGACACGTTGCTGCGTTTCCGCGCCGAACTGCGCCGCGTGTACACCCTGCTGACCCGCGTTGTCGCCCTGGCCAAGTTGACCGGCAAGCGCGCAGGGCCGGACCACACCGTGGTGGCCGTTCACGTGGTCGACCAGAAGGGGCGGGAGCGATTTGTCGCCGTGCCCGCCGATGCCCAGGGGCTGATGCCGGCCGAACAAATGGATGACCTGCGCGCGGCGCTAAGCCGGCTCCCCGTGCCGGCGTACGCGCTGGCGCGTCTGCTGCTCGAATATTCGGTTCAACTTCCGGAGGAGGCTGTATGAGCGAAGCTCGCCACATCCTGAGCTTGTCCGGAGGAAAGGACAGTGCCGCGCTTGCGCTGTACATGCGCGATCGTGTGCCGAACATGGAATACATCTTCAACGATACCGGCAAGGAGCTGCCCGAGACCTACGAGTACCTTGATCGCATCGGCGACTACTTGGGCCGTCCAGTCACCAAGCTCAACGCCGACAAGGGATTTGACCATTGGTATCAGTTGTATGGAGGAATGATTCCCTCCAATCATCGGCGCTGGTGCACCAAGATGTTAAAGCTCAAGCCGTTCGAAGCCTATGTGGGCAATGACCCGGTCGTGAACTACGTGGGCATCCGAGCCGATGAAGATCGGCAGGGATATATCAGCACTAAGCCCAATATCACGCCGGTCTACCCCTTCATCGAGGACGGGTTGGTCTACGCTGACATCGTGCGCATCCTGCACCAGTCTGGCGTGGGCATGCCACCGTATACTCGCTGGGGCCGGACACGGTCGGGCTGCTTCTTCTGCTTCTATCAGCAAAAAATCGAATGGGTACGCCTGCTGGAGACGTATCCCGACCTGTTTGATGAGGCGGCCGAGTACGAGAAGGAATACCTGCCGACCGGCAACCTGTTTACCTGGTCCAACGGCGAAAAGTTGGAAGATCTTCGTAAGCCTGAACGCATCGCGCAGATCAAAGCCGATGCGCTGGTGCGCTCGTCGAGGACCGGACCTAAGGACAACATGTCCCTGGCCGATATCTTCCGGGCGCAGCGGGAGCCCGTTACGGATGACGGGTGCGTAGTGTGTACGGTCTGACGTTCTAGGTGCCCAAGGGTAGGGGATGCCATCAATGGACGACGTTATTCAGGGGAAGCGATGACTATTACGTTCAAGGCGCGGGTTCTGCTGGAGCTTGGTGCTGAGTTGATAAGCTCAGATGCAGTAGCTCTTTACGAGCTGATCAAGAACGGAGTGGACGCAGGTTCCAAGACCATTGTTGTAAGCATCCTGGTGGTGCTGCAACCGTCCGCGTTACGTGCCCTTGAAGAGGAATATGGGGAAGAGATTCCCCATTTTGATCCTGATAAGTTTCTGAAAACCGTCTCCTCAAAAATTGACTCGCAAGCACCTCGCGAAGCGCGTTCGGCTTTCTTGGCGCGACTGGGCCGACCGAAGACGTCTGATGCAGCGTTGGATGCGCTGCGTCAAGCATGCTTCGAAGGCAATGTGATTCGCATCGTTGACTTCGGCCACGGGATGACAAAGGCAGAGCTACAGAGTTGCTATCTGACGGTCGGCACCCCGATGCGTCTGCATCAACGAAATGATGCCATCGCCGGAATCGGACGAAAAAAAGCGAAGGTTCCCCTAGGAGAGAAAGGCATTGGTCGCCTAGCTGCAATGAGGTTGGGACACTGCGTTGACGTCATTAGTTCTGTTTCAGGGGAGTCACACAGCAGTCGCTTGGTCCTGGATTGGCGACCTGTTTTCGATGATCCCGACCTTGATGCCACTGCCTTGGATTTCAAGCCGCATCGCCATGAACCAAAAAAGGTTAAGACGGCGGGCACAGAGCTGATAATTCGCGATCTACAGTCCGATTGGACTCCAGACAAGCTAACGATGCTTTCGCAAACTGACTTGGCAAAGTTGGCCGATCCGTTCAAGGACAACCTGTCCAGTCAGTTCTTGGAGCTGAAGTATCAAGGCGATGACTTCATCATTGAAGGCTTCCCTTCACACCTGCTGCGACATGCCGACGCCAGTTGCGATATCGAGTATCGGATTGAGGATGCTAAGGGCAAGCCTACAGAGCCACGTCTGACGGTCACCACGCGCTACAGCTTTTATGGGCGCGACGAAACTCTGATCCATGAAGGAGCGCACCTGCGCGACATCGTCAGTCATTCTGTCAAGGGGCGCACTCAGAAATTCAAAGAGCAGAACCGCCTTCCAGATTCCGATGAGGTGGTAGCGGCCCTTCGAACACTGGGTCCCTTCAGTGCACGCTTCCATTGGTTCAATCGCGGTCGATTCAAACAGAACAACGCGAAGATGTGGGTTGATTCATTGGAAGGTTTCACCCGCCGCTGGAGCGGCGGCTTGCTCGTCTATCGTGACGGATTCCGTGTCTATCCTTATGGTTCCTCTAGCGACGACTGGTTGGATCTGGATCGCAAGGCATTGGCGGCATCGGCCTACAAGCTCAACCGTGCGCAGATCGTTGGTTATCTGCGAATTACCTCAGAAGACAATCCGGCTCTTCACGATCAGACCAATCGTGAAGGGTTTCGTGATACGCCAGAAAAGGAAGCGCTGCGACGACTCCTCCGCCAAGCCATCATTTCCGACTGTCGTACCTTCTTGGAGAAGGTGGATAGGGAAAACAAAGTGCTTGATGCCACGGGCTTCACCGAGGTTGATACGCGCATCGCCAGCAATCAGCAAGCGGCGCTGGATTCCCTTCGTGGAATGCGGGCGCGCGTGCCCGAGGAAAGCGACACCATCAACGCCGTGATGGAGCAGCTCGCCGAAGTTCAGGATGCCTGGGAGCGGGCCAAGCAGGCGCTCAAGGCCCATGACTCGGAGATCGAACGCTACATACATTTGGCCGGTGTTGGTCTGATGGTGGAACTAATCGCTCACGAACTGGCGCGCAGCACCGACGAAGCGTTGCTTTTGCTCGGGGACAAAAAAACTGCAGGCAGCGCGGCTCAGCTGGACGTACTGAAGTCGCAGTTGCTGACCGTGAATCGCCGCGTCCGTGTCCTTGATCAATTGAGCATCCCGGGTCGGCAGAGGAAGTACGTGCACGCAATCCCAGAACTGGTCCAAACCATGGCCGAGTTCTACGAGGCAAAGGCGGCTAGACATGGCATTAGTATCCGCGTGAAATTGGAGGGGCGCGGTGTCTTTAAGCATCGCGTGGAAAAGGGCCAGATTCTGCAGATTCTTGACAACCTGCTCAGCAACTCTGTGTATTGGCTGGATCGACGCTTGGATCGCAATGTCAAGCCGCACATCGAGATCGCGGTGGATTCCGGCCGCCATAGCGTTACCGTCGTCGATAATGGCCCAGGCATTCCGGACACCACTGGTGAGAGGGTGTTCGACGCGTTCTACACTACGAAGTCGGAGGACGGTCGTGGACTGGGGCTGTTCATTGCCCGGCGCCTAGCCGGAGACAACGACATAAATTTGAGTCTGGTGCCGCCGGCGGACGGGGTTCACCACGGATTTGAGCTGCATTTCACAGGGGAGTGAAAACATGGAGTTGGCCAAAGCACTTCGTGAGCTAGATGCGCCTATCGTCATCGTAGATGACCATTATGCGGAACCGGACGTCAGCAACCTCGACGGCCGGCGAATGGGGCAGCTGGCGCGCACGCTGACCAGCAACAAGGCGGCACATAGGGCCGTCAAGGGGCTACTAGGTGCCAAGACACTCGGGGCGGGCCAAGCAGCGAAAAGGGCGGTCACCCCCGAAGGTGCTGCGTTGCTGTGGATGGCCTACGCGGGCGACCCTGGTGCTCACGCGTATCTGGATCCGCTGTTTCAGGATGCCCTGCAAGAACGGGCTCGGGACCTACAGCGCCTTCGAGAAATCGAAGCATTCTGCCAAGCGCGCACCGGCAAGGCACCCCTAACCTTTAGTAGCCTTGAAAAGGCCAAGGACGCGCTTCGCGGCTGCGCGATGGCATTCGTCGATTTCAATCTCACCGGTTCCACGGATGTGCACGGTTCTATCGCGCTGCATCAGTCGTTCGCAGAAAGTTACCGCGCCACCTTTACGCTCTCAGGCATGGATTGGCCCAAGATTGTAGTACTGATCTCTTCGCGAATGCCCAATCAAAACGAACTGGTGCTTTTCCGCGAAGCCACGCAACTGCGAGCAGCCTTCTTTAACTCGCTTCGCAAGAATCAGATCTCGCAGCAGCGCTTGCAGGACGAGATGGCGCGCTGGGAGGCCAATTACATTGCCGCGGCCGAACTGGACAGGTATCTCCAACGCGCTGCAGAAGCTGTCAACGCTGCCGCAACCGAGGTTCGAAGGAATATTGATCGTTTGGAGACCCATGATCTCTCGATGCTTAATTCGTTCAAGCTAACCGCAGAGCAGGAGAGCTTGCAATCGTATGTCACGTGGTTGATTGCGGAGTCGCTCGCCTCGCGACTTCGTCGCCAGCAGGCGCTCCAGACCCCATTGCTGACCGATCGCATTAGCAATGCACCATTGGATGGCAAGATGATGCCGAACAGTGTTCTTTTCGAAATGTTCGCGGACGTTGCCACTTCGCCAGCCGCGACAGAGAACACGATTTCTTTTGGCGACGTGTTCTTGGTGACAGGCGAAGGTAGTGATAGTGACACCGATCACTTGGTCGTGGCGATCTCTCCGGCCTGCGATCTCGTGCGCTGTGAGGCATCCTACGATGTGCTGTGTATCCGCGGTCAGGCAAGCAAGGCCGCTTCAAATCTGAAGAGCATGATGGGGGGCAAGAATGCGCTGTTTGGGAAGGGAAGCCACGTAATGCGATACCAGGGCAAGCGAGGAGCGCTCAAGTACGCACATGTGCACTGGGATCACACACAGGGGCTGCATTCGGTCAAAGCTTCCAACCTCATCGCCGGCAGTACCTACAAACGCATTGCACGTCTGTCGGACGCATTTGCGCAGGAGATCAAGGAGCTTGCTCTATCACATGCCTCACGTGTCGGCATCCCTGTAGATCCCGCCTTTGCGATAGCAGCCACGGCAAATGTTCGCATGCGTTTGAAGCGGCCGGTCCGCGATGGCGAGATCATTGAACATGAGCAAGGTCTTGCGGGAGAAGACTTTACATGTGCTGTTGCGTCGCGCGCGAAAGTCACAGATGGCACGAGAACAAAATTTGAAACGATGCTGGTCTTGACGCCCCAGTTCGTTTCCTGGCTGCACGAGGATTTCCTGGATCAGATGCGGCGGAAGCTGGGCGATCAGCCGCTGCCTTTGCTTGACGAATTCGTTAACTTCTTCAAAACATGGACGTCACCCCAATTGACCTCTTCAAATTCAAAGGGGGCAAGCGCGTTTAATGGAAGGGTGGTTGTTCGTTATGGCGCGGTGCCAGAAGGTACTTGTCCTGACAACTTGCTTGAAATCTATCTAACTGACCAGGAAGGCTAGTCAGCCCCGAGCCACCTTGATGACTAACCTCCGCTGAATAGCTTGGAGTTGGCGCCGTGTAGATCGGTCAACGTCGTGGCTTACAGCTGCCGTTGAACTGAGTTGCATTGCAGAATCCGGATCCCACGGCCAGCACACGCACCGTGCGGATTTCGCAGTGCGGGCAGAAGATCACGTCGGCGGAGGCGAGCGGCATCGCCCCAAGCTGCCGCAGTTGGTCGAGGCCTTCGCGTTCGATGGGACTGAGCAGCGTTGGCGCAATAGCGGTTCGCCCCTGCTCGATGCAGATGGCCAGCAATTCCAGAAGGTCCATCGCGCCTCATGCTGTGGTCTGAAACGTGGGGCCGGCCGATAGGTCGAACCCTGGCGCGAGGTGCCAGAAGTGCAGCCACGCCTCCAGCTGCACGCGCGTACCCGAATCGAATTCGCCCAGATTGCTCCCGCGCCGCCGCAGCGCGACCAACATCAAGCGTCCGATCGACTGCCCGGGCTCGGGAAAGAACTCGATGCCGAGCTTGGCGGCGACCAACCGAAAGCGGTCTTACCATCATCTGCAACCAGAGTCGTAAGTTCTGATCGTTTTCTCTTACGTTACTTTGCACCTACTTAGTCCATGCATACAAAAAATCACCGCATCTAATGGCGTTTGCTCTCTCTTTTCGTGGTTGATCAAAACCTCAGGGGGGTCGTTCAGACATCGCACTTTTCCCAGATTCCCCGAGCGCAATTCTCTTCCGATGAAGGGGCACTAATGAAAGTTCCTGCTCACAGTCCGCAGCGTGTCCATCAGCAACCCGAAGTCATGCATCCGTTGCACGATCAAATGCCTGACCCCATCGACGCACTCCCACCGCCCATCGATCGCCATCAGACTCGATTCCAGTAGCTCGCGTCGTTGTTCTTCGGCTGTTCGTTTCCACACCACTGCGTTGACCATGCCGTGTTCGTCCTCGAGGGTCACGAACGTGACGCCGCTAGCAGTCTCCGGTCGCTGGCGCATGCGAACGAGGCCGGCGAAGCGCACGCGCCTTCCATGCGGCACCTTGGCGAGATCCGCCGAGGACAGGCAGCGCCGTATGGTGAGTTGCTTGCGGATGAGGCTCAGCGGATGCTTGCCCAGGGTGAGGCCGATGGAGGCATAGTCGGCGACCATGTCCTCGCCTGCGCTCGGCAGCGGAATGGCCAGATCCGGCTCGGCGGTCTGTGGGACACCGTCGAACAGCGGCAGCGGTGCTTCGACGCCGGCGATAGTCCAGCGTGCGCGATGGCGGTGACCGCTGTTGCCCTTGAGCGCACCCGATTCCGCGAGCAGGGCCTGGGGGCGGCGGTCAACGCTGGCGCGATGGCACAGGTCGGCGACGTCGGCGGAAGGACGCGGTGCGCGTGCGGCGGCGATGCGTTCGGCAACATCCTGCGAGAACCCGCTCACCAATCGCAGCCCGAGCCGAATTGCCGGCTTGCCGCGGGTATCGCCATCGCCGAATTCCAACCCGCAGTCCCAGTCGCTGTAGCGCACATCCACCGGCAGCACGCGGATGCCTTTGAGCTTGGCGTCCTGCAGGAGTTGGTCCGGACTGTAGAACCCCATCGGCTGGCTGTTGATCAGGCTGGCGACGAAGGCGGCGGGCTCGTGGCATTTCAGCCAGCAGCTGGCGTAGGTCACCAGCGCGAAGCTCGCGGCATGGCTCTCGGGGAAGCCGTAGCTGCCGAAACCCTTGATCCGCTCCAACGTCTGCTCGGCGTACTCGCGTGAGTAGCCGCGCGCCAGCATGCCGGCGAGCAGCTTGTCGCGATGCGGTTCGAGACCACCACGGCGCTTCCATGCCGCCATCGAGCGCCGCAATTGGTCGGCTTCGCCTGGCGTGAAGCCGGCGGCGTCGACGGCGACCTGCATCACCTGTCCTGATTAGCGTCGAACCTCAGTCCAAAGTCTCCGGATTTGAGACGCTGAAGGCGGAGGCTAGCCCTGGTTCCTACCGAAGGTACGGCCATGGCCATGAACCCCATCCAGTTCCAGCCCGGTCTGTCGATGACCGAGTTCATCCGTCTCTACGGTACCGAGGCCAAGTGCCGTCGTGCCTTATACCGTGCACGATGGCCGAAAGGGTTTCGTTGCCCTGCCTGTGATGATCGTCGCCGATCGAGCTTCCGCCGCGGCCGGCAGATCCTCTACCAGTGCCGGGCCTGCCAGCATCAGACCACGCTCATCAGCGGCACCTTGTTCGAATCGACCAAATTGCCGCTGACCTTCTGGTTCCTGGCGATTCACCTGCTCACCGCGACCAAGACCAACCTGGCCGCATTGGAGCTCGCCCGTCACCTGGGGGTGTGCTACCGCACCGCTTGGCGGCTCAAGCACAAGATCATGCAGGCGATGGCCGAGCGGGAAAACCCTCGAAAACTCAGCGGGTTCGTCCAGCTTGAGGATGCTTACCTCGGCGGTGAACGCAACGGCGGAAAGTCCGGGCGTGGCTCCGAGAACAAGCAAGCGTTCCTGATCGCCGTGGAAACCGATCAGGATCATGCCCATCCGAGATTCGCCGTGATCGAACCGGTCCGGTCCTTCGACAACGCCTCGCTGAAGGACTGGATCGCGCGACGACTGGCGCCGCAGACCGAGGTCTATACCGACGGACTGGCCTGTTTTCGTCGGCTGGAGGACGCTGGACACGCGCACACGACGCTGGACACCGACGGAGGCCGCGTCGCCTGCACGGAGCCGGCGGCGCGCTGGGTGAACGTGGTGTTGGGCAACCTCAAGCGCGCCATCAGCGGCACCTACCACGCGATCAAACAAGCCAAATACGCCCGCCGCTATCTGGCCGAAGCGGCCTATCGTTTCAACCGTCGCTTTCGCCTGCGCGAGTTCGTGCCACGACTTGCGCGCGCGATGATGCTCTGCGGGCCACGCCCGGAGAGGATGCTGCGGCTGGCATGCAATTTCGATCACTGAGGTTCGACGCTAATCAGGACGCCGCATGGCTGGTCGGTTCGGGCGCCGATGTCGGCACGCCCATGAGTTAGCCGCGCCAAACCCGACGCGCGGCCAGCAGGCCTACCAGGGCGACGACGGCGCCCATCAGACCGCTCCTCCCTGAGCGTGGAACCAGATGTGAGAAGCTGAACGGGATGGCATGGGGCGGAGTCTCGGGGCAGGTCGTGTCACGTCCTGAGACAGCCCATGCTACTCCGAATTAGTATAAATACTAAAACGTCAATTCGGGCGCGGGCTTGGCTGGACAAGCTCCCGTGGCGGGTGCAAATTTGCCCGTAAGCGAAGCAACAAGGGGGTTGCGACGGCGTGCAACTCTATCCAGGTCTGGCAGGCCTACCAGGACTACAGGCGCTGCTTCTGCGCCGAGATCACCCCCACGAGTTCGTGGAGCTGTACGCCAGCCGCGAACAGAGCGTCAAGGTCAAGACGGCGAAGGCAATGGATGACGCCTTCCTGCGCGCAGATAGGCCCGAGATCCGCGAGATCGCCCAGCACATCGACACCTATACACCTGTCAGGCGACTGAGCTCAAAAAACTGCTATTCCGTTAGCGCAAACGGCCGGCCGACGCCGAACGCATGCTTCGCAGCAGGACGATCAAGAAGGCGCTCGACGACTATCGCATCACGAACAACAAGACTGAATGGGCTAAAGCCAAATTCGTTGATCAAGTGCCGATGTCCGAATTCTGGGTGCAAAATCCCTGAAATCGGCACTTGAGTAGCCGAAAAATTTAGAGCAGCTCAGCAATCATCGCTTCAAGGTCGTCTCACGATGCAGCCATCGATACAACGCCGGCAGCACGACCAACGTCAGCAGGGTCGAGGACACAATGCCGCCGATCACCACCGTCGCCAGCGGCCGCTGTACTTCGGAGCCCGCGCCGACATTGAAGGCCATCGGAATGAAGCCCAAGGACGCGACCAGTGCGGTCATCAAGACCGGACGGAGGCGACCGAGCGCACCGTCGACAATGGCGTCGTCTAGCCGTTCGCCCTGTTCGCGCAGTTTGCGGATAAAAGCGATCATCACCAGCCCGTTCAGCACCGCCACGCCCGACAGTGCGATGAAACCGACGCCGGCCGAGATCGACAGCGGGATGCCGCGCAGCACCAGCGCCAGCACGCCGCCGGTCAATGCAAGCGGAACACCGCTGAACACGATCGCCGCATCCTTCGCCGAACCGAAGGCCCAAAACAGCAACACAAAGATGATCGCCAGTGTTACGGGCACTACGATCGACAAGCGTTGGGTGGCCGAAATCAATTGCTCGAAGGTACCGCCGTAATCAATCCAGTAACCTGCCGGCACCTCAACCTCATTGTCCAGGCGTTGCCGCAGCTCCGCCACGAAACCGCCGAGATCGCGGCCACGCACGTTCGCAGTGATCACCACTCGGCGCTTGCCGTTCTCGCGATTGATCTGATTTGGTCCCAGCGTAGTCTCGATCTTCGCCACTTCTCTAAGCGGCACGGTCTGCGGTGCGCCCGATAGCCAGGCTGCGGCGCGGCTTGATTCATCGATGTTGTCACTGCCGCGCAGCGGGATGGGTAGATCCTGCAACGCGGCAGGATCCTGACGGATGCGCTCGGGTAGACGGATGACGATGTCGAAACGCCTGTCTCCCTCAAACAATTGTCCGGCGACTTCGCCTCCAACCGCCGTCGCGACCGTCTCCTGTACATCGCCCGGATTTAATCCATACCGCACGAGCGCTTCGCGATCTGTCGTGACCGTAAGCAGCGGCAGGCCGGTCGCCTGCTCCAGCTTCACGTCGGCCGCGCCGGGCACCGCTTTGGCGACCGCTTCGATTTTCTCGCCAACTTCGACCAGTTCTTCCAGGTCGTCGCCATAGAGTTTGATCGCGACATCGGCGCGAACACCAGAGATCAATTCGTTCATGCGCATCTGAATTGGCTGGGTGAACTCGTAGTTGTTGCCAGGTAGTTGTTTCACCGCGATCTCGATCTCGGCGACCAATTCCGCTTTTGATTTACGGGGGTTCGGCCACTGCTCGCGCGGTTTGAGCATCAGAAAGGTATCCGCGACCGATGGTGGCATCGGGTCGGTCGCCACCTCGGCGGTGCCGAGCTTGCCGAAGACACGCTCGACCTCCGGAAACTGCTTGATGCGAGCTTCCAGCGTCGACTGCATGCTGATAGCCTGATCCAGGCTGGTACCGGGAATACGCAGCGCATGCAGAGCGATATCGCCTTCGTCAAGACTTGGAATGAATTCCGAACCCAGGCGCGTGGCAAGCAGACCGCACAGCGTCAGTAAAGCGATTGCGCCGGAGATCACCCAACCGCGCCGACGCAGCGCCCAACCCAGCACTGGGATATAGGCCTGCCGCGCCCAGCGCATGAGGCGGGTTTCCTTTTCCTCGACTTTGCCGCTGAGGAACATCGCGATCGCCGCAGGCACGAAGGTCAGCGACAGCACCATCGCGCCGGTGAGCGCCAACACCACGGTGATCGCCATCGGATGAAACATTTTTCCCTCAACGCCCGTCAGGGCGAAGATCGGCAGATACACCGCGGTGATGATCCCGAGACCGAACAGGCTGGGGCGGATGACCTCGGCGGTCGCCGATGCGGTGGTCTCCAACCGTTCCTCATCGGTCATGATTCGTCCGAACGAATGCTGCGCTTCTCCGAAGCGGCGCAGGCAGTTTTCGATGATGATGACCGCGCCATCGACGATCAGCCCGAAATCCAGCGCGCCCAGACTCATCAGATTGCCCGATACGCCGCCGCGGACCATGCCAGTGAGCGTGAACAGCATCGCCAGCGGGATCACCGCTGCGGTGATGAGCGCGGCACGAATGTTGCCCAACAGCAGGAACAACACCACGATCACCAGTAGCGCGCCTTCGACCAGATTCTTGGCGACCGTCTTGATCGTGCGATCAACCAAGCTGGTGCGGTCGTAGACGGGACTGGCCGAGACACCTGCCGGCAGACTCTTGTTGGCCTCGGCAAGTTTGGCGGACGAGGCCTGTGCGACCTCACGGCTGTTGGAACCGATCAGCATAAACACGGTGCCCAGTACCACTTCGCGACCGTTTTGTGTTGCGGCGCCGTTTCGCAGTTCCGGTCCCTCGCCGACCTCGGCGACATCGCGCACGCGGATCGGCACGCCCTCGCGACGATCCAGCACGATGTCGCGAATGGCGTCGAGATCCGCAACTTGACCGGGTGCGCGTACCAGAAATTGCTGGCCATTGCGTTCGATATAACCGGCGCCGACGTTCTGATTATTCGCCGCGACAGCCGTGACGACATCGTGCAGCGTGAAACCCAGCGCGACCAACTTCGCCGGATCGGGCGTAATGTGGATCTGCCGCGCGAAACCGCCGATGGTGTTGACTTCGGTGACCCCTGGCGTGTTTCGCAACTGCGGCCGCACTACCCAATCCTGCAAGGTACGCAGATCGGTCGCGGTCCACTGCGTCCCGTCTGGCTTGCGCGCATCCGGTTTGGCATCGACGGTGTACATGAAAATCTCGCCCATGCCGGTGGCAATGGGACCCATTTCCGGTTCCAGGCCTGCGGGTAGCTGCGACTTGACCTGTTGGATGCGTTCGGCCACTTGCTGTCGCGCGAAGTACAGATCGGTGCCGTCTTTGAACACCACGGTCACCTGCGATAGCCCGTAGCGCGAAATCGATCGCGTGTAGTCCAGCCCCGGCAAACCCGCGAGAGCGGTTTCGATGGTGAAGGTCACCCGCTGTTCGGATTCCAGCGGCGAATACCCTGACGCCTCGGTGTTGATTTGCACTTGGACGTTGGTGATGTCCGGGGTAGCATCGATCGGCAGTTTGGTGAAACTCCAGACGCCCACGGCCACAAGCACCAGCGTCAGCGCCAGCATCAGCCAGCGGTGTGCGATGGCGAAACGGATGATGCCGTAAAGCGCACCACTCTGATCGTTCGCATGGTCTTCAGTGGTCATGGGACGCTCCCGACTTTTCGATGTCGGCTTTGACCAGATAGCTCTGCTCGACCACCACCTGATCGCCGGCCTTCAGTCCGGACAGCACTTCGACCCGCGTCGCATCGCGTTTGCCCAGTTCGAGTGGACGAACCTCGAAGGTGTCGCCTACGCGCACGAACGCCACTGTCCAATCGCGAAAACTCTGTAGGGCGGACAACGGAACCACCAGCGCAGCCGGCTGCTGTTCGACCGTGATCCGCGCTTTGACGGCAGAACCGGGTCGCCACAGGCCGTCCGCATTCGTGATGGTGGCGCGCGCAACGGTGCTCTGACTGGCGGTGGCGGTGCCGGGCAGCACGCGTTCGAGCATGGTTTCGATGGCGACGCCATCGCTCATGCGTGTCACCGTGACCGGCACGCCCGGGCGGATGTGTTGCGCATCTGCACCGAAGATATGCAGGTCGACCCATAGGGACGAAAGGTCGGCAATCTCGAACAAGGGCGCCCCTTCGACCGCAACTGTGCCGACCGATGCGCTGCGGGCAAGCACGACACCGGAGATCGGCGAGGTTACCGAATAGTTCGTGAGGCTGAGGTTGCTTTCCACCGAAGCCAGTGTTTGGCCCGCACGGACCTGATCGCCGACGTTCACGTTCAACCGTTGGACCGGGCCGGGGAAGCGTGCGGCAACTTTGGCGATACGACCCTCGACCGGCGTCAGCAGGCCCTGCACTTCGTGCTCGTCGGCGATGGTGCCGGCCGTTGCAGGCGCGACACGGATACCTGCTTCCTGCGCAATCTTCGCCGTGATCTCAGTGCGGCCTTCATAGCTTTCATACGCCCAGCGCACAGCCTTACCATCGACCTTCGCCACGACTTCGACATCGAAGGAATGCGGCTCGCCGACGATGGTCGTCGCCATCAGGCTGCCGTCGGCTTGCGCTTTGAGCGTATGGTTTTCGGCGATGTTACCCAAGCGCTTCAGACGGACTTCGACCGTGCCGCTGGTGGGCGCCAGCGGTTTGCCGTCGCGATACAGCCATGCCTGATATTTCGGCGGCGTGCCGTCTTCGGCAATAGCCAGTTCGACGGTGATACCGTCCTGCTCCAACAGACGACCGTCGTGTTCGCCCTTGCGTGGTGCTTCGGCTTCGGTGTGGTCGTCGCCTTCTTCATGGCCGTGCTCGGCTTCGGCAGCGGGTTTGCCGCCGCAGGCGGCCAGCAGGAAGGACAGCGACACGGCGCCGATCAATATACGAAACGTCATGGTGTGATTCCCTGTTCAGTGGCGGCGACGGACGCCTGCCCGGTAAGTCGCTGGATTTCGATCAGCGCGCGCTGAGCGTCCAGCGCGGCATCGAGTTGTTGTTTGCGGCTGGCAGTGCGCTCGGATTGCAGTTGCGCCCATTCCAGATAACTGATCGCACCGGCTCGATAGGCACGCTCAGCAGCGGCTTCGGCCCGACCCAGCTTTGGCAGTATGTCGTTCTGCAGTTGCTGCACTTCAACTTGCGCCACGCGATAACGCCCATGCGCTTCGGCCAGTGTCGAATACAGCGCAAGGCCTTTTGCTTCACGTTCGATCTCAAGCGAGGTCAGTTCGGCTTCGGCCATGCGAATCTCGGACTGCG
This sequence comes from uncultured Gammaproteobacteria bacterium, assembly GCA_965649985.1. GTDB lineage: Bacteria > Pseudomonadota > Gammaproteobacteria > Xanthomonadales > Xanthomonadaceae > Lysobacter_I. The sequence goes on along the minus strand of CBFGMS010000007.1, from coordinate 26,537 downwards.
CCCGAGATCGAGTTCCCAGCGGCATGGAGACACTGCCGATCAGGCCGACGTCGTCCGTCGCCTGCAGCCGCCGCACGCCGACCTGCCAGTCCAGATCCGCCGTTTCGCTACTGCGCGCCAACTGCAGACGTGCTTCGCGGATGCGTCGCTCATCGGCGAACTGGGCCAACTCCGGCGTCTTCCCGATCAACTCGGACATGGTGGCAAAGTCGTCGATGGCCGGGAGTTGCAACGGATCGTGTGCGACGACATCGAAGTCCGGGTTGCGTTCGCCCCACAGCGCCGCCAAATGCTGACGTGCGGCGCCCAACCGCTGTTCCGCGCGTGCGCGATCCAGTTCGGCGCGTGCAAGCGCCGCCTGCGCGGTCAGCACCACCGACTCCGGCGAAGCACCTGCCTGCAGGCGTTGGCGCGCACCGGCGACCGTACGCTGGCGCTGGGCGATATCCAACTGCGCGATTTCGCGCTGCTTATGCCCCGCCACGATGGCGAGATACCGCCGCGCAACTTCGGCCAGCAGATCAAGGCGCCGGGTTTCGCGCTCGACTGCCAAGGCGTCGATCCGGCTTTGCGCCAGGGTTCGACGCGCGTCGAGCTTGCCGCCGCGTTCCAGCACCGAGGCGAGCGTCAAAGTAAGCTCGGCGCCTCCCAAGCCGCTCGCATCGCCGGAGCCGAAGGCATTTTCGACTGTGGCGCCCCCCACCAGTGCGGGGCGCAGCGCGGCGCGATCAAGTTCTGCGGCCAACACGTCGCCGCGCGCACCGAACAGGCGCAAGTCAGGGTGGGCATCTGCGACGCGCGCAAATGCATCGTCCAAGGTCAAGGTTTGACGGGGAACAGCAGAATCTGCGGCGGTCGCGGGCCAAGCCACGACGAACGCCGCGACGCACGCGGCAAACGCCGCGAGTCGCATACGCATGGGAACACTCCGATGGAAAGGTTAGGACGAACAGCCAGAGGATGGCTGGCGAGTCTCAAGCCTGAATCGGAGGTCGGAAGGGAGTCGCGGCGTGCGCGTCGTCGACGATGGCGTTGGTCGGTGCCCAGCGCGTCTTGGCGACAGGCTTGTACGCCGGCAGCTGCCAGTGCGTGGGGACCGGGAGCTGGGGTTGCGCGCAACAGTGCGCGTGATGCATCAACTGATGCGAGAGGTCAGTCTCGTCGTCTGTGTCGGTCGAATCCGCCTGCCACCATGTGGCATGCAGATCACCATGAATCTCCGAGAACCCCGCATGGTCGATGGCCTCATGGATCGCTCCCCAGCTCACGATCACAGGCTGGATGATGAGACACAGCATCAAGAGTGCGCCAAAAAAATGGCGACACAGTGTGCTTATCTGAGGATGTGAGCTGTTCTTCACGGTCGCAGAGTGTAGCCGAAGTGAAAACCGTTAGACAATCACAGAGAGAGCGGGAAAAATCTCAATTTTTACAATCACTTATTGTTTAGGCGGCGCTCTACACGCATCTTTAGTCTGCCGTTCGGGCCCGCGGTTCCACCCACAAGTTGTTGTTCGGCATGACGACGAGCGGAAGCAAATTCCCCGTTTTCCAGCCGTCCTTCCACCTGCTTTCCAGCCGCCCGATCCATAGTCTGTCTCTCGCCCGCTGCAAGCGCAGCCAGACGAGAAGCAAGACATGCAAGACCGCACCCAAGCGCAGGGCGCCCCCGACGAGTCCCGCGCCTTCGATGAGAACCAGCTCGCCCGGCGCTGGGACATCTCCCACCGCACGTTGCAGCAGTGGCGCCGGATGGGGATCGGCCCTGTCTATCTGAAGCTCGGCAATCGCGTCAGTTACCGCCGCGAGGACGTCGAGGCCTACGAACGCCAGGCGCTGCGCCGCGGCACCGGCGAACGCGCGTTCGCGTGAGGAGGACGACGATGAGCGACCTCACTCTCCTTCCGGCCGAGCTGGCCGACCTGTCCGTCGCCCAGCTGGCGGCGCTTTCCCCGCAACAGAAGATCGTCCTCGCCCGGCAGATGGAGCAGGCCGGCGACTGGCTCAAGCAGGTCAAAGCACGCTTCGACGCCGCTCTGGAGCAGACCTACGGCGATCGCATCCGCTCTGCGCGTAGCGATGGGGGCAAGGACTTCGGCGTCGTTCACGTCGCCGACGGCGATCTGCGCCTGACCGTAGACGTGTCCAAGCGCGTGACTTGGGACCAGGCGCAACTGGCGACGATCGCCAGGCGCATCGATGCCGCGGGCGAGTCCGTCGAGGAATTCATCGACATCGCCTACAGCATCTCCGAGTCGCGCTTCCAGAACTGGCCGTCGACGTTGCGCACGCAGTTCGAGCCGGCGCGCACCGTCAAACCCGGCAAGCCGACGTACCGGCTTGTCTCCAGCGAGGAGGCCTGAGATGACGCTCCCCATCATCGGCGCCGACCAGCGCATGTCCGAACGTCGTGGCGTGAAGGGCGTGTTGATCGGCAAATCCGGCATCGGCAAGACCTCGCAGCTCTGGACCCTCGACCCGGGCTCGACCCTGTTCCTCGATCTGGAAGCGGGCGACCTCGCGGTTGAGGATTGGGCAGGCGACAGCCTGCGCCCGCGCACCTGGAGCGAGTGCCGCGACCTCGCGGTATTCATCGGCGGCCCGAACCCGGCGCTGCGCGACGATCAGGCCTACAGCCAGGCGCATTTTGATGCCGCCTGTGCGCGCTACGGCGATCCAGCGCAGCTCGCGAAGTACCACACGCTGTTCGTCGATTCGATCACCGTCGCCGGCCGGCTGTGCCTGCAGTGGAGCAAGGGCCAGCCACAGGCGTACTCGGACAAGACCGGCAAGCCGGACATGCGCGGCGCCTATGGCCTCATGGGCCAGGAGATGATCGCGTGGCTCACCCACCTGCAGCACACCCGCGGCAAGAGCGTGTGGTTCGTCGGCATCCTCGAGGAGAAGATCGACGACTTCGGCCGGCGCCTGCTGCAACTGCAGATCGACGGCAGCAAGACCGGACTGGAACTGCCGGGCATTGTCGACGAGGTCGTGACGATGACCGAGATCGCGGCCGACGACGGCACCGCGTACCGCGCCTTCGTCTGCCACACCCTCAACCCGTGGGGCGTTCCGGCCAAGGATCGCTCCGGCCGGCTCGACCTGATCGAGGAACCGCACCTCGGCCGCCTGATGCAGAAGATCGCCGGTAGCGCACGCCCAGCGCTGGAACGGCTCGACTTTACGCGCCCCGCGACCACGACCACCACCTCGCACGCGTCGGCCGTTGCCGCGCAGGAGACCCCATGACCGACTGGAACGATTTCAACGACGCCGAGCAGCAGCAGAACTTCGACCTGATTCCCAAGGGCACGGTCGCGTGGGTACGGATGACGATCAAGCCCGGTGGCTACAACGATCCCCTGGAGGGCTGGACCGGCGGCTGGGCAACGCGCAGCGACGAGACCGGCGCGGTCTACCTGGCCTGCGAGTTCGTGGTGCTGGAAGGCCCGTTCGCCAAGCGCAAGCTGTGGTCGAACGTCGGTCTGCACAGCCCGAAGGGACCGACCTGGAGCGGCATGGGCCGCAGCTTCCTGCGTGCTCTGCTCAACTCCGCGCGCAACGTGCGACCGGACGACAATGGTCCGCAGGCCGCCGCCGCGCGGCGCATCCAGGGTTTCCACGAACTGGAGGGCATCGGGTTCGTGGCCAGGATCGATATCGAGAAGGACGGCCGCGGCGATCTGCGCAACGTCATCAAGCAGGCGGTGGAGCCGGGCCAGTCAGACTGGCCATCGGGTGCGCCTCCGGCCGCCGGTGCGGCGGCCCGTGTGGCGACGCCGGCCACGACGCACGCCGGGCCGGCGGCCCCGACCGGTCGCCCGACGTGGGCGCAGTAAGGCGGACCCGTGCGGTGCTGGGCCTGCGGCCAACCGGCGCGCGGGTTCGGTCATCTTGACCTGAGACATCCGCCCGCCGATCCACGGCGCACCCCGCACCGCTGGGCCTTCTGCTCGCGCCGCTGCCAGGACGCCTTCCACCAACTCTACGACGCCCGCCGCCGGCACGAGCCGGCGGCGCTGGAGGAGCTTGTTCCCGTGACGCTACCCCTGTCCCCCGATGCCCAGCGCGCCTGCCTGCGCGCGTTGGGATCCGCCGCCGATGCGGTCGGCTTCGCCGTGCCGCTGGCTCAGTACAGCCAAGCACAGGCCCTGCACGTCATCGATGCGGTGATCCACGCCTACGAACGCCAGCTGCAGCACCAATCGCGCGCGAGCCGCGGACTGCCGCCACTGGACGACTTCGAAGACTCCGACATTCCGTTTTGAGGCCGACCCATGCTCGACTTCAATTCCTCGTCGACGGAGTCAGGACGCCTCGAAGCGCTGATCGACATCGGCCTGCAGCAGGCACGCACGGCCGAGCCCAAACGCAGCTACCTCGGCGCCTCGCGCCTGGGCGTGCCCTGCTCGCGCGCGCTGCAGTACGAGTACGCCGATGCGCCAGTCGATCCCGGTCGCGACACCGATGGGCGGATGCTGCGGATCTTCGAGCGCGGTCACGTGCTCGAAGAGCGCATGGTCGTGTGGCTGCGCGGTGCGGGGTTCGACCTGCGCACACGCCAGGACGACGGCACGCAGTTCGGCTTCGCCGCGCTCGACGGGCGACTCAGGGGGCACGTCGACGGCGTGTTCGTCGGCGGCCCTGAGGGCTACAACTACCCGGCGCTCTGGGAATGCAAATTCCTCGGCGCAAAGGCCTGGCGCGACCTAGAGAAGAACAAGCTCGCCGTCGCCAAGCCGGTATACGCCGCGCAAGTCGCGATGTACCAGGCCTATCTCGACCTGCATGCACACCCGGCGCTGTTCACAGCGATCAACGCCGACACGATGGAGGTCTACGCCGAGCGCGTGCCCTTCGACGGCCAGCTCGCGCAGCGCATGTCCGATCGCGCGGTGCAGATCGTGCTCGCCACCGACGCCGGCGAGCTGCTGCCGCGCGGCTTCTCCGATCCCACCCATTTCGAGTGCCGGTTCTGCGCCTGGCAGGACCGCTGCTGGAGACCCGCATGACCCCCGAAGTCCTCCCCTCCTCCGCCGAGCCGATGGTCGCTGCGCGCGCCGCGCACAAGGCCCTGTGCATCCCGATGCAATGGCTGGGCAACAAGGTCCAGCGCCGCGCACGCGGGGTGCCGCACTACCGCATTGGCCACCTGGTCCGGTTCCGGCTCAGCGAGCTGGAAGCGTGGCGCGACCGCAACGCGACTGTGATCGCGCCTGCACGGGAGAACGTCGATGGCGAGTGAGTGGCTCGACTTCAACGATGCCGAGCCGGTCGCGCCCGCGCATGGGCAGGACGATTCGCGCGAGACGATCCGCGCCGAGCTGATCGCGCGCCTGGAGACCGTGCTGGCATCGCTGTTCCCCGCCGGGAAGTCGAGGCGCGGCAAGTTCGTCATCGGCGACAGCCTCGGCAGCCCGGGCGACAGCCTAGAAGTAGTACTCGACGGCGAGAAGGCGGGCCTGTGGACCGACCGCGCCGAAGGCAGTGGCGGCGACATCTTCGACCTGATCGCCACGCACCACCGGCTGGACGCACAGCGCGACTTCGCCCGCGTGCTGGACGAAGCCAGCCGCCTGCTCGGACGGGCGCAGGCGCTGCCGCGTGCGAAGCAGAAGAAGGCGCCGCCGATCGACGACCTCGGCCCGGCGACCGCGAAGTGGGATTACCTCGACGCCGACGGCCAGCTGGTCGCCGTCGTATACCGCTACGACCCGCCGGGCGGCAGGAAAGAGTTCCGGCCCTGGGATGCCAAGCGACGCAAGGCGGCGCCGCCTGAGCCGCGCCCGCTGTACCACCAGCCGGGGATCGCGACGGCGGACATCGTGGTCCTGGTCGAAGGCGAAAAGTGCGCCCAGGCGTTGATCGACGCCGGTATCGTCGCAACGACCGCCATGCACGGGGCGAACGCGCCTGTCGACAAGACCGACTGGTCGCCCCTGGCCGGCAAGGCCGTGTTGCTGTGGCCGGACAAGGACGTGCCGGGCTGGGAGTACGCGACGGCCGCGGCGCAGGCGGCGCTCGCCATCGGCGCGGTCTCCTGCGACATCCTGCTGCCGCCCGATGACAAGCCGGAAGGCTGGGACGCGGCCGACGCGCTGGCAGAGGGTCATGACGTCGCCGGCTTCATCGCCAGCGGCCCACGCATGTGCATCAAGCCGGCGACCGCGACCCCGACCCAGGAAGCCTCGGTGTGGGCGACCGACGACGCCCTCGCGCTGTCCTTCACCACCCGCTATGCCGAGGACTGGCGCTACTGCGCGGCCTGGGGCAAGTGGCTGCTGTGGGACGGGCGGCGCTGGCAGGCCGACGAGACCCTCCTGGTCCAGCACCTGGTCCGGGCGGTCTGTCGCGAGGCGGCGCTGAAGGCCGACTCGCACCGGCTGGCCGCCAAGCTCGCCGCCAGCGGGACGGTCGGCGGCGTGGAGCGGCTCGCCCGAACGGATCGGCGACACGCGGCGACGGCCGATGTCTGGGATGCGAATCCCTACGCGCTGAACACGCCCAGCGGCATCGTCGATCTGCGCAGCGGGCGACTCCGACCGCACGACCGCGGCGAGCACCATACACGCCTGGCCACGGCGACGCCGCGCGGCGACTGCTCCCTCTGGCGCGCGTTCCTCGGCGACGTCACCGGCGGCGATGCCGACCTGCAGGCCTACCTGCAGCGGATGGCCGGCTACTGCCTCACCGGTGCGACCAGCGCGCACGCCCTGTTCTTCCTCTACGGGACCGGCGCGAACGGCAAGTCGGTGTTCGTCAACGTGCTGGCGACGATCCTGGGCGACTACGCGACCAACGCACCGATGGACACGTTCATGGAAGCGCGAGGCGACCGCCACCCCACGGATCTCGCCGGCCTGCGCGGAGCGCGCTTCGTGGCCTCGGTCGAGACCGAGCAGGGCCGGCGCTGGAACGAATCGAAGGTCAAGGCGATCACCGGCGGTGACAAGGTCTCGGCGCGGTTCATGCGCCAGGACTTCTTCGAGTACACCCCGCAGTTCAAGCTGGTGATCGCCGGCAACCACAAGCCGGCGATCCGCAACGTCGACGAGGCGATGAAGCGGCGCATGCACCTGATCCCGTTCACGGTGACCATCCCGCCCGAACGCCGCGACCCGAAGCTGACCGACAAGCTGCTGGCCGAGCGCGACGGCATCCTCGCCTGGGCACTGGCCGGCGGCCTGCAGTGGCAGCGCACGGGCCTGCAGCCGCCTGCCAGCGTGGTCTCGGCAACCGAGGAGTACTTCGAGGCCGAGGATGCGCTGGGGCAGTGGATCGAGGAGCGCGCGTTCCGCCACGAGGAAGCGCGAGCCGGCACGTCCGACCTCTATGCCGACTGGCGCGAGTGGGCCGAGCGCGCAGGCGAGTATGTCGGTTCGATCAAGCGGTTCGCCGAACTCCTGGTCGCGCGCAGCTTCACGCAGACGCGGTTGCATGGTGGACGCCGCGCGTTCCAAGGCCTGTCGCTACGCCCGAAATCGCAGCCCCGCCACTTCACGGAGACCGATCAGGACCGGGACGGTGACGGATGGTGACGACCTTACTGATTAACGCCCACGCCTGCGCGCGTAAGGGGTTATCCCTGAAGCCAGTCACCACCCGTCACCGCACCGCTCAACCTCACAATCCCGACCGCAGAACGCGCCATGACCCAAACCCTCCTCGCACTTGATCTCGGCACCACCACCGGCTGGGCACTGCGCACCCCCGATCGCCGCATCGTCAGCGGCACCCAATCCTTCAAGCCACAACGCTTCGAGGGCGGCGGCATGCGCTTTCTGCGCTTCGTCCGCTGGCTCGACGAACTGCAGACGCTCTCGGGCGGACTGCAGCACCTCGTGTTCGAGGAAGTACGTCGGCATGCGTCCACGGATGCCGCGCACGCCTACGGCGGCTTCCTCGGCCAGCTCTCGGCCTGGTGCGAGCAACGCCAGATCCCGTACCAGGGCGTGCCCGTGGGCACGATCAAGAAGCACGCCACCGGCAAGGGCAATGCGAACAAGGACGCGATGCTCGCCGCGGTGCAGGGCTGGGGCTACGCGCCCGTCGACGACAACGAAGCGGATGCACTCGCGCTGCTGCACTGGGCCATCGCGCAGGAGCGTTCGGCATGACCGTGTGGACGTTCGACGAGGTCGAGCACCGCTTCCACGAAGCCGCGGCGACGTCGTACCGGTTGCCCGCCGCGCGCGTGGCCGGCTACGTCAGCCTGTGGCCCGAGATCGCACGCCAGTCGTGGGAAGGCTATGCGGACGAGCGGATCGTGCTGCGCTTCCCGGCGACACCCGCGGCCGTCGATCGCCTGGCCGAGACCACGCAGTGGCTGCAGTGGCTGAGTGTCGAGCAGCGCAAGCTGGTGTGGGCGCGCGCCCGTTACGTGCCCTGGCGTGCGATCTGCGAAGCGCACCAATGCTCCAAGCCCACCGCGTGGCGGCGCTGGCGGCACGCGCTCACGCTGATCGTGGTGCAGCTCAACGGCCAGCCGCCACGCATCGTGGAGGCGATTACGCAGCATGACGCGACGTGACGCAATCGAACGTAAGCGCGCGCGTTGGATCGTAAAACTCCACGAAAATCGCTGAAACACTCCTCCCGATTGCGGGGTATCTTGTGTGCCACGGTGGTCATGCGTCCTGAAGCACATCGCTTCGGACGGGATGGCGACCCAGGAGGTCAGATGTAGACCCACAGGGTCTACGGGTCCTCCCTGCGCCCCGCCTAGAGCGGGCGGCAGAGCCGCAGAACCCCGCTACCGTCTGACTGCAAACCGAGGTTTGCACCGTTTGCGGTTTGCACACCGGGTTTGCGCCTCGCACGTTTGCACCCCTCTCTCCAACCCACCGGCCATTTCGTTCGCGCTCCCCCCTGTTCCCGGGCGCGATGGTCGGTGGGTTTCTTTTTTCGAGTCCACGATGCCCCACGCCCTCACCGTCGAGACCCGCCGGGTCGAGGCGCTGATCCCTTACGCGAAGAACCCGCGCACGCACAGCGATGCGCAGATCGCGCAGATCGCCGCGAGCATCGTGGAATTCGGCTGGACCTCGCCGATCCTGGTCGATGGCGAGAACGGCGTGATCGCCGGCCACGGCCGGCTGCTCGCCGCGCGCCGGCTCGGCATGACCGAGGTGCCGGTGATCGAGCTGGCGCACCTGAGTGCGGCGCAGAAGCGCGCGTTGGTGATCGCCGACAACCGCATCGCCCTCGATGCCGGTTGGGATGAGGCGATGCTGGTGCTGGAGCTGGCCGACCTCGCCGAGGTCGGTTTCGACCTGGACATGACCGGCTTTACCGCCACCGAGATCGAGCGGCTGCTCGACCTGGTGGAAGACGGCGACGCGGCGGGCGGCGAGGCAGAACCTGCGTCGCGTGCTGCGGACGCGGCCAACAACGAAAGCGCCGACGCCGACGCGATCGAAAACGGCGAGGAAGACAGCGGCGAGGACCACGATCCCGCATCGACGATCGCGCCGGTGTCCCGCGCGGGCGATGTCTGGATCATCGGACCGCACCGGCTGATCTGCGGTGACGCTGGCGATCCCGCCGTCGTCGCGGCGCTGATGCGCGGCGAGAGCGCGCAACTGTGCATCACCTCGCCGCCCTATGCGAGGCAGCGCGACTACGCCAGCGGCATCGGCGACTGGGACGCGCTGATGCGTGGTGTGTTCGCTGCCGCCGACGACGCATTACGCGACGACGCGCAGCTGCTGGTCAATCTCGGCCTCGTCCACGACGACAATGAAGTGCAGCCGTACTGGGACGCTTGGATCGCGTGGATGCGCGTGTCGGGCTGGCGTCGGTTCGGCTGGTACGTCTGGGACCAGGGACCGGGTCTGCCGGGCGACTGGCGCGGACGCCTTGCGCCCAGCTTCGAGTTCGTCTTCCACTTCAACCGCCACAACCGCAAGGCGAACAAGACTGTGCCCTGCAAGTTCGCCGGGCAAGACATCCACCTGCGCGCCGATGGCTCGTCCACCGCGCTGCGCGGAAGGGATGGCGGCGCGCAGGCGTGGTCGCACGAACACCAGCCGACGCAGGCCATGCGGATTCCGGACTCGGTCATCCGCATCATGCGCCACAAGGGCAAGCTCGGCCGGGGCATCGACCATCCGGCCGTGTTCCCGGTCGCGCTGCCGATGTTCGTCATCGAGGCGTATTCGGATGCGGGCGAGGTGGTGTACGAACCCTTCGGCGGCAGCGGCAGCACCCTGATCGCCTGCGAGCGCACCGGCCGTATCTGTCGCGCGGTGGAGATCGCCGCCGAGTACGTCGATGTCGCCATCGAACGTATCCGCCAGCAACTGCCGGGGCTCCCGATCACGCTCGAAGCGACCGGGCAACCGTTCGATGCGGTCGCGAGCGAGCGTCGCGGCACCGCGTCGGAGGCGGCATGAGCTGGGTCGCGGACAAGATCGAGCAGTGGCCGCTCGCGCGGCTGCTGCCGTATGCGCGTAATGCGCGCACGCACACGGACGACCAGGTCGCGCAGATCGCGGCCAGCATCGTCGAATTCGGGTTCACCAATCCGATTCTCGTCGGTGGCGACGGCGTCATCGTCGCGGGCCACGGCCGGCTGGCCGCCGCGCGCAAGCTCGGATTGGAGGCGGTGCCGGTGGTCGTGCTCGATCACCTGACCCCGACGCAGCGTCGCGCGCTGGTGATCGCGGACAACCGCATCGCAGAGAACGCGGGCTGGGACGACGCCATGTTGCGCACCGAACTGGAAGCGTTGCAGGAGGAAGGCTTCGATCTGGACCTGACAGGCTTCGATCCGGACGCGCTCGCCGAACTGCTGGCGGGCGAAGAGACCGACCAGGCCGGCGACGTCGACGATGACGAGGTGCCGGAGGAAGCCGTCGCGTTGGTCTCGCGCCCTGGCGACCTGTGGGTGCTGGGCGAGCACCGCGTGCTGTGCGGCGATGCCACCGATCCGGAGAGCTACGTGCGACTTCTGTCGGGCGAACGCGCGGACATGGTCTTCATCGATCCGCCCTACAACGTCGATTACGCAAACAGCGCGAAGGACAAGTTGCGCGGCACGCAGCGTCCAATCCTCAACGACAATCTCGGCGCCGCCTTTCACGACTTCCTGCTCGCGGCGCTGACGCCGATCGTGGCGCAGTGCCGCGGTGCGATCTACATCGCCATGTCCTCGGGCGAACTCGACACGCTGCAGGCCGCGTTCCGCACCGCAGGCGGTCACTGGTCGACTTTCGTGATCTGGGCGAAGAACACGTTCACCCTCGGACGCGCCGACTACCAGCGCCAGTTCGAGCCGATCCTCTACGGCTGGCCGGAAGGCGCGCAGCGCCACTGGTGCGGCGATCGCGACCAGGGCGACGTGTGGCAGATCAAGAAGCCGCAGCGCAACGATCTGCACCCGACGATGAAGCCGGTGGAACTGGTGGAGCGGTGCCTTCGCAATTCCAGCCGACCGGGCGACGTGATCCTCGACAGCTTCGGCGGATCGGGCACGACGCTGATCGCCGCGCACAAGAGCGGCCGGCGCGCGCGCCTGATGGAACTCGATCCGAAGTACGTCGATGTGATCGTGCGTCGCTGGCAGACCTGGAGCGGCGAATCCGCCGTGCGTGAAGCTGACGGCGTGCCGTTCGACGATGCGGCGGATGCGCTCGCATGAACCCGGCACTGCACGCGCCGGCCTTCTACAACGAAATCGAACCCTACCTCTGCGCATGGCTGAACAATCAGATCGCCGCCGGCCTCATCGCGCCGGGGCGCGTCGATGGGCGGGACATCCGTGACCTCGACCCGAACGACCTCGCGGGCCACCGACAAGTCCACCTGTTCGCGGGCGTCGGCGGCTGGGCCTACGCCGCCCGCCTCGCCGGCTGGCCGGACGAGGTCGAATTGTGGAGCGCCTCGTGTCCGTGTCAGCCGTTCTCGCTCGCTGGCAAGCGCGCCGGGACCCACGATCCTCGGCACCTATGGCCCGACGTGTTTCGGCTCGTCCGTGCCCGACGGCCCGCTGTGCTGGTGGGAGAGCAGGTTGCGGCAGCGGTTGGCCAGCATTGGCTCGACCGAGTGTTCGCTGACCTGGCGAGTCTCGACTACGCCTGCCGGGCGGTCGTACTCCCGGCTTGTGCCGTCAACGCGCCCCATCGCCGAGATCGCCTGTGGTTTGTGGCTCACACCGACGACGCGCGACTACAAGGACACGCCGGGCATGTCGCTGGCGCCGCGGCAGGACGGGGCATCGCGCACGGACCTGCTCCCACGGCAGGTGTACGCGACGATGAAGGCGATGTGGCCGACGCCGACGAGTCTGGCGCCTGCAACGGGCGGCTACAACGCGGCGGGCAACTCCGCTGGACTGGTCGCGATTCGCCGAATCGCGTTGGACGTGCTCCGGGCGCGTGGGACGAACACCGATGGATCGTCTGCCACGATGGAAAGCTCCGCCGGGTCCCTGGATCCGGCGTTCGTCTTCTGGCTCATGGGGTACCCGCGCGCATGCCTCGATTGCGCGCCGCAGGCAACGCGATCGTCCCGCAGCTCGCTGCGGAAGTCCTCCGCGCGCTGCGGGGCGGCTGATTCGTGATTCAGGGTCGGTGGTGGTTCAGGATGAGCGCCCGATGCAGATCGGGCGCCCTTCCTCACTCATCGGCGAACATGAAGCTGCCGGGGCCGTTGCCTTCGTCGTCGCTGAGCAGGAGCAAGGTGCGCTCCTTGCCGTCGCGACACCGGAGGACGAGGCCGTACAGCTCCTCGTCGAGGGGGTCGTCGCTCTCTCCGGTACGTGCCAGTGCCAGTACGGTAGCGCCGACAAGCGGTTGCAGCTGATCGAGATAGAAGTCGGTGTGGGCGGGCATGTTGTTCTCCTGAGTCGGTTGGTGAAAGTCGGATTGTCGTCATGCGCAGCGACGCCTTCTCATGCAACCGCGTTGCGCTGCGTTGCCGTGCTGGTATGCGCCTTTCGGCGACGGCGGGCGTAGATCGGGCAGTCCTGTCGATGCCATCCCGTCGTCCGTGGTTGGTGGTTGCGCGCCCGGCGGAGTCGCCGGATGCCAAGTGCCGCGCGCTCCCGCGTGGCTTCAGCCTTCGTCGTCTTCGCAGCTTGCGGCGACGACCACGAATCCCAGCAGATGGGATTCGCCGCGCGGGATGCCGTAGTCCCGGGCGACCCTCCCGCTGGCTTTCCGTCGCGTCCAGTCGGCGGTGGCCTGCTTGACCGCGTCGGCGAGCGTCTGGCCGTGATGCTGTCCGTTGCGGACTTCGTCGGCAAAGTGGCGTCCGAACCGGCTGTCGAGAAAGGCGCGCACATCCTCCAGCGGCTGGCCGGTTGCGTCGGCGATGGCGGTCATTGCCAAGGGCCACGCGACGCTTGCGTACCCTCCCATGGTTCCCCAGAACCCCCAGCTTTCGTTGCGGGTGGAGGGGAGGCTTGTGTCCGTGCAGGTGCTCATGTCTGGGGTCCTGTGTCGTGGTGGGTGTGTGGACATGAACGCGCTGTTCGACCGGGAAGCCAAGCGTTTTCAGCTTGTTTTCGAGGTTTTTTTGCGATCAATTGGCCGGGGCCAAATCGCGGCATCCCGCTCAGCGGGCGTTGTCCGAGGGTCGATTCTCGATGCGCAACGCCGCGCGTTCGCCCAGCGTTGCGTCAGGCTGCGTTGCGCTGCGACATCACGCCGTCGGTGCAGACTCGGCAATGCGGTAAACGCGCGCGCCACCTTCGGCCTTGTCGGAGGTGATGGTCAGGCCGAGCTTCTTCTTGAAGGCCCCGGCGAAGGTGCCGCGCACCGTATGCGCCTGCCAGTTCGTCGCTTCGCAGATCTGCGCGATGGTGGCGCCCTCGGGTCGCTTGAGCATCGAGATCACCTGCGCCTGCTTGCTGTTCTCGCGGGTGCGCGGCGCGGCCTGTTCGCCTTCGCCGGAGGCTTCGGTCTTCGGCGCGGCCTTGGCCTTGCGTGCGGCGTTCGTGGCCTTCTTGCCGGCCGGCGTCGCCGTTTCGGTTGCAGTCGGTTGGTCGGGGCGCGGGCGGCCCAGCGCAGCGTAGGCGGCGTCGGTGACGATCCAGTCGCCGTTGCTGCCGATGATCATCGCGCGGGTGAAGAGTCCTTCGATGACCTTCTTCCGCGCGCCGCCCTTGATGGTGTCGGGGAACCATTCGACCTTGCCCTGCGTGTGGTCGATGGCATGTGTCAGCATGGCGGTCTGGGTGTCGTTGAGCGTGATCGGCTTGGCGTTGGTGTCGGTGTTCATGGCGGTGCTCCTGTTGGCGTGTGGTGTTTGGGTTTGGCTGGCGCGATGGGATGAACGCGCTGTTCCCCACCGAAGCCAAGCGTTCATTTCCGGTTCCGCGTGTGGTTAAGCCAACGGACGGGATGCCGTCGCCTGGCGCGCTGTGCGCGCATGAAGTCAAGTCCTCGATCAAGCATTCGGATGGGAATTTCGATCCGCGCGTATGCGCGCCATCGCGGCGTCACCGATACCGCGGTCCACAAGGCGATCCGTGCCGGGCGCGTCACCCCGGAGGCCGACGGCACCATCGATGCGGTGAAGGCCGATGCGGAGTGGGCGCGCAATTCCGCATCGGCCCGCAGCGGCACGCAGGCGCGCGCACCGCGTGTGACGGTGCCGGAGGCGGCCGACATGGGCCGCGAGTCCGGGCGCGACGCAGGGGCGGCGGCGCTCCCGGCAGGTGGCGCCTCGCTGCTGCAGGCGCGCACCGTCAACGAGGTGGTGAAGGCACAGACCAACAAGGTGCGCCTTGCTCGCCTGAAGGGCGAACTGGTCGAGCGGTCGCAGGTCGTGGCGCACGTGTTCAAGCTCGCGCGCGACGAGCGCGATGCGTGGCTGAACTGGCCGGCGCGGGTGTCGGCGCAAATGGCGGCGACGCTGGCAGTCGATCCGCACGCGATGCATCTGGCGCTGGAAGCGGCGGTGCGCGCGCACCTCGCCGAGTTGGGCGAAGTGCGGGTGAAGGTGGACTGATCGGATGTTCGACTACGAAGGCGCGCACGAAATCGAGCGCGCCTGGCACGAGGGCCTGACGCCCGATCCGCTGCTGTCGGTCTCCGCCTGGGCCGACCAGCACCGGATGCTGTCGAGCAAGGCCTCGGCCGAACCCGGCCGCTGGCGCACCGCGCGCACGCCGTATCTGCGCGAGATCATGGACTGCCTCTCGCCGGCCTCGCCGACCGAGCGCGTGGTCTTCATGAAGGGCGCGCAGGTCGGCGGTACCGAGTGCGGCAGTTGCTGGATCGGCTACGTGATCCACCACGCGCCCGGCCCGATGATGGCCGTGTGGCCGACCGTGGAGATGGCCAAGCGCAACTCGAAGCAGCGGATCGATCCGCTGATCGAGGAGTCGCCGGTGCTGGCGACGTTGATCGCCCCGGCGCGTTCGCGCGATGCGGGCAACACCATCCTCGCCAAGGAGTTCCGCGGCGGCGTACTGGTGATGACCGGCGCCAACAGCGCGGTTGGCCTGCGCTCGATGCCGGTGCGCTATCTGTTCCTCGACGAGGTCGACGGCTATCCGCTCGATGTCGAGGGCGAGGGCGATGCGATCTCTCTGGCGGAAGCGCGCACGCGCACCTTCACCCGCCGCAAGATCTTCATCGTCTCGACGCCGACGGTCGCGGGCGCCAGCAGCATCGAGCGCGAGTACGAGGCGAGCGACCAACGTCGCTACTTCGTACCGTGCCCGCACTGCGCGCATGCGCAGTGGTTCCGGTTCGAGCAGTTGCGCTGGGAGCGCGGCCGACCGGAGACGGCGGCCTATGTCTGCGAGTCCTGCGAGCAGCCGATCGCCGAGCACCACAAGACTTCGATGTTGGAGCAGGGCCAGTGGCGGGCGACCGCGCCGGGCAACGGCCGGACGGCGGGCTTTCATCTGTCGTCGCTATACAGCCCGGTGGGCTGGCGCAGCTGGCGCGAGATCGCGGCGGCCTGGGAAAGCGCGGTCGACAAGGTCACGGGCTCGGCGTCGGCGATCAAGACCTTCAAGAACACGGAACTGGGCGAGACCTGGGTCGAGGAGGGCGATGCGCCGGACTGGCAGCATCTGCTGGAACGGCGCGAGGACTATCGCATCGGCACGGTGCCGCGCGGCGGCCTGCTGCTGGTCGGCGGCGCCGACGTGCAGAAGGACCGCGTCGAGGTCTCGGTCTGGGCCTTCGGTCGCGGCAAGACCGCGTGGCTCGTCGAACACCGCGTGCTGATGGGCGACACCGCGCGCGACGCGGTGTGGACACAGTTGCGCGCACTGCTCGCGGAGACCTGGACGCACGCGGGCGGGGCGCAGTTGCCGCTGGCGCGCTTCGCCATCGATACCGGTTTCGCGACGCAGGAGGTCTATGCGTTCGTGCGCGCGTCCCGCGATTCACGGGTGATGGCGGTCAAGGGCGCGGCTCGTGGCGCCGCTCTCATCGGGACGCCGACGGCGGTGGACATCACCGTCGCCGGCAGAAAGCTGCGCCGCGGCGTGAAGGTGTACACGGTGGTGGTCGGTATCGCGAAGCAGGAGCTGTATCAGCATCTGCGCCTGCATGCCGATGTGGCGGAGGACGGCCTGACGCCGGTGTATCCGGCGGGCTTCATCCACCTGCCGAAGATCGACGCCGAGTTCCTGCAGCAGTTGTGCGCGGAGCAGTTGATCACGCGGCGGGACCGCAGCGGTTATGCGGTTCGCGAGTGGCAGAAGCTGCGCGAGCGCAACGAAGCGCTCGATTGTTACGTGTACGCGCGCGCCGCAGCGGCGGCGGCCGGACTGGATCGTTTCGAGGATCGTCACTGGCGCGAACTGGAACGCTCGCTCGGCATTGCCCGGACGAACGATTCACCGCCCATCGCCAGCACTACCGGACCCGAGAAGGCCACAGGCGACGGCGGCCTTTCCGGATCTGCGCGCCCGAATCGTCGGCGCGTGGTCAAGAGCCGCTGGCTCCACCGCTGAATCACACCGAGTCGAATCCCGATGAGCTACACCCCCGAACACCTCGCCGCACTCGAACGTGCGCTCGCGACCGGCGAACAGCGCGTGACCTTCGGCGATCGCACCGTCGAGTACCGCTCGGTCGATGACCTGATCGCGGCGATCGGCGTCGTACGACGCGATCTCGAAGATCAGGCCGTTACGGCAGGGACTGTGCGTCGTCGTCCGCGCCGCGTCGTCGTGAACACCGACAAGGCGACGTGATCGCATGAGCTGGTTTTCGGGAGCGTTGTTGTCGCGGCTGCGCGCCCGACTGTTCGGCGCGTCGCCCACCTACGACGGCGTCGGCGGCGGGCGTCGCGCCCGCTTCTGGCAAGTCGGCAATCCCGGTGCGGTCGCGGCGCTCGCCTATGCGCAGGACGAGCTGCGCGCCAAGAGCCGAGACCTGGTCCGCCGCAACGCTTGGGCGGCGACCGGCGTCGAGGCGTTCGTGGCCAACGCCATCGGCACCGGGATCAAGCCGCAGTCGATGCTCGCCGATCTCGCCCAGCGCGAGGCAGTGCAGGCGCTGTGGCGCGACTGGTGTGAGGAGGCGGATGCGGCAGGTCTGACCGACCTCTACGGCCTGCAGGCACTGGCCTGCCGGGCGATGCTCGAAGGCGGCGAGTGCCTGGTCCGCCTGCGCTACCGGCGGCCGGAGGATCGGCTCAGCGTCGGCCTGCAGCTGCAACTGCTCGAACCCGAACACCTGCCGGCGACGTTGAATCGCGAATTGCCCAACGGCAACGTGATCCGCGCCGGCATCGAGTTCAACGGCATCGGCGTGCGCGTCGCCTATCACTTGTACAAGAGCCATCCCGGAGACGGGATGCTCGCGCCGATGTCGGCGCACGGCGGCCTGGACACGGTGCGCGTGCCGGCGAACGAGATCCTGCACCTGTTCCGCCCGTTGCGCCCCGGTCAGATTCGCGGCGAGCCGTGGCTGGCGCGGGCGCTGGTGAAGCTGCACGAACTCGACCAGTACGACGATGCCGAACTGGTGCGCAAGAAGACCGCCGCGATGTTCGCGGGCTTCATCACCCGCGGCGGCCCGGAAGACCCCTTGCTGGGCGAGGGCGAGGCCGATGCGCAGGGCGTGGCGATGGCGAGCCTGGAGCCGGGGACGATGCAGTTCCTGGAGCCGGGCGAGGACGTGAAGTTCTCGCAGCCGGCGGACGTGGGCTCGAGCTACGCCGAGTTCATGCGCCAGCAGTTCCGTGCGGTCGCCGCCGCGATGGGCATCACCTACGAGATGCTCACCGGCGATCTGACCCAGGTGAACTACTCCTCCATCCGCGCCGGGCTGCTGGAATTCCGGCGCCGCTGCGAGGCGATCCAGCACGGCGTGATCGTCCACCAGCTGTGCCGCCCGCTGTGGCGCGCGTGGATGACGCAGGCGGTGCTCGAAGGCGCGCTGGTGTTGCCCGGTTACGCGCGCGGTGGTGTCGCGCGTCGTCGCCAATACCTCGCGGTGAAGTGGATCGCGCAGGGCTGGCAGTGGGTCGATCCGAAGAAGGAGTTCGACGCGATGATCGCGGCGATCCGCGGAGGCCTGCTCTCCCGCTCGGAGGCGATCTCCAGCTTCGGCTACGACGCCGAGGACATCGATCGCGAGATCGCCGCCGACAACGCCCGCGCCGATGCGCTTGGGCTGCGCTTCGACTCCGACCCCCGCTACGACCACCCCGCGCAAGCGGCGGCGACTCCTTCTTCCCAGGCGTCCTGATGACTGCTCTTGTCCACCTGGCGTCCCGTCTGTACGGGACGCCGCTGCTGATCGCGCGCGCGAAACTCGACACGATCCTCGCCGTGCTCGGTCCGCGCATCGGACTGGCGCCGACCGAGCTGGCGTTGCCGGTCGTCGTACCGGCCGCAGCGGAAGCAGAACCCGGCCCTACCGCGCCCGGCATCGCGATCATCCCGATCCACGGCACGCTGGTGCGCCGCGCGATCGGGCTCGATGCCGCCTCGGGCCTCACATCCTACGCGCGCATCGCGGCGGACCTCGACGCGGCGCTCGCGGCCCCGGAGGTCGTCGGCATTCTGCTCGATATCGACTCGCCCGGCGGCGAAGCGGGCGGAGTATTCGAGTTGAGTGCGCGGATACGAGCGGCGAACGCCGCCAAGCCGGTGTGGGCGCATGCCGGCGACAGCGCATTCTCCGCGGGCTACGCCCTGGCCTGCGCCGCACAGCGTGTGACGCTCTCGACCACCGGCGGCGTCGGCTCGATCGGCGTGATCGCGCTGCACATCGACCAGTCTGTGCGCAACGCGCAGAACGGACTGAGCATGACCGCGCTCTATGCCGGTGCGCACAAGAACGACGCCACCCCGCATGCGCCGCTGACGCCACAGGCGACCGACGCGCTGCAGACCGAGATCGACCGCCTCTACGCCTTGTTCGTCGACCACGTCGCCGCGATGCGCGGGCTCGATGCCGCCGCCGTGCGTGCGACCGAGGCGGCGCTGTACTTCGGCGAGGACGCGCTCGCTGCGGGCCTCGCCGACGGCGTCGCGTCGCTCGACGCCACGCTCGCCGACTTCGCCACCGCCCTCGGGCGTTCGCCCGGTTCCAACAGGGCTTCGTCCGGTGTCCACACACCGCTCGCTCGTCCCGCGCGTATTGCGCTGCCACCCCCCACGGAGTTGTCCATGACCGAACCCACTGCGACGGCGCCCGCGCCGTCCACGCCCCCTGCCGCGCCGACGGCCGCACCCGCCGCCGTGGCGACGCCGACCGCGTCCGTCGCACCGCCTGCGACCGATCCGCAAGGCGAGGCCGTCGCCATCGCCGAACTGTGCCTGCTCGCCGGTTGCCCCGAACGCACCACCGAGTTCCTCGCCGCGCGCATGAGCGCGGCCCAGGTCCGCCAGGTGTTGCTCCAGGCCCGCGCCGACCAGGTCGAGATCGCCTCGCACCACCTCGCGAACGCGGCGCCTGCGGCGGCGACCACCACCAACCCGGTCCTCGATGCGGTGCGCAAGCGCATCGGGTCCACCACCCCGCCAGGAGCCTGAGCCATGCCGGTCCTTCACGAATCCGCCAACCTTGGTGACCTCCTCAAGTACGAGGCGCCGAACCTCTACTCCCGCGACGAGGTCGTCGTCGCCGCGGGCCAGACCCTTGCGCTCGGCGCTGTCGTCGGTCGCCTCACCGCGACCCGCGAGATCGCCGCCTTCGACCCCGGTGCAGAGGACGGCCGCGAGATCGCCGCCGGTGTCCTGATCGAAGCGATCACCACGGCCGCGACCGAACGCCGCCGCAGCGTGATCGTCTCGCGTCACGCAATCGTCTTCGGCGGCGCGCTGGTCTTCGCCCCCACCCTCACCGCCGAACAGACCGCTGCTGCCCTCTCCCAGCTGGCGGCGCTCGGCGTACTCGTCCGCCCGCTCCCTCAGAGCACCTCCCCGCAGAGCACGACCCATGCTGAATCCCTTCGCTAACCCCGCGTTCTCGATGGCCGCGCTCACCGCTGCCATCAACCTGATTCCGAACCGCTACGGCCGGCTGCAGGAACTGGACTTGTTCCCCGAAAAGCCGGTGCGCTCGCGCCAGATCCTCGTCGAGGAGAAGGCCGGCGTGCTGACCCTGCTGCCGACCCGGCCCCCGGGCTCGCCCGGCACGCTCGCCGCGCACGACAAGCGCCGCGTGCGCTCGTTCGTCGCGCCGCACATTCCGCACGACGACGTCGTCCTGCCCGAGGAAGTTTCCGGCCTGCGCGCCTTCGGCTCGGAGACCGAATTGGAGTCGGTCGCGGGCGTAATCGCCGAACGCCTGGAGACGATGCGGAACAAGCACGCGATCACGCTCGAACACCTGCGCATGGGCGCGCTCAAGGGCCAGATCCTCGACTCGGACGGCAGCGTGCTCTACGACCTGTTCGAGGAGTTTCGTATCGCGCAGCAGCACGTGCCCTTCCAGATCGACAACCCGAACAACGGCACCGACGTCAAGCAGAAGTGCATCGAGACCTTGGCGCTGATCGAGGAGGGCCTGCTCGGCGAGTTCATGACCGGCGCGCGCGTGCTGTGCTCGCAGGAGTTCTTCGCGGGGCTCACTTCGCACAAGGACGTCAAGACCGCCTACGCGCAGTGGCAGCAGGGCGCGGTGCTGATCAACGATGTCCGCAAGGGCTTCAGCTTCGGCGGTCTGGTGTTCGAGGAGTACCGCGGCAAGGCGTCCGATCTGGAGGGTACCGTGCGCCGGTTCATCGCGCCGGGCGAAGCGCACGCTTTCCCGATCGGCACGCTCAACACCTTCGGCACCTACAACGCGCCGGCCGACTTCAACGAGACAGTCAACACGCTCGGTCGGCCGGTATACGCCAAGCTCGATCCGCGCAAGTTCGAGCGCGGCACCGACCTGCACACGCAGTCCAATCCGCTGCCGATGTGCCTGCGGCCGAGCGTGCTGGTCAAGCTCTCGATCGCGTGAGCACGCCTCTGGATCGGGCCTTCGAGGCAGCGCACGACGCGCTGTTCGCGGTGTTCGGCGAGCCAGCCATCGTGCGAAGGGGACGCCGGCCGCCAGTCGCGGTGCGCGTGGTGATCACCTACAACGTCAGCGAACTGGGCGATCACAGCCAGGGATACACGCGGGTGACGACGGTGAAATTCCGCAACGCGGAGTGGAGACCGCGCACGGGCGATGTGCTGCATGTGCCCGGCGGCCGGTTCCGGATCGATCGCATCGTCGTCGACGACGGCGTCGTCACCGAGACCGTGCTCCATGGCTGACACCCCGGTCCCGTGGGCGATCCTCGAGCTTGTGCGGGCGTGCCTGCAGACGGTGCGCAAGTCAGCCGGCTACCGCACCGACATCGGCCGCGACGTGCGCCTGGAGCCGGCGCCGTTCGATCCAAGCGACGCCCCGCGCCTGACGCTGTATCCGCTGACATCGGTCTTTCCCGACGATGCGCGCAGCGTGGGCGAACGCGGCTTCAGCTTTGTTGTCGAGGCGCTGGTGCCGGTGCGGAGCGACAATGCCCAACAGCGCATCGTCGAGGCCATGGCCGACATCGAGGATGCGCTTGCAGGATTTGAGCAGGCGCCGCTCGCCCTGCCGCTGCAGTTTCAGGAATCGGTGCTGCTCGACCGGCCCGACGGCGTCGCCGCGATGGCGGCGCAGCTGCTGTTCGGGACGCGGTATCGGCGGTCCGGGCGGGGCGTCTGATAGCAGGCCTTCGCGTCGCTCTTCCCCTCGTGTCGATGCTGGGCCGGGATCGCGACGATGAGAAACAGCAACCCGGCCAGCGACAGCGCGACGGTCAGCACGGGAACGACCCACTGTTGTCCACGTACGGCAGGCCAGTCGGCGCGCGGATCGAGGAGTGTTGGCAGTAGGTAGGCGATGACCACGTAGAAGACGAACACCACCAGCAGAACGGCCAGCGCCAGTCCGTGGCCACGACCGGTGTTGAAGAAATGCGTGGTCGATGTGAGCGCGATGCCGATCGAAATGCAGATCATCGGCGAGGCGACCTGCAGCAGCCGCAGTCGGACATGGTCATAGAGGTCGAGAAGCGCCCGCCGCAACGGCGCAATGCCTCGCATCAATCCGACCAAGCCTCCCATGAGCATGCAGCCGAGCATCTGAAATGCAAGCGCGGTGAACGAGAAGTAGTCGCCGAGGAGGTTGTCGGAGAGCCTCGCACCGCCGACGTTGACGCCAAGAATCCTGAATTCGGACAGATGCACCAGACCGATCAGGACACCCGTGATCCCAAAAAAAATCGCGTCCTTGCCGAGTTCGGTTCGCAGTTGTCGCAAGTGTTCGACGAGCTTCGCGTCGATGAAGCGATTGGTCGGCGGCATGCATCCGTTCCTGGCCTGGGGGTGAGATCCCTTGTAGCGCACCCCGGCCCTTCCCGAAAGCGGACACGTTCCATTTCCCACTGAATTTTCGTTCCTCGCCATGACCACGACCTCCACACAGGGCGGTGGCGGCGCCTTCGCGCTGCACGCCGATCTCGACGGCCTGCTGGCCGCCTCCCGCAATCTGAGCGTGCTGGCGTCGCGGCTACCGACCCTGCCTACGCGCGCGATCGGCACCCTGCGCCGACGCTTGCCCGTGCAGGCGCGACGCGACATCCAGGCCGAGTACCAGATCGGCGCGCGACGGCTGGCGCAAGACCTGCAATCGCGGGCCACAGACGAGGGCGTGCGCCTGGTCGGCCGCTTCCGCGGCATCGGGCTGCGCAACTTCGCGGCACGGCAGACACAACGGGGTGTGACCGCCGCCGTCCTGCGCGGCAAACGCAGTCTGCGCGAGCACGCCTTCCTCAGCGTCGGCGTGAACCGCAACGCACAGGTGTTCCGTCGCGAAGGCCCCAAGCGCCAAATGCAGCAAGGCCGCTATACCGGCAAACGGCGCCAGCCCCTGGTCGTGGAGTACGGTGCCACCGCCGCGCAGATGCTTGGCAAAGGGCGTCGGCCGCAGCGGTTGGTCGACTACGCGCGTGGCTTGCTCGCTGCGGAGTCGCGACGTTTGCTCGGTGGAGTTGCCGCGGAAGCATTGCCTGCCACAACGGGCGCGAGTAGTGCCGGATAGCGGGCGACGAAAGTCGAGAGCTTTCTCAGTTCAAATGCCTGATCGAGAAAATAGGCCGCTGCGACCATTGAGGAAAGCCCATATACGACTCTCAACAGCAAAGAAATCGCATCGGCAACCTCTCTCAGTGCGCCCAGCATGAAGGCAAAAACCATGCTGAAAAGCAGGTAGGCCGCAAAGAACAGAACGGACTGCAGTCTCCGACGCGAATCGCTCGCGAATCGCCGCTTGACCTCGAACGTCCCCTCGGCCTCGTTCGCCTCCAGAAAGGGCAACACCCTGGCGAGCATGAAGATGCACTGCGTCGGACAGGGTAGCTGACGAATTCTTTGGATCGCCCTGGCCGGGAGCCAGACGCCGAAGCCGTGGCGGATGGCGATCTCGATCATGATCGGATCGGGATCGCCAGCTCCCAGTTTTTCGTATTGCTCCATGAATTCCTTGCGGCGGGTATGCCATCCCGACGCCAGTGTGTGCATTGCACGCAAGGTGCCGAGCGCAATCGGCATCGCGAGGACTATCAGCGCTCCCAGGATCGGATCGGTACCGAGCGCCTGCAATAGCTGATCGAGTCGACCAGTCACGTCTGAATCCATGCGTCCGTTCCTCGTTTGGATGAGTCCCTTCCCTTGTAGCGCATCGGTTCCATGCGTGGAAGTGGACAAGTCTGTCTGCAACTTTTTCGACCCCGACCACCCCACACGCCCACGTCCCCACGCCTGCATGGCGTTGCCCCGCTATTCATTGGACCGACCCCATGAAAACCATCCGCCTCTACCACCCCCACACCCATGAGGGCATCGCCTACGACCCGCCGCCCGAAGGCATCGCACTCAACGTCAACGACGCCGATGCCGAGCTGCTTGAGGCGTGGGGCCTGACCACGCCGCCGCCAGCGCTCACTGACGCACCGACCGCGTCCGACGCCGACGTGCCCGTCGAGGGCGCATCACCCCCACCGATCGGCACCGCGCCCGCGCCGCGCCCTGACCGCCGCGCGCGCGCCACGGCCGATCCCACCTCCACCGAACCGGCCGTCGACACGTCGGCCAGGAGCGTCTGATGCAGGACTTTTCGTTCCAGGGAAAACTCTACCTGGGCACCCGTCTGCCTGGCGGTCGGCCCGGCGCGCTGCGCTGGGTGGGCGATGCCCCCAAGTGCGATCTCACCCTCAAGACCGAGACCGAGACCCGCAAGGAGTCCTACTCGGGCAATCGCCTGACCTCGGCCGTGCTGCAGAAGGGCAAGGAGGCCGAACTCACCGTCGCGATCAACTGGGCGGACATCGACAACCTGCTGCTCGGCCTGTACGCGAGCAAGGCGACGATTGCCGCCGGCACGGTCACCGGCGAGGCCTTCCCGTCCGGGCTCGCCGCGAACGATGTGATCGCGCTCGATCACACCACCATCAGCCAGTTCGTGCTCACCGATGGCAATGCCGCGCCCGCGACGCTGGTGGCGAACACCCACTACCGCATCGAGAGCGTGCGTGCGGGCCTGATCAAGCTGCTGAACCTCGCGACGTTCACCCAGCCGTTGCGTGCGGCTTACCGCTATGGCGCGCGCACCAGTGTGGCGATGCTCACCACCCCGGCGCCCGAACGCTTCCTGTATCTCGACGGCACCAACTCGCTCGACAACGCGCCGGTGCAGGTGCGCCTCTACCGGGTGCAGTTCAATCCGGTCTCCAACCTCGGCCTGATCCACGAGTCGTTCGGCCAGTTCGAGCTGACCGCATCGGTGCTGTTCGACGCCGAGGCCGCCGCCGACCCGCTGCTCGGCGGCTTCGGTCGGCTCGATCTGCCGGAGGTGGTCTGATGGCCACGAAACTGTCCGCCGCGCCTGCGCCTGAGACTGACGCCGCAGACGATCTCGCAATCCTGCATCCGGACCGCACGCTGGTTCTCGGCGGTCGCACGGTCGTCCTGCGCGAGTACGGTTTCTTCGAGGGTCTGGACGTCGCAGACCGTGCCTCGGCCTTCATCGCCGACCTGGTTGCCGCAAGCTCCGACGGCGCGCTGCGGTATGCGCAGGTGCGCCGGATGTTCGGACGTCACCGCGCGGTGATTCCCGCGATCGCGGCGCAGGCGGGCGACGTCGAAGTCGCCTGGCTCGAAGCACTGCCGCCCGACGAACTGGAGCTGTATCTCGCGACTTGGTTCGCGGTGAACGCGGCTTTTTTCGTGCGCGAGGTGCTGGCGGAACTTCGCGAGGCACAGCTGCGCGAGGCACAGCTGCTCGCGGCCGGCGCCTCCGCTGGGGCGATCTCTTCGCCCGACTCGCCGCCGCCGGCTGCGGCGACCTCGCCCGACTCGGCTGCATGACCGAGCGCCAGCTCCTCGCGACCTTCGAGGCCGTCGACCGGGGCGAACGTCAGCGTCGCGCGGACTTCATCGAGGACGTGGCCACGGCGGTGTGGGGCGGGGACGCCGCTGAGGCGCGCGTGAAGTCTCTGCGCGGCGGACTGTGATCCAGGTGCCGTGAATCGATCCCGATGAACACGTCCCCATGAGCCAGGATTTCGTCCTCAACCTGAAGGTCCGCGGCGACTCGGCGCAGGCCGAGACCAGTCTCGGTCGGCTGCAGACCGCACTAGCCCAGGTCGATCGTGCCTTGGGCCAGGTGCGCGCCGCCGGCCGGGCCGTGACCGTCGATGCGCAGGCGGCGCCCGTCCTCGCCGCGCAGCGTGCGATCACCGCCGAAGTCGAGCGACGCACGCGTCTGGAGGCCGAGGCGGCGGCCCGCAACGCCGCCGCCCTGCGCCAGCAGGCGACCGAGCAGGCGCGCATCGCCGAGCGCCGCGCCGCCTCCACGGCCGTGTTCAGCGCCGCGAGCCCGGAGGAACTGCGCACGCCAGCCGAACGCACCGCGGCCCTGGGTCAGGCGCAGGCCCTGCGCCGCGATGCCGAACTGCGGATGCTGGAGATCAATCGTCGTGCCGACGCGCTCGAAGCGCGCCTGGCGACAACCCGCACCGGGCTCGCCACCGCGACCGCCACCGCCGCGCGCGGGAAAGACGTAGGTTGCCGGGAGGTGGGACAGTAC
>CBFGMS010000006.1:0-87317 GCA_965649985.1 uncultured Gammaproteobacteria bacterium | reverse complement strand
CCACCGACCCCAGCATTATGAGTGCTGTGCTCTAACCGGCTGAGCTACATAGCCACGGGGGGCGACATTGTCTGTGTTGCAGGCGCGGCGGTCAACTGGGCCGCCTCTCACGGTCTGGAGCGCATGGCCCCTGTGCTGAATGAACCCCTCGTCCGGATGCCGCCTTGTGCCCCCGGACCGGCCGCGTGGGGCGCGCGGGCTGCGGTCGCCCCCATTCCAGGCCCTGCCCGCATCGACGGCGCGCCCGACCGGAACGCAGGGTGGGCGCGTGGGCCCGGTGCTGTGCACGTCTGGCCGTGGGCGATCGTGGCGGTTGCCCGATCCCGTCCGAGCGCGCTGCCCATTGGTCGAAGGTGCGGCCGCGCCACGGCGGCATCGCCGATAATGACCGGGTCCGCTTCGCGCTGTCCTGCCGTCCTGCCCGGCATCGCGCGTCCATCGTCCTTCCGCGGCCGTTCCGACGGCCGCGCGCCCACAGGTCCGCATTCGCATGAACAACGCCCATCGCAAGCCCTTGCCCGGCACCTCCCTCGACTACATCGACGCCCGCGCGGCGGTCGAAGCGCTCCGCCCCGGTGCCTGGGCCGGGCTGCCCTACACCAGCCGTGTGCTCGCCGAGAACCTGGTGCGCCGCGCCGAGCCCGCGCGGCTGGACGCCTTCCTGGGCCAGTTGATCGAGCGCCGGCGCGACATCGACTTCCCCTGGTTCCCGGCGCGCGTGGTCTGCCACGACATCCTCGGCCAGACCGCGCTGGTGGACCTGGCCGGCCTGCGCGATGCGATCGCCGAGCAGGGCGGCGACCCGGCGCAGGTGAATCCGGTCGTTCCCGTGCAGCTGATCGTCGACCATTCGCTGGCGGTGGAATGCGGCGGCTACGACCCCGATGCGTTCGCGAAGAACCGCGCCATCGAGGACCGCCGCAACGAAGACCGTTTCCACTTCATCGACTGGACCAAGCAGGCCTTCCGCAACGTCGACGTGATCCCGCCGGGCAACGGGATCATGCACCAGATCAATCTGGAGAAGATGTCGCCGGTGGTCGGGGTGCGCGATGGCGTGGCCTATCCCGACACCTGCGTGGGCACCGACAGCCACACCCCGCACGTCGATGCGCTGGGCGTGATCGCGATCGGCGTGGGCGGGCTGGAGGCGGAGAACGTGATGCTGGGCCGCGCTTCGTGGATGCGCCTGCCCGACATCGTCGGTGTCGAGCTCGCCGGCAGGCCGCAGCCTGGCATCACCGCCACCGACATCGTGCTGGCGCTCACCGAGTTCCTGCGCAAACAGAAAGTGGTCGGCGCGTATCTCGAATTCCGCGGCGAAGGCGCCGCGGCGCTCACCCTGGGCGACCGCGCGACCATCTCGAACATGGCGCCCGAGTACGGTGCCACCGCGGCGATGTTCTTCATCGACGGCAACACCCTCGACTACCTGCGCCTCACCGGCCGCAGCGACGAACAGGTGGCGCTGGTCGAGACCTATGCGAAGACGCTCGGCCTGTGGGCCGACGCTCTGGTGGATGCCGAATACGAACGCACGCTGCAGTTCGACCTGTCGAGCGTGGTGCGCAACATGGCCGGCCCGTCCAATCCGCATGCGCGTGTGGCGGTGAGCGACCTCGTGGCGAAGGGCATCGCCGACGCGGCCAAGCTGCAGACCGGCAAGGCGCAGGAGGCCGAGGGCCTGATGCCCGACGGCGCGGTGATCATCGCCGCCATCACCAGCTGCACCAACACCTCCAACCCGCGCAACGTGATCGCCGCCGGCCTGCTCGCGCGCAACGCGCGCCGCGCCGGCCTCGTGCGCAAGCCGTGGGTGAAAAGCTCGCTGGCACCGGGCTCCAAGGCGGTGGCGCTGTATCTGGAAGAAGCCGGGCTGAAGGACGACCTCGAAGCGCTCGGCTTCGGCATCGTCGCCTTCGCCTGCACCACCTGCAACGGCATGAGCGGCGCGCTGGATCCGAAGATCCAGCAGGAAATCATCGACCGCGATCTCTACGCCACCGCGGTGCTCAGCGGCAACCGCAATTTCGACGGCCGCATCCACCCGTATGCCAAACAGGCCTTCCTCGCCTCGCCGCCGCTGGTGGTGGCCTACGCCATCGCCGGCACCATCCGTTTCGACATCGAAAAGGATGCGCTGGGCGTCGACGCGCACGGCAACGCGATCACGCTGAAGGACCTGTGGCCGAGCGACGAGGAGATCGACGCCATCGTCAAGGCGAGCGTGAAGCCCGAACAGTTCCGCAAGGTGTACGCGCCGATGTTCGATGTGCGCGTGGAGCACGGCGAGCCGGTGGCGCCGCTGTACGACTGGCGTCCGATGAGTACCTACATCCGCCGCCCGCCCTATTGGGAAGGCGCGCTCGCCAAGCCGCGCACGCTGACCGGCCTGCGCCCGCTGGCGATCCTGGGCGACAACATCACCACCGACCACCTCTCGCCGTCCAACGCCATCCTCGCCAGCAGCGCGGCCGGCGAATACCTCGCGAAAATGGGCCTGCCCGAAGAAGACTTCAATTCCTACGCCACCCACCGCGGCGACCACCTCACCGCGCAGCGCGCCACCTTCGCCAACCCGACCCTGCTCAACGAAATGGTGCGCGGCGACGACGGCAGCGTGAAGAAAGGCTCGCTCGCGCGCGTGGAGCCCGAAGGCAAGGTGATGCGCATGTGGGAAGCCATCGAAACCTACATGGACCGCGGCCAGCCGCTGATCATCGTGGCCGGCGCCGACTACGGCCAGGGCAGCTCCCGCGACTGGGCCGCCAAGGGTGTGCGCCTGGCCGGCGTGGAAGCCATCGTGGCCGAAGGCTTCGAACGCATCCACCGCACCAACCTGATCGGCATGGGCGTGCTGCCGCTGGAATTCAAACCCGGCACCACCCGCCTCACCCTCGGCCTGGACGGCACCGAAACCTTCGATGTCACCGGCGACCGCGCCCCCGGCGCCGACCTCACGCTCGTCGTGCGTCGCCGCAGCGGCGAGAGCATCGAAGTGCCGGTCACCTGCCGCCTCGACACCGCCGAGGAAGTCGCGATCTACGAAGCGGGCGGGGTGCTGCAGCGCTTCGCGCAGGATTTTCTGGAGGCGAACCGGGCATCGTGAGCAGGAGGCTGCGCCCGCGCCATGTGCACCCTGCCGCGTGGATCTGCGCAGGCGTTTTCGCGCTCGCGTCGAGCCAGGCCTGCCTGTCGGCGCAGCCGGGGTCGCTGTCCGGGACGTCGGTGGTCGCGCTGGATCACATGCCGCTTGTGGTGGGTGATCTGGATGCGGCGGCGCGGACCTATGCCGGTCTCGGCTTCGCGCTCAAGCCCGGACGGTCGCACGCCAACGGCCTGCGCAACCTGCACCTGAAGTTTCCGGATGGTTCCGGCATCGAGCTGCTCGCGCCGGAACGCGGGCCGACCGATGCGCTCGCCGCGCGCTATCACGCCGAGCGTGCGGCCGGCGACGGGCCTGTGTTCTTCGCCCTGCACGCCAGCGACGATGCCCGTCTCGAGAGGGTGCTGCGCGAGTCGGGCTTCGCGTTCCATCGCGAAGACGGCGCGTTGACGCTCGACGAACCCGCGCTGTCGTTCCTGTTCTTCGGCGGCGACAACCGCTCACCGACCGACCGCCCGGAGCACTTCGCGCACGCCAATTCCGCGATCGCGATGTCGGGGATCTGGATCGCGCTCGATCCCGATGCGTCGCGGCGGATGTCCACCCTTCTGCTCGCGCTCGGCGACGGTGTGCAGGCGGACGTATTCGCCGTGTCGAATGGGCGCATCGCGCTTTTGCCGCAGGAGCGGCGCGTGCGCCCGCATCGGGCCATCGTGGGCGTCGAGTTCCGTGTGCGCGATTTCGCACGGGTTCCCCGATGCGGTGGTGCGGCCGATGCGGCCGATGCGGCTGATCCGTCTGGCCCATCTGGCCCATCTGGCCCAGCGCACGCCTGTCTCTTCGCACCGTCCGAGACCCACGGACTCTGGATGCGATTTTCGAATTGATGCCACACCCGTGAATGCCACGCCAGGAACCGTCATGACCCTCGACCCGCAACGCCATTCCCCCCAGCTGAATATCCCCGCCATCTACATGCGCGGCGGTACGTCGAAAGGCGTGTTCTTCCGCCTTGACGATCTGCCCGCGGCCGCGCGCGCGCCGGGCCCGGCGCGTGATGCGTTGTTGATGCGGGTGATCGGCAGCCCCGACCCCTACGGCAAGCACACCGACGGGATGGGCGGGGCGACGTCGAGCACCAGCAAGTGCGTGATCGTGGCGAAGAGTTCCAGGCCCGATCACGATGTCGACTATCTCTACGGGCAGGTGTCGATCGACAGTGCGTTCGTGGACTGGAGCGGCAACTGCGGCAATCTGTCCACGGCGGTGGGGCCGTTCGCGATCATGAGCGGGCTGGTCGACCCGGCGCGGGTGCCGGCCGATGGCACGGCGGTGGTGCGGGTGTGGCAGGCGAACATCGGCAAGACCATCCTGGTGCATGTGCCGATGGCCGGTGGCGAGGTGCAGGAGACCGGCGATTTCGAGCTGGACGGGGTGACCTTCCCCGCGGCGGAGATCGTGCTGGAGTTCCTCGACCCGGCGGACGAGGGCGATGCGGACGGCGGCGACGCGGGCATGTTCCCGACCGGGAATCTGGTGGACACGCTCGAGGTGCCCGGCGTCGGCAGTCTGCAGGCGACGATGATCAACGCCGGCATTCCGACCGTGTTCGTGCGCGCGGCGGACATCGGCTACACCGGCGCCGAGCTGCAGGACACGATCAATGGCGACGCGCAGGCGCTGGCGCGGTTCGAGGCGATCCGCGCGCATGCGGCGGTGCGGATGGGCTTGATCGCGGACGTGGCGGATGCGGCGAAGCGTCAGCACACGCCGAAGGTGGCGTTCGTGGCGCCGCCGGCCGATTACGTGGCCTCCAGCGGCAAGCGCATCGCGGCGGGCGAGATCGACCTGCTGGTGCGCGCGCTGTCGATGGGCAAGCTGCATCACGCGATGATGGGGACGGCGGCGGTCGCCATCGCCACCGCGGCTTCGGTGCCGGGCACCCTGGTCAGCGAGGCGGCCGGTGGCGGCGCGCGCGAGGCGGTGCGCTTCGGCCATCCCTCGGGCACGTTGCGGGTGGGCGCGGAGGTGGCGCAGACCGACGGGCAGTGGCTGGTGCGGCGTGCGGTGATGAGCCGCAGCGCGCGGGTGCTGATGGAAGGTGCCGTACGGGTGCCGGCCGAGGCGCACACCGGCTGAGTGCTGCCGGCGTGTGTCGTGTGGTTCGCACGACACATCGCCCGGAGCGGCACGTCCGCAGACCACCCTGAATTGCCATTCAGCTTGCGGTCTGTCCTCCGCGGCGTGGCTTCGGCGTGGCTTGTCGGGACCCGAGAGGCATGGCAGAGTCGAAACCAGCGGCCCGTGTGGCCAATCAGATGTAGGAGTCCGCATCGTGATCGATCCGGACGGTTATCGACCGAATGTCGCCATCGTCCTCATGCGCCCGGATGGCCGGGTGTTCTGGGCCCGTCGTGTCCGCCGCGACGGCTGGCAGTTCCCGCAGGGCGGGATGAACAGCGACGAGACGCCTACCGAGGCGATGTACCGCGAGCTGCGCGAAGAGACCGGCCTGCTGCCGGAGCACGTCGATGTGCTGGGCTCCACGCCAGGCTGGCTGCGCTACCGGCTTCCGCAGCGTGCGGTGCGCCGTGCCGACCGGCTGGTGTGCATCGGACAGAAACAGGTGTGGTTCCTGCTGCAGTTCCGCGGCGAGGAAAGCGACCTGCGCCTGGACCTGACCGACACGCCCGAATTCGACCACTGGCGCTGGGTGGATTTCTGGTACCCCATGGAGCACGTGGTGAACTTCAAGCGCGGGGTCTACGCCGACGCGCTGCACCACCTGGCGCCGTTCGCGCGGCAGGCCGCGGGTGCGCAGGCGATTCCCAAGCCGGCCTTCGACCCGCGCCGGCCGTTCGGCGTCCGCGGGCCCTACGGGCGGCGGCGCAAGGCGGGAAGCGCCTCCGGCCGGGCAGGGGCCGGAGGCGAAGCCGGCTCGCCACAGGAGCGCGGCGGCCCCGCCGGGCACGGCAACAGCGGGCCGGGCCGCGGCGAGCGCTGAGCGGCCCGCGCGCACTTGGCGGTTGCGTCGAGTCTGCAAAAAAATCAATCTGAACAATGACTTGTGCAAGTGCATGCAGCGCCCCGGCCATGGCAGTCTGCGCGTGGCCAAACGGGGCGCAGGCGCCCGTCGCATGCGTCTGAATCGACGGCAAATGCAGGCCCCGGGCGATCCCGCACTGCGAATTGACAATCATTCTCAGCTGTGGCGAAATGCGATACATTCTCTTTCACACCTTCGCCGCCATGTACGTCTGCCTCTGCAATGGAGTCACCGAGCGCGAAATCCGCCAGACCGCCGCCGCCGGCTGCAGGACCATGTCCGAGCTGACCATGCGCACCGGCTGTGGGGCAGGTTGCGGGAGCTGCGTGTGCATGGCCACCGAGCTGCTGGACGAAGTCCACGCGCAGGCCGAGGTCGCGCACGCGGCCTGAAACCGCGTGGTCCGAGGGCGCACCGCGCCCGCCCGGGCGGGTCCGGATGTCGGGGCCCTGCTTGTCAGGCTCTGTTTCTCTCCCTGTTTCTCAGGCCTAGACTGTCAGCCCCTGCTTGTCGGGGCCGTTTTTCTCGCATGTTCGTCCCGCATCGGCGGTCTTCGAACGGCAGGCTCCGCAGGCGGACTGGCCGTCACGGCCGACATTGCTCCGGGCTTCGC
The DNA here is from genome assembly GCA_965649985.1 of uncultured Gammaproteobacteria bacterium. Classification (GTDB taxonomy): domain Bacteria; phylum Pseudomonadota; class Gammaproteobacteria; order Xanthomonadales; family Xanthomonadaceae; genus Lysobacter_I. The sequence goes on along the minus strand of CBFGMS010000006.1, from coordinate 80,552 downwards.
ACAGCCCATCACGCGCGCCTCATCACACGTGCATCGCCTGCGTGGATCGCCTGCGTGGATCGCCATGCGTGCCTGCAGCAGCGAAGGGCGTGACGGCATGCGCGTCGTGCCTGCATGCACGGACCCCGTCCAATACAGGCGCCGTGCCCCATCCGTGCAAGACACGCATTCGCAATCGCTCACGATTCGCATTCCGACGTGCCGCTGCGCGAATGCGTACAGTGCACGCACACACGGCCCCGCGCCGCCGACCACCGCGTCGAATGCACGCACAGAACCACAGGACCTCCGCGATGAAAGGCGACCCCAAGACCATCGAATTCCTCAACAAGGCGCTCTACAACGAGCTGACCGCGATCAACCAGTATTTCCTGCACGCCAAGATGCTGAAGAACTGGGGCCTGAAGGAACTGGCCGAGCACGAGTACCACGAGTCCATCGACGAGATGAAGCACGCCGACAAGCTCAGCGAGCGCATTCTTTTCCTCGACGGCCTGCCGAATTTCCAGGCGCTGGGCAAGCTGCGCATCGGCGAGAATCCGAAGGAACTGCTGGAGTGCGATCTGGCGCTCGAACTCGAAGCGGTGCCGCTGCTGCGCGAGGCGATCGCGCACACCGAATCGGTGGGCGACTACGTGACCCGCCAGCTGTTCGCCGACATCCTCGATTCCGAGGAAGAGCACATCGACTGGATCGAGACGCAGCTGGCGTTGATCGCACGCATCGGCGAGCAGAACTACCTGGCGATGAAGATCGAGAGCTGAGAACGTCGAAAGCCGATCGCGGACACGCGGTCCGTACATGCAGGAGCCTGTCCAGACACGCAGGGCTCCGAAAACGACGAAGCCGGGCAATGCCCGGCTTCGTCGTGTGCAAGTCCGCGTGTGGCCGCGGGCCGCGGAAGGCCTGCGATCAGACGTTCTGCGCCATCGTCGCCTTGAGCGCCTGCCGGGTGCGGGCGAATTCGTTGGCGATCAACGCCACCGCCACCGCCGGGCGCTCGAGCGTGCGCGAGCGTGCGCCGTGTTCCACCTTCTTGGCGGCGGCGGACAGCGCCACCGCACCCAGGTTCGCGCTGGAGGACTTCAGCGTGTGCGCGGCGTTGCGCAGGGTGTCGTGGTCCGGGCCCACGGCGGCGGTCTCCAGCGCGGCGATCAGCTTGGGCGTGTCGTCGAGGAACACTTCGATCAGGCGGTCGACCTCGTTGCCCAGCATGCTGCGCAGCTCGTCGATCACGCCCATGTCCAGCACCGGGCCGGCCGGTTCGGACGCCGGTGCGGGCGCCACCACGCCGGCCGGCGCGGCGGCGGCCGACGCGGACTGCGAGGTCTCGCCCTGGCGGTCGGCCTGGCGCCAGTGTTCGAGGCAGCGTTCCAGCTCGCCGCGGGTGACGGGCTTGGCGAGGTAGTCGTCCATGCCGGCATCCAGGCACTTCTGGCGGTCGCCGGCCATGGCGTTCGCGGTCATGGCGATGATGGGCAGGCGGCGGCTGGCGCCGGTGGCGGCCTCGTGTTCGCGCCAGCGGCGGGTGGCGGTGTAGCCGTCCATCACCGGCATCTGGCAGTCCATCAGCACCAGGTCGTAGCGGGAGGCCTGCATGCGCAGCAGGGCGGCCTCGCCGTTGGTGGCGCTGTCGCAGTGCGTGCCGAGCACGCCGAGCAGGCGCTGGCCCACCATCAGGTTGACCGGGTTGTCCTCGACCAGCAGCACCCGCAGCGGCCGCGGGGCGGCGGCTTCGGCCGTGGCGATCAGGCGGGCATCGGCGGCCGCGGGCGGCGCGGGCGCGCCCGGCGCTTCGGCGGCTGCCGGCGCGGGTGTCGCGACGACGGACGCCGGGGGCGTCATCGGCGTGGGTGCGGGGAGGGGCGTCGGCTCGTAGGTCGACGTCGAAGGCACGAAGTCCATCGGTTCGATGGTCGAGGTGCCGGTGCCGGCGGCGGGAATTTCGGCCACGGTCGGGCGTTCGGTCGGCATGGGCAGATGCACCTCGCCGCCGCTGAGTGCGGTGCGCAGGTCCAGATCCGGCACCAGCCGCGACAGCAGCACGGCGCGGCCGGCTTCCAGCTCGGGCGGCGGCGGGTCGTCGCCGACCAGGCAGATCAGGCGCGCATCGCCGAAGGTGTTCTGGCGTTCGAGATTGCGCATCAGCGAGACCGCGGTGCTGCGCACGCTGGACAGGTCGGCCAGGACCGCGGTGTAGGCGCCGCTGATGCCGCCGGCGGCGGCCGCACGCAGCCGGTCCAGGCCTTCCTGGGTGCTTTCGACCGCGGTCATGCGCATTTCCCAGCTGGGCAGCAGCATGTTCAGGCGGGTGCGCAGGCGGCCGTCGCTGCTGATCAGCAGCACGCGCGCACCGGCCATGTCGGCCGGGCGGGCGGCGGTCATGTCGCCCGCCACCTTGAGCAGGGGGATCTCGAACCAGAAGTTGGCGCCCTGGCCGGAGACCGACTCCACGCCGATGCGCCCGCCCATCAGGTCGATGATGCGCTTGGAGATGGCCAGGCCGAGGCCCGTGCCGCCGTAGAGCCGGGTGGTGGAGGTGTCGGCCTGGCTGAAGGCCTGGAACAGGCGCTGCTGCGCGGCCTGGGAGATGCCGATGCCGGTGTCGCGCACTTCGAAGCGCAGCTGGTGCTGGGCGTGGGTCTCGCCGATCTTGCGCAGGTTGACCGACACGCTGCCGCGTTCGGTGAACTTGACCGCGTTGCTCATCAGGTTGCTCAGCACCTGGCGCAGGCGCACCGGGTCGCCGCGGACCAGCAGGCGCACGGCCGGGTCGATGCTCAGGCTCAGGCGCAGGCCCTTGCTCTGCGCCGGGCGGTCCATGAGCTGGATGACCGATTCGAGCGTCTCGCGCAGGTTGAAGCTGGTGGTCTCCAGCTGGAGCTTGGAGGCTTCCAGCTTGGAGTAGTCGAGGATGTCGTCGACGATGCGCAGCATCTGCTGCGAGGACAGGTAGGCGGTGTGCACCATCTCCTGCTGGTCCATCGGCAGGCGGGCGCTCATCAGCAGGTCGAGCATCGGCACGATGCCGTTGAGCGGGGTGCGGATCTCGTGGCTCATCGTGGCCAGGAACTCGCCCTTGGCCATCACCGCGGACTCGGCGTCCTGCTTGGCCTGGCGCAACTGCTGCTCCAGCTGGCCGTGGCGTTCCAGCTCCTGCTCCAGACGGGCGCACTGGGTCTGGCGGTCCTTGGCCAGATCGTGCAGCTCCTGGTGGGCCTGCTGCAGCCGGCGGGTGTAGATCGCCCCGACGAAGGCGGCGACCGCGGCCGCGAGGCCGAGCGCCAGCCCCACCGCGCGGAGGCCGCCGAGGCCACCCGGATCGAACGCAAGCGCCAGCGCGGCGAAGACCGCCAGCAGGCCGGAGCCGAGGGACAGGGCGAAAGGGGGAAGTCTGGAGTCTTTCAAGTCGCGTACCTTCTGAAGAGTCCGTCCGCTCGATCCCGACGCGGTGGCAGGTGGCCCGGGCCACGGAACCGGCAGGCGTGGCGCCGGCCGGCAGGCGCATGTCGGAATACGCTCGCCCGGCTGCCGCAGCCCGGACACCGTGGATCCGAGCCCCCTGCGCCGGCCTGGGCGCCCGCATGGCCGCCCCCCTGACTGTCGTCCACCGGCCCTGGCAGAACGTGGTGCCCCGGCGCGCGGATGCAGCGCCGGCCTGTCGGCAGACTAGAGTAAAGAATGCTGGAAGTCGAAGTCCATGGCGTTGGCCGCGCGCTGGACCAGATCCCCCTGGAGGTAGTCGATCCCGCTCAGCCAGAGGGTGGCGGCGGTCTGCGGGTTCTCCACGTGCTGGCCGATCACCTGCAGCCCCAGCTGGTGGGCGCGGTCGATCAGCACGCGCATCTCTTCCTGCACGCCGGGCTGGTCGATGCCGTTGGCGTAGTAGGGCGAGAGCCTGAGGTAATTGAGCGGCAGCTGCGCCAACAGGGTTTCGGACTCGCTGTTCACCTGGAACTGGCTCAGGCACAGGCGCACGCCGGCGTCGACCATCTTCTGGCAGAACTCGCGCAGCAGCACGGCATAGATCAGCGCGTCGTTCAGGCGCACGTCCACCACCAGCCGGGTGCCGTCGACCTCGTCGCGGCGCAGCGCGGCCAGGATCGATTCGGCGTAGCCGTCGTGGCCCAGGCTGCGGGCGGCCTGCGGCACGAACAGGCGGGCGGCGCGGCCGCTGCGGATGCGGTCGCGCAGCACCGAGAGCGCCATCGACATCGTCCGCCGGTCGATCTCGTGGACCAGGCCGGCGCCTTCGGCCACCGGCATGACCTCGGCGGCGGTGCGCATCCGGCCGTTGTCGCCGCGCAGGCGCATCAGGGTCTGGTATTGCACCTCTTCGCCGCCCATCACCGCCACGATGGGCTGGAACGCCAGCTCCAGGCGGTTGTGCTCGAGGGCTTCCTGCAGCTCCATCAGCAGCGCGGCGGTCTCGGCGCGGGTCGCCTCGCGCGGCGGGTGGTAGGCGGCGATGGCGATGGGCTCGTTGCGTGCCTGGCGCAAGGCCTCTTCGGCCGCGGCCAGCGCCGCGCCGGCATCGGCGAAGCCGTGCGCCAGGTCGACATAGCCCACGCAGGCACGCAGGCGCAGCGGGCCGCCGTCCAGCTCGAAGCGGTGGGTACTGAAGCCGTCGCGCAGCATGCGCGCCCACTCGCCGTGCTGCTCGGCCGGCAGATCCGGCGCATGGACCACGAACGTGTTGTCGTTCAGGCGCGACGCATCGAGCTCCCCGGCCAGCCTGGCCACCAGCCTGCCGGCCTCGGTGAGCAGGGCATCGAACGCGGCGTAGCCGTAGCGGTCGCGCAGTGCGGCGGCGCCCTCGACCAGCAGGAAATGGATCGCGCCGGAGCGCTGTGCGGGGAACAGTTCGCCCAGGCGCTTGAGCATGTGGCTGCGGCCGAGCAGGCCGGTCGCCGGGTGCCGGCGCACTTCCTGGCTCTGCAGGCGCAGCGCGCGCGCGCGGCGGATGCGGTTCTGCACGGTGGCGATGAGGGTGCGGGGGCGCACCGGCTTGCGCAGGTAGTCGTCGGCGCCGCTGTCCAGCGCCTCGGCCTGACGATCGGGGTCCGCGTCGCCGGTCAGGAACACCACCGGCATCTGCGCGTGTTCGGCATGGCGGCGGATGTAGCCGATCAGCTCGGTGCCGCTCATGCCGGGCATGTGCAGGTCGAGGATGACCAGGTCGGGATGGAACCCGGTGATGGCCGCCATCGCCTCGCCGGCGACCGCGACCACCTGGACCTCCATGCCCGCGTTGCGCAGCACGCTCTGCGCGAACAGCGCCTGGCTGCGGTCGTCCTCGACGATCAGCACGCGGTAGGCCGCATCGGCGAGGGTGGAGGTGGCGTCGGCGTTGACGATCTCCGGCGGCTCGGCGGCTTCGGCGGCGAGCTGGGCGGCCTCCGCGGCGGCCTCGGCGGAGGGTTCGGGTTCGAGCGCCACGGCGATCGGCGACGGGGCGTCGCCGACCCACCGTCGCCAGTAGGCCGCGGGCGGATATTCGGCCCGGACCGTGGCGGGCGGCCCGTTGAAGCTGCTGCGTTCCTGCGGTGCGGTGAAGCTCATCGCGGAGCGGATCCTTGAGCGAAAGTGGGCGTGCGGCGACAGGCTGCGGCCGTCGCGACGCACGGCCCTGCATTATTACGCCGCCGCGACCGGCAATGCACGGCGCAGGCGGGCGGGCTCCGCGCCGGCCGGACCGGCCGTCATGCGCGCCGGCCTGCGGTTCAGCCCCCCGGGGCTGCGGGCTGAGGGCGGACGCCGAGCAGCCGCGCCGCGCCTCGATACAGTTTGCGCCACAGCCACCAGACGACGAGGGTCATGCCGACCCCCACGCAGACCACGATCGCCAGCGCGATCCAGGGGTGGCTGAAGGCCAGGGCCAGTCCACCGACCACCGCGGCGTCCTCGGCGACCGATGCGGTCCAGTTGCTGACCGGCTCCGGCGACGTGTTGAGCACCGCACGGCTGCCGGCCTTCAGCAGGTGGCTGCCGAGCGCGGCGCCGGCACCGGCGGCGAGCATGCCGGCCCCGAGTTCGCCGTCGGGCGACATCGCGGCCGCGGCGAGGAAGGCGCCGACCGGCACCCGCAGCAGGGTGTGCAGCAGGTCCCAGACCGAATCCACGCCCGGGATCTTGTCGGCGAAGAACTCGGCGCAGGCCAGCACGCCGCAGACCCCCATCACCCAGGGCGACGCGGTGGCTTCGAGCGCCGGAGGCAGGTCCAGCCAGCCCATCACCCCGGCCAGGCCCACGCCGAACACGGTCAGATACACGCGCATGCCGGCCAGCCAGGCCAGCAGGATGCCGATGGCGAACACATGGGCTTCGGACATGAAGGGCGACCTCCGTGAGCGAGGGTGGGCGGGGCGGGCGGGTGCCCGCGCGGTGCCGGTGGCGACGGACAGGCCTCCTCCGCCGGGGCGGTGGAAGCGGATGCGCAGCGTGAACCGGAGCGGCGGCAGTTGCCGCACTGGTCACTGTATCGGATCACCGCGCTTGACGCAGGCGGAGCCCGGTCGCTATACCGGCCCGGCCATGAGCGACCAGCAGACCCGATCCCGGCGCCGCCAAGGCCGCAGCCGAACTCCGCCCGATACCGTCGTCGCCCCTCCGGTCGCGGGGGGCGCCACCGGACACGCTCCGCCCGCCAGCGCCAGCGGATCGCCCCCCGGCTCCACTCTTGATTCGCCCGAAGGCCGGTCGTCCGGCGCGGCCAGCCAAGCGGCCCACCGTGACATCGACGCGGGCACCGGCAGCGACACCCGCGCCCATCAGGACCTCGTCGCCACCGACACGTCGCCGGCGGCGGACATCGAGCCCGCGTTCGATCAGCCTGCCTTGGACGAGCCTGCTCTCGACGAATCTGCTCTCGACATGCCTGTTTTCGACAAGCCTGCTCTCGACAGGCGCGTCCTCGACGAGCCTCTTCCGGGCGAGGCCGATGCGGCCAGGCCCGAAGCGATCCGGCGTTCCCGCGACGGCGGCGAGGGCCGCGAGATCCCCTGGCACCTGCGTCCGTGGAAGGACGAGGATGGGCCGCCGTCGGGCGCCGGACAGACCCCGGCCGCCGGCGACGGAGGCCACGGCGGCGACGGCCGCGGCCACCCGGCATGGCCACCCGAGGTCCAGCCGCATCACCACGCCTGGGTGTACGCGATCGCCGCGCTGTTCCTGCTGTCGCTGGCCTTCGGTGCCTGGGGGCTGTGGACGGTGTTCCGGCCGATCGAGAGTCTGGGCGGCGACCTGCGCGCGCAGAACGAGCGCTACAAGCAGGAGGTCTCCACCCTGCGCCGCTCCGACCAGATCAGCCGCGAGGCCAACCGCGACCTGCAGCGCACCCTGGCCGAACGTGACGAGGAAATCGCCGGCCTGCGCGCCGACGTGGCCTTCTACGAGCGTTTCGTCGGCGCCACCGGGCAGCGCCGCGGCCTCAGCGTGCACGAGCTGAAGCTGCAGCCCGAGCGCGACGACGCCTGGCGCTTCGTCGCCACCCTCACCCAGAACCTCAACCGCGGCGCGATCAACAGCGGCCGGCTCACGGTGTCGGTGGAGGGCATGCGCGAGGGCCGTCTGCAGCGCCTGGCCTGGTCGGAGCTGCGCCAGCAGACCGCCGAACCCGGGCTGGACTACTCCTTCAAGTACTTCCAGCAGGTGGAAGGCAATCTCATCCTGCCGGCGGGCTTCGAACCGCTGCGGCTCACGGTGCGGCTGGTGCCCGAGGGGGGGAGTGCGGTGGAACAGTCCTTCCCGTGGGCCGATGTGGCCGCCGCCCAGCGGGCGCCGGAGGGCGGCCTGCGCTGAATCCGGTCCGCGGCGGCCCGCCGCGCGGCTTGAACCGTCATCCGCGCGCCGTCATCCTGTGGCGATGGACATCACCGACACCGCATCGCCCGTCGACAGCACCGCTCCGCCGCAGCCCATCGACTTCACCGCCGCCGCCGCGGCCAAGGTGGCCGAGCTGATCCGCGAGGAGGGCAATCCCGCGCTCAAGCTGCGGGTGTACATCCAGGGCGGCGGATGTTCCGGGTTCCAGTACGGGTTCGAATTCGACGAGGCCCAGAACGAGGACGACCTGGCGGTCAGCACGGATCAGGTCACGCTGCTGGTCGACCCGCTGAGCCTGCAGTATCTGGTCGGCGCCCAGGTCGACTACACCGAAAGCCTGCATGGAGCGCAGTTCGTGATCCGCAACCCCAACGCCAAGACCACCTGCGGCTGCGGCAGCAGCTTCAGCGCGTGAGCCGCGCGCCCGTCGCGCCGCCGGCGCCGCAGTTCGCGTTCGTCGCGGGTGCGCTGGACCGCGCGGATGCGCTGCGCGACCACCCCGAGACCCTGCGCGGCTACTGGCCCCATGCCCGGGTGCTGGTGATCGACGCCGACGGCCGCACCCGCGCCACCGGCGGCGTGGATGGCGGCCTGCTCGCGCTGCAGGGGCAGGCGCTGGTCGACACGCCCGAACACGCGGCCGAACACGCGGTCTTTCTGGGCATGGCCGGCGACCGGGCGTGGTTCGCCCTGCCGGCCGACGCCCTGGCCACCGCCTCCGCCGAGGCGCGCGCCACCTGGGAGGCCGCGCAGCCCATCGATCTGCGGGCCGCCGCCGCGGTCTGGCCGGCGGCCGACGCCACCACCTTCGCCCAGGCCCGCGCGGTGCTGCACTGGCGCGCGCGTCACCGCTACTGCCCGAGCTGCGCCGGCGCGCTGCGTTACGGCCGCGGAGGCTGGCTGGGGCACTGCGAGGGCTGCGGCCTGGACCATTACCCGCGCACCGACCCCGCGGTGATCGTCGCCATCACCGACGGCGAGCGTCTGCTGCTCGGCCGTCAGGCCAGCTGGCCGGCGCGGCGCTATTCCACCCTGGCCGGCTTCGTGGAGCCCGGCGAGACGCTCGAGCAGACCGTCGCCCGCGAGGTGATGGAAGAGTCTGGTGTGCGCGTGCGCCGCAGCCGCTACCTCGGCTCGCAGCCGTGGCCGTTCCCGTCGTCGCTGATGCTGGGTTTCGTGGCCGATGCCGAACCCGACGCGCCGCAGGCCGACCAGGAGCTGGAGGACGTGCGCTGGTTCCATCGCGACGAGGTCGGCGCCGCGCTGCGCGGCGAGACCGTCGACGACGGCCTGCTGCTGTCGCCCTCGGTGTCGATCTCGCGCTGGCTGATCGAAGCCTGGTACGCGGGCGTCGCGGTCGACGGCTGAGCGCGTCGCCGTGCATGCGGCCCGCGGGGGCCGGCATGCATGCGCAGGCATCCGCTGCAGGTGTTCCGCGCAGCTCATCCGCGCAGGCCGCTGCGGCGGACGCCTCCAGCGCGCCTTCCGCCAGTCGCCCGCATCGGCGTCGCGGTCTACACTCCGGGGATGGCTTCCACCCTGATCGCCGTCATCACCGCCCTGCTGCTCGGCCACCTGTTCCCGGCGGGCGCGCGTGCGATGCGCCACCACGCCTGGTTCGCCGCATGGGTGCGCTGGGTGGATGCCCGTTTCGCCGACCCGCACAGCGTGTGGCACGGGCGCTGGGGCGTGTTGATCGCCGTCCTGCCGCCGCTGGCGCTTGTGGCGGTGGTGCAGGTCCTGCTGCACGCACCGCTGGCGGGCGTGCTCGGCCTGCTCTTCGCCGTCGCCGTGCTGGTCTATGCCTGGGGGCCGCGCGACCTCGACCAGGATGTGGCCGATGTGGCCGATGCCGACAGCGTGGACGCCCGCCGTGCCGCCGCGGCGCGGCTGGGCATCGCCGACGGCCGCAGCGAGGGTGGGCCGGTGATCGGCGCGGTGTTCCGCAGCGCGCTGCGGCGGTGGTTCGGCCCGCTGCTGTGGTTCCTGCTGCTGGGTGCGGCCGGGGCGCTGCTGTACCGGCTGCTCGCGCTTGCGGCCGAAGGCGTGCCGCGGCCCCGGGGCGGCGATGCCGATGTCCACGACGCCGGTGTCCATGGCGATGCATCGCCCGTCCACGACGACGGCCGCGATGACGTCCTCACCCTGCCGGCCGCGACCCGCGACGGTGCGCGTGCCCTGCTGGCGCTGCTGGAATGGCCGGTGGCGCAGCTGATGACCTTTTCCCTGGCGCTGGTGGGCAATTTCGACACCGTGGTCGGCGCGTGGAAGGATGCCGGCGGCGCCGCACTGCACCGCGGGATCGCGTTCCTCGATGCCGCGGCCCGCGCCAGCGTGCGCAGCGAGATCGCCGAAGAGGCGCGCGAGTGGATCGATGAAGGCGACAGTCCGGGCGCGGCCTGGGCGCGTCTGGGCGAACTGCCCGAACTGCGCGACGCGATGAGTCTGGTCTGGCGCATCCTGCTGCTGTGGCTGGCGGTGCTGGCGCTGTTCGTGATCGCAGGCTGGGTGGGGTGAGTTTCGCGGCCAGCCGCATCGCCCGGTCATCGCGCTCGATCGCATCGCCCCGTCGCATCGCCCCGTCCCCCCTCCCCGTCACCCCTCCCCGTCACCCCTCCCCGTCACATCGCCCGGCCTGCGACCGTCCTGGGCACGACAGCCGCGTCTTCACCCGGATCCGACCCGATGGTCTACGCCCCGCCCAGCTCCGTGACGACCGCCGGGTCGCTCGCTCCCACCGCCGCCGCCGAACGCATCGACAGCCTCGACATCCTCCGCGGTGTGGCGCTGCTGGGCATCCTGCTGATGAACATCGAGAGCTTCGCCGGCCCGATGCTGCTCGGCATCACCGGGGTCGACCCCACGCTGCGCGGCGCGGACCGCGTGGTCGACACCGCCATCTACCTGCTGGTGCAGGGCAAGTTCTACGCGATCTTCTCGCTGCTGTTCGGCATCGGCTTCGCGCTGATGCAGCAGCGTGCACGGGCCGCCGGACGCATGGCGGACGCGGGTTTCCTGCCGCTCTACCTGCGCAGGCTGGCGGCGCTGCTGGTGATCGGCCTCGCCCATGCCCTGCTGCTGTGGTCCGGCGACATCCTCGTCACCTATGCCCTGGTCGCGCTGCCGATGGCGCTGCTGCTGCGCGATGCGCCGACGGGCCTGCTGCCCTGGCTTGCGGCCGGGCTGCTGCTGCTCGCCCCGGCGCTGATGTTCGGCTTCGGCCTGCTCGGCTGGCTCAGCCTGCAGGTGCCTGAGGCCGCCGACGCGATGCGCGCCGATCTGGCGCAGTACGCCGCGCAGGTGCAGGCGATGGTGGAGGCCGAGCGCGCCGCGCATGGCCCGTCCGGCGACTACCTGCAGCAGGTGGCGCAGCGCGTGGACGAGTTCGTGTTCATGCTGGACGGGCTGATCGTGCTGTTCTGGCAGGTGCTGGGCCTGTTCCTGCTGGGCGCCTGGTATGCGCGCAGCGGCGCGATCGGCGACCCGCAGTCGTGGCCGCGCTTCCACGCCGCGATGCGCTGGGGCGCGCTGCCGCTGGGCGCGGCGGCGATGTGGCTGTCCTGGCGCCTCGCGCCGACGCTGGCGTTCGACCGCATGGATCTGGAGACGGGCCTGGCCGGCGCGCTGCAGTTGATCGCCGGCCCGCTGATGGGCCTGGGCTATGTGTCCTGGATGCTGCGCGCACTGCCGGCGCTGCGCTGGGCGGCGCCGGCCGGCCGGATGGCGCTGACCAACTACCTGATGCAGTCGCTGGTCTGCACGCTGATCTTCTACGGCTACGGGCTGGGCCGGTTCGAACAGTTGCCACGGGCGTGGCAGCCGCTGTTCGTGCTGGTGGTGTTCCTGGTGCAGGTCGCGGCCAGCCGCTGGTGGCTGGCGCGGTTCCGTTTCGGCCCGATGGAGTGGCTCTGGCGCGGGGCGACCTACGGACGGCTGCCGGCGCTGCGGCATCCCGCGGGCTGATCGCGGTCGCGGTCGCGGGCGGTGCGCCGGCGGCTGCGTACCGCTGTGTCGCGGGTGTCGGCATGTGGTCGCGCGGCAGGCGCGCGCGGCTTCGTGCGATGCTTGAAGGCCCCACGCTGCGCTGTGCCGTTTCCACGATGTCCACCCCCGCTTCCGGGCCTGCCCCCGACCTCGCTGCCGACCCCGCTCCCCAACCCGTCGCTCCCGCCTCTTCGCGCGCCGCCACGTCTCCGGCCGACGCGCATTCCGACGCGCTCCCCGGCACGCCCGTCGATGTCCTGATCGTCGGCGGCGGCGTGGTCGGGCTGGCCACCGCGCTCGCGCTGGCCCAGGCCGGGCGCAGCGTGCGCGTCATCGAGGCCGGCGCGGTGGGCCGCGGGGCCTCGCACGGCAACTGCGGCACCATCACGCCCAGCCATGCGCCGCCGCTGGCCGCACCGGGCACGGTGCTGCAGGCGATGAAATGGCTGCTGACGCCCGACGCGCCGCTCTACGTCCACCCCGGCCTGGACCCGATGCTCTGGCGCTGGCTCTTCGCCTTCGCCCGGCGCTGCAACCTGCGCGACTGGGAAGCCAGCGCGCGCGCCAAGTCGGCGCTGCTCAACGACTCCCGCGTGCGTCTGCCGGAGTGGATCGCGCGCCATGGCCTGGCCTGCGACTTCGTGGAAGCCGGCGAGGACTACGTGTTCCGCACCGACGAAGCGCTGCAGCACGAGCTGGCCGAGCTGCCGCTGCTGCGCGAGCTGGGCATCGCGGCCGAGGTCTTCGACGGCCCCGCCTACGAGGCCGCGGAGCCGGCGGTGAAACCCGGCGTGGCCGGCGCGATCCGCTTCACCGGCGACGCCGCGCTGCGCCCCGACCGCTACGTCGCCGAGCTGGCGCGGGCGCTGCGCGCCTGCGGCGGCGAGGTCGTCGAGCACTGTGCGCTGCATGCAGTGCGCGAGGGCCGCGACGGCGTGGAGGCCGACACCGCGCGCGGCACGCTGCGCGCCGGCCACGTGGTGCTGGCCACCGGCGCCTGGAGCCCGCGGCTGGCGCGCGCGGTGGGCCTGCCGTGGATGCGCAAGGTCATCCAGCCCGGCAAGGGCTATTCGATCACCTACGACCCGCCGGAGATCGTGCCGAAACGCCCGCTGGTGCTGCGCGAGCGTTCGGTGTGCGTGAGCCACTGGCCGCAGGGCTACCGCCTGGGCAGCACCATGGAGTTCTCCGGCTACGACGACAGCCTCAACCCGCGCCGGCTCGCCGCGCTCGAGCGCGGTGCGCGCGAATACCTGCACGTGCCCTACAGCGACGGCGTGCGCGAGCGCTGGTGCGGCTGGCGGCCGATGAGCCGCGACGACGTGCCGCTGATCGGCCTCGCCCCCGAGCGCCGGCGTACATGGCTGGCCACCGGCCACGGGATGATGGGCGTGGGCATGAGCACGGGCACCGGGCAGCTGATCGCCGACCTGATCGCCGGGCGCGCGCCCGCGGTCGACCCTGCGCCGTTCGACCCGGCGCGGTTCGCGTGAGCGTGCGCGTGGTGCGCGCGGCGTGTCACACGTGTCCGCGCGAGGCGGAGTCGCACCGGTTCCCGCCCCGGGCGCCTCTGCATCGGATGACCCCCTTTCGGAGAACGACGGCATGAGCCCTGCGTCCACGGATGCCACTTCCGCGCTGATGCGCCGCGAGTTCGACCTGGTGGTGATCGGCGGCGGTTCCGGTGGCCTGGCCGCCGCCTTCCGCGCCGCCGAACACGGCGCCCGGGTCGCGCTGCTCGAGCCCGGCGCGCTCGGCGGCACCTGCGTCAATGCCGGCTGCGTGCCGAAGAAGGCGATGTGGCTGGCGGCCGACATCGGCCGGCACCTGTGCATGGCCGGGGACCTGGGCTTCATGGCCGCCGGCGCCGAGGGGGCCGTCCAGCCGCTGCCGGCGGCGCAGCTGGACTGGCCCACCTTCATCGTCCATCGCCAGCGCTACATCGCCGCGATCCACGGCATCTACACCAGGCGTCTGGACGACGCCGGCATCGCGGTGATCCCGAGCCGCGGCTGGCTGGTCGGCGCGCGCACGGTGGCCTGCGAGGACGGCGAGACGCTGCACGCCGAACGGGTGTTGATCGCCACCGGCGGCCATCCGTTCCGGCCGGGCATTCCCGGTGCCGAGCTGGGCGGGGTGTCCGACGACTTCTTCCACTGGACCGCCGCGCCGCCGCGGGTGGCGATCGTCGGCGGGGGCTACATCGGCGTGGAGCTGGCCGGCCTGCTGCAGGCGCTGGGCAGCCGGGTGGAGATGTTCGTGCGCGGGCCGCGGCTGCTGCCGGAGTTCGACACCGATGTGGTCGATCAACTGGCCGAGGATTACCGCCAGGCCGGCGTGCGCATGCATCTGCAGACCGATGTCGAGGCGCTGGAGGCCGCCGACGCGGACGGCGGCGTGGTCGTGCGCAGTGCCGGCGGTGCGCGCACCGAGCGCTTCGATGCGCTGCTGTTCGCCACCGGCCGCCGGCCCAACACCGCAGGGTTGGGGCTGGAGGCCATCGGCGTGCAGCTGGACCGCCGAGGGCATGTCGTGGTCGACGACGGAAACGCCACCTCGGTGGACGGCGTGTTCGCGGTGGGCGATGTCGCCACCGAGCCGGCGCTCACCCCGGTCGCCATCGCCGCCGCGCGCCGGCTGATGGACCGGCTGTACGCCGGCCGCGACCGCAGGCTCTCGCGCAGCGACATCCCCACCGTGGTGTTCTCGCACCCGCCGCTGGGCCAGGTGGGCCTGACCGAAGCCGAGGCCCGCGCCCGCCACGGCGACGCCGTGCACGTGCTGCAGACCCGGTTCCGGCCGATGCTGCATTCACTCGCCGACGACCACCAGCGCAGCCTGTTCAAGTTGGTCTGCATCGGCCCCGAGCGCCGCGTGGTCGGCGTGCACCTGCTGGGCGAGGGCGCCGACGAGATCCTCCAGGGCTTCGCGGTCGCCGTCCGCCTGGGCGCGACCCTGCAGGACTTCCACGACACCGTGGCCATCCACCCCACCAGCGCCGAGGAAGTGGTGCTGATGCGCTGAGCCGGGCGGGCCCGGACGCGGCGCGTGTCTTCACCCGCGCGTCGCGCGGCGGGTTTGATCGCGGTCAAGCCGCGGAGGCGGCCTGCGCGCAGACTGCAGCCTCCGGATCGCCCGCGAGGTGAACGTCATGCAACAGAACGTCGGAACCGTGGACAAGACCATCCGCATCGTCGTCGGCCTGGCCCTGCTGAGCCTGCTGTACTTCCTGCAGCCGCCGATGAACTACCTCGGCCTGATCGGCCTGGTGCCCCTGCTGACCGCGCTGACCGGCCGGTGTTTCCTGTACCGGCTGATCGGGGTGAATACCCGCATGACGCAATGACCTGTCGTCCGGGTACCAGGCGGGTGGCCGATGCATGGGGCCCGGCAGCTGTCGCTGTAGCGGTGAGATTCAGCCGCCGCATTGATACTGTCCTGCCCGTTCGTTCGTGAATTCCAGGAGCTATTCATGCCCAGACTTGCTATCGGCCCGATCCCCGAGATGACTGGCCCCGAGCAGGCATCCGACTCCACGCAGACAGGCGTGCCCCATCCGTCCGAGCCCGCTGCGCTTTCCGGTGCCGTCGTCGGCGAGAACGTACTGGCTTCGGCCGGCCTCGCCGTGGAGCGATCAGGCTTGCAGGCGGGCGTGCCGCCGCTCGGTGCCCCTCAGCGGGACGAGCAGACGCTGGCGTTTTTCGGGCGACAGCAGCGCCCGCGCGAAGTCGTAGACGCCGAAAATACCCTGAGTGCCCACCACCTTCGAGGCAGCTTCACATCGCATTTCGAACTGCAGCTCGAGCAGGGCCGGATACGCATCGGCGTCATCGACGATTTCGGTCCGGACACCACCCACGGTCGCAATGTCGAGCGGCGCATCCTCGAGCAGATGCCGCGCGAGTTGCGTGGCGTGGTGGAGATAGTGCGCTACGACGTGGCCGGGCTGGACGACAGAGGCCGCGCTGAAGTGATCGCGCAGGCTGCACGCGACGCGCAGAACAAGGAACTGCTCGCGCTGAGCGTCAGCGGCGGCATCAGCGCCTATCCGGTCACCAACATCGAGAGGCTGATCGGCGGTCGCGACCTGACCAAGGACACCGCGCGCGAAGCCTACGACGCTCTGATCAGGAACAACGGCACCAGTCCGGAGCTGCAGACCGCCATGCGCGAGTTGAATGCCGCCACCGGCAAGATTCCCGTGGTAACGCCGGTCTGGAACAACGACACCACCACCTTGCCCGCCCTGCTGCTGGGCAGCCATTCCAGCAACGGCATCATCACCAGCATCGACCACCGTGTAAACCTGCCGATCGGGCCGCGGCTCTACAACGCGACCCAGATCGACGAACTGGTCGACGTTACCGTGCCCCCGCAGTTCCCCAACCCCAATACGTCGCAGTCCGCTCCCTTCTTCATCGGCAATCTGTTGCGTTACGGTCTGGAGCAGTACCACCAGAACAGCGGGCGTTGATCCGACCCGGCGCATGCGCTTCGGCGTCGGGCGGTCGCCCGGCCGAGACCGCGTCGCGCTCCGATCCACAGGGCTAGGCATGTCCTACCATACCCTCCACCCCGGCACCGTCCCCCTGCTGGTCAGCCTGCCGCACGACGGCAGCGAGATTCCCGACGCGCTCGCGGCGCGCATGACCCCCGAGGCGCGGCGCGCGCCGGACACCGACTGGCACGTGGCGCGGCTGTATGCCTTCGCCCGGGAGATGGGCGCCTCGGTCCTGGTGCCGCGGTTCTCGCGCTATGTGGTCGATCTGAACCGGCCGCCGGACGACGTGTCGCTGTACCCGGGGCAGAACACCACCGGCCTGTGCCCGGCGGTCCGCTTCGATGGCGAGCCGGTGTATCTGCCCGGGCAGGCGCCGTCCGCGGACGAGGTCGCCGAGCGGGTCGAGACTTGTTGGCGGCCCTACCACGACGCCCTGCGCGGCGAACTCGACCGGCTGCGCGCGGCGCACGGCCGGGCGCTGCTGTGGGAAGGGCATTCGATCCGCGGCGAATGCCCGTTCCTGTTCGAAGGCCGGCTGCCCGATCTGAATCTGGGCACCGCCTCCGGCGCCAGCTGCGCGCCCGGCCTGCAGGCGCGGCTGGAGGCCGTGCTGGCGGCGCAGGCCGAGTACGACTGGGTCGCCAACGGCCGCTTCAAGGGCGGCTACATCACCCGCCACTACGGCGAACCGGCCCACGGCATCGACGCGGTGCAGCTGGAGATCAGCCAGCGTACCTACATGGACGAAGCCGGTTTCGCCTGGGACGCCGGCCGTGCCGAGCGCCTTCAGCCGCTGCTGCAACGGCTGCTGGCCGCGGGCCTGTCCGGCTGACGCAGACGGCCCGGCACTGCTCGCCGGGCGGTGCGCGCAGCCTGTGTGCGGGTCCTGTGGCCCGCCGGCCGGGGCCGCCTGCAGCGCCCTCCGGCCCCCGGATGTGCGTTTTTCGACACGCTGCTAGACTGCCGTCACATTCCATCCCCCGAGACGCCAATGACCGAAGTCGGCGGCCTGTCCCCCGTGCTCCTCGCGGCCGCTGCGGCAGCCGTGCTTCTGCTTCTCCTGGTCTGGGTGGTGCTGCGCAGGCGCCGCGGCGCCGCATCACCCCGACGCGAACGGACCGAACCCGGCCTGGCGGCGCGGATCGATCTGGCCCCGTACATCGGCGACTGGCACCGGCCCGAGGCTGCGGCCCTGGCCGGGCAGCTGCGTGCGCTGGGCTTCGACGAGGTGGGCCGTTTCGCGGTGCCGCAGATGGCGCCGATGCGCCTGTGGGCCGGCACCCAGGCCGAAACCGGCTTCGCCGCGGTGGTCTACGACCATCCCGAACTGCCGCCGTTCTTCGACCTGGTGCGCGCCTATCTGGACGGCAGCAGCTGCACGGTGACCAGCAGCGCCCTGCACGACCCGGCCAACCTGCCGCCCGGCAACGTGTGCGTGGCCGACCCGCGGCTCACGCCCGAGGACGCCTTCGACACCCTGCTGGCGCAGCCCCTGGACGGCTCGCCGCTGAAGGTGGATCCCGGCAATTTCGCGGCCGTGTTCACCGCGCAGTACGCGCGCTCGATGGACTACATCCTGTCCCGGCCCGCGCCCGACGCGGCCAAGATGCGCGAGGTCGGGGCGAAGATGGCCGACCTCACCGGCACGCCCGTGCCCGAGCTGGACGATGGCCTGATGCGCCAGGCGGTGGATCTGGAGCGGCAGTCGCGGCTGGCCGCGCTGGAGCAGGCGATCGGCGAGCGTCTGGTCGAATCCGGTGAAGTGGATGCCCAGTCGTGGCGCATGCTGCAGCCCTCGGCGCTGTGCGTCCACGACCTGCTCACGGCCGAGGAAGCTGCCGTGCTGATCGTGCGCGGCAGCACCGACCCCGCCGCGGCACGCGCGGCGGCGGATGCGGCGCTGGCCATGGGCCTGCCGCCGATCGACACCGCCGAAACCATGCTCGCGGGCCTCCCCGAAGGCGTCCGCCCGCAGCTGATCGGCGAAGTGGACCATCCGCTCTACGCCCAGGTCTACGCGCCGGCGGCGTGACGACAGTTCCGCTGGCCTGAGCCGGCGTGACGTCGATGGCTGCGCGGCCTGTTCAGACCGTCCAGGCCGCCTGCAGCGGCGCGCCGTCGGCCCAGCGCGCCCGCCCCGCCAGGGCCGTGAGCTCGATCAGCACGGCACCGCCGGCCAGTTCGGCGCCCAGCACATCGACCAGGCCGCGCGCCGCGGCCAGCGTGCCGCCGGTGGCCAGCACATCGTCGACCAGCAGCACCCGCGCACCGCGGGGCAGGGCCTCGGCCTGGATTTCCAGTGCGTCTTGCCCGTATTCCAGCGCATAGCTGCGGCGCAGCGTGCGCCCGGGCAGCTTGCCCGGCTTGCGCACCGGCACGAAGCCCGCGCCCAGCGCCCGCGCCAGCGGCGCGCCCAGGATGAAACCGCGCGCCTCCACCGCGACCACCGCCTGCACGCCGGCTCCGCGCCACGGCGCCGCCAGCGCATCGACCGCCTCGGCGAACCCCTCGGCGCTGGACAGCAGCGGCATGATGTCCTTGAACACGATGCCGGGCTTCGGGAAATCGGCCACGTCGCGGACGTGGGCGGACCAGGCGGGCGGGGCAGCGGCGAGGGACGGGTGGTCGGACATGGCGCGTTCCGGCGGGAGAGTGGCCCGGCATCATGCCGCAAGCGGCGCCGGGGAGTGCCGGGTGTGTGGATGGAGGATCCGGATGGATTGCCGACGGCGCGCGGCGTTGCAATGATGCCCGCGCTGGCGATGAGGACCGGCGTGAAGGCGGGGAGGCGTCATGTGGAGCAAGGTCGGGCGCTTGTTCGCGGGCTGGTTCGCGGGGAAACCCGGCGACGCGTCGGGGCGTCCGCGGACCCGGGGCGGGACAGGTCGCGCGAAGGCCTCCGCCCGGGTTTCCGCGCTGCTGGAGGCGCCCGCGGCCGTGGACATGGTCTGGTTCGACGGGACCCGCCTGCCCATTCCGGACTGGGCCGCGATCGATGCCGGCGACGCTCCGGATGGCGATGCCGAGACCCGCGACGGCTTGCGTACGGCGGCGGCCGGGCACTGGCTGCAGGCCATGGCCGAGGCGCTGCCGGACGGCGAGCGCCCGTATCGGGTGCATGCCTCGGCGGATTTCCTGCTGCTGTCGGCGCTTGGCGACCGCGAAGTGGAGCTGCTGCTGCAGTTCTGCCAGGCCGCGCGTCGCCGCATCCTGCGCCAGCTGGGTGATGCCGCCACGGCGCGTACGGGAGGCCGGCACGTGCTGCTGGTCTTTGCCGATGAAGACGGCTACTACGACTACGTCTCGCATTTCCATCCGGACGACGGCGGCGAATACGCGCGCTCCTCCGGCATGTTCATCCACGACGGCTACGGGCATTTCGCGCTCTATGCGGGCGAAATGGAATCCATGCAGCCGGTCATCGTCCACGAGCTGACGCACTGCCTGCTGGCGCATCTGCCCATTCCCGCCTGGCTCAACGAGGGGATGGCGGTGAACATCGAGCAGGCGTTCTTCCCGTGGCTGGCCCATCCCGGGCACCTGCTCTACCACCCGGAGGAGCTGCCGCGGAAGCACCTCGCGTTCTGGAACGCGGACACCGTGCAGGAATTCTGGTCGGGCAAGTCCTTCCTGCGCGTCGACGACGGCAATGAGCTGTCCTACGACCTGGCCAAGCGCCTGGTCGCGCGCCTCGCGCAGCACGATGCGCCGTTCCGCGCATTCCTGCGCAACGCGCACAAGGCCGACGGCGGTGCCGGCGCCGAAGCGACGCTGGGCATCGCGCTCGAGACCCTGTTGGTTCCGATGCTGGGCGAAGGCGACTGGCGGCCCCGGCCCGGCGCATGGCGGGACGGCACCGAAGGCGGGCATTTCGCGCCGCCGCCTCGCGTCGGCTGACCCGGCGGGCGCCTCAAACCCGCAGCGCCGCCTGCACCATCAGCGCCGCCACGCAGCCGATCCCCACCAGCCAGGCCAGCGAACGCAGCTTGTCGAGGTTGGCGAGGTAGAACACGCCATGCAGCACGCGCACCACGACGAAGGCGATGGCCAGGCCGGCGATGCGTTCGGGGTCCACGCCGGCGGCCTGCGCCATCAGCACGCCGGCGGCGAACGGCGCGAAGGCCTCGAAGGCGTTCTGATGGGCGGCATTGCCGCGGCGCACCCGCGGATGGGTCTGGGCGGCCAGCCAGCCGCGCGGGTCGCGGTTGTCCATGCCCTTCACCGCGGTCTTGGCGATCAGCACCCACAGATAGGGCAGGGCGGCGGCGA
The DNA here is from genome assembly GCA_965649985.1 of uncultured Gammaproteobacteria bacterium. GTDB lineage: Bacteria > Pseudomonadota > Gammaproteobacteria > Xanthomonadales > Xanthomonadaceae > Lysobacter_I. Next base: position 59,974 of record CBFGMS010000006.1, on the reverse strand, counting down.
TCAGGATGCACCAGTAGGGAAGGGTCATGGCGGGCTCGCGAAGGGGGACGGGGCCAGCATAGCGGACGCCGTCGCACGGGCCCGTTCCTGCACGCGGGCACACCCCCGGCGCCGCCGCGCCGAGGCGCGTGATGATGTCGCGCGTGGAGCGCTGCGCGGCACCGCTGCGACGGCTCCCGAGAGGCCGTCGCGGAGCTGCGCTCCGCTGTACAGCAGGGCGCCGTTGCTTACAGCGCGTAGCCGAACTGCTGCCGGAACTGCTCGGAGAATTCCTCGTAGTCGAAGCGCTGGTTCTGGGTGCCGGGGTGTTCCACCTTCAGCGCGCCCATCAGGTTGCCGATGCGGCCGATGGTCGGCCAGTCGTAGCCCTTCTCGATGCCGAAGATCAGGCCGGCGCGGAAGGCGTCGCCGCAACCGGTGGGGTCGGTGACCCGGCGCTCGTGCGCCGGCGGGACGTGATGGCTGGTGCCGTCGGCGTGGATGGTCGCGCCGCGCGGGCCCTGGGTGGTGATGTAGGCCTTGACCTTGCCGGCGATGGTCGTCTCGTCCCAGCCGGTGCGCTCCTGCAGCAGGTTGGACTCGTAGTCGTTCACGGTGACGTAGTCGGCCTGCTCGATGAAGGCGCGCAGCTCCTCGCCGTTGAACAACGGCATGGCCTGGCCCGGGTCGAAGATGAACGGGATGCCCAGCTCGGCGAATTCCTTCGCGTTCTGCAGCATGCCCTCGCGGCCGTCGGGGCTGACGATGCCGAAGGTGACGCCCGACACGTTGCGGACGTGGTTTTCGTAGGACCGCATCATCGCGCCCGGATGGAAGGCGGTGATCTGGTTGTTGTCGTGGTCGGTGGTGATGAAGGCCTGCGGCGTGAACAGCTCGGGGATCTCCTTCACCTGGGCCAGGGTGATGCCCATCTCGTCGAACCACTCGCGGTAGGGGGCGAAATCGCCGCCCACGGTGGCCATCGGGATCGGATCGCCGCCGAGCAGCTTGAGGTTGTAGGCGATGTTGCCGGCGCAGCCGCCGAATTCGCGGCGCATCCGCGGCACCAAGAACGACACGTTCAGGATGTGGACCTTGTCCGGCAGGATGTGGTTCTTGAACTGGTCCGGGAAGACCATGATGGTGTCGTAGGCCAGGGAACCGCAGATCAGGGCTGCCATGTCGGGGTTGTCCGTTCGCGTGGAGGCGGGCCGGGCATGCCCGGCGAGGGCGCACAGGGTACCGGCTGTGTCGTGCGGAGGCCAGAACGGCGGGCTTTCGGGCGGGGTGGACGATGCCGGCCGGCGAGGCGCGCCGGCCTCGATGGCGGGTGAGGCCGGACAGGCCTGCAGGGCCGCTTCCGGCCGTCGCCGGGCACCCGCGCGTGGCCGGGAGGCGCGCGCGGACGGAAAAAACCGCGCTGGCGCGCGGAAACGGGGCCACAGGCCCGGTTTACCCTCTGTTTTTTGCTACGCTTACGCGTTACGCGTCTCCCGTGCACGCGCCGGTTTCGCGGCCCCCGATCTTCCGGGCCGTCGCGCGGCGCTTCATCCGACTGCTCGCGCGTCCCGCCGCCTCCGGTTCCGCACCGGTCCGGCCCACGGTCTTCCCCCTCCGTTTCGCTCCCACCGGCACGCTTTCGATGTTCAAAAAGTTTCGCGGCATGTTTTCCAACGACCTGTCCATCGACCTGGGCACGGCCAATACCCTCATTTTCGTGCGTGGCCAGGGCATCGTGCTGAACGAGCCATCCGTGGTCGCGGTGCGCCACGAGCGCGGCGGCGGCGGTCAGCGCTCGGTCGCGGCGGTCGGCAGCGAGGCCAAGCAGATGCTCGGCCGCACCCCCGGCCACATCACCACCTACCGGCCAATGAAGGACGGCGTGATCGCCGACTTCACCTACACCGAGGAAATGCTCAAGCAGTTCATCCAGAAGGTGCACAAGTCGCGCTTCTTCAAGCCCAGCCCGCGGGTGCTGATCTGCGTGCCCTGCGGCTCGACCAACGTCGAGAAGCGCGCGATCCGCGACTCCGCCGAGGAAGCCGGCGCGCGCGAGGTGTACCTGATCGAGGAACCCATGGCCGCGGCCATCGGCGCCGGCCTGCCGGTCAGCGAGGCGCGCGGTTCGATGGTCATCGACATCGGCGGCGGCACCACCGAGATCGCGGTGATCGCGCTCAACGGCATCGTGTACTCGCAGTCGGTGCGCATCGGCGGCGACCGTTTCGACGACGCCATCATCAACTACGTGCGCCGCGCCCACGGCACCCTGATCGGCGAGGCCACCGCCGAGCGCATCAAGCTGGAGATCGGCTGCGCCTATCCGCAGCAGCAGGTCGCCTCGATCGAGGTCTCCGGGCGCAACCTGGCCGAGGGCGTGCCGCGCGCGGTCACCCTGAATTCCAACGAAGTCCTGGACGCCCTGCGCGAGCCGCTGGGCGGCATCGTCAGCGCGGTCAAGCTGGCGCTGGAGCAGACCCCGCCCGAGCTGTGCTCGGACGTGGCCGAGCGCGGCATCGTGCTGACCGGCGGCGGCGCGCTGCTGCGCGACCTGGACAAGCTGATCAGCGAGGAAACCGGCCTGCACGTGCAGGTCGCCGAGGATCCGCTGACCTGCGTCGCCCGTGGCGGCGGCCGGGCGCTGGAAATCATGGACATGCACGGCAACGAGTTCTACGCCTCCGAGTGATGTCGGACCCGGCCCCGCGATGCCCGTCTGGGCACCGTGCGGGGCCATGCCGGCGGACCGCTGACGCGGAGCCAGCCGCCGGGAAGGCGCTTCCCCGCGCATGCCTCTCCGGGCATGCCCATCCCGCCGATCCATTGCCCTCCGACATCCCGACGTGCCTCCCTATGCCGGCCCTCCCGTAGCGCGTTCCGACGATATCGCCGGAACCCTGCGGCTGCTGGCGTGCATCGTGCTGGCGATCGGCCTGATGGTGCTTGACCACCAGGCGCAGTGGCTGAAGACCGTGCGTGGCTACGCCGAACTGCTGGTCGAGCCGCTGTGGGAGGTGGCCGGCATGCCGGCGCGGCTGGGCCGCACGGTGCGCGAGGATGCCGCCACGCTGGGCCGGCTCACCGACGAGAACGACGCGCTGCGCAACGCGCTGCTGGTGGAGCGCGCGCGCAATGCGCGTCTGCAGGCGGCCGCGGCCGAGAATGCCCGCCTGCGCGGGCTGCTGGGCGCCGCCGAACAGGGCGGCCTGGATGTGCAGCTCGCGCCGATCCTCGACATCGCGCTCGACCCCAACCGCCAGCGTCTGACCCTGGACATCGGGTCGGCGGCCGGTGTGCGCGAGGGGCAGGCGGTGATCGATGCCGGCGGCCTGATCGGCCAGGTCACCCGGGTGCGGCACAGCTCGGCCGAAGTGCTGCTGCTGACCGACCCCAGCCATGCGGTGCCGGTGGCGGTGTCGCGCAACGGCATTCGGCTGGTGGTGTACGGCCGCGGCGATCATCTGGAGCTGGCCAACATCCCGATGTCGGCCGATGTGAAGGTGGGCGACCTAATCGTCACCTCGGGCCTGGGCGAGCGCTTTCCGCCCGGCTTCCCGGTGGGCACGGTGGCGCGGCTGCAGCCCGACGCCAGCCGCACGTTCCTGATCGCCGTGCTGACGCCTGCGGCCCAGCTCGACCGCGGCCGCGACGTGCTGCTGCTGCGCGGACGGCAGGCGACCGCCGCTGCCGCCGTCCCTGCGTCCGGGACGGCCGGGGATACGCCCCCGGGTGCCGGTCCGCCGGCGGTGCCCGGCCCGCAACAGCCCGCCGCGCAACAGCTCGCCCCGCAACCCTCCACACCGCAACCACCGGGCCCGCAGCCCGGTGCCGGGACGGCCTCCAGGCCGGCCGCCGCACGCACCGCAGCGAAGGCGCCCGCCCCGGCGGTGCCGCGGACGGCTCCCGCGGAGCCGGCGCCATGAGCCGCGCCCGCAAACCCTGGCTTCTGCCGCTGAGCCTGCTGCTCGGCCTGTTGCTCGGCCTGTTGCCGCTGCCCGATGCCGTGGTGCCGCTGCGGCCGTACTGGCTGGCGCTGGTGCTGGCCTACTGGCTGCTGGAAGACCACGGCCGGATCGGCCTGGGCGGCGTGTTCGCGCTCGGCCTGTTCGCCGATCTCGCCTACGGGACGCTGCTCGGCGAACAGGCGCTGCGCCTGTCGGCGATGTTCTTCATCCTGCAGCGCTTCCGCGCGCAGATGCGCTTCTATCCGATGCCGCAGCAGGCGCTGGCCATCGGTGGCCTGCTGCTCAACGACCTGATCCTGGCGACGGTGGTCGATTTCGCCTTCGGCATCCCGCCGCGGCCGTGGCTGGCCTGGCTGTCGCCGCTGGTCGGCGCGGTGCTGTGGCCGATGCTGTTCGTCGCGCTGGATGCCGTGCGCATCGGGCGCAGGCGCTGAGCGGGGACACGATGGGCCGCGCGCCGCGCCACTACATCCGCAATTCCGCGCAGGAGGCCGAACGCTTCCGCCTGCGCGCGGCGGTCGGCTTCCTCGGGGTGGCGCTGGCCCTCTGCGGCATGGGCATCTGGTACTTCAAGCTGCAGGTGCTCGACCACAGCGACTACGCCAAGCGCTCGGAAGACAACCGGATCCGCCAGCGCCCGGAAGTACCGGCCCGCGGCACCATCTACGATCGCAAGGGACGGGTGCTGGCCGAAAACGTCCCGGCCTACCGCCTCGACGTGGTGCCGGCCGAGGTGGGCAAGGGCACCCGCGCCGAGATCGACGGCATGCTGGCCTCGCTGGCGAAGATCGTCGCGCTGAGTCCCGAGGACATCGCCCGTTTCCACGAGCAGCGCCGGATCAGCCGCAGCTTCATGCCGATCACCCTGCGGCTGCGCATCACTGACGAGGAGGCCGCGCGTTTCGCGGTGGACCGCTGGCGCTACCCGGGTGTGGAGCTGGTGCCGTATCTCAACCGGCGCTACCCCTACGGCGACCTGTTCGCGCATGTGGTCGGTTACGTGGCCCGGGTGGACAAGAAGGACGCCGAGATGCTCGGCGAAGCCGGTGCCGCCTTCAGCCACATCGGCAAGACCGGCATCGAGCGCGCCTACGACGAGGCCCTGCGCGGGCGGATCGGCTACGAGCTGATCGAGACCACCGTGGACGGCCGCATCGTCGGCACTGCCGGGCGCATCCCGGCGCAGACCGGCGTGGCGCTCAGGCTCAGCGTGGACGCCGAACTGCAGCGCGCGGCGACCATCGCCTTCGGCGAGCTCACCGGCTCGGTGGTGGCGATCGATCCGCGCACCGGCGAGGTCCTGGCCCTGGTCAGCCTGCCCAGCTACGACCCCAACCTGTTCGTCAACGGCATCTCGCACGCCGACTTCCGCCGGCTGATGGACGACCCGGCGCGGCCGCTGTTCAACCGCAACGTGCTGGGCGGCGTCGCGCCGGGCTCCACGATCAAGCCGCTGGTGGCACTGGCCGGGCTCGACAGCGGCCGGCGCACGCCGGAGGACAGGACGCTGTCCACCGGCGAGTTCCGCATCCCGGGGCAGGCGCGCGGCTACCGCGATTCGCACACCGGCGGCCACGGCTGGACCGACCTGCGCAAGTCCATCGCCGACTCGGTGAACACCTATTACTACCGCCTGGCGCTGGACATGGGCATCCAGACCTTCGACGCGTATCTGTCGAAGTACGGCTTCGGCGCGCCCACCGGGATCGATCTGGTCGGCGAGTCCGGCGGCATCCTGCCCTCGCCGGAATGGAAGGCGAAGAACGCCGGGAAACAGGGGCCGTGGTATCCCGGCGACACCGTCATCTCCAGCATCGGCCAGGGCTTCTGGAAGGCCACGCCGCTGCAGCTGGCGCAGGCGGTGGCGGCGCTCGCGCGCGACGGCCAGCTGCGCCGCCCGCATCTGGCGGTGGCCCGGCTGGACGCCTTCGACCAACCCTGGAGCCCCATCGCCCAGCCGGCGCCGCAGCCCATCACCGACAACCCCGACCACCTGCGCGCCGTGCAGGAGGGCATGGTGATGACGATCCACGGCCCCGGCGGCACCGCGCGCGCGATGAGCATCGGCGCGCCCTACCGGATGGGCGGCAAGACCGGCACCGCGCAGGTCATCAGCCGCCGCGGCAGCGCCAGCCTGGATCCCCGGAAGCTGCCGATGCATCTGCGCCATCGCGGCCTGTTCATCGGTTTCGCCCCGGCCGAAGACCCGACCATCGCCGTGGTGGTGGTGGTCGAGGGCGGCGGCTACGGTGGCAGCAGCGCGGCACCGGTCGCGCGCAAGGTGTTCGACGCCTGGCTGCTCGGCAAGATGCCCGAGCCGCCGGCCCCGACGCCTGGCCAGCCGCCCGCCGGGCCTGACGCGGGTGCCGCGGCGGAGGGCGCCGCGGCGAAGGGTGCCGACGCGACGGGGGGCGCATCGCCGGCCGAACCCGCGCCTCCGGCGCCGGTGCCGATGCTGCCCGGCTTCGTCCCGGCCGCTGTCCAGGCAAGCGATGATCCCGCCGCGGCCATCGCCCCGCCGCCGGCCCCGGCAACGTCCACGCCGAGCGACGGCGCGCTGCGAGGCCTGCGATGAAGGCCTTCGCCCGCCTGCTGCTGCACTTCGTCCATCGCTTCGTGCGCACCCTGGATTTGCCGCTGCTGGCCGCCCTGCTGGCGATCATGGTCGCCGGCATCGTCGTGCTCTACAGCGCCGGCAACGGCAGTCCGCGGCTGGCCATGGCCCAGGGCGCGCGCTATGCGGTGGGACTGGCGGCGATGTGGCTGCTGTCGCGGATCTCGCCGCATCAGCTGCGCAGCCTCAGCCCGATGCTGTTCGGGGTGTCGCTGCTGCCGCTGCTGGCGGTGCTGTTCATCGGCGAAGGCAAGCACGGCAACCACTGGATCAATCTGGGCGTGTTCTATTTCCAGCCGGCCGAACTGCTCAAGCTCACCCTGCCGATGATGGCCGCCTGGTATCTGCATCACGCGCGGCTGCCGCCGGGCTTCCGCGCGCTGGTGGTCTGCGCCGCGATCGTCGGCGTGCCCACCGGCCTGATCCTGCTCCAGCCGGATTTCGGCACCGCGATGCTGGTGGCCTCCAGCGGCTGCTTCGTGGTGTATCTGGCCGGCCTGTCCTGGCGGCTGCTGGCGCTGGTCGGGGCCGGCGGCGTGGTGGCCGCGGGGCTCGCCTATTTCGCGCCGATCAAATGGTTCTGGATGCTGCGCCCGTACCAGCAGAACCGCATCCTCACCTTCCGCGACCCGGACAACGACCCGCTGGGCGCGGGCTGGAACATCATCCAGTCCAAGATCGCCATCGGCTCAGGCGGCCTGCGCGGCCAGGGCTGGGGCGAGGGCTCGCAGTCGCACCTGGACTTCCTGCCCGAGCACACCACCGATTTCATCTTCGCGGTGCTGGCCGAGGAGTGGGGCTGGCTCGGTGTCGCCACCCTGCTCGCGCTGTACCTGTTCGTGATCGGCCGCTGCCTGTGGATCGCCGGCGGCGCCCGCGACACCTACGGCCGCCTGCTCGCCGGCGCCCTGGGCCTGGCGTTCTCGGTCTACGTCATCGTCAACGGCAGCATGATCTCGGGCCTGCTGCCCGTGGTCGGTGTGCCCATGCCCCTGCTCAGCTACGGCGGCACCGCTGCGGTGTCCCTGCTCGCGGGGATGGGGGTGGTGATGGCGATGAAGGACAGACGCTGACCCACGGTCGCGGCGGGTGTCGCGGGTCTCGATATCCGGCTGACCACACCGGCACAAGATCCATGGCGTCGGATCAACTGCGCGTGCGCTTCGCCGCCAGCTTCAGCAGCATTCTGAAATACATGCCCGGCAGGTACTTCTTCATCCGCCAGCGCATCGGTTCGCGCCTGGTCGGCAGGATCAGGAATTCGTCGCGTTCCACCGCGCGGAAGGTCTTCTCGGCCACGCTGTCGGCGGTGTCCGGCGAGTGGTCCATCAGCCGGGTCACCGCGTGCTTGGTCTTCTCCGGCATCAGCGCGCCGTCGAGCAGGTTGGTGCGGAAGAAGGCCGGGCAGATCACGCTCGCGCTCACGCCGGTGCCGTGCACTTCGGCGCGCAGTTGTTCGGTCAGCGCGACCACGCCGGCCTTGGCCACGCCGTAGCTCATGATGCCCGGTGCGCCGGCCAGGCCGGCGAAACTCGCGGTGTTGACGATGTGCCCGCTGCGCGCGGCCAGCATGTCCGGCAGGAACAGCCGGCAGCCGCGGACCACGCCGAGCAGGTCGATGTCCAGCACCTGCCGCCATTCCTCCATCGTGGTGTCGACGAGCGCGCCGGCCGAGGCGATGCCGGCGTTGTTGAACAGCAGGTCCACGCCGCCCCAGGCGGCCATGACCGCGGCGTGCAGCGTCTGCATCGAGGCGTCGTCGCCGACATCGGCCTGCAGCGCCAGGTGGCCTTCGCCGGGAAGGCCGGCCGCCGCCGCCTGCGCGCGCGGCAGATCGCGGTCGACGCAGGCCACCACATCGCCGTGGCGGGCGTAGCGCTGGGCGAGGGCCAGGCCGAAGCCGCTGCCGGCGCCGGTGATCAGCACGCGACGGCGGGCGGAGGGGCGGGCTGAGGTCATCGAGAGGCGTCCGGGCTGCGTGATAGGCTCGCGAGCATAGCAAGCCGCCGCACCGCACCATCGCGCGCGGCGCGCACTGCGCGCGATGGTGCGGACAGGCTCTGTCTGCGTGACCCATGCACGCATCTCTTCCCGCCGCTTCCCTCGATCATCGCCCACACCATGACCGCATCCGACGCCCTGTTCGACCTCTCCGGCCACACCGCCCTCGTCACCGGCGCCTCGCGCGGCATCGGCGAAGCCATCGCCCACCTGCTCGCCGCACGGGGCGCGCACGTGGTCTGCACCTCGCGCAAGGTCGAGGCCTGCGAGGCCGTGGCCGCGGCCATCCGCGAAGCGGGCGGCTCGGCCGAGGCGCACGCGCTGCATGTGGGCGACCCCGCGGCCATCGAGGCGGTGTTCGCCGCGCTCGATGCCGCCGGCCGCACGCCGCGCATCCTGGTCAACAACGCCGCGGCCAATCCGTATTTCGGGCCGATGATCGACATGGACCTCGGCAGCTACGAGAAGACCGTCGAGGTGAACCTGCGCGGCTATTTCTGGTGCACGGTGCAGGCCGCGCGCCGGATGAAGGACGCAGGCGGCGGCAGCATCGTCAACATCGCCTCGGTCAACGCCATGCGCCCCGCGCACGGGCAGGGCATCTACTCGATGACCAAGGCGGGCATCGTCAACATGACCGAGGGCTTCGCCAAGGAGCTCGCCGGCCACGGCGTGCGCGTGAATGCGGTACTGCCCGGTCTGACCGAGACGAAGTTCGCCTCCGCCATCACCGACAATCCCAAGCTGATGGCGATGATGGCGCAGCTGATCCCGATGGGCCGCAGCGCGCAGCCCGACGAGATCGCCCCGGCGGTGCTGTATCTGGCCAGTCCGGCGTCCAGCTATGTCACCGGCACGTGCCTGACCGTCGACGGCGGCTATCTGGCCTGACGGCCCGCACGCGCCGATGCTTCCTGCCCACATGAACCCGCGCCGCCCTGCGCGCCCCGGGCGATGACCGACGCCGTGCACGACACCGACACCATCGCCGCCATCGCCACCGCGGCAGGCTCCGCCGGCATCGGTATCGTGCGCCTGTCCGGCCCGCGCGCCCGCCACATCGCCGAAGCGCTGTGCGGGCTGCGCCTGCGCGTGCGCCATGCGCACTACGCGCGCTTCCGCGACGCGCACGGCGACATCATCGACGACGGCATCGCCCTGTATTTCCGCGCGCCCGGCAGCTTCACCGGCGAGGATGTGGTCGAGCTGCAGGCGCACGGCAGCCCGGCCCTGCTGCGCGCACTGCTCGAACGCTGCCTCGCGCTCGGCGCGCGTCCCGCGCGCGCGGGCGAGTTCAGCGAGCGGGCCTTCCTCAACGGCAAGCTCGACCTCGCCCAGACCGAAGCGGTGGCCGATCTGATCGCCGCCGCCGACCTGCGCGCGGCACGGGCGGCGCGGCGTTCGCTGGATGGCGTGTTCTCGCAGCGCGTGGATGCCCTGGCCGAAGCCGTGCTGCGTCTGCGCGTGCACGTGGAGGCGGCGATCGATTTCGCCGACGAGCCGCTGGACACACTCGGCGGTGCGGCCCTGCGCGGCGGTCTGGTACGCGCGCAGGGCGATCTGGACACCTTGCTGGTCGAGGCCGAGCGCGGCCAGCGCCTGCGCGACGGCCTGCACGCCGTGATCGTGGGCCCGCCGAACGCAGGAAAAAGTTCGCTGTTGAACGCATTGGCGGGCGGTGAACGGGCGATCGTCAGCGACATCGCCGGTACGACACGCGACCTGCTGCGCGAGACCGTGCGCGTGGACGGCGTGGAACTCACGCTTGTCGACACCGCCGGCCTGCGCGCGGGCGGGGATGCGATCGAACGCGAAGGCATGCGCCGCGCCGAGGCCGAACTGCAGCGCGCGGATCTGGCCATCGCGGTGGTCGATGCGCGCGACATCGCCGGCGGTCGCGCTGCGGTCGATGCCGCCGCGGCCGCCGCGCCGCAGCGGCTGTGGCTGTTGAACAAGTGCGATCTGCTCGCCGCGGATGCGCGCGCGGCGCTGCCGGGTGAGGTCGATGGCGCGCCGGCGCTGGCGGTCTCCGCGCGCACCGGCGAGGGCTTCCCCGACGTGCACGCACGGCTGGCGGCACTGGCCGGCGCGGGCGAGGGCGCCGAAGGTGCGTTCAGCGCGCGCCAGCGCCAGGTGGACGCCCTGCGTCGCGCGCGCCGTGCGCTTCGCGACGCCAGCGCCGAGCTGGATGCCGACCGCCTGGAGCTGGCCGCCGAGGCCCTGCGCGCAGGACACGACACGCTCGGCGAGATCACCGGCCGCATCACGCCGGACGACCTGCTCGGTCACATCTTTTCGACCTTCTGCATCGGCAAGTAGCACCGGCCTGCGCACACCGCTGCATGCGACGGACGCCGCGCGACGCGGCTGCTGCACAGGGGCAAGCCCTGCCGCAACCGGTCAGCCCTCGCCGTTGAGCGCAGGCGTCGCCTCGGGCCCGGGCAGGGCGTCCCCGAGCCGCTGGGCGATGGTAGGATGAGTGAAACGTGAATGTCGTCACGCCCGACTGTCCTCCAGCGCGCGAAGCGTCGCGATAACGCGACCCAGGCCGCGCTTCAGATTCCGCTGGCACACAACGTGCTTGCCTTCCCGATGCCACTCCATCCGCAGGTACTCGCGATGCCCGTCTCCAAGTCCATCCCCCAGACTTCCGAATCCCGCTCCCGTCTGCGCTGGGCCGCGCTCGCGCTGGCCGTCGCCGTCACCGTCGCAGGCTGCGGCGGCGACACCCCGGCTCCCGACGCGGCTCCGGCCGACCCGGCCCAGGCCCCTGCGGTCGAGCAGGCCGCCGTGGTCGACGCCGCGGCGACTGCCAAGGTCGCCGGCATGAGTGTCGACGCCCTGCGTGAAGCCGCCACCACCGCGCAGCGCGAACAGCGCATGTACGCGCCGGCCGGCGACAACGCCATGGAGTACTACCTGGCCCTGCGCGACAAGCAGCCCAACGACGCCGCCGTGTCCAGCGCGCTCACCGACCTGATGCCCTACGCCACCATCCATGCCGAGCAGAGCATCGGGCGCGACGATTTCGAGGAAGCCAAGCGCGTGCTCGCGCTGATGCAGCGCGCCGATCCCAGCGCACCCGCGCTCCCGCGCCTGCGCAACGCCATTTCCGAGGGCGAGACCAGCCTGGCCCAGCGCCAGGAACAGCAGCAGCTGGACGCCGCCGCCGAGGCGGAGCGTCAGGCCAAGCTCGAGGAAGACCGCAAGAAGCAGCTGGAAGAGAACCAGCGCCGTGCCGCGCAGGAACTCGCCCAGCAGCAGGCGGCCCAGCAGGCCGCGGCCGAGCAGAACCGCCGCGAACAGGAGCAGCGCCAGGCCGCCGAACGCGAGGCCGCCGAGCGTCGTGCCGCCGAGCAGCGTGCGGCCGAGCAGCGCGCCGCGCAGCAGCGCGCCGCCGCCGCCGCGCCCAGCGCCAACGACCTGCGCGCCATCAGCACCCCGGCTCCGCGCTATCCGCCCGAAGCCCTGCGTGCGGGCACTTCGGGCGAGGTGGTGGTCGAGTTCACGGTCAACGTCGATGGCAGCGTGGGCGACGCCCGTGTGGTCCGCGGCAATCCGCCGCGCGTGTTCGACCGTGAGGCGGTGAACGCGGTCAAGCGCTGGCGCTTCCAGCCGGTCGCCGCACCGGTCACCACCCGCCGCACCATCGGTTTCAATCCCGCCGGCTGATCCACGCTGGCTGTTTCACGCTGGCCGATCCACGCTGGCCGATCCACGCCGACGCAAGGCGGTTACCTCGCAACCTCCACACCACGGGCCGCGCAAGCGGCCCGTGGCGTCTTCGCCGAAGGGACATCGATGGCTTCCAAAAGTCTCCAGCAACAGATCGACGCGCTTCACGTGCGCGAAATGGTGCGGGCCGATCGACTGGACGATGCGCTGCCGGAGGCGACCGGCCTTCCGGCCTGTGATGCGTTCGAGGACTGCCTGCACTACAAGGCGCTGTCCGCCGGCGCGACCTGTCCGGCCGCAGGCTGCGCGAAAAAGAAACGGCACCGGCTGTAGTCGGTCGCTCAGTCCACCACGCGGCAGAACACCGCCTTCAGATAGCGGCTTTCCTGCACGTCGGTCAGCCAGGGATGGTCGGCACCGGCGCCGGCCACCTTCAGCACCTGCACCGTGCGGCCGGCGTAGAACGCGGCACGGCGCAGCATGTCGAGGAACTGTTCCTCGCTGACCAGTCCGGTGCAGGAGAAGGTCGCGAACAGGCCGCCGGGCTTCACCACGCCCATCGCCAGCTTGTTCATGTCGAGATACTTCTTCAGCGCCGGGATCACCTGGTCGCGGTCGCGGGTCATCTTGGCGGGGTCGAGAATGACCACGTCGAAGCGCTGGTCGCCGTTGGCCGCATCGCGCAGCCACGGGAAGATGTCGGCCTGCACGAAACGCGGGCGCATGCCCTCGGCGAAGGGCATGTTGAGCCGGGCGTTGGCCTTGGCGATCTCCAGCACCGCCTCGTCGATGTCGATGCCCACCACCTCGCTCGCGCCGCGCGCCGCGGCATACACGCCGAAGCCGCCGGTGTTGCAGCACAGGTCGAGCACGCGCTTGCCCGCGCACTGGCGCGAGAGCCATTCGCGGTTGTCGCGCTGGTCGGCGAAGAACCCGGTCTTGTGCGCGCCCGCCGGGTCGGCGCGGAACTTCACGCCGTGTTCGACGATCTCCGCCGGCGTGGCGGGCTCGGTGCCCTGGCTGTTCCACGGCCGGAAATCGAAGCTTTCCTGCTTCTGCACATGCTCATCGGCGAAGGCATGGAAGCGGCAGCCGGGGAACTGCGCGCGCAGCGCGGCGTACACCCACTCGCGATGGCGGTACATGCCGGCGCTGAAGAATTCGACCACCAGCAGGTCCGCGTAGCGGTCGACCACCAGGCCGCTGAGCCCGTCGCCCTCGCTGTGCACCACGCGCCAGGCGTTCGAGACCTCGTCCAGGCCCAGCACCTCGCGGCGCAGGCGCACCGCCTCGCCGATCTTCGCCGCGAACCAGTCAGCGTCCACCGGCACGTCCGGGTCGCGCTCCAGGATGCGCAGGGCGATCCGCGAGTGGCCGTTGTAGAAGCCGCGGCCCAGCCACACGCCGTCCGGGCCGACGATCTCCACCAGACTGCCCGGCTTCGGCCGCTGCGCGGGCTTCTCGACGAGCTTCTGGAAGATCCAGGGATGGCGGGAAGTCCAGGCATTGCGCAGGCGGACCGTGGGCGGGGCGTCGGCGTGGGCGGTCGCGGAGTGATTGGTCATAAGCTGAATTGTAGCCGTCCGCGGCGTGCCCCTGCCGCATGCGTTCATGCGGCAGCTGGTAACCTCCGCCGCTTCCGAAGGGGAGTAGCTCCGAAACGTCGCGGTCGTCATCACGAGCCTGGCCTGCCCGCCAGGCTCCGGCCCCGGCGGTGGTGTCCGCGGTTGCGGGTACCGCGAGCGAGACCTTCGCCGCCACGGCGAAGGTGCGTCCCCGCGATCCATGCGCGCTTCCAGGCGCTCCCGATCCGACGCCCGACGCCCGACGCCTGCAGCCGGGCGTCTTCTCTTTTCGGATCCAGACTCGGGAGCATTGCGTGGAAACCATCGGTAGTCCGTTGTTGTGGGGCGCGTTCGGCGTCGTCGTCGTCGCCGCCCTGCTGGTCGATCTCGTGCTGATGCGGCACGGCGGCCCGCACAAGGTCACCTTCAAGGAGGCGCTCTACTGGAGCATCGGCTGGGTGGTCCTGGCGATGCTGTTCAACGCCGGCCTGTGGTGGTACGCGGTCGGCGCCTTCGGCGAAGTGGCCGGCAACCGCATCGGCCTGGAATTCCTCACCGGCTATCTGGTCGAGAAATCGCTGGCGGTCGACAACATCTTCGTGTTCCTGATGCTGTTCACCTATTTCGGCGTGCCGGAGGAGCAGCGTCAGAAGGTGCTGATCATCGGCATCCTGCTCGCGATCGTCCTGCGCGCGATCATGATCTTCGCCGGTGCGCTGCTGATCGCGAAGTTCCACTGGATCCTCTACGTCTTCGGCCTGTTCCTGATCGCCACCGGCATCAAGATGCTGATCGCCGCCGGCCAGGCGCCGGATCTGGAAAAGAACCCGGTGCTGAAGTGGATGCGCGGCCATCTTCCGCTCACGCCCGGCTACCACGGCCACGCCTACACGGTGAAGATCGACGGCCGGCGCTGGTACACGCCGCTGTTCGTGGTGATCGTGCTGATCGGCGTGACCGATCTGATCTTCGCGGTGGATTCGATCCCGGCGATCTTCGCGATCACCGCCGACCCGTTCATCGTGCTGACCTCGAACGTGTTCGCGGTGCTCGGCCTGCGCGCGATGTTCTTCCTGCTGGCCGGCATGGCCGACCGCTTCCACCTGCTGCCCTACGGCCTGGCCATCGTGCTGATGTTCATCGGCACCAAGATGCTGCTGATCGACGTGTTCAAGATCCCGATCCTGTGGTCGCTGGGCGTGGTCGCGGCGATCCTGGCGGTGACCGTGATCCTCAGCCTGCGCCGTCCGCCGGCGCCGGCCGATGCCGCGGCCGAGGCGCTGCGCGACGCAGGCAAGGACGACTGAGCCGCGGGGCGCGAGGGCCGACGGCGCCATCCGTGGCGCCCTCGCGACTGTGACGCAGGGCGCGGGTGCGGAAGGAACGGAGCGTTTCTTTCCGCGCCCGCGCGCCGTGCACTTGCGTCGGCCTGCCGGCGACTCCACTGAAAGCCCATGCACCTGCAGACACCTGACGACCTTCCCGATACCCCGGCACAGCGCGCCGCCGACCGCGCGCGCCTGCTGCGCGGGCTCAATGTCAGTCTTGCGTTCGTGCTGCTGCTGGCCGCGGTGTTCTGGCTGCAGCAGGGCGTGGACCTGCGCGCATTCGCGGTGGGTCCGCTGCGGGCCGAGGGCCTGCCCGGCATCCTCACCGCGCCGCTGCTGCACGGCTCCCCCGGGCATCTGGCGGCCAACGCCGCCTCGCTGCTGATCCTTGGCACGCTGGCGCTGGCGGTCTATCCGCGCGCCACCTGGCGTGCGCTGCCGCTGATGTGGCTGGGGTCCGGCGTGGGCGCGTGGACGCTGGGCGAAGCGAATTCCTACCACCTCGGCGCCAGCGGCCTGACCCATGGCCTGATGTTCCTGGTGTTCGTGCTGGGCCTGCTGCGCCGCGACCGTCCCTCCATCGCCGCGGCGATGATCGCGTTCTTCCTCTACGGCGGCATGCTGCTCACGGTGCTGCCGCACGAGCCCGGCGTGTCCTGGCAGTCGCATCTGGGCGGCGCGGTGGGCGGCGTGCTCGCGGCGCTGCTGTGGCGGGGCGTCGACCCGCTGCCGCCGCGCAAGAAGTACAGCTGGGAGCTGGAAGAGGAAGCCGGCGAGCTCTCGCCGCTGGATGCGGAACTGGAGATGCGTTCGCCCGAGGACGTGCCCGTGCTGTGGAACCGTCCGCCGGCCGACGCCGAAGACGAGCGCGGCAGGGTGCTGCCGTTCCGGCCGCGTGGCGACCGCGATGCCGGTCCCGGCGGTTCCGGCTGAACGAACCGCAGTGCCCGGAGCGAGGAATCGCGCCGGCCACTTCATTCGTCTTGACGCTTCATCGGGAGTCGCTAGACTCCCGCAGCCTTGCGCCGGACATCCTGCGCCTTCCGGGCGCAGGATCATTCGAAATGACACACATACATACACAACAGGGATTTCATCGATGACGCGTGTTTCCATTCTGGCCGCCGGCCTCCTGCTGGCTTGCGCCTCCACCTCCGCCTTCGCCGCCGACGGCAGCGGCGGGTTCATCCGCGGCGAAGTGGGCGAGTCCCGCGCGGAATTCAGCTTCGCCGGCCTGACCGGCGAGGAAAAAGACACCGCGTACAGCCTGCGCGGCGGCTACTGGTTCAACGGCAACATCGCGGTCGAAGGCGCCTACACCGGCCATGGCCGTGGCGACCTGGACTTCGGCTACGACTATGAAGTGTTCAGCTTCTCCGCCGGCGTTGCGCTGAAGAAGAACTTCGGTGCGGGTGCGCACCAGGGCTTCTACGTGGGCGGCCGTCTGGGCGCGGCCTACACCGATATCGCCGTGGTGGACGACGACGGCGACGTCGATTTCGTCGATGGCGACCGCAAGATCGCGCCGTATTTCGGCGTGGGTGTGGGCTACGACTTCACCGAGCGCTTCGGCCTGGGTCTGAACTACGACATCCAGAACACCGAAATCGACGGCGTCGATGTCGACCTGCGCACGCTGGCCGTCAGCGGCGAATTCCGCTTCTGATCGCATCCCGCCCGATGCCTGCGCGCATCGGGTCGCATGCCGCGACGGCCGCCTTCGGGCGGCCGTCGTCGTTCATGGACATGCCTGTGCGAGCCCAGCCATGTGTGGGCCGAGCGCCGCGTGTGCCCCAGTGGTGGGCACCGTCGCAGTCGCCGCCCCGTCAACGGCCATCGAGCACAGCCTGCCCCAGCTGCCGGTCATGCCGCCGCGAAAACAGCAGCAGCGATGCCGCCGCACCGCACAGGCACAGGAACATGTCCCACTGCGTGTCCCACTGATCGCCCTGGGTGGCGAGGAAGGCGTCGGCATCGGCGCCGTAGATCAAGGCCGCCCACCACTCGATCAATTCGAAGAAGGCGCTGAAACTCAGCGCCGCGGCGAGCACCAGATACACCAGCCAGCCACCGCGTCGCAGCGGCGTGCGGCGCAGCAGCAGCTCGCGGGCGAGGATGGCCGGCACGAAGCCCTGCATCCAGTGGCCGATGCGGTCCCACGGGTTGCGCTCGAACCCGAACATATCCCGCAGCCAGAACCCCGCGGGCGTTTCGGCATAGGTGTAGGCACCGCCGTACACCAGCACCAGTGCGTGCGCCAACAGCAGCCAGCACAGCAGCCGCGTCAGCGGGAAACGCCGCCAGTTCCACGCGATGAGCGGAATGGCCGCGGTCACCCAGATCGTTTCCAGGAACCAGGTCAGCCGGTCCTTCGGGTCGATGCCGGACACGGCCAGCGCACCGATGGCGAGGGCCAGCAGCAGCCAGCGCTCGTGCCGGGTGGGCGGGGTGGCGATGGTGGACGCGTGCATGCGGCGCTCCCGGGCGGTCGGAACCGGGAGGATGACACAGCGTGGGCCGCCGGCATCGACGCGCGGCGCGGTTTCGATGGCGATCGGCGGGGAGCGTGGTGTGGACGGAGCCTCGCGGGGAGGGCCATGTCGGCGGCGATGCCGGTGGCCATCGCCGAGGGTGGCAGCCGGGACTGCGCTGGGTCATGCTTGCCCGGCCGGGTGCTTCGCCCCCGTCGCCGTCCCGTTTCCGCTCTCGCTCCCTCTCCAGACCATGCCCTCATCCCGCGCCGCGTGTCCGGCCTCGCGCCATCTCCTCGTGTTCGCCTGCGGTCTGCTGCTCGCCTGCCAGCCGCGCACACCCGATCCGGCCGCGTCCGTCGCCGCCGGCACGGACCCCGCCGCTGCCGCCGGCCCGACGGCCGCCCTGCCGCCGCTGCCCGACGACCCGGCCCAGCGCCGTATCGTCGAGGACGTGCGCACGCTCGCCAGCGACGCGTTCGAAGGCCGCGAGGCCGGCACGCCCGGCTACGACAAGGCCGCCGACTACGTGGCCGGGCGTTTCGCCGCGATCGGTCTGGCGCCGGCGGGCGAGGGCAACGGCTGGTTCCAGCGCGTCCCGCTGCTCAAGGCCACGCGCGAAGAAGCCGGTGCGGCGCTGGTGGTCGCACGCAACGGGCGCGAGATCGCGCTGCGTTTCCGCGACCAGTATCTGACCGGTCTGAACTACGCCGCCGCCGAACATGCGCTGGAGGCCGAGGCGGTGTTCGTCGGCCAGGCGGTGCATGCGCCGGAGCTGAAGCAGGACGACTTCGCCGGGCTGGACCTGCGCGGCAGGATCGCGGTGGTCTTCACCGGCGCACCGGCGCGCTTCGACAACGACCGCCGCGCCTACTACAGCGCGATGCGGGTCAAGCAGCAGGCCCTGGTCGAACGCGGCGCGGTCGGGATGGTGCTGGTGAACACGCCCGAATACGAAGCCTCCTCGCCCTGGGCGCAGAGCGCCGACGACTGGGCCAGGCCGGGCATGCGCCTGCGCGATGCCGACGGCACGCCGATCGACGCCTTCCCCGAGCTGCGCGCCAGCGCGCGCGTGGCCGCGGCTGCGGCCGACCTGATCTTCGCCGACGGCCCGCGCCCGGCCGCCGAACTGTTCGATGCCGCGCGTGAAGGCACCCTGCGCGGCTTCGCGCTGCCGGGCACGCTGCGCCTGGCGGGCCGCACCCGCCTCGAGCCCGGCGAATCGCGCAACGTGGTCGCCAGGCTCACCGGCAGCGACCCGGCGCGCGCGGACGACCACGTGGTCTACACCGCGCATCTGGACCACATCGGCATCGGCGTGCCGGTGAACGGCGATGCCATCTACAACGGCGCGCTGGACAACGCCCTCGGCGTGGCGGTGATGCTGGAGGCCGCGCGCATCCTGCACGCGCGCGAGCTGCGGCCGAAGCGTTCGATGCTGTTCGTGGCGCTCACCGCGGAGGAACAGGGCCTGCTCGGCGCCGAGTGGTTCGCCACCCGGCCCACGGTGCCGGCGGCCGGGCTGGTCGCCAACATCAATCTCGACATGCCGGTGCTGCTGGCGCCCAGCAAGGACGTGGTGCCGGTCGGCATCGAACACTCCAGCCTCAAGGCCGTGGTCGAGACCGCGGCGAAGGAGGTCGGCGTGGACCTGTCGGCCGACCCGTTCCCGGAAGACGTGGTGTTCGTGCGCAGCGACCAGTTCGCCTTCGTGCGTGCGGGCGTGCCTGCGGTCTATCTCAACGGCGGCATCGTTTCGGCCGACGGCGAGCGCATGCCCAGACTCGCCATGCAGAAATTCCTGCGCGACCACTACCACCGTCCCAGCGACCAGGCCGACCTGCCCATCGCCTGGGGCGACGCCGTGCGCCTGGCCGATCTCAACGCCCGCATCGGCGCGCTGATCGGCGATGCGGAGCAGCGGCCGAAGTGGAATGCGGGGGATTTCTTCGGGGAGCGGTTCGGGAAGCGAGACTGATTGAGCGGCCGACATTTATTTGATTTGCAATTACAGGGATGCCCCTATGGATGGGAAAATCGAAGAAATAACTCCCAAGATCATCTGGGAACTGGATAAGAAGTATGCTGAAGAAGGGATTTCATTCCACGCTAGGCCCTTTCGTGCTGTCATGGAAATAATTGGCCCTAGTTTTTCCATTGGCGCTCGCGTGCCCCATGATCCACGAATTGATTGGATCGAGAGGTTGTACCAAGAGCTTATTCCGGAGGTGGCTACTACTTGGCCCGGAGAGGGGACAGGTATCGCGGCATCTGTCGATCAGGTGAAAAAAGTCATCGTCCCTGTGGTTTTTGGCGAAGGTGTTATTACCTCGGAAGATGCGCTTGGCTTCAAAAGTAAAGAAGAATGGTGGCGATGGTGTCGGGCGGACGGGGCTATTGCTGCGGAAAGCCAATATGCATTCGTCGACCTCATGGATTTCTTTTTTGGAATGGGCTCGGTTGACGCCAAAGCTCATCCAGCCGCATATAAGTTATGGCAGCAAGCGGCATCTAACCTTGAGGTCATAGCTGACTCTTTGGTCAACTGCTATCGGACGAACTCTATCCTGCAGCCAATCTGCATGCTGGCAGAGCTATCTATGAAGGGTGCGTTACTCAAGCTGGGTTTAACAAGTGAAGATCTGCGGCTTAAGTTTGGTCACAAGCTCGTTGAACTGGCGAGAGAGCTCTCGCGATTGGCGCCTCATCATGAAGATGCATTGTTTATAGACGCATGCGCTTCTTTTCCTGATTATATTAAAAGTCGCTACGACGAGTCTGCATTGAATAGGCTTCAAATTGTCAGGCTGGCGCTCAAGGCGCAGTTCGTTGCGGCTTCCTCCTTGCGCAGGGTTTCTGGAATTGATGAAACATTGGCGATCTACGCCTCTGAGTGGCCTGGCCCTCGCGTGATGTGAGCGATCCGCGGCCTGAGCTGCGTCTGCTTCAGTGCTTCTGCTTTTGGCCTTTGACTTTCGATGCCCATCGGAGCGGCAGGTCTCGCGGATTAGGCCCGCAGGGCGCACGGCAGGAGGCCGTGCGTTTTTCGATGGCACATGGATGTGCCTTCGAAAAACCCCTCGAGACCTGCGAACCCGGCGCGCAGCGCCGGGCGCGACGACGGGCTGCCCTTTCTTTTGGTGACTTTTCTTTGGGCAAGCAAAGAAAAGACACCCGCGCGATAGCGCGGAAGCTTTGCTCTTTCAGGTGGGATGGCGATGAGGCCGCAAGGCCATTTGATCGAAACCCCATCACCTCCCCAACGGCAGCCCCGCGAACGACTTCACCGTGCGCAGCACGAAGCTCGAATTCACGTCGGCCACCGCGCCGTCGTTCAACAGTCGATCGAGCAGGAAGCCCGAGAAATGCTCCAGATCGCGTACCGCGATGTGCAGAAGATAGTCCATGTCGCCCGTGAGCGCATGGCAGGCCACCACCTCGTCCCAGCCGTTCACGCAGGCCGCGAAGCGCTCCACGGTGGCGGCGTCGTGCTGGCGCAGCTGCACGCGGACGAAGGCCTGCAGGCCGATGCCGAGCTTCTCGGCGCTGACCTCGGCGCGGTAGCCCACGATCACGTCCTCGCGCTCCAGGCGCTGGACGCGACGCAGGCAGGCCGAAGGCGAGAGATGCACGCGTTCGGCCAGCTCGGCGTTGGTGAGCCGGCCGCCGCGCTGCAGCTCGGACAGCAGGGCGATATCGGTGCGATCAAGCTCGATAGTCGGCATAAGATTCTTATGAATACCTATTCATTGCAAAATTGTTGCGGTTATACGCCCGGGGCGCGGCAGTTTGCAAGCCGATTGCGTCGGATTGGGTCTACTGTGAGGAGTCACGCGAGGAGGAGACCGCCCATGAGTGCCCGACCCGACAGCTCCGCGTCCGACGCCGCCCCGGGGGCGCCGCGTCGCGTCGAACACCAGGCCACCGACCGCGGCACCATCCCGATCTATGCCACCGGCGTGGTCGAGCAGCCGTGGAGCAGCTATTCCGCCACCGACCACGAGGTCTGGAGCACGCTGTTCGAGCGCCAGCAGAGGTTGCTGGTGGGCCGCGCCGACGCCGAATTCCTGCACCAGCAGCAGGCGATGGGCATGGAAGCCGGGCGCATCCCGAAGTTCGACGACCTCAACCGCAAGCTCCGCGCCGCCACCGGCTGGGAGATCATCGGCGTGGAAGGGCTGCTGCCGGAGCTGGTGTTCTTCGAGCATCTGGCCGCGCGCCGTTTCCCGGTGACCTGGTGGATCCGCCGGCCCGAGCAGCTGGACTACCTGTCCGAGCCGGATCTCTTCCACGACCTGTTCGGCCACGTGCCGCTGCTCATGCACCCGGTGTTCGCCGACTACATGGCCGCCTACGGCCGCGGCGGGGTGAAGGCGCACGGTCTCGGCGCCGAGGCGCTGATGAACCTCACCCGGCTGTACTGGTACACGGTGGAGTTCGGGCTGATCCGAGGCGACGACGGCCTGCGCATCTACGGCGCCGGCATCCTCAGCTCCAAGGGCGAGAGCATCTACAGCCTGGAGAGCCCGGCGCCGAACCGCATCGGTTTCGACCTGGAGCGGATCATGCGCACCCGCTACCGCATCGACACCTACCAGAAGACCTATTTCGTCATCGACAGCTACGACCAGCTGATGCGCGCGACCGAGCCGGACTTCACCCCGATCTATGCGCGTCTGGCCGAATCGCCGTCGATCCCGGCCGGCGACGTGCGGGACGACGACCGGGTGTACCAGCGTGGCACGGGCGAGGGCTGGGACGCCGCCGGCGACGTGTAAGGTGCCGACAGTCGATGACCGGCCGGCGAGGCCGGGCATCGCACCATGACAGGCCGTCCGGGCGACCGGGCGGCCTTTCGTTCGTCTGCGGCCACGGCCCGTGCCGGCCGTGGTGCGCATGCGCCCCCAACATGCGCACCCGGCACCCGCACCCGGGCGGGATCAGCCCGAAGCGCGACTTGATCCGGATCAAGAACCCGGTGGCCGGCGGTTCCTAGACTGCCCGGCAACCGGAGGATCGATCCATGCAGACGGCGCAAGACAGTTACAACGACAAAGTGGTCCTGCAGTTCTCGGTGATGACCGTGGTCTGGGGCATCGTGGGGATGGCGGTGGGGCTGCTCATCGCGGCGCAGATGTACTGGCCCGCGCTCAACTTCGACCTGCCGTGGCTGTCCTTCGGACGCCTGCGGCCGCTGCACACCAATGCGGTGATCTTCGCCTTCGGCGGCAGCGCGCTGTTCGCGACCAGCCTCTACGTGGTGCAGCGCACCTCGCATGTGCGGCTGCTGTCCGACCGGCTGGCGGCCTTCGTGTTCTGGGGCTGGCAGGCGGTGATCGTGGGTGCGGCGGTCACCCTGCCGCTGGGGCTCACCCAGGGCAAGGAATACGCCGAGCTGATCTGGCCGCTGGACGTGCTGATCGCGGTGGTGTGGGTGGCCTACGCCGTGCTGTTCTTCGGCACGATCGCCAAACGCCGGGTCAAGCACATCTATGTGGCGAACTGGTTCTATGCCTCGTTCATCATCGCGGTGGCGGTGCTGCACATCGTCAACAGCCTGGCGCTGCCCAGCGGTCTGCTGCACTCCTACCCGATCTACAGCGGCGCGGTCGACGCGATGGTGCAGTGGTGGTACGGGCACAACGCGGTGGGTTTCTTCCTGACCGCCGGCTTCCTCGGGATGATGTACTACTTCGTGCCCAAGCAGGCAGGGCGCCCGGTGTATTCCTACCGGCTGTCGATCGTGCACTTCTGGGCGCTGATCGCCATCTACATGTGGGCCGGCCCGCACCACCTGCAGTACACGGCGCTGCCGGACTGGGCGCAGAGCCTCGGCATGGTGTTCTCGCTGGTGCTGCTGGCGCCGAGCTGGGGTGGCGCGATCAACGGCGTGATGACGCTGTCCGGCGTGTGGCACAAGCTGCGCACCGACCCGATCCTCAAGTTCCTGATCGTCTCGCTCTCGTTCTACATGATGAGCACGTTCGAGGGGCCGATGATGTCGATCAAGACGGTCAACTCGCTCTCGCACTACACCGACTGGACCATCGGCCACGTGCATTCCGGCGCGCTGGGCTGGGTGGCGATGATCTCGCTGGGCTCGATCTACGCGCTGTTCCCGCGTCTGCTGGGCCTGAAGCAGATGTGGTCGGTCAAGCTGATCGACACGCATTTCTGGGTGCACACGATCGGTGTGGTCTTCTACATCGCCTCGATGTGGATCGCGGGCGTGATGCAGGGCCTGATGTGGCGCGCCACCAACGCCGACGGCACGCTGACCTACAGCTTCGTCGAGGCGCTCAACGCCACCTATCCCTACTACCTGGCCCGCTTCGCCGGCGGTGTGCTGGTGGTGGCCGGCATGGGTGTGATGGCCTGGAACGTGTTCCGTACCTGGCAGAGCGCGCAGGCGCCTGCGGTGAACCCGGTGCTGGTGCCCGACCCCGCCGAGGCCCGCGCCTGATGCGCGCGCCTCGACGCCGAATCCGTCGCAGCCGCGCCCGCCCCATTCCAGAGATCGAGACGCGTCCATGAGTCATTCCCACGAAAAAGTCGAGAAGAACGTCAGCCTGATGATGATCCTGATCGCGATCGCCATCTCCTTCGGCGGCCTCGCGCAGATCGTTCCGCTGATGTTCCAGGCCGAAGCGATCGAACCGCTGCCCGGCGTCGAGCCCTATCCGGCGCTGGAGCTGGCCGGGCGCGACATCTACATCCGCGAAGGCTGCTACAACTGCCATTCGCAGATGGTGCGCACCCTGCGCTTCGAGACCGAGCGCTACGGCCACTATTCGCTGGCCGGCGAGTCGGTCTACGACCGTCCGTTCCAGTGGGGCAGCAAGCGCACCGGCCCGGATCTGGCCCGCGTCGGCGGCCGCTACTCCGACGACTGGCACCGCGTGCACCTGATCGACCCGCGCGATGTGGTGCCGGAATCGAACATGCCCGGTTTCCCGTGGCTGGAGAAGAACGGCATCGACGCCGCCGAACTCACCGCGCACATGCGCACGCTGCGCAGCCTCGGCCATCCCTACACCGACGAGCAGTTGCAGGGCGTGGGCGATGCGGTGAAGGACAAGACCGAACTGGATGCGGTGGTCGCCTATCTGCAGGCGCTCGGCCGCCATGCGCCGAAGGGGGGCTGAGCCATGATCTCCGGAATCGTGACGGGGTGTCTGCTGGTGCTGTTCGTGATCGGTTGCGTCTGGGCGTTCAGCCCGCGGCAGCGCGGCGCGTTCGATGAGGCTGCGCAGCTGCCGCTGCGCGAAGACGAGACCGCGCCGGAGCCGGCGCGTGCTGGTGCCGGGCATGATGAAGAAGGGGGAGTGCGATGAGCAGCGGTTGGTCGATCTTCGTGATGGCGCTGGTCGCGCTGAATCTCGTCGGCTGCGTCTGGCTGATCTGGTGGACCGCGCGTCGCCGTCCGGGCGACCCCGGCGCGACCGAGACCAGCCATGTCTGGGACGGCGACCTCACCGAATACAACAAGCCGATGCCGCGGTGGTGGATCAACCTCTTCTACCTCACCATCGTGTTCACCATCGCCTATCTGGTGTGGTTCCCGGGCATGGGCGCGTTCGCGGGCACCAGCGGCTGGACCTCGGCGAAGGAGCACGACGCCGACAAGGCCGAGCAGGACAGGAAGCTGGCCGATGCCTTCGCGCCCTATGCGCAGATGTCGATCGCCGACATCGCGAAGGACGCGCGCGCGCTGAAGCTGGGCCGTGCGATCTTCGCCAACAACTGCGCCACCTGCCACGGCTCCGCCGGACAGGGCGCCAAGGGCTATCCCGATCTGACCGATGCGGTCTGGCACTGGGGCGGCACGCCGGAAAAGGTGCTGGAGACCGTGCTGGGCGGGCGTCAGGCGGCGATGCCGGGCTGGGAAGCCGCGCTCGGCGGGCCGAAGGGCGTGACCGAAGTGGCGGTATACGTGCAGTCGCTCAGCGGGCAGAAGGTCGACACCACGCTGGCCAATGCCGGCGGCGCCAAGTTCGCGGGCATCTGCGCCAGCTGCCACGGCATCGAAGGCACCGGCAATCAGGACCTGGGCGCGCCCGACCTGACCGACCGCTACTGGCTCTATGGCGGCGACATCGCCAGCATCGAGCAGAGCATCGCCCAAGGCCGCAACGGCATGATGCCGGCGCACGAGCCGATCATCGGCGCCACGCGCGCGCGTCTGGTGGCCGCGTATGCGTGGACGTTGTCGGAGCAGGCGCGTGCCGCGGCACGGCCCGCCATCGCTGGCCCCGATGCCATGGCGACGGAGGCCGGAATTCCGCCGCAGGGCGGCGCCGAAGCCGTCACCGACGCGCCGGCCGATCCGTCTGCCGCACAGGCGCCGGCCGAGGACGCAGCGCAATGAGCGCCGGCGGCACACCGGACTTCGACCACCCGCCGCGCCCGATGGCGCAGCGGGTGGGCGCGATCCTCTGGCCGAGCTTCTTCGCGGCCGGAGTGTCGACGATGGTGTGCTTCGCGCTGCTCGATCCGCTGACCCTGCGCGATGCGACCTTTCCCGATCTCGACATCGGCCGCGAGGCCGGCTACGCCCTCGGCTTCTTCGCCTTCTGGCTCGCCACCGCCTCGTCCAGCCTGTTCACCTGGATCCTGCTGCGGCCGGCCAGCCGCTTCAACCGCCGGCTCAAGGGCGACTGACGCGAGCTGCGTCGCCGCCGTCTTCCCGTCGCATCCCGACTCATGACCGATCCCGATCCCATTCCAGGCAAGGCCGCTCCCGGCAAGCCTGCTCCGCGCAGGAGCATCCCGCTGGCGCTCGACGATGGCGGCTCGATGTACGTCAGCGAGGCCAAGATCCATCCGCGCGACGTCGACGGCATGTTCCAGCGCCTGCGCACCGTCGCGGTGTGGTGGCTGCTGGGTATGTATTACCTGTTCGCGTGGATCCCGTGGAGCGACGGCAGCGGCGGCAGCCGTCAGGCGGTGTTGTTCGACCTGCCCGCACGCAAGTTCTACGTGTTCGGGCTGAACTTCTGGCCGCAGGACTTCGTGTACCTCGCCCTGCTGCTGATCATCGCCGGCATGGCGCTGTTCTTCTTCACCTCGCTCGCCGGGCGGCTGTGGTGCGGCTATGCCTGCCCGCAGACGGTCTGGACCGAAGTCTTCCTGTGGATCGAGCGCTGGTGCGAGGGCGACCGCGCCAAGCGCATCAAGCTCGATGCCAGTCCGTGGACGCGGGTGAAAGTGCTGCGCCGCGGCGGCAAGCACGTGCTGTGGCTGGTGTTCGCGCTGTGGACCGGTTTCACCTTCGTCGGCTATTTCACGCCCATCCGCGAGCTGGCCGCGCATGCGCCGCTGGCCGGCAGTGGCCAGTGGAGCGGCTGGGAGACGTTCTGGATCCTGTTCTACGCGCTGGCCACCTGGGGCAATGCCGGCTTCCTGCGCGAGCAGGTGTGCAAGTACATGTGCCCGTACGCGCGCTTCCAGAGCGCGATGTTCGACCGCAACACCCTGATCATCGCCTACGACCCGATGCGCGGCGAGCCGCGCGGTTCGCGCCGCAAGGGGCTGGGCAGCGTGCTGGAGCGTGCCCGCGGGCTGCTGGACAAGGCCACCGCCTACGACTACGTGTTCCGCGCCGCGCATCACCACACCGCGGCCGACAACCTAGTGGCCGCACGCGGCAACACCTCTGTGCTGGACCCGAAGGCCGTGGCCGAACCGCTGCCGAGTTTCGAACCGGCGCAACTGGGCGACTGCATCGACTGCACCATCTGCGTGCAGGTCTGCCCGACCGGCATCGACATCCGCAACGGCCTGCAGTACGAATGCATCGCCTGCGGCGCCTGCATCGACGCCTGCGACCAGGTGATGGACAAGATGGGTTACCCGCGCGGGTTGATCCGCTATTCCACCCAGAACGCCATCGACGGCAGGGCCACGCGCGTGCTGCGCCCGCGCATCGTGCTGTACGGCGTGCTGCTGCTGGCGCTGCTGGCCGGCTTCGCCTGGGGCGTGACCCACCGCAGCGCGCTGATCGTGGAAGTGCTGCGCGACCGCAATGCGCTGTATCGCGTGAACGAGGGCGGCGGCGTCGAGAACGTCTACACGCTCAAGCTGATCAACAAGACCATGGCGCCGCAGCGTTACCGCATCGCGCTGGACGGCCCGGACGGCATCCATCTGCAGGGCGGCGCACGCACGGTGCAGGCCGCGGCGGAGGAAGTGCTCAATCTGCCGCTGGTGGTGGAGGCGCCGCCCGGTGTGGCCGGCAAGCGTGAGGTACGCTGGCAGGTGACGCCGCTGACGGGCCGGGACGAGGCCGCTCCCGACGCCGCCGCCGCGGACGACACCACCGAGGTGTCCGCCAATTTCTTCGGGCCAATACCGTGACCATCGAACCGCACGTCGCCGACACCCGCACCGCCACGCAGCGCAATCTGCGCAACCCCATGCTGTGGCTGGTGGTGGGCCTGCCGGCGCTGGTGGTGGTGGCAGGCCTCTCGACCGTGGTGATCGCGATCCGCGCCGGCGGGAGCGATGCCATCCCCGAGGATGTGCGCCGCATGGCGCAGGTGCAGACCGCCGAGCTCGGCCCCGATGCGCGCGCTGCCGAACAAGGGCTGTCGCTGGTGTTCAGCGTTCAGGACGACGCCCTGGCGCTGCTGCCGGCCAGCGGCGAGATCGACCGCGCCGCGCCGCTCACGCTCGCGCTGCATCACCCCACCGACGCCGCACAGGATCGCAGCCTGCGCTTCGCGCCGAGCGTGGACGGCTGGCGCCTCGACACCAGCGCCGACGCTCCCGCCCTGGATCCCGGCCACGATTGGCGCGTGGTCGCCACCGCGGCCGATGGCCGCTGGCGTCTGCATGGACGCCTGGTGGCCGGCGAGCGGGCCGTGCTGCTTCGTCCGGCCTTCGACACGCCCGGCGAGGCGCCGGGCGCGCGCTGAGGGCGCGGCCGATGTCCGCGGGCGCCGAAGCGGAGCCGGCCGCCGCCGATGCGCGCGGTTTCGATGCGCGCCGTCTTGAGACGCGCTGTCTTGACACGCGGTGTTTCCATTGCGGCGAATCGCTGCCGGACAGCGGCGCGGCACACGCCCGCATCGACGGCCGCGAGCGCGCGTTCTGCTGCACCGGCTGCGCCGCGGCGGCGCACTGGATCGACGCGGCCGCGCTCGGCGACTACTACCGCCTGCGCGAGCGTGATGCCGGGCGGGTGGATCCCGATCTGGCCGGAGCACAGGCCGTGGACGACCGCGTATGGGACCGCGCCGACCTGCTCGCCGAGCATGCGCGCGCTGTACCCGGCGGATGCGAGATCGTGGTGCTGACCGACGGCATGCGCTGCGCCGCCTGCGCCTGGCTGATCGACCGCGCGCTCAGCCGCGAGGCCGGCGTGAGCGAGGTCGCGGCCAATGCATTGACCGGCCGCATCCGCATCGTCTGGGACCCGGCGCAGGTCGCGCTGTCGGCGCTGCTCGGCCGCCTGCGCGCGCTGGGTTACGGCGTGTCGCTCGCCACCGGAGATGCCCGCGAGCGCGCGCGCCGCGCCGAGAGCCGGCGCTGGATGCTGCGCCTGGGCATCGCCGCGCTCGGCACCATGCAGGCGATGATGTTCGCCGAGGCGCTGTATCTGGACTTCTCCAGGCAGATGCCCGAGCCCACGCGCGATTTCTTCCGCTGGATCACCTTCCTGGTGTCCACGCCGGTGGTGTTCTACAGCGGCTGGCCGTTCATCGCCGGCATGTGGCGCGAGCTGCGCGGGCGCCGGCTGGGCATGGACACGCTGATCGCCGGCTCCACGCTGCTGGCGTATGGCGCGAGCCTGGTCGAGACGATCCGCGGCGGGACCCATGTCTGGTACGACGCGGCGGTGATGTTCGTGTTCCTGCTGCTCACGGCGCGGTTGTTCGAGGCCCGCGCACGCGGCATCGCGTCCGCGCAGGTGGATGCGATGGCGCGCGCCCGGCCCGCGTTGTGCCTGCGCGAGCGCGACGACGGTGTGCGCGAGCGCGTGCCGCCGGCGGCGCTGGTGCCGGGCGATGTGGTGCATGTGGCGGTGGGCGAGGCGGTGCCGGCCGACGGTGTGCTGCTGGACGAATCCGCGGCCTTCGACGAATCCCTGCTCAGCGGCGAATCGCACGCGGTGGAGAAGGCCGCGGGTGGCGAGGTGTTCGCCGGCAGCCATTGCCGCGAACGCCCGGCGCGGCTGCGCATCGTCCGCACCGGTGCGGACACGCGCCTGTCGCAGCTCACCCGGCTGGTCGAGCGCGCGCAGGAGCAGCGCCCGGCGCTGGCGCAGGCCACCGAGCGCATCGGCATGGGGTTCACGGCACTGCTGCTGATCGCCGCCGCCGCCACCTATGCCTGGTGGCGTGTGCACGACCCGGCGCGTGCGTTCGAAGTGGCGCTGGCGGTGCTGGTGGTCAGTTGCCCCTGCGCGCTGTCGCTGGCGGTGCCCGCGGCGCTCACCGCCGCGCATGGTGCGCTGGCGAAGCTGGGCGTGCTCGCACTGCGTCCGGATGCGCTGCAGACCTTGGCGCGGGTGGACCGCGTGGTGTTCGACAAGACCGGCACCCTCGGCGCGCGCAGCCTGCAGCTGACGCAGGTGGAGCTGCTGCCGCATGCGGCACAGGCCGGGCTGGACGCGCAGGCGGCGCTGCGCATCGCCGCCGCACTGGAAGCCGGCAGCGGCCATCCGCTGGAGGCGGCCTTCGTCGATGCCCGGACTGCTGCGCACGATTCTGTCGCGCCGCAGGCATCCGGCCGTCCCGCGTCCGTCCCGCATGCACCGGGGGACGAGCAGGCGCAGGCCAGCGTCGCCACGCAGCGTCGCAACGAGGCCGGCCGGGGCGTGGGCGGCTGTGTCGATGGCCGCATCTGGCGACTGGGCCGCGGCGACTGGGCCGCGCCACTGGATGCGCGCGCGCAGGCGCCGGGCGGGGCGGGCGGTCATGCAGAGGATGCCGTGCACGAACAGGCCCGTGACGTACGCGACGACGCGCTGTGGCTGGGAGACGGCGAACGTGCGTTCGCGCGCTTCGTGCTGCGCGAGACGCCGCGCGAGGATGCGCGGGCGGCGGTGTCCGCACTCGATGCGCAGGGCATCGCGGTCACGTTGTGCAGCGGCGACGCCGCGCCTGCGGTGGCGCGCATGGCCGAAGCGGTGGGCATCGCGACGTGTCGCGCACGGCAGTCGCCCGAAGACAAGCTGGTCCATGTGCGCGAGCGCCAGGCGGCGGGCGAGGTGGTGGCGATGGTGGGCGACGGCATCAACGACGCGCCCGTGCTGGCCGGCGCGGATGTCTCGCTGGCGCTGGCCGACGGCGCGGCGCTCGCGCAGCGCGCGGCGGACTGCGTGATCGTCGGCGGCCATCTGATGCGCGTGCCGCAGGCCGTCGCGCTGGCGCGTCGCACACGCCGCATCGTGCGCGAGAACCTGGCCTGGGCCCTGGGCTACAACCTCGTCGCGCTGCCGCTGGCGATGATGGGCCTGGTCACGCCCTGGCTGGCGGCGATCGGCATGTCGCTGTCCTCGCTGCTGGTCACCCTGAACGCGCTGCGCCTGCTGCGCGCGCCACGCACCGCGGACGCGGGCACGCCTGTGCGCACGCACAGGCCCGAGGACACACCTGCGCCTGCGCCTGCACGACCGCACGCGCAGGCGCTCCCGGGCGCAGGCCTGGAGACGCGGGCATGAGCATCCTGCTGGTGCTGATCCCGATCAGCCTGCTGCTGCTGGGCATCGCCATCGCCGCGTTCGTGTGGGCGGTGAAGCGCGGGCAATACGACGACCTCGACACGCCCGCGCTCGACATCCTGGTCGACGACGAGCGCCCGGCGCCGTTGCGCGATGCGCCACCGGCCGCGGCCACTGGCCCCGCCAACCGCGACAACCGCGACAACCGCGACGACCGCGACGACCGCGACGACCGCGACGACCGCGACGACCAGACCGGGCGCCATCCGCCGCGGAGCCGCGACTGACCATGTGGGGCGCCGATCTGCCGATCCACTGGCCCGCCATCGGTTCGGCCCTGCTTGCCGGGCTGTTCGGCGGCGTGCACTGCGCGGCGATGTGCGGCGGCATCGCCGCCAGTCTGTCGCTGGGCCAGCGCCCGGCCTCACCGCTGGCGCAGTGGTGGCAGGCGCTGCAGCCCAACCTCGGACGGATCCTCGGCTACGGCCTGGCGGGCGCGCTGGTGGGGGGCGTGGGTCGCGGCCTGATCGACCTGATCCACAGTGCCGGGCTGGTCATCCTGCTGCGCAGCGCGCTCGGTCTGATGCTGGTGCTGGTGGCCCTGCGCATGCTGGGCAAGGCGCGCGGCTTTGACCTGTTCGCCGGCCCCGCACAGCGGCTGTGGCAGGCGCTGCGGCCATTGCAGCGCCGGCTGCTGCCGGCGGACACCGCCGTCAAGCGCCTGGGCATCGGCCTGCTCTGGGGCTGGCTGCCCTGCGGCCTGAGCCTGAGTCTGCTGGCGGTGGCCTGGCTGCAGGCGGGTGCGCTCGCGGGCGCACTGACCATGCTCGCCTTCGGTCTCGGCACTCTGGTCACGATGCTGCCGCTCACCTGGACCGGGGCCCGCTTCGGCCAGCGTCTGCAGCGCGGCGGCCTGCGCCTGCTGGCCGGCCTGCTGGTCCTGTCCGCGGGGCTGCTGACCCTCGCGGCGCCATGGTTGATGCAGGTGCCGGCGCTGCACGGGGTGTTGAAGGCACTGGGCTGCGCGCCGATGGGCTGAGGCCGGGGCGGTGTTCGAGCGTCCCCGTCCTGATGCAGGGGCGAGTTGCGTGACGCGTGCGGCATCCGGACTTGCGCAAGCGGACTCAGGCACGTGGGAGGGCACGTGGGATGGAGTCATCCATGGCGTCCGGGTGCCCCGTGTCCGGGGCGCCATCGAAAACACGCATCGCGTTCGCGCATGTCGGCCCTGGATGCCCGGTCCGGCCGTTCCTTTCCCGGCTCGACGGCAGTCCGCGTCGAACTCGACATGGGTTCGGGGCGCGTTGTATCCGCGTCCTGCCCGGGTTCCATCCCGTGTCCATCCGGTGTCTTTCAGGCCGCATGCCGACCCGCTTCCGGCTCGGCCCCCGACTGCAGCAGCCGGATTGTCCCTGCCCCGTGCACCCATGCATCAAGGGCGAAGCGGAGAACCGCTTCGCCCTTTGCGATACCGCGAACGCATGCCCGGAAGGCCGGCGCGAAGGCCGACGGTTTCCGCTTATTTCACGCCCAGCTGATCGAGCAGAAACGCATACATCTCCGCGATCTCGCGGTAGCGGCGGAAGCGGCCGGATTTGCCGCCGTGGCCGGCTTCCATGTTGGTGCGGAACAGCACGGGGCGGTCGGAGGTGTTGAGATCGCGCAGGCGTGCCACGTACTTCGCCGGTTCCCAGTACTGCACCTGGGAATCCCACAGGCCGGTGCCGACGAACATCGCCGGATAGGCCTGCTTCGAGAGATTGTCGTAGGGCGAATACGACAGCATGTACTCGTAGTAGTCCTTCTTTTCCGGGTTGCCCCACTCGTCGTATTCGTTGGTGGTCAGCGGGATGCTGGCGTCCAGCATCGTGGTCACCACGTCGACGAACGGCACCTGGGACAGGATCGCGCGGTATTTGTCCGGCGCCATGTTGGAGATCGCGCCCATCAGCAGGCCGCCGGCGCTGCCGCCGTAGGCGGCGACGCGGTCCTTCGCGGCATAGCCTTCGCGCACCAGATGGTCGGTGACATCGATGAAGTCGGTGAAGGTGTTCTGCTTGTTGAACAGCTTGCCGTCTTCATACCAGGCGCGGCCCATCTCCTGGCCGCCGCGGATGTGCGCGATGGCGTAGACCATGCCGCGGTCGAGCAGACTCACCACCGGCAGGTTGAAGTTGGGGTCCATCGAAATGCCGTAGCTGCCGTAGGCGTACTGCAGCAGGGCGGCGGTGCCGTCCTTCTGGAACCCCTTGCGGTAGACCAGCGAGACCGGGATGCGGGTGCCGTCGCGGGCGGTGGCCCACACCCGTTCGGTCACGTACTTCGACGGGTCGTAGCCGATGATCGGCTGCTGCTTGAGCATGCGCCTCTCGCCGGTCTGCACGTTCAGTTCGTAGGTGGTGGCCGGCGTGGTGAGCGAGGTGTAGGTGTAGCGCAGCCACGGCGTATCGCCTTCGGCATTGGTGCCGAAGCCCATCGAGTAGGCGGACTCGTCGGCCTTCACGTATTCGCTGGCGGCCGTGGGGTCGGCGCCGGCCTGCAGCAGGCGGATGCGCTCCAGGCCCTGCGAGCGTTCGGCGATCGCGGTGAAGCCGTCGAACAGCGCGTATCCGTCGATGTACACGTCGTCGCGGTGCGGCACCCACTCCTGCCACTGCGCGCGCGAGGTCGCATCGCTGGGCGCGGTCATCAGCTTGAAGTTGGTGGCGCGCGCGCCGTCGGCGCCGGGCGCGTTGGTGCGGATCACCCAGCGGCCGCCGTAATGGTCGGCGTCGTATTCGACGTCGCGCTCGCGCGGCGCGAGCACCGCGAACGCGGCAGGGTCGGCGGCGGGTGCGCAGCGCATTTCGTTCGACACGGTGCTGTCGAGGATGATGCAGATGTAGCGGTCGTCGTGGGTGCGCTCGATGCCCATGTAGAAGCTGTCGTCGTGCTCCTCGTACACCAGCACGTCGTCGGCGACGGGCGTGCCCAGCACGTGCTTCTTCACGCGCACGCTGAGCAGGGTCTCCGGGTCGTTCTCGACGTAGAACAGGGTCCTGTTGTCGTCGGCCCAGACCAGGTCGGCGGAGACGCCGGGGATGCTGTCCGGATACAGCTCGCCGGTCTGCAGGTCGCGGATGCGGATGGTGTGCTGGCGGCGGCCGTTGAGATCCTCGGCATAGGCCAGCAGCCGGTTGTCCGGGCTGACCTCGTAGGTGCCGATGCTGTAGTAGTCCTTGTCCTTCGCCAGCACGTTGACGTCGAGCAGCACCTCCTCGTCCTGGCCTTGGCTGCCGTCGGCCGCGGCCTTGGCGCGCAGGTAGACCGGATAGTCCTGGCCGGACTTGAAGCGGCTGAAGTACCAGTAGCCGCGGTAGCGGAACGGCACCGAATCGTCGTCCTGCTTCACCCGGCCCACGATTTCACCGTACAACCGGTCTTCGAGCGGCTTGAGCGGCTTCATCACCGTATCGGCGTAGGCGTTCTCGGCCTGCAGATAGGCGAGCATCTCCTTGTTCTCGCGCTTGTCGTCGCGCAGCCAGTAGTACTCGTCGCTGCGCTGCGCGCCGTGCGGCGCCTGCACGGTGTGCGGCTTTCTGGCGGCGTCGGGAGGGGGCAGGAGATCGGCAGCGAGGATGGTGGAGGGCAGGGTCATGAGCAGCAGGAAGTGAAGGATGTGTGAAGGCATGGGAAGAGTCCACGACGCGATGGCCAAGCATGACAGATTCCGCGGGTGCGACGTGGCGGTCGCGGTGGATTGACCGGCTCGAAACGGCCGTGCTATCCAGAACGCGGCGCTGCATGCGCGCCGATGGCGGCCAGGATGCTGAACGCGCAACACCCTCGTCGCGATTCGTGCGCAGGCCGGAGTGCGCCGCAGGTCGAGTATGCAGCATGCGGTTCGGCGCCCATGGCCGGCGCGGCCTGCACTGGAATCAAGTCGCCGAACGGCACGATCAGCCCCCATCACCAGCCCCCCACCGCCAGCCCCCACGCCAGCCCCCACCACCAGACCCCCGCAATCAGGAGGATAGCGAGATGCCCCATCAAGCCGCGACCGGCCGCCAGGCCGTCCCCGGAATGCCCGACGCCTACTACGCGACGCCCACCGACCTGCAGACCTACCACGATGCGGTCACGCAGCTGTCGCAGATGCAGCCGGCGACGCAGGAATTCGACATCCGGCACAACCCGAACCGCTACGTCTACGTGGCCGCATTCGACGGCACCGGCAACGACGCCACGCAGACCCTCACCGAGCGCACCAACGTGCATGCGCTGTATGCGAACTTCGACCGGTTCATCCACGGCGACGCCGAGCAGCCGGGCTTCAGCCGAATGCACGCGCGCTACATCGAAGGCCCGGGCACCCAGAACACCTGGACCAACACGCTGGACAACGCCCGCGGCAATTCGGTCGAGGACCGGGTGTGGGAGGTCTACAAGGACCTCGGCGACAAGGCGCGTCAGTGGAAGCAGGAGAACCCCGACGCCGAAATCAGCGTGATCACTTTCGGCTTCAGCCGAGGTGCGGTGGAGGCCGCCGAGTTCGCCTCGGTGGTCGGCAAGTACGGCATCCATGCAGAGGTCGGCTATCGCGTCCAGGACAACGACGACCATCGCTTCGACATCCCGGACCCGATGCTCGGCGACCTGCCCGACATCCGTCAGTTCCGGGAGCTGTCGGGGGAGCTGGTCGCGCCGGGCAAGGTGCCGATCGCGGCGGGCCTGTTCGACCCCGTGGCCACCGGCATCGCGGAGGATCACGACCGCATGCTGCCCTCCAACATCACCACGGCCCTGCAGATCAGCGCTCGCGACGAGCATCGCGTGCTGTTCCCGGTCAACCGCATCGTCACCGACGACCTGGCCCAGTCCGACCCCAACCGTTTCGCGAACATCTCCGTGGCCGGCTGCCATTCCGACATCGGTGGCGGCTACGCGCAGGGCAAGGGGCTCGCCGACATCAACGCCAACCTGATGGGCGACTACCTCAACAAGGTGGTCGGCCACGAGATCTGCCGCAAGGTCACGCCGGACCCGGAGACCTTCGTCGTCCACGACTCGAACTCGAAGTTCTTCCAGCGCCTGGGCTATCTGCAGACCCGGTACTGGTACGCGGACCGGACACAGGACGGGCCCACGGTGCAGGATGGCCATCACGTGCGCAGCGGCGTCGACGCCAACATCACCGGCAAGACCCGGACCGCGCTGGACTCGGTGCACATGCATCCGGGGGGCAGCGTCGACGACAGCTTTCGCCCGACGCCGCTGCCGGTGGAAGCGCGGCAGGCACCGCGCGAGAACGACGGGCACACGCCCAGGCCGCACGGCACCGTGCATTCGCTGCAGGCCGAGAGCGTGATCGGCCCGCAGCGGGCCCCGCGCGAACCCGACACCACCGGCATGCTGCTGGAGAGTTCGGCGCGGATCTCCTCGCTGATGGACCGCAACGCCAACCCCGGCACGGCGCAGACGCTGCATGATGCCGCCGCGCAGACGGACATCCGCCACTCCATTCTCGCCAACGGGGATTCGGCCGCGGGCCGGCTGTCGGCGTCGGTCGCCCTCGCCGCGCGCGAACAGGGGATGGACCGGGTCGGTCTGGTGACCCTCAGCGAGGACGGCTCCCGGCTCCTGATCACCGATCGCAACGACACCCATGGCGACCAGGTGAAGCGCGCCACCGTCGATGTGCAGGCGGCCCTGCAGCGCTCCACCGGCGAGGCGCTGTTCCATCTGGACCGTCCGCTGGTCCACATGGGGCCGAAGCCGCAGAGCCTCTACGAGCAGGCCTATGCCCACGTGCAGGCCCTGCCCGGCGCGCCGCAGGACCGCGATGCGATGGTCGATGCCGCGGCGCGCGTCGCCTCGCAGGCCCGGCACGACGGCCTCGCATCGATCGATCGCGTGGTGCTGCAGCAGGGCGCGGCCGGCCCGACCCTGGTCGCGCACGAGGACGGGCTGGCGCAGCGTGCGACCCAGCCCCTGGACGCACCGGGTTTCGCACCGCAGCAGCCTGCCCAGCCGCAGGTCGATCAGCTGCAGCAGGGGCACGCCCAGCGCATGTGATGCGGTCGCGGGCCGGCCCTGTGCCGGCCCATTCCGTGCTCGGCCGCCTCCGGCTCTCCTCCGGGGGCGGTCTGCCGGACCCGGACGCGGCCCGTCTGCGCCGGCGTGTGGGCCGGCGCCGTGATCGGGGACTGTCTGTCGACGACCGGCCCCGGGACATGTCGGGACGGTCGCCGGTCGGTCGCCTGGATCAGCCCGCCACCAGCCGTACCCGCGCGAAATTGCGCTTGCCCACCTGCAGCACGCCCTCGAAACCGGGCGCGAAGGTGGTGCCCGGGTCTTCGACCACGTGGCCGTCCACCTTCACCGCACGTTCCTTCATCTTGCGGTTGGCCTCGGCGTTGCTGGGCGTGATGCCGGCCGCGGTCAGCAGGGCGGCGATGCGGATGCCCTCGGCAGGCACGGTCACGTCCTGCAGCGGGAGCAGCGAGGTATCGCCCTGGCCGGTGACCGCGGCGTGCCAGCCGGCGATGGCGGTCTCGGCCGCTGCCGCGTCGTGGAAACGGGTCGCCAGCTCGCGCGCCAGACGCAGCTTCACGTCGCGCGGGTTGAGCTGGCCGGCGTCGATCCCGGCCTTCAGCCGCTTCGCCTCGTCGATGCCGATCTCGAAGCTGAGCAGGTCGATCCAGCGCCACATCAGGTCGTCGCCGATCTTCATGGTCTTGTTGACGATGTCGATCGGGGCTTCGGCGATGCCGATGTAGTTGCCCAGCGACTTGGACATCTTGTTCACGCCGTCGATGCCTTCCAGCAGCGGCATGGTCAGCACGATCTGCGGCGTCTGCCCGTGGGCTTCCTGCAGGCCGCGGCCCATCAGCAGGTTGAACTTCTGGTCCGTGCCGCCCAGCTCGACGTCGGCCTCCAGCGCCACCGAGTCGTAGCCCTGCACCAGCGGGTAGAGGAATTCGTGGATCGCGATCGACTGCTGCGCGGCGTAGCGCTTGGCGAAGTCGTCGCGCTCAAGCATGCGCGCGACGGTGTGCTGCGCCGCCAGCCGGATCATGTCCGCCGCACTCATCCTGCCGAACCACTCGCTGTTGAAGCGGACCTCGGTGCGCTCGCGGTCCAGCACCTTGAACACCTGCTCGGCGTAGGTCTCGGCGTTGGCGAGCACGTCCTCGCGGGTCAGCGGCTTGCGGGTGACGTTCTTGCCGGTGGGGTCGCCGATCATCCCGGTGAAGTCGCCGATCAGGAAGATCACCTGATGGCCCAGGTCCTGGAACTGGCGCATCTTGTTCAGCAGCACGGTGTGGCCGATGTGCAGATCCGGCGCGGTCGGGTCGAAGCCGGCCTTGATCCGCAGCGGACGGCCGCCGGCGCCCATGGACGCGCGCAGTCGCGCTTCCAGCTCGTCGGTCTTGAGGATTTCGTCGGCGCCGCGGGCGATCAGCCCGAGGGCGGCGGAGACGTCGGCGGGAGTGTCGGTGGGGGCAGTGGACATGGCGAAGGCAGGCCCGGACGGGCGCGAAACGGAAGGAATGAAATGGGGGAGCGGGCAGGCGACGCTGCCCGGACCGGCAAAGGTACAGGCTTCCGTTCCGCGCAGGCACCCCCCGATCCGCGCCAGCGGAGCTGTCGGGATCGGTCGCCGCCGCCGGGCAGGCCCCGGGAGGCGTTCATGCAGGGGTGTGATGGGGGCCACGTCGCGGTCGACAGGGCGTGACCCGGGTCGCCTGCCGGGGCCGGCGAAGCTGTGCGGGCCGTTAAAAACGAGTTAACCCGAACGGTGTTGAAAATCCGAGTCGCTTCAAGCATTTGACGTGCACTTTTCGACTGAATTATGGTGGCCCGTCGTTGCGCCCGTCAGGGGGAAGTCCGTCCATGTCCACACCGTCCAGCCGCGTCTCGCGGAACCGACTGATCCGTCTGCGCAATCTGCGCCTCGCCTCGGAACAGGTCGCCAGCGAAACCCGCGACGCATCGACGGAGGGCTTCAACGGCCGATGGACCCGCCGGCAATGGGCGCAGGCGAGCATCCTCGCCACCATGGTCGGCCTGCTCGGTGCGATCGTGCCCGGCTTCGCCACCGTGCTGGCCCCGCGCCACGATGCCGCGCCGATGCAGACCCTGGCGCTGCGCCTGCCGCCCCTGTCGCTGCCGCAGCAGCAGTCGCAGCCCGGCGACAGCTGGCAGACCGTGGTCGTGGAACGTGGTCAGACCATGAGCCACATCTTCTCCGGGCTGGACATTCCTAAGCAGGTGCTCGGACGCCTGCTGGAGCACCCCGGCGTCCGCGCCGACCTGCGCCGCCTGCGCCCCGGTTTCCAGTTCGACCTGGACATGCCCGCTCCCGGGCAGCTGCGGGCGATGCGCTACGAGCGCGGCGACGGTGAACGCATCATCCTCGCGCTGGACGGCGACAAGGTGGTCGAGACCAAGGTCCAGCGCGATGTCGACGTGCGCACGGTGGTGCTGACCGGCCAGGTGGGCAAGTCGCTGTTCCGCTCGGCGCGCAAGCTCGGCCTGACCGGTTCGCATCTGAGCCAGCTCACCGACGAGATCTTCAAGTACGACCTCGACTTCGATTCCGACCTCGATGCCGACGACCGCTTCAGCGTGGTGGTCGACCAGACCTGGGTGGACGGCGAGCTCAAGCGCACCGGCCCGGTGCTGGCGGCGGCCTTCACCGTGGACGGCAAGCTGTACACCGGCTTCCGCCACAAGCGCAACGGCCGCGACGAGTATTTCACCGCCGACGGTCGCCCGCTCAAGCGCGCCTTCATCCGCATGCCCATCCCCTACGCTCGGCTGTCGTCCAGCTTCGGCGCGCGCCGGCACCCTGTGCTCGGGCGCATGCGCATGCACAAGGGCGTGGACTACGCCGCGGTCACCGGTACGCCGATCCAGGCCGCCGGCGATGCGGTGGTGAAGTCCGTGGGCTGGCAGGGCGGCTACGGTCGCACGGTGGTGCTGGACCACGGCCGCGGCTACACCACGCTGTACGCGCACATGTCGCGCTTCGCCAAGATCCGCCCCGGCCAGCGCATCGCGCAGGGCACGGTGATCGGCTACGTGGGCAGCACCGGCATGTCCACCGGCCCGCATCTGCACTACGAATTCCGGGTGAACGGCGTGCACCGCAACCCGCTGAGCATGACCATGCCGCCGCCGCAGCCGCTGTCCGGCCGCGAGCTGGCCAGTTTCCGCCAGGAAACCCAGCGCGCGCTGGCCAAGATCCGCACGGTGGAGAGCATCGTCTTCCCCGAACTGTCCGAGCAGCAGCCCGAAGTGCAGATGGCGCAGGCGCTGGAGAAGGCCGGCAGCGGGCGCAAGCCGCGGGGGTGAGCTGACGAGGTTGTGCCGCTGCCAATCGACCGCAACGCAGACAGTCCTTCTGCATTGTTCTCTCGGCCGCTGCGCGACGGCTTGCGCTCGATACGGTCTTGAGTAAATGATGCCGAGTCAGATCAACAGGAGTTCCACCATGGGCGAGTGGTCAGATTATTTTGAGGACTTTCCAGAGGAAAATCCCGCCAATTGGGTCAATGGCGCATA
Source organism: uncultured Gammaproteobacteria bacterium (assembly GCA_965649985.1). Classification (GTDB taxonomy): domain Bacteria; phylum Pseudomonadota; class Gammaproteobacteria; order Xanthomonadales; family Xanthomonadaceae; genus Lysobacter_I. The sequence goes on along the minus strand of CBFGMS010000006.1, from coordinate 19,161 downwards.
CGCAGGCCCTCAAGCTGCTCAGGCGCATCGTAAGCGCCAATTCGAAGCAAAACGCATGCTTAGGATTGAGCAGGCAAAGCTCAACGGCGATATCAGTCGAATGATCGCGGAGGGAAATGCACGTGCAATGGTTAAAAACGCACAGTGAGCGTTCCATCGTTTGATGATTCATTCAAACCGACGCTGCTGCGCAGAGAAGGTTGATTCAGTCGATGGATATCCCCCACGACCCCTTCGGCCTCTACCTCGGCCTGATCTCCGGCACCAGCGCCGACGGCATCGATGCCGCGCTGGTGCGTTTCCATGACGACGACGGCGCCACGCGTGCGGAGCTGCGCTTCGGGCGCACCTATCCCTGGCCCGAGGATCTGCGCGCGCGGCTGGTCGAGCTGGGCCAGCGGGCGGCCAGGCTCACCCTGGACGACATCGGCGAACTCGACACCCGCATCGGCCTGCAGTTCGCCGAGACCGCGCTCGCCGCGCTGCGCGATGCCGGCGTGGACGCGGGCGAGGTGGCGGCCATCGGGTCGCATGGGCAGACCCTGCGTCACCGCCCGCACGGGCCGCACCCCTTCACGTTGCAGCTGGGCGATGCCAGCCTGATCGCCGAGCGCTGCGGCGTGCGCACGGTGGCGGATTTCCGGCGGCGGGATGTCGCTGCCGGTGGGCATGGTGCGCCGCTGCTGCCGGCACTGCACGCCGCGTTGCTGTCGGCACCCGACGAGCACCGCGCGGTGCTGAACCTGGGCGGCATCGCCAATCTCACCCTGCTGCCCGCGGGCGATGCCGGCGGTGTGCGCGGGTTCGATACCGGCCCGGCCAACGGCCTGATGGACGCCTGGTGCCTGCGCCACACCGGCGCCGGCTACGACCGCGGCGGGGCGTTCGCGGCGACGGGCCGGGTGGATGCGGATCTGCTGCAGCGGCTGCTGGACGACCCCTGGTTCGCGCTGCCGCCGCCGAAGTCGACCGGGCGCGACCAGTTCCATCTCGGCTGGCTCGAAGGCCTGCTGCGCGGCGACGAAGGCCCGGCCGACGTGCAGGCCACGCTGCTCGCGCTGAGCGCACGCACCGTGGCCGACGCGCTGCGCGCCGCCCAGCCGGAGACCGCGCGGGTGATCGCCTGCGGCGGCGGCGTGCACAACCCAGTGCTGCTGGCAGCGCTGGCCGAGGCCCTGCCCGATGTGCGGGTGGAGTCCAGCGCCGTGCACGGCCTGGACCCGGACATGATCGAGGCGATGGGCTTCGCCTGGCTGGCGCGGCAGACCGTGCTCGGCCGCCCAGGCAACCTGCCGGGCGTGACCGGCGCCGCCGGGCCGCGGGTGCTGGGCGCGATCCACGCCGCCTGAGCGCAGGCGCGCGCGCGAGGCGGTCCGCACGGGATAGCCCGGCCACGTCCGCGGCTCACAGTGTGCCGCGGTGGTGTCATCGACGGTATGAAGCGTCGGCGTAGAATGCCGACGGCCGTCGCCGCCTCCGATGCCCCGCTTGGGCCCGGATGCGGTGGCGGCCTTCGTTTCTCGTCCTGGTTGTTCTCTTTCGTCCTCTTTCGTCCCCCCAGTCCGGCACTCCCATGGCCTCCCTTCCCGAGGCCCCGCGTCCCGTCTCGCCGCTCGCCGTGGTCATGGCGCTGCTCGCGGTGTATGTGATCTGGGGCTCGACCTATCTCGCCATCCGCTTCGCCCTGCAGGGCGGCTTTCCGCCGCTGCTGGCGGTGTCCGGTGGGCGCATGGTGCTGGCCGGCGCCGCGCTCTACGCCTTCCTGCGCTGGCGCGGCGTGCCCGCGCCCACCCGCGCGCAGTGGGGCACGCTGGCGGTGATGGGCCTGCTGTTGATGCTGATGGGCAACGGCGGCGTGGTGCTGGCGCAGCAGACCGTGGCCTCCGGCATCGCCGCCATCGCGGTGGCCTCGATGCCGCTGTGGATGGGCCTGTTCGGCTGGATGTTCGGGCGCCGCCCCACCGCAGCGGAGTGGGCCGGCATCGTGGTCGGCTTTTTCGGCATCGTCTGGCTCAACGTGGGCAGCAGCCTCACCGCCACGCCACTGGGGCTGGCCCTGCTGCTGCTCGCGCCGGTGGCCTGGGCCTTCGGGTCGGTGTGGTCGCGCGGACGGCCGCTGCCGTCGCCGTTCATGGCCGCTGCCGGGCAGATGCTGGCCGGCGGGGCGATGCTGGTGGTGATGGGGCTGGCGATGGGCGAGCGGCTGCCGTCGGAGGCCACGACGAAGGGGGCACTGGCCCTGCTCTATCTGGCGGTGTTCGGTTCGATCGTGGCCTTCAGCGCCTACGTCTGGCTGCTGGAACACGTGCGCCCGGCGCTGGCCTCCAGCTATGCCTACATCAACCCGCCCATCGCGGTGCTGTTCGGCGTGCTGTTCGCCGGCGAGCGTTTCGACGCCCACGATCTGGGCGCGATGGCGATGATCCTGGCCGGCGTGGTCATCATCAGTCTCGCCAAGGTGCATGCCGACCGCGCCGCGCGACTGGCCGCGCGCAGTGCGCGCGAGGTCGCGCGGTGAGCGCAGCCGCGCATGTGGACCCGTCCGCCGATGCGCGCGGCGGGCTGTGGATGGCCGCCGCCGCCTTCGCGCTGTGGGGCTTCATGCCGCTGTACTGGCATCTGCTCAAGGCGGTGCCCTCGCTGCAGGTCGTCGCCCATCGCGTGGTCTGGTCGGCGCTGCTGGTCGCGCTGTGGCTGTGGTGGAAACAGGGCCGCGGCTGGTTCGTGCGCATCCTCGCCCAGCCGCGGCTGGCGGCGATGCTCGCGCTCAGCGGGCTGTGCATCGGCGTCAACTGGGGGCTGTACATCTGGGCGGTCAACGCCGGGCACGTGGTCCAGGGCAGCCTGGGCTACTTCATCAACCCGCTGCTCAACGTGGTGATCGGCACGGTGTTCCTGCGCGAGCGTCTGCGTCCGCTGCAGTGGGTTTCGGTCGCCATCGCCACGGCCGGCGTGCTGTGGCTCACGTTCTTCTACGGCAGTTTCCCGTGGATCGCGCTCACCCTGGCGCTGTCGTTCGGCATCTACGGGGTCATCCGCAAACTGGCCGCGGTGGAGTCCACCGTGGGCCTGGGTTTCGAGAACGCGGTGCTGCTGCTGCCTGCGCTCGGGTATCTCCTGTGGGCGGAATGGAGCGGCGCGGGCGGGTTCTTCGGGCTCGGCGATGCGCCCGGCTGGGGCCTGGGCGTGGATGCGCTGCTGGTGTTCGGCGGTGCGCTCACCGCGCTGCCGCTGATCGCCTTCTCCTACGCCGTGCGGCGCGTGCCGCTGTCGACGGTGGGGCTGATGCAGTACACCGCGCCGACGATCCAGTTCCTGATCGGCATCTGGGTGTTCGCCGAGCCCTTCAGCCGCGATCGCGCGATCGGTTTCGTGATCATCTGGGCGGCGCTGGCGGTGTTCATCGCCGACAGTCTGCGCCGGGCGCGCGCGGCGGCGCGTTGACGCCCGGGCGGTGCGCGCGTCCGCAGCGCATGCCGGCCGTGCCCGCGGCATTTGCCTGTAATCGTATACAGTCCGGGGGCGACCCTCCCTTTCGTCGTCGGGGATTACGCTTGGCGACTCACCCGATCGAGCCCGTGCCTGCGTCGTGACCACCTCCGCCTCTCTGCTCACCATCTTCGGCGCCACCGGCGACCTCTCGCAGCGCATGCTGCTGCCTTCGCTGTACGGTCTGGAGAGCGACCGCCTGCTGCCGGACGGCATGCGCCTGCTGGGGTCGGCGCGCAGCGCGCTGGACGAGAGCCAGTTCCGCGAGCTGATCGCCAAATCGGTCCAGACCTTCGTCCCCGAAGCACAGCGCGACGCGGCGGTGCTCGAGCGCCTGCTGGGGCGCGCGCACTACCAGGCGGCCTCGCTCGACGACGATGCATCGATGGCCTCGCTCGCCGAGCGCATGCACGGCATGCGCGACGGCGATGCGCTCACCCATCTCAGCACGTCGCCGAAGTTCTACGTGCAGGCCTGCGACGCGCTGGGCCGCCACGGCCAGGCCGGCGCCGGCACGCGCGTCATGCTGGAGAAGCCCATCGGCCATGGCCTGGAGGAGGCCATCGCGATCAACGACGGCATCACCCGCGTGTTCGACGAATCGCAGGTGTACCGGGTCGATCACTACCTCGGCAAGGAAGGCGTGCAGAATCTGCTGGCGCTGCGTTTCGGCAACGCGCTGTTCGAGCCGCTGTGGAACGCGCGCCACATCCAGCATGTGCAGATCACCGTGTCCGAGACCGTCGGCGTGGAAGGCCGCGGCGACTACTACGACGGCTCCGGCGCGATCCGCGACATGCTGCAGAACCACATGCTGCAGCTGCTGTGCCTGGTGGCGATGGAACCGCCGGCGCTGTTCGAGCCCACCGCGGTGCGCAACGAGAAGATCAAGGTGCTGCGCTCGCTGCGCGCCATCGGCCGCGGCGATGTCGCCACCGAGACCGTGGCCGGGCAGTACACCGCCGGCGCGATCGGCGGCAAGGCGGTGCCCGGCTATCTGGACGAGCTGGGCCGAGACAGCCGCACCGAGACCTTCGTCGCCCTGCGCGCGCACGTCGACAACTGGCGCTGGTCGGGCGTGCCCTTCTACCTGCGCACCGGCAAGCGCATGGCGCGGCGCAGCACGGAAATCTACCTGCAGTTCCGCGCGGTGCCGCATTCGATCTTCGCCACGCCCGGCGGCGGTGCGCAGACCATGCTGCAGCCGAACGCGCTGGTCATCCGGCTGCAGCCGGAGGAGCGCATCCAGATGATGCTCATGCACAAGACGCCCGGCCTCGACCGCAACGGGCTGCGTCTGTCGCAGGTGTCGCTGGATCTGGATCTGGACGAGGAATTCGCGCACCACCGTCGTCGTCTGGCCTACGAGCGCCTGTACCTGGACGCGATCGAGGGCAACGGCACGCTGTTCGTGCGCCGCGACGAAACCGAGGCCGCGTGGCAGTGGGTGGATGCGATCCTGGATGGCTGGGCCTACGCCGACCAGCGCCCGAAACCCTATGCCGCCGGCACCTGGGGCCCGAATGCCGCGCTGGCGATGACCGAGCGCCACGGGCACAGCTGGCGGGAGTGAGCGCGGTGCATGCGGCTCCGGCGGTGCTTCGTCCTCGGCTTCGGCTGCGGATGTCGGGCTGCTGTCCACCCGCTCCAGCAGGCCACGCTCGCGGCTGAAGCCGCTGCCGCGAGCGCGTGCGCGGCTGCGATCATTCGACTCCGGGTTCGGGGGCAGCGAGTTCAAGACTCCAGAACCCGGAACCCGGAACCCACACTCTTCCCTCACGATCCCGTCTTCCATGCCCTGGCAAGAACACCACTATCCCGACGCCGAAGCGCTGACCGCCGCGCTCACCGAAACCCTGGCGCAGGCCTGTGCCGAAGCGCTGGCGCAGCGCGGGAGGGCGCTGCTGTCGCTGGCGGGCGGGCGCACGCCCTTCCCGATCTACCGCGCGCTTGCGGCGCGGGACGGGCTGGACTGGTCGAAGATCGCGGTGATGCCCGGCGACGACCGCTGCGTGGCGCATGCCGACCCGGCCAGCAACCTGCGCGGCCTGCGCGAGGCCTTCGCCGCGGCGCGCGGGGTGCGGGTGGAAGCGCTGACCGCCGAAGACGGCGATGCCGACGCCTCGCTCGCGCAGGCGCGGGCGATGCTGGCGCGCAATGCCGAGGCCTTCGACGCGGTGGTGCTGGGCATGGGCGAGGACGCGCATACCGCGTCGCTGTTCCCGCGCGTGGCCGGCCTGGAGCAGGCGCTCGCCCTGGACGCGGAGGAAGACGCCTTCGCCATCGTGCCCGATCCGCTGCCGCCCGAAGCGCCGTACCCGCGCATCACCCTCGGCCGTGCGCGCCTGCTGCGCGCGCGCCATCTGCACCTGATCGTCACCGGCGCGCGCAAGCGCGAGGTGCTGGCCGCGGCGCAGGCCGCGGAGGACGCACGCAACGCCCCGATATCCGCGTTCCTGCACGCGCCGGGTGCGCTGGTGCATATTCACTGGTGCCCGTGACGCGGGCATCGCCGTCGTGCCGCACGCCGGCGACCACACACTGAAGCACACCCCGAAGAAGAGACCGCCATGAGCCTGCACCCCGTCGTCGAACGCGTCACCGCCCGCATCGCCGAGCGCAGCCGCGATCTGCGCGCGGCCTATCTGGCGAAGATCGACGCCGCCATCGCCCGCGATGCACCCGCGCGCCAGCGCCTGAGCTGCGGCAACCTGGCGCACGCCTTCGCCGCCAGCGGTGCCGACAAGGACGCGCTGAAGGCCGGGCGCACGCCCAACATCGGCATCGTCACCGCCTACAACGACATGCTCTCCGCCCATCAGCCGATGGAGCACTACCCCACGCTGATCCGCATGGCCGCGCGCAACGCCGGCGGCAGCGCGCAGGTGGCGGGCGGCGTGCCGGCGATGTGCGATGGCGTCACTCAGGGCCAGATCGGCATGGAGCTGTCGCTGTTCTCGCGCGACACCGTGGCCCTGGCGACGGCGGTGTCGCTCTCGCACGAGACCTTCGACGCCGCGCTGATGCTGGGTGTGTGCGACAAGATCGTGCCGGGCCTGCTGATCGGCGCGCTGAGCTTTGGCCACCTGCCGACGATCTTCGTGCCCGCAGGGCCGATGCCCTCGGGCATCCCCAACAAGCAGAAGGCCGCGGTGCGCCAGCGTTATGCCGAGGGCAAGGCTTCGCGCGACGAGCTGCTGGACGCCGAGTCGGCGTCGTACCACGCGCCCGGCACCTGCACCTTCTACGGCACCGCCAATTCCAACCAGATGCTGATGGAAGTGATGGGCCTGCACATGCCCGGCACAGCCTTCGTGCATCCCGGCACTGCGCTGCGCGATGCGCTGACCGTGGCCGCGGCCGAGCAGGCGCTGCGCATCACCGCGCTCACCGGCGACTTCCGCCCGATCGGTCGCACCGTCGACGAGAAGGCCATCGTCAACGCGATGGTGGGCCTGGCGGCGACCGGCGGTTCGACCAACCACGCGATCCACCTGGTCGCGATCGCGCGTGCCGCGGGTCTGGTCATCGACTGGGACGACCTCGACGAGCTGTCGCAGGCCACGCCGCTGCTGGCGCGCGTGTATCCCAACGGCAGCGCCGACGTGAACGATTTCCACAACGCCGGCGGGCTGGGGTTCGTGATCCGCGAGCTGATCGACGCCGGGCTGATGCACGCCGACATCGCCTGCGTGCACGGCGGCGACCTGCGCCGGCAGTGCCAGGTGCCCGCGCTCGACGGCACCGCGCTGGTCTGGCGCGATGCGCCGACCGCCAGCGGCGATACCGCCATCGTGCGCCCCGCCGCCGAGCCCTTCGACCGCGAGGGCGGGCTGCGCCGGCTGCAGGGCAACCTGGGCCGCGCGGTGGCCAAGATTTCGGCGGTCGCGCCGGAGCACCGCGCCATCCGCGCCCCGGTCCGGGTGTTCACCTCGCAGGATGCGTTGATCGCCGCGTTCAAGGCCGGCGAACTCGACCCGGGCGACGGTTTCGAAGGCCACTTCATCGCGGTGCTGATCGGTCAGGGCCCGCGCGCCAACGGCATGCCCGAGCTGCACAAGCTCACGCCCACGCTGGGCGTGCTGCAGGACCGCGGCCAGCGCGTGGCGCTGCTCACCGACGGCCGCATGTCCGGCGCCTCGGGGAAGGTGCTGGCGGCGATCCACGTCAGTCCGGAAGCGGCCTGCGGCGGCGCCATCGGCCGCCTGCGCGACGGCGACATCGTCCATCTCGATGCCGAAGCCGGCACGATGCAGGCCGAGGTGGACGCGTCCGCGTGGGCCGCACGCACGTCGGCACCGCTGGACCTGGCCGCCAACCATGTCGGCGTGGGCCGCGAACTGTTCGGCCTGATGCGCGTGCAGGTGGGCTCGGCGGAGCAGGGCGGGTGCGCGCTGTTCGTAAACGAGGCCGCCGTGAACGAGGCTGCCCTCGACGGGACCGGGGAGCACTGACATGGCGGCACGGCGTACCGACGATGCGCTGGCATTGATCGCCGACATCGGCGGCACCAATGCGCGTTTCGCGCTCACCGACCTGTCCGCCCCCGGGCCGCAGGTGTTGCAGCCGCGCACGCTGGACGCCTCGCGCTTCGCCAGCCTGCAGCATGCCGGCGAAGCCTATCTGGCCGATGTCGGCGTGACCCCGCGCCAGGCGGCCCTGGCACTGGCCTGTCCGGTGGGCGGCGAGGAGATCCGGCTCACCAACCGCGCCTGGTCCTTCACCCGCAGCGAGCTGCGCGACGCGCTGGGCCTGCAGCGGCTGCACCTGCTCAACGACTTCGGAGCGGTGGCCTGGTCGGTGCCGGCGCTGGCCCATGAAGACCGCATCACCCTGCACGGCCCGGACGATGCGCCCCTGCAGGGCCCGGTGACCGTACTCGGCCCGGGCACCGGGCTGGGCGTCGCCATGCTGGTCGGCAGCGAGGCCGGGGGCTGGGAGGTGGTCGAAACCGAAGGCGGCCATGTGAGTTTCGCCGCGCTGGGCGAAGAGGAGGCCGCGATCGCGCGCTGGTTCACCGCGCGCTTCGGCCGCGTGTCCAACGAGCGGCTGCTCTGCGGCAGTGGTCTGGCGCATATCGACGCGGTCCTGCGCGGCGCGGTCGATCATGCCAATGGCCAGCACCAGGCGCTGCGCGACCCGGCCGAGATCGTCGCCGCGGCGCTGGACGGGCACGACCTGGCCGCGCGGCGCACGCTGGCCCGGTTCTGCGCGGTGCTGGGCAGCGTCGCGGGCGATGCCGCGCTGATCCACGGCTCGCGCACGGTGATGATCGCGGGCGGCATCGTGCCGCGGTTCGTGCCGTTCCTGCGCAGCAGTGCGTTCCGGGAGCGGTTCCTGGCGAAGGGGCGGTTTGCGGCGTATCTGGAGTCGGTGACGATCCGGGTGGTGACGCACGGGGGGCCGGGGTTGTTGGGGGCGGCGATGGCGTTGCGGAGTGGGCGGGGGTGAGGGTTTCGCTCGTTCACTACCTCTGCCAACCTTTCACGACGATCCCTGGATCGCGCCCCGTTGCAGTCATCCCCTTGAAATAGTTCGAGAAGTGAAAGGCTTCCGCGCTGTCGCGCGGGTTTCTTTTCTTTGCTTGCCCAAAGAAAAGAAACCAAAAGAAAGGGCAGCCCATCGTCGCGCCCGGCGCTGCGCGCCGGGTCCGCAGCGCTTGCGGAGGTTTTTCGAAGGCACATCCATGTGCCATCGAAAAACGCGCGGCATCCCGCCGCGCGCCCTGCGGGCCTTGGCCGCAATCCCTGCCGCTCCGAAGGGCAGTCAAGGTCAAAGGCCCTGATTTTTTGCTTGAGGATCGAGCCGATATTTTCGAAGCATTCGTTTGCTTGATGACCGTCGAGTGTGATTGCATCAATCCCGAATCACACTCCCCATTCCCCATTCCCCATTCCCCATTCCCCATTCCCCATTCCCGAGCCCCCATGACCAACACTCTGACCCAACGCATCGACGACATCCTCCGCCAGGCGCCTGTGGTGCCCGTGCTCGCCGTGAGCGAGGTCGAGGATGCGGTTCCGCTCGCCGAGGCGCTGGTCGCTGCGGGGCTGCCGGTGCTGGAGATCACGCTGCGCACGGCGGCGGCGCTGGAGGTCATCCGGCGGATGCGGGAGGTGCCGGGGGCGATCGTCGGTGCCGGCACCGTGTTGACGCGGGCCGATCTGGAGGCGGTACGTGATGCAGGCGCGGCGTTCGCGATTTCGCCGGGCGGCACCGATACGCTCTACGAGGCCGGCAAGGCCAGCGACATCCCGCTGCTGCCGGGCATCGCCACCGCCAGCGAACTGATGCGCGGGCTGGAGCACGGCTGGCAGCGGTTCAAGTTCTTTCCGGCGGAATCCAGCGGCGGCGTCGCCGCGCTCAAGGGCTTCGGCGGGCCGTTCGCGCAGGTGAAGTTCTGCCCCACCGGCGGCATCGACGCGGCGAAGGCGCCGTCGTATCTCGCGCTGCCCAACGTGCTGACCGTCGGCGGGTCGTGGATGGTCCCGGGCGATGCGCTGAAGGCGAAGGACTGGGCCAGGATCGGCGCGCTGGCCAAGGCCGCCGCCGAGGTGGGCAGGTAAGCGGACGCAGTCGGCCGGGCGACTGCGTCGAAACGGTGCGGGTCTGCAGGTTCGGTTCCACCCGCGCGGCTGCACGCGGCGCGCAGGTTGCCTGAGCGCGTGAGCAGCGCTGCTGTATTCACACGCATGCCGGCGCGTGGGTGTCCCGGCGGCGACGCTCCGTCCGTCCGTGCCGCCGGGTGGACCGGTCAATGCGCGTCGGTGATCTCGATCGTGGTCAGCAGCGCGCCGTCGTGAAGGATCTCCACGCGCTGGAAGCTCGCCATCATGTCGCGCGGCATCTCGCTGGCGTACGTGCATTCCTGCCAGCTCAGGACCTGGGGCCACATTCCCGGCTTCTGTTCGGTGCGCAGCAGCAGGGTCAGCACGCCGGGCTTCGGCTGCGCCTGCACGGCTGCGCTGAGGCTGGCGGTGATGCCGGGGTTTGCGACCTGGACGTGACCACTGACGTGGAAGCTCGGCGTGCTCATGGGCATCAGGCTGCGCCAGGCGCTCCAATCCTTGTGTTGCATCGATGTCTCCTTGGGTTGTGACCGGGGTGGTCGTGATCTGGGGTGGTGTTGCGCCTCGCCGCAGTGCGATGGGGCTGCAGCGGCGTTCAGCGCCGTGGTTCGCAGCCGATGCCGTCGCCGTCGCGGTCGAGGTGCGGCCCGTAGCCGGGGTCGCCGCGTCGCACCGGGGCGGCGCCCGCGGCGCGGGCCTCCGTACAGTTGGCGTAGGCGCCATCGCGACGCGGTGGCGGTGCGACCCGATTCGCGGGCGGTGCGAAGGCGGAGCCGCCGTCGTTCAGTGCGGCGGGCGCGGGCGGAGGTGCGCCGCGGTGGCAGTGGTACTGCCCCGTCGCGCGCTGGGTGTGGCAGCCGTGCCGGTCCAGGCCACCGCCGTGGGCCAGCAGGGTGTGCACCTGCACTGACCCCCACATCGCCATCAACGCGATCAGGCATGGGCGGATCGCCAGCGTGCCTGGCGTGGTGCGTCCGCGGGCCGCCGAGGATGCCGCATGCGCAGCCGGCTCCCTGTGTCGCCCATGTCGTTCCGTCGTCGTCATCGGGCGCCCCCTGCATCCGTTGCGAGGTCCGATCCTAGCGCGTGCACTTGGCCGCGGCCAGTCGTCGCGGGTCATGTCCGGGAGCGCGCGGCGGGTCCGCATGGGACGCAGTACGCCGTCTCTCCCGCGGGTGATGCGGCTTCAATCCGTCGCGTCGACGCCGCCATCGTCGTCGTTCGTCTCGCCCAGCAACCGCTGCGCCTGATCGGCCGGCAGCGATTCCACCCCGCGCAGGCGGCGCTCGATCGCGCGCGTGCGCACGCCCGCGGCGTCGATGCTGTTGCGCACGGTGTCGAGCTGGTTGCGGGCCTTTTCGAGCACGCCGGCGAACTTGCCGAACTCGCTCTTCACCGCGCCCAGCAGCTCGCGCACCTCGCCGGAGCGCTGTTCGATGGCCAGGGTGCGGAAGCCCATCTGCAGGCTGTTGAGCAGGGCCAGCAGCGTGGTCGGGCCGGCCAGCGTCACCCGGAACTCGCGCTGCAGGGTCTCGAACAACCCCGGCCGGCGCAGGACTTCGGCGTAAAGACCTTCCGTGGGCAAAAACAGCAGGGCGAAGTCGGTGGTATGCGGCGGCGCGATGTATTTGTCGCGGATGCGTTTGGCTTCGACCTTGATCTGCCGCTCCAGCGCCTGCGCCGCGGCGGCCACGCCATCGGCGTCGGCACGGTCCTGCGCGTCCAGCAGACGCTCGTAGTCCTCGCGCGGGAACTTGGCGTCGATCGGCAGCCACACCGGCGTGTCGGCGTCGGTGCCGGGCAGGCGCACCGCGAATTCCACGTACTCGCGGCTGCCGGGCACGGTGGCCACGTTCTGTCCGTACTGTTCGATGGTCAGCACCTGCTCCAGCAGCGCCGCCAGCTGCACCTCGCCGTAGATGCCGCGGCTCTTGACGTTGGTGAGCACGCGCTTGAGGTCGCCCACGCCGGTGGCCAGCTGCTGCATCTCGCCGAGGCCGCGCTGCACCTGCTCCAGCCGCTCGGAGACCAGGCGGAAGCTTTCGCCCAGTCGTGTTTCCAGCGTGGTCTGCAGTTTCTCGTCGACCGTGGCGCGCATCTGTTCGAGCTTCTGCTCGTTGCCGCGCTGCAGTTCGATGAGCTTGGTTTCGAGCGTGCCGCGCAGTTCGCCCAGGCGCTGTTCGTTGCGCGCGGTGAGTTCGCGCAGCTGCGCGGACAGGGCATCGGCGAACTGCTGCTGGCTGGTCGCCAGCTCCAGCCGCGACTTGTGCGCGTCCTCGTTGAGCGCCACGCGCAGGGTGTCCAGGCGGGCGTCGGTGCGTTCGGTCAGGTCGGTCAGATTGCGGCCGAAGGCCTCGATCCGCTGGCCCTGGGCCAGCGCCAGGCTGTCCAGCTGCTGGCGCAGTTCGCCGCGGCCGTCGCGCTGCTCGGCGCGCAGCGTGTCCTCGATGCGCTCGCGCAGCGAGTCCAGCCCGGCGCCGGGCCGGCGCAGCCACAGCGCGAGCAGCAGCAGAACCGCGACGACGGACACGACCAGGAGTGCGATGAGAAGCGGCAGCAGCAGGGTGGATTCGGACATGGCGCCAGTGTAACCGCGCTGTCATGCTGGCCCCATGACAATACGGCGACGGCAGGCAGGGGCCTGACCGAAGACGGGAGGCGAGATGGCGGCGACGATGGCGTGGTGGATGGTGGGCGGGTTCGGTGCGTTGGTGGCGGGGCTGGTGGTGCTGTATCGCCGGCGAATGGCCCATATCCGCGACGCTCCGCTGCCACCGGGCATCCTCGACAAGCTCCGCCGCAGCCGCCCCGACATCCAGCCGCTGCACTACGTCCGCATCGTGCTGGCGCTGCGGGATTTCTATGCGGTGTTCCTGCACGCCCGCGGCAGGCCGGTGGGCATGCCCTCGCGCGCGGTCGATGCGCTCTGGCACGAGCACATCCTCTACACCCGCCACTACCGGGACTTCTGCCGCCGCGCGTTCGGGCGGTTCCGGTTCCTGCACCACACGCCGGCCGCGGCCCTCTCGCGCCGCTACGACGACAACGTCGCCCTGCGCCGCACCTGGTGGCATGCCTGCAAGCTCGAAGGCATCGACCCGCGCAACCCGACGCGGCTGCCGCGGCTGTTCGCGCTCGACGCCGCGCTCGGGCTCGACGACGGCTTCCGCTACACGCTCGGCCCCGGTGTGCCCAAGCCGGTGGGCGATGCCGGCGGCGGCTGCGGCGGCTGCGGCAGCCACTCCGCACGCGACTTCCAGGACACCCGCTTCGACGGCACCACCGACGGCTTCGGCGACGATGGCGGAAGCGGTGGTGGCGATGGCTGCAGCAGTGGCTGCGGCGGGGATTGAACCCCCGCCGCAAGTCCAGATCGCACCTGCTCCGTCCCCATACGACCAGGTCCAGGTCCCACCTTCGTAAGTGTCCTGCTCCCACACGGCGACGGCACGGCCACTGGCGGGCGCCAGCGCCACATCGCCCCAGGGGATGTACGGCGCGCTCGGAGACAGCGCGAACCCCATCGTGGTGCGGACGGTGGAAAGGTCGATGGTGAAGGTCGCGAACACCTGCCCGCTGCCCGACAGCACCGATTCGCCGCTGGCCACCACAAGCGCGCGGCGACCGTCTTCCAGCGAAATGACGCGCGGGTTGCTGCGTGCCACCGTATTCGACACCAGGCCGCTGGTGTAGCTCAGACTGGGGAGCGCGTTGCGCGAGACCAGCGCCGATCCGGTGTCCTGCACCAGATTCACGCCGACGCCGCTGGCGCTGCCCTCCCGCCAGTTCCAGGCCACGACGAAACGATGTTCCGGTGTGCCTCCCGGGCGCAGCACATGGGCGATGGCCGGGCGGGTCGGAATCCGGCTGCCGCGCACCAGCAGGCTCATCCTGCGCGGTGCGCCGAAATTCCAAGCATTGAGCCCGAGCACGGCGGTGCCGCAATAGGCGCCGACCACGTTGCAGGCGTTGTAGGCGATGCCGTAGCGATCGAGCGACGGGTCGTAGGCCACCGCGACGTCGGTGGCGTAGTTGGCCTGAGCATCCAGCGTCATCACCGCGGGCGTGCCTCCCTGCAGCAACGGGTCGAAATTGGCCGCATACAGCCGGTTCGCGGCGCCACCGCGCGCGTCGGTCCAGAACAGGCTCACGCAGCAGCTCGCATCGTTCAGGGTGTCGGCGCTCAGCGCAGGCCTGCGCTCGCCCTCGGTGATCGTCGGAAACGAGCCTTGCCCCGGAGTCCGGATGGTCTGCACGGCCAGCAGGCCGACATCCCGGTCCAGCGCCGCCAGCTCGATCCCGTCCGCGCTCAGATAGGTCTGGCCCAGGAACTCCCGCGGCGTCCGGCGGACGGCGGCCACGTAATAGCGGTTCTGTGGGCGTTTGAACAGGATGGCCGGGTCGCGATAGCGCGCATTGTCGGCTCCCCGCGGGAACAGCTGCACGGCCGTGCCCGGGATCACGCGGCCTTCGGCGTCCACCTGCTGCCCCCATATCCGGCCATATTGTTCGTAGACGGCCAGGCCTCGCTGGGTGCCCGGGTCGAACGCGATGGCAGGCGTGAAGGACTGGTAGGTCCCCAGGACATCGGCCCGCGCGGCCCCCGCGCAGGCGAGTGCGGCGCAGGCGAGCAGACAACGGAATGCGGCACGTCGCAGGCGCGACGGGAAGCGGGAATGGAACATGGGAACGATCTCCTTGATCTGATCCGTGTGGACGGAATGAGCGAAGGCGCTGCCGTGCGCGAACGCACGCCCCCTGCGCACCGCCATGGGCGTCGGCGCGAAGCGGCCGACTCCCGCACACACGTGATGTGGACGCCCCGAGTGCCAAACCGGGTGCGCGCGAGGCGCTCGCGGTATCGGCGCGCAGGCCGGATCGCCTGCCCGGGCCCGGTGGCGGCCGGGCCGATGTGCGCGTCATCGCGCGCGACGATGCCTCACGCCGTCACGCCGTCACGCCGTCACGCGGCGACGCACGCAGGGAGCGTGGGTGCATGGCAAAAACGCGCACGTGAGCCCGCGCACGCCGCGGGGCACGGTGGGGCCTCGGCGATCGCCGTGGGAGAGGTGTGTCGCGATGCAGGCGCCCGGCACCTGCGCAGGCCCTCAATGCTGGCCGTACAGCCGCTCGGCGCGCTGGAACAGCACCCAGCTGGTGGCGATGAACTTGTCGCCGCCCTGCGGCCGGTTGCCGCGGTGGGTGTGGGTGAAGCTGCTGGGGGCGATCAGCAGCGACCCGGTCTTCGGCGTGACCTTGCGGTCCTGGAAGTAGAACTCGGTCTCGCCCTCTTCGAACTCGTCGTTGAGGTAGAGCGTCCACAGCAGGTGGCGGTGCAGGGTTTCGGCGCTGCCGTCCTGCGGATACAGCTCGCAGTGCCAGTACGGGTAGCCACCCTGGCCGGCGGTGTACCACTGCAGGTTGATCGCGCCGGGACGCAGGCACGTGCGGATCAGTTCGACCAGCGCATCCTCGTGCATGCCATGCAGGTCTTCGGCCGAGAGGCGGCGCAGCTGACCGTCGGGGCCGGGCTGCTGCAGCATCAGCGGCGCGATCAGCGTCTGCGGGTACTCGCGCAGGTAGGCCACCAGCGCACGCAGCATCGCGGTGTTGAGCAGATTCTCGACGTCGCGCCATTCGGCCTGGCCGCTGATGGCGATGTCGCGGCTGTCCTTCAGGTCGGGGAACACGCCACCGCCCACGCGCCCCGGCAGCAGCGCCTTGCTGTCGCGGATGCGGCGCACGATGTCCGCGCAGGTCTCGGCGGGGACGGCATTCTCGGTGATGGCGATGAAATCGGCGTGCGGCATCGTGGACGTGTTCCCTGAGGTGGTCGTGTTGTAAGGGGTGGGCCGATGGCGCGTGCCGTCCGGACTCCCCCGGCGAGCATGTGTCGGCGGGAACGCGTCGAGAGGAGCGGGTCGCCAGGAGCGCCATCGCGATCGTATCGCCACAATCCCGGCTCCCGAGGCCGCGGCGGCTGGCACGCGGGTGTGCCGGACCGTGTGGGCCGCTTCCGTGCGCCGGCGCAGCGGCGATGGTAGCCCAAGCCGCCCGGGGGACGCATACCGGCCGCGGGCGTGGACCAGGTGGGCGTGAGCCAGGCGGGCGCGATGGCAACTGCGGGCAGCTTTGGCACGGGCGCGATTCTGGAAATATGTTTTTTAAACAATAGGTTGCGAGACCGCCGGCGGTGGGCCGGACGATCTGGAGGGCAAGCATCCCCGTGTCCCGAAGTCCCGTCGACGCCGGGCGGCATTGTCGCTCCGCAGGCGACTTTGCCAGCGCCGTCGTTTCCGGCGATAATGCCCGGCTCGCTGCGCCCGGCATGGGTTTTCCGACCTCCGCCGGCAGCCCGGACCGCGAACCGGGCCGGCCGCATCGGACCCTGGCCCCAGGCCTGCGTCCGGTCGCCGTCGCCGCGGGCTTCAAGCTTCCCGCAACGCACACGTCGGCCCGTGCCGACGGCGGGGCCGCCGTTTCCCGGGCCATGGGAGACACCACGGATCGCCGCACCCGGCTCACCCTGCCGGCGCGCCGTTCCTGATCGAGAGGTACGTATGTCCCGCGAATGCCAAGTCACCGGCAAGCGCGCTGCGACCGGCAACAACGTGTCGCACGCGAACAACAAGACCCGCCGCCGTTTCCTTCCCAACCTGCACGAGCGCCGCTTCTGGGTGGCCTCCGAGAACCGCTGGGTGAAGCTGCGCGTTTCCACCAAGGCCCTGCGCACCATCGACAAGAACGGTATCGACGCCGTGCTCGCCGAGCTGCGCGCCCGTGGCGAAAAGATCTGAGGAGTAGAGCACCATGGCCTCCAAGCGCGACAAAATCCGCCTGATCTCGTCGGCCGGTACCGGTCACTTCTACACCACCGACAAGAACAAGAAGAACACCCCGACCAAGATGGAAGTCAAGAAGTACGACCCCGTCGTTCGGAAGCACGTGATGTACAAGGAAGGCAAGATCAAGTGATCGGCGTCTGACGCCGTTTGCTCCCGCGACAGCGGGGTCGAGCTTCCCGACGAAAGCCCGCCGCAAGGCGGGCTTTCGCTTTGTGCGGACTCTCGTTATCCGTCCCTGCCTGCGTTGGGCGATGCCCTCAACCGCCTTCGACAGGCTGCGCCGCGGGCGGCGCGGCATCGTCTGCCCCACGCGGCGCGCGCGCGTAGCGCCAGGCCACCAGCACGCCGATCGCCAGCAACCCCGCCGCCAGATAGAACGCCACGCCCGGCAGATACACCGGCGTGTCCTCGCGGATGAAGACGCTGAAACTGCCGGCGAACATCAGCGGCCCGATCATGCCGCCCAGCGAGGTGAGGCTGCTGAGCGCACCCTGCACCCGGCCCTGCGCCTGCGGCCCGACCTGACGGGTGATCAAGGCCTGCGAGGCCGGCGTGGCGATCGCCCACAGCGCGCTGATCGGGAGGCCGATCAGGAACAGCCATCCGGTGAAGGCCGCGCCGTACACCAGGAAGCCGACCACGCCGCAGCCCAGCCCGAACAGCAGTGCCCGCCGCTCGCCCAGACGCTTGACCACGCGGCCCACCAGCAGGGCGTTGACGATCACGCTCAGCACGCCGACCACCGCGAGCACATACCCCGCCTCCTTGGTGCCCCAGCCGTAGCGTTCGCCGGCGAACAGCACGAAGGTGCTCGGGTACACGTAGTGCGCCAGGTTGGCGATGAACACCACCGCCGCCAGGCCCCAGATCTGCGGGTACTGGCGCAGCAGCGCGAAACCGCCGAAGGGATGCACCTGCGACCAGTCGAAGCGCGCGGTGCGCCGCTCCGGCGGCAGCGATTCGGGCAGCACGAACAGGCCGTACAGCACGTTGGCGATGGCGAGACCGGCCGAGAGCCAGAACGGTGCGCGCGCATGGACATCGCCCAGCACGCCGCCGATCAGCGGGCCGAGGATGAAGCCCAGGCCGAAGGCCGCGCCGATCATGCCGTAGCTCTTCGCGCGCTCTTCCGGCGCGGTGATGTCGGCGATGTAGGCGTTCGCGGTGCTGAAACTGGCCGAGGTCATCGCCGACAGGATGCGGCCGACGAACAGCCACCACAGGTTCGGCGCGATCGCCATCAGCACGAAATCCAGGCCCAGCCCCAGGCACGACAGCAGGATCACCGGCCGGCGCCCGTAGCGGTCCGACAGCGCGCCCAGCACCGGCATGCTGAAGAACTGCACCAGGCTGAAGCTGAAACTGAAGATGCCGACCCACAGCGCGGCCTTCGAGGTCGAGCCGCCCAGAAAATCCTCGATCAGATGCGGCAGCACGGGGATGATCACGCCGAACGCCAGCACGTCGATCAGCACGGTCACGAAGATGAAGACGAGCGCGGCGCGGCGGCCGGACGCGGAGGCGGCGAGGGTCACGGGCAGGTGCGGGGAAGGGCGCCGCAGCGGCGCGGACGCAGTGTAGCCCCCTGCGCCCGTGTCGAGTGTGTGCGTGGTACGCGGTCTGTCGGATGCAGGGCGCGGACGTGGGCGCGGGTTTGGAGCGATGCTGCGGAGCGCCGCTTCCCGGTCTCGCCAGCCCGCCAACAGGGCCCCGTGCCGCCCGCCGGGCAGGGCACTCCCGCGAGCGCCCACGACCAAGCGCACGGGGCCTGTTGCATGCCTGGTCCGACCGGATCGGTGACCTGCCAGAGCGTCCGAGGCGGCCCTTCCGACGAGGCCCCGACCCCGCTTGCTGCGTCGCAGCAAGTGTGCTTAAGTCGAGGTTCACCCCGCGTCGGATGCGGCGTGCCTCAGGCGCGCGGTGTCCGCACCCCCACCACCCGGAGCGCACCTGCATGGATCACCGCACTGGCGATCTCGCCGTGCCCGACGCGGACTTGCCTGCGCAAGTCCCGGCTTCGCCGTACGCCGCCCCGGCGACCGGCCTCTACGACCCCCGCGACGAGCGCGACAGCTGCGGTTTCGGCCTGATCGCCCAGCTCGACGACAAGCCCAGTGCCGCGCTGGTGCAGCGCGCGCTCACGGCGCTGGCGCGCATGACCCACCGCGGCGGCGTGGCCGCCGACGGGCTCAGCGGCGACGGCTGCGGCCTGTTGATCAAACAGCCCGACGCCTTCCTGCGCGCGCTCGCGGCCGAGG
>CBFGMS010000005.1:0-91438 GCA_965649985.1 uncultured Gammaproteobacteria bacterium | reverse complement strand
TGCGGTCGTCACCCGGTGTGTTTGGGGTGGGGTCCGCTCGCTGCGGCTGGTCCCTGCACGGTCGCTGTAGGGATAGACGATGGACGGTGCAGAGACGGCGCAGGGACGGGCATCGGCGCCCTGCAGAAGGGCGGATCTTCAGCCCGGCACGCGCTGCGTGCGGAAGCGCAGCGCGGCGGCGAGACGCAGCGATGGCCGGAACAGCCGGAGCATCCGTGCGCCGGGCGACAGGCCCGGCGGTGCGGCGGTGCGGGCGCGGGCGATCTCCAGCAGGGTGCGGTCGATCAGGGCATGGTCGTACATGGCGATGGTCTCCCGGGTCAGGGTGCGGTGGGCTGGGCTCAGTGGCTCATGCCGATGCGATGGGGCGGCTCATAGGACGTGGGCGCGAAGAGGATCTTCGGCCAGCTCCGCACGGGATTGGCGCGCAGCTCCAGCGCCATCCGCAGCGGAGGCAGCAGCAGGTAGCGCAGCGGGTTCACGCAGGTGTCCGCATGCGGATCGAACAGCCCGGTGTCGGGAATGTGGTCGGTCGGCTCGACGTAGGTGCCGAACAGGCGGTCCCACACCGTCAACCGCGCGCCGAAATTGCAGCCGGTGCGGTAGGGGCCTTCGGTTTCGCGCGCGTGGTGCATGAAATGCACGCCCACGGTGACGAAGACCAGGCGCAGCGACTTCAGCGCCTTCGAGCGCGCTTCCAGCCAGTACATCGCCGGCGAATGCGAGGGGTCGGTCCAGGTGTCGACCACCATCAGCACCACCAGCGCGATGCCGGCGCCCGCGATGTCGGTGGTGAACAGCTTCGACAGGAGCGGCAGCAGCAGCAGCGACAGCGCGCCGGAGGCCTGCAGCAGCTTGAACGGCGGTTCGATCGCGGTGGTCAGCTGCGACAGGCTGCGGTTGCGGTGGTGATAGATGTGCCCGAGGTACCAGAAGAAACGGTTGCCATGACACAGGCGGTGCGACCAGTAGAAGCAGAAGTCGCCGATCAACGCCGCCAGCACCAGCGCCAGCGCGCCGTTGAGATCGACCAGCGTGGGCACGCGCTCCAGCAGGGCGTCGTAGGCCTGCAATGCGTCGCGCACCGGCAGGTTGAGCAGGGCGATGCCGCCCACCGCGATGAACACGGCGTTGACGATGGAGACGTTGATCATCGATTCCCAGTCGAACGGGCGGCCGGTGATCCGCCGGTAGAGCGCCATGTCGAGCAGGCCGACCAGGATCACGAAACCCGCGCGCGCCACCGCCAGCCACAGCAGCAGCGTCGCCATCGAGCCACCGAGCAGCGACAGTTCGAGGTCGGGGACCATGTAGAACACGCGCACGGCCTCCGCTCCGCTCAGTGCGGCGAAGTCGGACACGATGCCCTGCGGCCACAGCCACAGCGCGATGCCGGCCAGCGAGGCCAGCGCCAACCACAGGCGTTGCGCGCCGCTGCGAGCGAAGCGGATGTCGGCGTGCCACAGGCGATGCAGCGCATCGCGTAGCGGTGCGCCGGGACTGGCGAGCGCCGGGGCCGGGAATCCGCTGGCGCCGTGTGTGGCGGGCGGGTGTGTAGCGTCCGTCCCCGCGATGCCGGTGGCGGCATCGGTGGCGGCGATGCCCATTTCGAACTGCTGCATGTGCACGACTCCTGTCGTCTCATGGCGGACGTCCCGCAATGCGATGGACGCGGCCGCCGTGTGTCCTCCCGGACACGACCATAAGCCGGAAATGCTGCAGCGCAACATCGTTGCTGCGCATCGCGCTGCTGTAAACGAATTCAGGTCGTGCGCGGTCCGGTGTAAACGAATGCAGATGCCCGTGCAGGCGCGGGGAATGCCGCTCGCGCACGCGCTCCGCGCCGAGGCCCGGACGTGGCACGGTGCATCGCAGGTGCGTGCATGCGCTTTGCGCAATGTGCAGGCCGCGCGCGTGCAAACGAATACATGTGCCGCATGCGTGCGGACGCGCGCAACCGCCGGCTAATCTGGCTTTGAGGGCGCGCACGGAGCGGCGCCCGCCCATCGGCATCGCGCCGGTGCGACATGGACGGTCACGGAGGCAGGGATGACCAGATTTCCGTATGTGGACAGCATGCGCGGCATCGCGATTCTGCTGGTGGTGATGGTGCACACCGCGCAGTCGGTGGACGGCAAGCCCGAAGCGTTGCGCATGTTCACCGATTATGGGCAGATGGGCGTGCAGGCGTTCTTCGTCGCATCCGCCTTCACGCTCTGTCATTCGTGGTTCGGGCGCGCCGAACCTGACGGCAGGCTCTCCGCGTTCTGGATACGCCGGTATTTCCGCATCGCGCCGCTGTATTGCCTGGGCATTCCGCTGTACGCGCTGGTCGAGGCGCTGTGGAGCGCCGCACGGGGCGGAGCCGCGGCGGTGCCCGCGCAGTATCACGACCCGTCCAACATCCTCGCCAATCTGCTGTTCGTGCACGGCTTCGTGCCCGAGGCGAACAACAGCATCGTGCCCGGCGGCTGGTCGATCGGTACCGAGATGGCGTTCTATGCGGTGTTTCCCCTGCTGGCCTGGTGCGTGGCCGCCGCAGCCGGGCGCGGCCGCGCGGCCCTGCTGGCGACGGCGGTGGCCGCGGTCGCGCTGTCCCAGGCCGGTCTGCGGCTGGCGATGGCGTTCACCGGGCAGGACATCGGCAACAACGGGTTCCTGTACTTCAACCTGCTGGTGCAATTGCCGGTGTTCGTGTTCGGCATGGTCTATTACGTTCTCGATCGCGACGGCCGCTGGCCGCTGCGTGGCGTGGGCGGCAATGCACTCGGATTTGCGGCGGGCACCCTGGCGACGCTGCTGGTGTGGTACGGCGAATCGCCGCTGCGCTTCGCGTGGATTCCGGTGACCGCCGCGCTGTCGTTCCTGTGCCTGTTCCGGCTGCTGGCGCTGTGCCCGGCCGCCAATCCCGCGTGGCTGCGCAGGCTGGGCGAGCTGTCGTTCTCGATCTATCTGCTGCACTTCATCTTCGCGCACAAGCTGGTGTATGCCATCGCGGCGGATGTGGCGGCGGTGGTGGGGCCGGTGGTCGCCGTGGCGATCTTCGTGCCCGCGACGGTGCTCGCCACGGCGGTGCTGGCGCGCGCGACGGAGCGGTGGGTCGAGCGCCCCGGCATCGCGTTCGGGCGCCGGCTCATCGCGGCGCGGCATGCACGCCGCGGCCTGGCCCGCGCAGGCTGAGCGCGTACGGCCTGCCGCGGCCCGGTCGCCTTCGTCTACAGTGGCGCCGGCTTCATCCCTTTACGCATTCCTTCGTGCCTTCACTCACGGTCCCGGTCCGCCCATGTCCACTTCCGCCGCATCGCCCGCGCCCCCGCTGTACACCGCCTCGGTGCCCCGCTGTCTGGATGCGCTGCAGCGCCTGCATGCGTGGCTGGCGCTGGCCGAATCGCATGCGGCAGGCGGCGGGTTCGCGTTGGACGGGCTCATGGACACGAGGCCCGCGGCCGGCATGCTGCCTTTCGGCGTGCAGGGGCAGATCCTGGTGAATCTCACGCTGCGCACCGCCTTCCCGCTGGCCGGTCAGACGCGGCCGGAATACGGGGACGATCCCGACACACCCGACGGCCTGCGCGCACGCATCGCACGCGCGCAGGCGCTGCTGCAGGCGCTCGCGCCCGAGGCATTCGCCGATGCGGCGGGGCGGCTGGTCGTCGAGCGCGCGGGCGATGCGG
Source organism: uncultured Gammaproteobacteria bacterium (assembly GCA_965649985.1). Taxonomy (GTDB): domain Bacteria; phylum Pseudomonadota; class Gammaproteobacteria; order Xanthomonadales; family Xanthomonadaceae; genus Lysobacter_I. The sequence goes on along the minus strand of CBFGMS010000005.1, from coordinate 87,764 downwards.
ACATCACCCTGCCGGGCGAGCGTTTCCTGCACGAATTCGCCCTGCCGAATCTTTATTTCCACCTGACCGCCGCCTATATCGCACTGCGCGGCGCGGGCGTGCCGCTGGGCAAGGCGGACTTCGACGGTCTGCATGTGTACCCGTCGCCTGCCGGGCGCTGATCGGGCCGGCAGGGCTCACGGCAGCCAGGCGTAGCCGATCTTCAGGAACAGGCTGCGGCTGCGGTCGGCCAGCGACGGCGTGAGATCGTCCGAGAACCCGCCGTGGGCATAGCCGGCATACACGCCGGTGCGCGGGTCGATGCGGTACGAATACACCAGCTGCGCGCCCAGTGCGCGCGTGCGCGACTCCACCGGCTGTGTGTAGCGCGCAGGGTCGCGGCGCAGCTCGGTGCCCTGCAGCGACAGGCGCAGGCGCTGGCGCGTGTCGAACTGCCACGCGAACCGCGCATCCAGCACGCGTGCCTCGAACGCCGTGCCGCCGTCGCGCTGCAGCCGCTGCTGCAGGTAGTTCACGGTGAGGTTCACGCCGCGGCCGGCGTCCAGCACCAGATTCGGCTGCCATTCGCGTACCCGGCCCACGCGCGCGGCGACCAGGTCCAGCTGCTCGCCCGCACGCAGCGACAGGCCGAGCTTCAGGCCGGGACGTGCGGTCAGCGTGGCCGATGCGGTACCCCAGGATTCGTCGAACAGCGCGCCGGCCCAGTACCGCGTGCGCGTCAGTGCGTTCAAGGCGTAGGTGGACTGCAGCGGCCCGGACAGCGTCAGGCCCGTCTCGCCCTGCCGCTGCAGCAATGCGCCATCCTCGAACTGCGCGTACTGCAGCCAAGCGCTCAGCACTACCTTGTTGAACGCGGCATCGCCATCGCCGTACCAGCTGCGACTGCCGCTCGCATCGCTGCGCCGGTAGCCGACCTGGCCGATGAAGCCGAGATCCGCGCTGAAGCCGGCGTCCACGCGGGTGTGCGCGAGGCGCCCGGTCCAGCGGCTGTCGCTGTAGCGGTATTCGGCCAGGCCCGCGTTGCCGGCAGGACGGGTGCCGGCGGCAAGCGCGCCCTGCGTGTCGAGTTCGGTCGGGTAGCGCGATTCGCTGCGCAGCAACTGTGCATCGATGGCGTGCGGCCCCTGCAGCCAGCGCAGGTCCGCGCCCACCAGCGCATTGCGGTAGTCCTCGCCCTGCCGCCAGGTGGCCAGGGCGCCGACGCTGCCGCGCCCGGCCACGTCGTAGCGCCAGCGGCCGATGAAGGCGTCGTTCGCCGCGTCCAGCACGCGCAGCTGCGAACCGAGTGTGCCGGGCAGCAGCAGCGTGGTGACCGCGTCGCGCGCGGCGACCACGCTGTAGGCCTGCCGGCCGCTGCGTCCGGTGACGCGCAGGCCCGCGTCCGGGTCCGCGATCTGCCGGGTATAGACCGCGGTCAGCGGCATCGTGAAGTAGTCCGAGCCCTCCAGGAAGAACGGCCGGCGTTCGGGGAAGAACAGGGCGAAATTGGAAGTCGGGTCCAACTGCGCACTGTCGCTTTCCACCTGCGAGAAATCCGGGTTCAGCGTGCCGCTGAGCGTGAGGTCGGGCGTCGGCCCCCAGGCGACGTCCAGGCCGGGCTCGGCGCGCAGGCCGTCGACTTCGCGCCAGCCGCCGCCACGCTCGCGGCGCTGCGCGTAGCCCAGCGTGAGCGTGGGCACGATCTCCAGCGTGTCGCCGCCGGCGATGCCTTCCGGCGCGCGCAGTCTGCCCATCGTGCACAGGTTGCAGGCGGCGCCCCGCGCGCGCGGCCGGTCGAAATAGACGTAGAGGTAATCGCGCGGACGGATCCGCATCAGGCGCAGGCCCCAGTGGCGCACGGTCTCCGCGTCCGCATGCGGAAAGCGCAGGGCCGCGAACGGGATGCGCATCTCCACCTCGTAACCGCGCTCGGTGATGCGGCCCGCACTCGTCCACAGCCCGTCCCAGGCGGCATCGCCGACATTGCGGGTCTCGTCGAACAGGCCATCGGCCTGCACGCCCAGCGCGTTGGCGAACATCTCGTAGGCGCGCCGCTGGTCGTCGAAGGTGTCGATCTGGATGCCGACGAAATCGTCCTCGTACAGCGCGTCGCGATCGCGCAGGAAGGCGCGGATCGCCGACGGGTCGGGGTCTTCGGCGCGGAACGCGAGATACAGCGCATCGCCGCTGTGGAACAGCAGCGCGGTGGTGCGCACGGCGGCGGGCGTGTTGTCGCCGGGGTTGTTCTCGTAGGCCAGCTCGACGGTCGTGGCCGATGCCCATGCGGCTTCGTCGACGTGCCCGTCGATCACCACCGGGGGCGTTCGCTCATCCCCGTGCGGGTCCGCAAGCGCGGCGATCCGCAGCGCGGTGCCGGGGGCTGTCGCCGACGACTGCACGTCGGCGAATGCCGGGCGGGTCACGGCGAGCAGCGCGAGGCTGCATACGGCAGCACGGCGCAACCGGCCTATCGAATGGCGCTGCCTCGCGGTGGCGGGGCGCCGGCCTGCGGTTCCATGTGGGCGTCGACTCTCCATCCGCACAGACTACGCGCTGGATGTTGCGTTGCAGCATGCGCGAAATCGTATTCCTGCTGCCGTATCGCCGACGGCCCCGGTGGGCTTGCCTTCGCCGCTCATCGGCGTAATCTGTAGGTGCGCCGAGGGACAGACCCGAAGCCATCCACCATCCACCGTGAGGGAGCCTCATGGATACACGCAGCACCACGCCGAAAGGCGTGCAGGGCGCCGCAGGGCAGCCCGCCCCCGGCCGCGAGATGCTCGACTATCTCGTCTTCATCGGCCGCTTCGAGCCCTTCCACAACGGCCACGCCGCCGTCGCCCGCCACGCTCTCGCACGTGCGCGCAGGCTCATCTTCCTGGTCGGCTCAGCCGACACCCCCCGCACCATCAAGAACCCGTGGACCGTCGCCGAGCGCGCGGTGATGATCGGTACCGCCCTGGCCGATGTCGGCGATCGGCTGATCGTGCGCCCGCTGCGCGACCATCTCTACAACGAAAGCCACTGGGTCGCCGCGGTCCAGCGCACGGTGGCCGAGGCCGTGGCCGACGACGGTGGCGATGCCACGGCGCGCATCGGCCTGATCGGCCAGGACAAGGACGCCAGCAGCTACTACCTGCGCGAGTTCCCGCAGTGGCCGCTGATCGACGTGGCCCACACCGAGGCGCTGTCGGCCACCGAGCTGCGCCGCTATCTGTTCGAGGCCAACCGCCTGGAGACGCACGGCGGTCTGATGCTGATCCGCGCCAACGTGCCGGCGCCGGTGTACGACATGCTCGATGCGTTCCGCAGGAATTCGCCGGCGTTCACGCAGCTGGTCGAGGAATACCGCTTCATCGAGCAGTACCGCGCCGCGTGGGTCGACGCGCCGTATCCGCCCACCTTCGTCACCACCGATGCGGTGGTGGTGCACTCCGGGCACGTGCTGCTGGTGCGCCGACGTGCTGAACCCGGCAAGGGCCTGTGGGCGCTGCCCGGGGGCTTCGTCGGCCAGCACGAAACGGTGCTGGATGCCTGCCTGCGCGAACTGCGCGAGGAAACCCGGGTGAAGCTGCCGCTGCCGGTGCTGAAGGGCTCCCTGAAACACACCCATGTCTTCGATCACCCCGACCGCAGCCTGCGCGGGCGCACCATCACCCATGCCTTCCATTTCGACTTCCCGCTCGGCCCGCTGCCGGCCGTGCGCGGCGGCGACGATGCCGACAAGGCGCGCTGGGTGCCGGTGAGCGAAGCGCTGGAGATGGGGCCGCAGCTCTACGACGACCATCTGCACATCCTCGAATACTTCCTGGGCCGCGGTTGACGCGGCCCATTCCCGCCGGCGGACAGACCGCCGGCTTCACCGACGCGAAGGAGCTTCCGTCATGACCATTCGCACCACGCTCGCTCTCGACAACCTGCTGCTCAACACCGACAGCTACAAGGCCAGCCACTGGCTGCAATACCCGCCCGGCACCGATGCCGCGTTCTTCTACGTCGAATCCCGTGGCGGCCGCTACGACCGCACCGTGTTCTTCGGCCTGCAGAGCATCCTAAAGGAATATCTGGCGCGGCCCGTCACCCATGCCGACATCGACGAAGCGCGCGACCTGTTCGCCGCGCACGGCGAGCCGTTCAACGAGGCCGGCTGGCGCGACATCGTCGACCGTCTCGGCGGCCATCTGCCGATCCGTATCCGTGCGGTGCCCGAAGGCAGCGTGGTGCCCACGCATCAGGCGCTGGTGGCCATCGAATCCACCGACCCGGGCGCCTTCTGGGTGCCGTCGTATCTGGAAACCCTGCTGCTGCGCCTGTGGTACCCGGTGACCGTGGCCACCATCAGCTGGCACATCAAGCAGACCCTGCGCCGGTTCCTGGAGCGCACCAGCGACGACCCCGCGGGGCAGCTGCCCTTCAAGCTCCACGACTTCGGCGCACGCGGCGTGTCCAGCACGGAATCGGCCGCGATCGGCGGCTGCGCGCATCTGGTGAACTTCATGGGCACCGACACCGTCTCCGGCCTGCTGGCGGCGCGCGCCTACTACGGCGCGGAGATGGCTGGCTTCTCCATCCCCGCCGCCGAGCACAGCACCATCACCAGTTGGGGCCGCGAGCGCGAGGTCGATGCGTACCGCAACATGCTGACACGCTTCGCCAAACCCGGCGCTCTCGTCGCCGTGGTCTCGGACAGCTACGACATCTACCACGCCATCCGCGAACACTGGGGCCGCACGCTGAAGGACGAGGTGGTGCGTTCGGGCGCGACCCTGGTGGTGCGTCCGGATTCCGGCGACCCGGTGGAGGTGGTGCACCAGTGCATGACCCTGCTGGACGAGGCCTTCGGCCACACCGTCAACGGCAAGGGCTATCGCGTGCTGAACCATGTCCGCGTGATCCAGGGCGACGGCGTGGACCCCGACAGCATCCGCGCCATTCTGGAGCGCATCACCGACGCCGGCTACGCCACCGACAACATCGCCTTCGGCATGGGTGGTGCGCTGCTGCAGCGGTTGGACCGCGACACCCAGAAGTTCGCGCTGAAATGCTCGGCCGCGCGCGTCGACGGCGAATGGATCGATGTCTACAAGGACCCGGTCACCGACAAGGGCAAGCAGAGCAAGCGTGGGCGCATGACCCTGCTGCGCCACCGCGAGTACGGCGGCTACCGCACCGAGCCGGTGCCGCCGTCCGCGGCCTCGCTGGAGGCGCTGCAGCGGCCGGCGGGCTTCGACGATGCCATGCGGACCGTGTGGGAAAACGGGCAGCTGCTGTGCGATTGGCAGTTCGAGCAGGTGCGCGCCCGTGCCGACGCGGAGCGCCTGTAGGCCATGGGTGCGCGTGTCATCGAGACCGAGATCGAGATCGCGCCCGCGCCCGGCACCGAGGCCTGGGGTGGATGGGCGGATGCGTGGATTCCGGTGATTCGCCGCCGCCCCGGCGAAGACGACCCGGCGCGCTGGGCCACCCGGGTCATTGCCGGTCGCGGGTATCGCATCGCACTGCCGATCACCTTCACGCCGTATGCGGCGGTCGAGCCGTGTTCGGCGCGTTGCCGGTTCTGTTCGGAGAATCTGCGCATCGAAGGCGAGACCGCCGCCGCGCGTCTGCGGCCCGGCGCCGATTATTTCGATGCGCTCGCCGCCGCGCTGGCCCAACTGCGGGGATTGCCGCTCTCCTACTCGCTGTCGGGGTTGGAAACCACCGACGACCACGACTGGTGCCTGCGGCTGCTGCACACACTGCAGGCCGCAGAGCGCGACGGCGTCGCCGTCCAGGAGCGGGTGCTCTACACGAACGGTGCGGGCTTCGCCGCGGAGGGCGGCGAGGCGTTGGCCGATGCCTTCCTCGCATTCGGGCTGTCGTGGGCGGAGCTGTCGCGGCATCACCACTGCGCCGATCGCAATCAGGCGATCATGCGTTTCCGCCCCGGTTGGACGCTCGGCTCCGAGCAGGGCTTCGCCACCGCCGTCGAACGCCTGCGTGCGCGTGTGCCGCTGCGTCTGGTCTGCATCGTGCAGCGCGGCGGCGTCGAGGACGCCGTCGGCGTCGCCGCCTATCTGCAGTGGGCGCGCGACCAGGGTGCGGAGACGGTCATCTTCCGCGAATTCTCGCGGCTGGACCCCCGTTATCGCGACAACGCCACGCGTCGGTATACCGATGCCACGCGGGTTCCGATCGAACGCCTGCTGGTGGATTGCCTGCATTCGCCGCTGCGCGACGTGCTGACCCCGGAAGCCGCGACCGACGGCTATTACTTCCGCAACCTGCGCCTGCGTCATCGCGACGGCATGTGCGTGGTGTTCGAGGCGTCGGACTACGCGCACATGCATCGCAGGCATGACAGCGGCGCGCTGTACAAGCTGGTGTTCCACGCCAACGGCAGGCTGTGCGCGGGCTGGTCGCCGGATCGCGATGTGCTGTGGGAGTACGGCCGTGACTGAACGCAGCTGGTGGGAGGTCGCGCCCGAGCCACCGGAGCACCGTCTGCCCGACGATCTGCGTGCGCTGGACCCGTTCGCGGCGCGCGACTGTGGCTGGGTGACGCAGATGCGGCCGTTCGTGCGCGCGTATTCGCGTCCGGGCGAGTGCGTGTTCGATCCGTTTTGCGGTTTCGGCACCACCCTGCTGGCCGCCGCGCTGGAGGGCAGGCGAGCACTCGGCATGGAGGTCGAGCCTGCGCGTGCCGCGCTCGCGCGCGAACGGCTGCGCCGGCATGCCGTGCAGGCCGATGTCGTCTGCGGCAGCCTGCCGGAGACCGCGTTGCCGGCGCCCATCGGTCTGTGCCTGACTTCGGTTCCGTATTTCGGCTGCGGGTGGGGCGTGCCGGCCGACGACGCAGGCTCCGGGCGGCAGTTGTATCGCGCGGAACATTTCGCCGGCTATCTGGAGGCCATGCGCGACGTATTCCATGCCGTACGCGATGCCCTGCCCGAAGGCGGCTACTGCATCGCGATGGTCGAAAACGCACGGATAGGCGCCCACACGGTGCCGCAGGCCTGGGAACTGGCCGGCATGCTCTGCACCCTGTTCGAACCCTGCGAAGAACGCGTGCTCGTGTATCCGCCACGTGGCGCCTCGTCCGCATCGCCGGGCGACGGCACGGATTCGATATCCACCGATCGCACCCACGAATACGCGCTGGTGTTCCGCAAACACCGCCGCGCCGTGGATGTCGCCGAAGCGCGCGCCCTGCTGCGCGCGCTCGAAGACGCAGGCTTCGCCTTCTCGGTCCGCGGCAGCTTCGCGGCGTGGCGGCACGGCGACCCGCCCGTGCCTTCCCGGCCGCCGGCCGATGTGGACCTGTGCGTCGCAGACGATCCGGACCGCCTGCGCGCCCTTCTGCAGACACTGCAGACCCTCGGCTTCCGCCTGTGGCTCTGGGAGCGACCGGTCATGGCCGACGTACACCCGGACACCGTGCGCCGCCACCACTACCTCCGCGCCGAGCGCCTGCACGCCGACGGCCGTCGTCTGCGTCTGGATATCGCCATCGCGGACGACGGATCGTCGCTCACACCCTGAGCCCGGTCACTGCGCCCAACCCGCAGGACGTACGAACCGAAAGCGTCATATGCCCCGAGCCCCCTCAATGCCCGGGCCCGCAAGAGTAAAGCGCACGCCTCCTACGCAGTCCGTCGTCGGGTGCCCGCAGGACGGGCTCAATCCTGCACATCCAGGTCATCGTGTAGGAGACGTGCTTGTTCGGGCGCAGGGACACTCTCGGTTGTGGGTGTCCTGGTCTTCGGGTGTCCTGGTCTTCGGCGCTGGTCTTCGGCGCGGCGGCGGTAACCGATGGTCGTGCGCGCGGAGCTTTTTCGCCGGCACTGGATACGCGGTTCGCAGTGTTCCAGTGATGGGGTCGATACGGGCGAATCCGGGCGAGCCCGGTGGGCAAGCTGTCACACGGCGGCACTACGCTTGCATGGCCTGAGGCTGCAGTCTCAAGCCCTCCGCGAAGGGCGAACCGGCAGGGAGTCCGCTCGCGCAGCCTGGTTCGCGTGACGAGGAGAACGCGCGAGGGGTCTGCCCCGGCGCGGCGCGGGGAGGCTGAACGTTTCGACCTCCTCGACGGCCCGGAGGCATCGGACGCAGGCTCGCGCATCGTGCCCGTGTTACAGTAATGGGCGGAGTGGGAGATTCAATGGAAAGACACGGAGCAGCATGTCGATGGAGCAGATATCGGTTGTACGCGAAATCCTGCGGAGCGACGACTTCGCGATTCTCGACGACAACAAGAAACAATCTTCGGGTCGGTCCTTTCTCTTCGCCAAACTACTGACCTATTGCGTCGCGCACACGCCCGACCAGGTCGACGCGCAGTTGGCGCAGATCGAAGCGCATCGTGCGGCCGGGCGTCATGCCGCAGGTTACTTCTCCTACGAACTCGGCTATGCGCTGATCCCGCGCCTGCGGCATCTGTTGCCTGCGGAGCGCGATCTTCCGCTGTTCTGCGTGGGCATCTACGAGGACAGGCTCGAGGTCGAGGATCACGTGCTGGACGAAGCGCTTCGCGATGCCGTCGGTGCGCAGGCTTCGCGCATCGTCGACTGTCGGCTCAACATGGCGAAAGAGGACTACATCGACCGGCTTCACAAGGTGAAGCGGCATATCCTCGATGGCGACACCTATCAGGTCAATTTCACCCTGAAATACAAATTCAGATATGCCGGTTCTCCGCTCGCCCTGTATTCGCAGCTCAGGACGCGGCAGAGGGTGGAATACGGCGCGCTTCTGAAATTCCCGGACGTGACGATCCTCTCGCGCTCCCCGGAGTTGTTCGTCGAGAAAACCGGCGAGAGCATCCGGACCAAGCCGATGAAGGGCACGTGCAGGCGCGGCGAGACGCCGGAACAGGACCGCGTCAATTTCGATTTCCTCTCCAGCGACGAAAAATCGCGGGCGGAGAACGTGATGATCGTGGATCTGCTGCGCAACGACTTCTCGCGCATCAGCCGGCGCGGCAGCGTGAAGGTGACCAATCTCTTCGAAGTCCAGACCTACGAGACGCTCCACCAGATGGTGTCCACCGTCTCGGCGCAGGTGGACGCGTCCATCCCGTTGTCGACGCTGCTGAGGGAGATATTCCCCTGCGGCTCCATCACCGGTGCGCCGAAGATCAGGACGATGGAAATCATCCGGGAGCTCGAATCCGAGCCGCGAGGCGTCTATACCGGCGCCATCGGTTACATCGCGCCGGACAATGCCTTCACGCTGAACGTCCCGATCCGGACGCTCTCGCTCTGGCCGGACGGTCGCGGTGAAATGGGCGTAGGCAGCGGCATCGTGTTCGATTCCAGCCCCGAATCCGAATATGAGGAATGCGAACTCAAGGGGCAGTTCTTCACCGGCGGCTCCGCGGAATTCGACCTGATCGACTGCGTCCTGCACGATGGCGGCTACCGGCACCTCGACAAGCATCTCGCCCGCCTGAAGAACAGCGCGGATGAACTCGGTTTCCTTCTCGACCGCGATGCTCTCGCTGCCGATCTGCGATCGATGCAGGCCGGTCTGCCGGCGGGGCCGAGCAAGGTCCGCATCGTGCTGCGGAAGGACGGGGCATGGCGGATCGAGTCCGTTCCGGTGCAGGCCCAGCCCGGCCGCGCCGCCAAGGTCGCGGTGTCCGTGGATTACACGCCCACCAGCAGCGACTGGCTGATCAGGCACAAGACCACGGCGCGGGAGCAGTACGCGCGCGAATACGAGAAATACGCCGCCGCGGGCTATTACGACGTCATTTTCGTCAACGAGCTGGGCGAGGTCACCGAAGGCTCGTTCAACAATCTGTTCATCCGGCGTGGCGATGTCTGGTACACGCCGCCGGTGACCTCGGGCCTGATGCCCGGTATCCAGCGCGCCAACATGCTGGCCTCCGGCGACATCGATGCCAGGGAAAGGACACTCACTCTTCAGGACCTTGCCGACGCCGACGAGGTGTTCCTCGTCAATGCGATCAGGGGCGTCGTGAAGGTGGAGCTGGATGTCGCCGACAGGGTGGCCGCATGATCTGCCTCATCGACAACTACGATTCGTTCACCTACAACATCGTGCACTACCTGCATGAGCTCGATGCCGATGTGCGCGTCATCCTCAACGACAGCATGTCGGTGGAGCAGGTGCTCGCACTCCACCCGTCGCACATCATCCTCTCGCCTGGACCCGGCACGCCGTCGGAGTCCGGCATCTCCAAGGATCTGCTGCTCAGGGCGGCGGACGCGGGCCTGCCGGTCCTCGGCATCTGCCTCGGCCATGAAATCATCGGCGAAGTGTTCGGCGGTTCGGTCCGCCACGCGCGCACCGCGATGCACGGCAAGACGAGCCGCATCCACCACCGGCGCACCGACGTGTTCGCCCGGATACCGGACGGTTTCAACGCCGGCAGATATCACTCGCTCGTGGTCGACAAAAACGGGCTTCCCGACTGCCTGGAGATCACGGCCTGGACGGCGACGCCCGAGTACCCGGTCGACGAAATCATGGGCCTGGCCCACAGGACGCTGCCCATTTTCGGCGTGCAATTCCATCCCGAATCGATCATGACCGAGCATGGGCACCAATTGCTGTCGACGTTCCTGGAGAGGCCGGGAAGGGATGGCACTTTCGCCGAGGCTGTCGGCACTCTGGACGCCATGGAGGCCTGAATGTATACCGCCGTTTCCAACGACAGCGGGCTTTCCGACCGGGTCGCATCGCTGCTTGCGCAATCCTGGGACAACCGCGTGGCCGTGAAGGTCGGCAAGCTCGATGCAGGCCAGTACTACGACCCCGAGATTCCGGATTATCCGCCGGGCCTGGTGCCCTTCCGCTCGGACCCCCGTTATCTGCAGCTGGACGCCGCGACCCGTCGCCGGCTGCTGGCCGCGGCATGGGTGGCGTACAACGAGAAGACGATCGATGTCGAAGTCTCGATCGTGCTGCCCGCGTGCATCAATCTGTTGAAGGGCACCTTCCAGGGTGTCGATACGGCAGACCTCAAGCGGGTGGTGAGCCAGACGCAGGTCGATGAGCAGTATCACATCCTGATGTGTCTGGATGCGTGCATGCTGACCCGGCAGATGCACGGCATCGAGTCGCTGTGTGTGCCGCAGTCGTGGGTGGTCAAGGCGCTGAACGCGGCCATCGAGCGGCAGGAGACCGCGCGCGACGCGCAGATCGTGCAGATGGCGTTCGCCACCGTGGCGGAGGTGACCATCAACAGCTATCTCGGCCTTCTGGCCAATGCCGAGGACATCCAGCCGTTCAACCGTGAGACCACCGCGCTGCACCGGCGCGACGAGTTCTCGCACAACAAGATCTTCCGCACGCTGGCCGGCCGGATCCATGCCGGTTTCGACGAACGCGACCGTACCGTGTTCAGGTCGTCCATCGCCGTCGCGCTCGAGGCCTTCGTGAAGATCGACTTCAGCGCCTGGCGCGAGGTCCTCGTGTTTCTCGATGTGGCGGATGCGGACGACATCATCGAGACCTGCATGCGCGCGCTGCCCTCGCAGCGCATGGTCCGGGACTACTCCGGACTGCGCGAGCTGCTGCAGGAGATCGGCGTCGACGAGAGCGACATCGATTTCGACTTCAGTTGACGACACGGCCACGCCCGGCCGGGCCACGGCATGCGCGCCGGCGGGGGTTCGCCGGTCGATGCGTCCGCGACCCGGCGGCCAGGTGCGGAACATGCCGATGGATGAGACTCCATGGGCCGTGGCCACGCGGCTCCCGCTGCGTCGGAACGGCGATCGCAGGCGAATCTTGAGGCGAGCGTTGGACCGCTCGTCGAACTCCGGACACCACGATGCCGACGCATACGAGAAAAACGAAAGGCAAGCGCACTGCCGTGACCCCGGCGTCCGGCATGCCGCCCCTGCTGCAGCAGATCCTGTCGCAATGCGCGCGTCACCCTCGCAAGGAGCTGCTGGTCTATGAGCACGGGGATCGCGTGGACCGCATCGACGGACGGATGCTCGCGGAGCGGGTCGAGCGCCTCGGCCAGGCGCTGATCGCACGCATCGAGGCGCAGGAGCGGGTGCTGCTGCTGCTGCCGCACGGGTTCCATTACGGGCTGTCGCTGCTGGCCGCATGGCATGCGAACGTGGTGGCCGTGCCGGTGGCCGTGACGCATCCGGACCAGTTCGCCCAGAAGGCCGATCTGCTGCGGGCGGTGATCGCCGGTGCGGACGCGCGGCATGTGCTCACGGACGCGACGTTCGCGGCTGCAGGGTTCGCCTGGATCGAGGCGCTGGGCTGCGAGATCCATTCGATCGAAGCCCTGTCCGCAGCGCCCGCGGCCGGGGGGGGCGGTCCGCGGCCTGCATCCGACGACGACCTGGCCGTACTGCTCTACACCTCCGGTTCCACGGCGCAGCCCAAGGGCGTGATGCTCGACCACCGCACGATCGACAGCAGCGCGCAGTCGCCGCTGTGGGGTCTGACCGAACACAGCCGGGTGGTGTCCTGGCTGCCGCAGTTCCACGCGTTCGGCATCTGCCTGGGATTGCTCGCGCCGCTTGCGCGGGGGGCGCAGAGCGTCGTGATGCCGGTCGAGCGCTTCATCGCGGACCCGGCCGTCTGGCTCGAATCCATCGCGCGGCACGAGGGGACGCATACCGGGGCGCCCAACTTCGCCTTCGATTACTGCGTGTCGCAGGTCCCGTCCGAGCGCATGGCCGGGCTGTCGCTCGCCTCGCTCGCCTCGCTGGCCTGCGGCGGCGACATCATCAACAAGGACGCCTACGAGCGGTTCACCTCGCACTTCGCCAGTGCGGGGCTGCGCGGGGATGTGCTCAAGCCGAACTACGGACTGTCCGAGGCCGGACCCGTCACGCTGCAGCGGCAGGGCACGCCGCCGGAGTGCATCGTGCTCGACCGCGAAGCGCTGCGTGCCGGCGATGTGCGCGGCAGCGACTCCGGCAAGGTGCTGATGGGCTGCGGGGCATGGCACGAGACCACCCGGATCCTGATCGTCGATCCCGACACCTGCAGCGAATGCGCGCCGGAGAGGGTCGGCGAGATCTGGCTGAAGTCGCCTGTGGTCGCGCGCGGCTATTACCGCGATCCGGAACAGACCGAGGCGACATTCAATGGAACCCTCGCGGAGTCGGGCGAATCGGGGTTCCTGCGGACCGGCGATCTGGGCTTCATCTCGGGCGGCCAGCTGTACATCGTCGGCCGCGAGAAGGATGTGATCGTGGTCAACGGCAAGAACCATCACTGCGCCGACATCGAGGCGACGATACGCAGGCAGCGACCGGCGTACCGCGGCGCTTGCGCGGTCTTCGCGATCGACGATGCCGCGACCGGGGTGCCGAAGACCGTGGCCGTGCTCGAAGATGCCGCCTTTGAAGAAGTCGATCGTGCAGACGACGCTGCCGACGCCGTACACGGAGACGGGCACGTCGATCATGCGCGCATCGCCGGAGACATCCTTGCGTGCGTGTCGCATGCGCATCAGCTACGCATGGAGGATGTGGTGTTCATCGCAGCGGGCACCATGCCGGTGACCGGCAGCAGGAAAGTGCAGCGGAAGGCCTGCAGGCAGCGGTACGAGCAGGAAGGGCTGGACATCGTCTGGCGCCTGGAGCGCGAGCGCCCACGCGCTGCGCAGGTGCAGGACAGAAGCGCCGGCGCGCACGACGGTCTGCATGCCTGGGTCGAACGGCTGCATGCGGAGGTGCTGGTGCACGAGCTCGGCGATCGCGCCAGGACGCTCGATACCACCGCGGATTTCACCCGTCTCGGGCTCGATTCGATCCAGTACATCCGCCTGGCCAGACGCGTCGAAGTGGTCTTCGGGCAGCCATGCCGTCCGGGCATCTTCTTCGCGCATTCCAGCTGCGAAGCATTGGCCGTCCATCTGATGAGTCTCGCCGAGCCCATGCGCGAGCCGCTTCGCGGGACCGCGACCGGCCGCGGCAGCGGGGCCTCCGTGTGGCGGCCGTATCAGGATGCGGCCGTCATCCGCCTGTTGGACGCATGCGCGCGGGGGGAGATCCCCATCGAGGGCGCGTTGTCGGTGTTGAAGGAGAACGCATGAACCTGTCGCAGATCAGTGAAGCCTATGCAGCCGGGCGGATCACGACCGCCGAAGCGATCGGCGCACTGGAGCGTCTCGCCGGCACGGCCGCGCCCCTTCCCCTGTCGGAAGGGCAGAAGGGGCTCTGGGCGCTGTACAGGATGGAGCCGTCGATGACCGCGTACAACGTGCCGATCGCAGTGCGTTGCGCGACGTCGATCGATCCGGATCGCATGCGCCTTGCCTTCGAGCGCGTGTGCGGATCCCATGCGCTGCTGAAGTCGCGGGTCGCCAGGCAGGACGGCATGACGGCATTCGTCCCGTCGGTTGAAGACGCCGAGGGCATGTTCGTGGTCGAGCCATGCCCGGTTGCGGCGGAGGAAGCCCGCGCGCTGCTGCACCGCCATGCGCTGCGGCCTTTCGATCTGGAGCGTGGCCCGGCGATCCGATGCGTGCTGCTGCGCGCCGAGTCCGGAGCGGCCACGCTGATGGTGGTGGCCCACCATATCGTGATGGACGGGACGTCCTCGATGCTGTTCCTGTCGCAGCTGCTGCGCACCTACGCCGCGCTGATCGAGGGGACTGCCCCGCATGTCGAGCCGGACGCGCACTATCGCGACTTCGTGCAATGGGAAGTGGCCTGGCTGGACAGCGACGCCGGCCGTCAGGCACGCAGCTACTGGATGCGGCAACTGCAGGGCGTCTCGCCGGTGTCCGGCATGCCTACCGTCGCCCCATGGACGCACGCCGCCCTGCGCAGTCCCGGCAGGGTCGTGCGCAGGGCCCTGCCGCCGGCGCTGGTGGAGGCTCTCTCCGCCCTCGCCACGGAACGCGGCCTGAGCCGCGGCGTGCTGTTTCTCGCGGCATTCAAGATCGCGTTGTTCCGCTACACGGGGCAGACCGATCTCACGGTCGGCATGCCCTTCATCGGCCGCCCGCAGGCGCGGTTCGACCAGGTCATCGGCCACTTCATCAACATGCTGCCGATCCGCAGCCGCATCGAGGGCAGTCAGTCCGCCGACGATGCGGCCGCCGCGCTGCAGCGCACCGTCGTCGAGGCGATCGATCACGCTGCCTATCCGTTCCCGCGGCTGGTGGCGGACCTGGGCGCACGCGACCCGAATCTGAGCTCGCCGGTCTTCCAGATCAGTTTCAACTACCAGAATTTCGCCGACCTCGACTGGGTGTCCTCGCTGCAGAAGGACGTCGCGAGCGCCCTGCGTTTCGAGCTCGATGGCGAGCTGGTGCAGGCCGGCGAGTACGAGCTGTGCCTGGACGTGTTGCCTGCCGAGGGCCATGCGCTGTGCTTCAAGTATCAGCCGGATGTGTATGCGGACGGTACGGTCGAGGCCCTGGCGGGGCATTACGTGCAGATCCTCCGCGCGATGGTGGAGGCACCGGCGCAGCGGATCGACCGTATCCCGATGATCGACGAGGCGGAGCGTCGACAGCTGCTGCGCCTGGGCGAGCGCGCGCCGCACGCGTGGCCGGAGCGCGATCTGACCTTCCACGATCTGTTCCTGCGACAGGTCGAGGCCCGGCCCGACGCGCCTGCCGCGACCTGCGCCGGCGACACGCTGACCTACCGTGAGCTGGAGGCCGCATCCGCGGCAGTGGCCGCAGGTCTGGCGCGGGCAGGCGTGGAGGCCGGCGGGAAGGTCGGGCTCTGCGTGCAGCGGTCGATGGACATGCTGGTCGGCCTGCTGGCCATCGCCAGGGTCGGCGCCAGCTACATCCCGCTCGATCCGGAGTACCCCGCGGACCGGTTGGCGCACATGGTCGACGACAGCGGGTGCCGGACCCTCCTGACCCAGCAGGCCCTGCGCGACAGGCTCGATGCCGTGTTCACGCGTGAAGGCGTGGCGGTGCTCACGTTCGATCAGGTCACCGACGACGCCGGCACGGGCCGCCCTGCCGCACGGACGGGGCGCACAGGCAGCCGCAGGGCGCGGCCGCGTCGCGGCCGCGCGGCGGATGCTCTGGCCTACACCATCTACACCTCGGGAAGCACGGGCAAGCCGAAGGGAGTGATGATCTCCCACGGCGCGCTCACCAATTTCCTGCTGTCGATACGCGACACGCTGTCCTTCGGTGCGCACGAAACCCTTCTGGCGGTCACCACACTCAGCTTCGACATCGCCGCGCTGGAACTGTACCTGCCGCTGATCACCGGCGGGCATTGCGTCATCTGCGAGGCGGATACCGCCCGCGACGCGGCGCGCCTGAAGGACACGCTGCGCGAGGTCCGGCCCACCACCATGCAGGCGACGCCGATGACCTGGCTGATGCTGTTCAAGGTGGGCTGGCGCAACGAGGAGAACACCCGCCTGCTGTGCGGCGGCGAAGCCATGAGCGAGAAGCTCAGACAGCAGTTCATGGCATGCGGTGCCGACGTGTGGAACATGTACGGACCGACGGAGACCACCATCTGGTCGACGGTGCAGCATCTGCGCCCGGACCAGCCGGTGTCCATCGGCGCGCCCATCCACAACACCTCCGCCTACATCCTCGACGCGCAGCTCGAACCGGTGCCGGTGGGCGTTCCCGGGGAACTGATGCTCGCCGGCGACGGCGTGGCCGTGGGATATCACAACCGGCCCGAGCTGACCGCGGAGAAGTTCATCGACAACCCGCATGTGCCGGGACAGAGGATGTACAGGACAGGCGATCTCGCCCGCTGGCGGGCCGACGGCGGGATCGACGTGCTGGGCCGCATCGACCAGCAGGTCAAGGTCAACGGCTTCCGCATCGAGCTGGGCGAGATCGAGAACGCGCTGAACGCGCACGCCGCCATCGAAAACAGTGCGGTCATCGTGCGCAAGGGCGCGGGTGCGGACAGGCTGTGTGCCTGCTACGTGGCCCGCGCGAACGGTGCGGCCGCCGGTGATGTGCCGGATGCGAAGGCGCTGCAGGCGCATCTGAAATCGACCCTGCCGGACTACATGATCCCCGCCGAATGGATGCGCCTGCCGCAGTTTCCGCTGACGCCCAACGGAAAGGTCGACCGTCTGGCGCTGGCGGCGATGCAGCAGGCATCGCAACAGGTCTCGCAACTGGAACCGCAGACGAAACAGGCATCCGCTCCGGCCGTGCAGGCCGTTTCGAAGGCGCTCGAACAGCAGGTGCTCGGGATTTTCCGGGATGTGCTGGGGCGGCAGACGGCAGGCCGCGACGAGCGTTTCTTCGATGCGGGGGGCGATTCCTATAGCGCCATCCTTGTCGTGGAGAAGGTTAACGCAGCACTGGGCTGCGAAATCACCACCACGATGCTGTTCAAGCACCCCACGGCGGCTGCGCTTGCCGCCGCGCTGCAGGAGCAGTTCGGCGAAACAGCGCCAGCCACTGACGATGCTGCATCCTTTGCGACCACCGAAACGGGGGCCGTCGCGTCCAGCCGGCCCTCGGCGGTGGACGCGGAGGAGGTACCGGAAGACGCGGTCGCCATCGTCGGCATCTCCTGCCAGTTCCCCGGTGCGCGCGACACCCGCGCCTTCTGGGAGGCGCTGGTGAATGGCCAGGACTGCATCCGGCTGCTCCCGCCCGAAGACCTGCGCGGGTGGGGGCTGGAGCAGGCGCTGCTGGAGCATGCGGATTTCGTGCCGCAGCAGGCCTCGATCGACGGCAAGGATCTGTTCGACCCGGCGTTCTTCAACATCTCACCGCGCGACGCGTCGTTCATGGACCCGCAGGCGCGTCTGCTGCTGATGCACGCATGGAAGGCCGTCGAGGATGCCGGTTACAGCGTGGACGACATTCCCGACACCAGCGTGTTCATGTCGGCCGGCAACAACTTCTATCAGGCGCAGTGGACCGAGCTGCTCGCCAACACCACCCAGGTCCGGGTGATGCAGAGTGCGGACGAATATGTCGCATGGCTGCTCGCGCAGGGGGGCAGCCTGCCCACGATGGTGTCGAACAAGCTCGGCCTGACAGGCCCGAGCGTGTATGTGAGCACCAACTGCTCCTCGTCGCTCACCGGCCTGCACCTTGCCTGCCAGGGGCTGGTGACCGGTGAAGTCGACCAGGCGCTGGTGGGTGCTGCCGGGATCTTCCCGGCGCAGAGCCTGGGCTACGTGCATCAGCCGGGTCTGAATTTCTCCAGCGACGGACACTGCCGCGCCTTCGATGCCGATGCGGACGGCATGGTGGGCGGGGAGGGCGTCGCCGTGGTCATGCTCAAGCGCGCTCGCGATGCGCTGCGCGACGGCGACCCGGTCTATGCCATGGTGCGCGGCACGGCGATCAACAACGACGGCGCGGACAAGGCCGGCTTCTACGCGCCGAGCATCCAGGGCCAGACGGCAGTGATCCGCAAGGTGCTGGACAAGACCGGAATCGACCCGGGCACGATCTGCTACGTCGAGGCGCACGGCACGGGCACCCGGATCGGCGATCCCATCGAAATCTCCGGGCTGAGCGATGCGTACCGGCATTACACCGGCGAACGGCAGTTCTGCGCGATCGGCTCGGTCAAGAGCAACATCGGCCATCTGGACGCCGCGGCCGGTCTGGCGGGCCTGACCAAACTCGCGCTGTCGCTGCAGCACGGCGTGATCCCGCGCACGCTGCATTTCAACCGGCCGAACCCGCAGATCGATTTCGAGGCGTCGCCGTTCTACGTGCTGACCGAGAACATGCGCCTTCCGCAGGGTGCGGCGCCGGCACGGGTGGCGTTGAGTTCGTTCGGGATCGGCGGGACCAACGGGCATGCGATCCTGGAACAGGCACCTGCGCCTGCCGCACAGGCGGATGAGGTGGACTCGACCGTCGGCGGGCTGTTCGTATTGTCCGCGCAGAACGCGGCCCGGTTGAAACAGCGCGCTGCGGACATGTTCGCCTTCCTGCCGGCCTATCGAAGCGGAAACGGGCGGCTGTGCGATCTGCTGCACACGCTGCAGGTGGGGCGCAGGGCGATGGATTACCGCCTCGCGTTCCCGGTGGACAGCCTCGACGACCTCGAGCGCAAGCTGTCGGTGTACCTCGCCGGCACGGCCACCGTGCCCGGAAGCGCCGAAGGCGATGCGAAGTCCGGTGGCAGTGGTCTGGCGGCGATGTTCGAGGATGGCGACGAGGCCGCGATGTGGGCCAGCACCTGGGCCCGCAAGCGCCAGTGGCAGAAGCTCGGCACGCTGTGGGTGCACGGACTGGCCATCGACTGGCGCGCGATCGATACAGGCGGCTCGCCGCGTCGCGTGCACCTGCCGACCTATCCCTTCGCCGAGAAATCCTTCTGGCTGGCGCAGGCGCCGCGGCGCAGTGCCGGCACCGGGTCGATCGATGCGCTCGCCGGTGCGCTGGGCGCGCAGGCGATGGCGGGTCTCGAACGCATCGCAGGGCCCGATGGCCCGGCGCGGATGCTGCAGCGCCGGTCGGTGCAGACCGCGCAGCTCAACGCCGTGCTCGCCAAGGTGCTGCTGACGCAGCTGCGTCGGGCCGGCCTGTTCGCGGACGCCACGCCGCTCGGCCTGCAGGACATCGTGCGCACGCTGGGCCTGGGCCATGCGCTCGAGCGCTGGATGCACAGAAGTCTGCACGTGCTGGCCGAGGCGGGGCACCTGCACGTTTCGCAGGGCCGCTACGCATTGGTCGCTGCCGCGCAGGCGGAGGACGCCTGGTCCGAGTGGGATGCCTTCAAGCGGGAAGGCGGCGGCACCCCGGAAACCGCCGGGCGTGTGCCGCTGCTGGAGGCGATGCTCGGCGCGCTGCCGCGCATCCTCGCGGGCGAGGTGCCCGCGACGCAGGTGATGTTCCCGGAGTCGTCGCACACGCTGGTCGAAGGCGTCTACAAGCACAACACCACGGCCGACTACTTCAATGCGCTGGCGGCGGAGGCCGCGCATGCGTTCGTCGAAAGCCTGCGGGCCCATGCGCCGCAGGCGAAGATCCGGATCCTCGAGATCGGCGCGGGCACGGGCAGCACCAGCGAGCACATGTTCCGCCGGCTGGCCGATGTGGCCGGCCACATCGCCGAATACGTGTACACGGACCTCTCCAAGGCCTTCCTGGTGCAGGCGCAGAACCGCTTCGCCGCGACCGTGCCGTACCTGCGCTGCGCGATGTTCGATGTGGAGAAATCGCCGGGCGCACAGGGATTCGCCGCGGGCGGGTTCGACCTGGTGATCGCGACCAACGTGCTGCACGCGACGCGCAACATGCGCCGCTCGCTCGGCCATGTGAAGGCATTGCTGCGCACGGACGGGCTGTTGCTGGTCAACGAGATCGTGGAGAACGATCTGTCGATGCATCTGACCTTCGGCCTGCTCGAAGGCTGGTGGAAGTACGACGATCCCGACGACCGTCTGCCCGGCGGCCCGGCGCTGTCCGCCGCCCGCTGGCGCACGCTGCTGGCCGAGACCGGCTTCCACACCGTGCTGCTGCCCGCGCAGAGCGCCGAAGCGATGGGCCTGCAGCTGATCGTCGCACAGAGCGATGGCCGGACCGCGCTGCCCGACGACGCCCGGAACGGCGGACACCCTGCCGATGTCGACACCGCTCGCACGCAGGCAACGCGCACCATGCCTGCTGCGGCCGCACCGCGCCCTGCCGCGATGTCTGCCGCGACACACGCGGACGAGGACGCAGGCCCGCATGCGCGCGTGGTGCATGCCATCGTCGCGGAACTGTGTTCGGCGCTGCAGCTCGAACCCGAGGAGGTGACGCATCACGTGTCGTTCGCCGATTACGGGCTCGACTCGCTGACCGGCGTGAATCTGGTCAAACAGCTGAATCAGGCGCTCGGCATCCGGCTGGAGGTGACCACGCTGTTCGATTACCCCACGGTGGAGAAACTCAAGGCCTACATCGTGGCGCAATTCGGCGCGGCGCTCGCCGTCGACAGGCCGGAGCCGGATGCAGCGATGGCGCCTGCGGATGCGCCCATCGCGCGCGGCCTGTCGTCCGCGTCCCGTCCCGCCACCGCGGGGCATGACGACGCCATCGCCATCGTGGGCCTGAGCGGACGATTCCCCGGCACCGACGATGTCGACACGTTCTGGGACCATCTCGTGCACGGGCGCGATCTGGTCGAAACCGCACGGCGCTGGGACCTGGAACGCCATGGCGCCCGTTGCAGGGCGGGCGGCTTCCTCACCGACATCGCCTACTTCGACCCCCTGTTCTTCAATATCTCGGGGCTCGAAGCCGATTACATGGAGCCGCAGCAGCGCATCTTCCTGGAGGAAGCCTGGAAAGCGCTGGAAAATGCCGGCTACGCGGGGCAGGGCATGGATCAGCGCCGCTGCGGCGTGTATGTCGGCTGCGCCAATGGCGATTATCTGGATCTGGCCAGCGAGCAGTCGTATCCGGCGCAGGCGTTCTGGGGCAACATGAGCTCGATCGTGCCCGCGCGCATTTCCTATTACCTGAATCTGCACGGCCCCGCGCTGGCCATCGACACGGCCTGTTCCAGTTCGCTGGTCGCGATCCATCAGGCCTGCCAGGCGCTGCGTGCCGACGAAATCGAGATGGCCATCGCCGGCGGCGTCTTCGTGCAGTGCTCGCCGCGGCTGTACATCGCCGGTACGCGTGCGGGCATGCTCTCGCCCTCAGGACGCTGCCGCTCGTTCGACGATGGCGCCGACGGGTTCGTGCCGTCGGAAGGCGCCGGTGCGCTGATCCTGAAACGACTGGGCGATGCCATTGCCGATGGCGACCACATTCACGGCGTCGTCCGTGCCTCGGCCATCAATCAGGACGGCACCACCAACGGCATCAGCGCGCCCAGCGCGGTCTCGCAGCAGCGTCTTCTGGAACAGGTGTACGACGAGCACGGCATCGACTGCGAGAGCATCCAGATGGTGGAAGCGCACGGCACCGGCACGAAGCTCGGCGACCCCATCGAGTTCCAGGCGCTCGCCCGCGCCTTCCGCGGCCGCACGGACCGGGTGGCCTTCTGTGCCCTGGGCTCCAGCAAGGCCAACATCGGCCATGCGCAGATGGCGGCCGGCGTCATCGGGATCATCAAGATCCTGCTGGCGATGAAGCACCGGCAGATTCCGCCGCTGGCCCTGTTCGAGCGCGCGAACGCCAACATCGCTCTCGAGGGCAGCCCGTTCTTCATCAACACCGAGGCGCTGCCGTGGACTGCCGAACGTGGCCCGCGCCGCGCGGTCGTCAGCTCGTTCGGTGCGAGCGGCACCAACGCCCATCTGGTGATCGAAGAGGCGCCGCAGCCGCGCGCTCGTGCATCCACTGCTGGAACCGCGGAGGATCCGCAGCTGCTCGTGCTCACCGCCCGCACCGAAGCGCAGCTGCGCGTGCAGGCCGAACGCATGCGCGACCACTGCCGATCGGTCCGCGGCGATCTCGCGCTGGGCGACATCGCTCACACTCTGCTCGTCGGCCGCAGGCATCTCGGGCAGCGGCTGGCGATTGTCGCCTCCTCGGTCGCGGAGTACGTCGGCCATCTGAGCGCATGGCTCGAAGGCGAGGCCCGTGACCACGCCTGCATCCTGCACTCGGCGTCCGGCGCTCGCGGTCCTTCGCAGCCGGCGGGCGCGACGGATGCGCATTCACCGCGCGCGCGCGACTGCATGGCGCAGGCCCGGGCCTTCGTCGAAGGCCGCTCGGTGGACGGCGCCGCACTGTTCGCGAACCAGGATGTCCGGCGCATCCCGCTGCCGGGGCATGTGTTCGAACGCGAGTATCACTGGGCCGACATCGCGGTATCGATCACCGCCGCGCAGGCCGCGCCGGAGCGCGATGCCGCGCATCTGGCGGTGCGTCACGTGCAGGGGGCTGACGCGCATGAGGATGCGGATGCCCTGCAGTTCGACGTCGTGCTCGATGCCGATGCGTACTACTTCCGCGACCACCGCGTGCTGGGCGAGGCCATCCTGCCCGTGCCGGTCTATCTGGAGATGGGCAGGCGCGCCGCCCTGCATGGCGCGGACGACGACACGCCAGCCGCGTTCCGCATCGGCAATCTCGTGCTTCTGCGGCCCCTGTCCTCGACGCAGCAGCAGGTGCGCGTGGTGCGGACGCGGGATGACCGCGGCACGCTTGACGGTGGCAGGTTCGAAAGCAATACGTTCGAAAGCACGACCTTCGAAAGCACGACCTTTGAAGTCCGCAGTGCCTCTGCGGAAGCCGCAGGCGGCGAGGTGTTGCACTGTCGGGGCGAGTTCCAGCCGATGCCGGTGGAGGCGCCGGCCATCGTCGATCTCGCGGCGCTGCGTGCCGGCGCCACCGCGCAGGACATCGGGTCGTTCTATGCCGACTATGCGCGTCTGGGCATCGCATACGGCCCGGCCTTCCAGGGCGTGAAGGCGGTGCACGTGCGCGATGACGGCGTTCTGGTTCACCTGGCGCTGCCGGCGGTGGTCGCGGACACGCTGCAGGACATGCCGATCCATCCGGTGCTGTTCGACTGCGCCATGCAGTGCCTCAAGTGGCTGCCCGATGCGACGGCGGATGCGGGCCGGGCGCGGCTGATGTTCGCGATCCGCGACATCCGCGTGCATGCGCCGTGCGCGCCGGTCATGTGGGCCTGGATCAGGCATGCACAGGGCCCGCAGGCGGGGCGCGGAGTGACGGGCAAGGTCGATGTCGATCTGTGCGATGCGCATGGCCGCGTCTGTGTCGCGATCCGCGGGGTGTCCACCCGCACGGCGACCCCGGCGGCTGCGCCCGACGCCCGCAACGCATCGATGCCCTCGCAGGTGCTGTCGGAGGTCCCGATGGCGACCGCGCACACGGCGAAGCGGCTGCTGCCCGTCTGGACACCGCTCGAGGACGCCCGCGGGCCTGCCTGGCCGTCGCCGTCCGAGCGTGTCGCGATCGTCGGCGCGAGCCCCGGCATCGAGGCGGTCTGGCGGAAGGCCTTGCCTGAGCTGCTGGCCCTGGACGTGGAGCGGATAGCCAGCCTGTCGCTGTCCGGCCCGCCGTTGGACCACGTGGTCTGGGTGGCGCCGGCGCCTGGTCCGGCCGAGGCCGCGCCGGATGCCGATGCGGTGATCGCCGCCCAGGAGCGCGGCACGCTCGCGCTGCTGCGGCTGGTCAAGGCATTGGTGGCCGCGGGCCATGGCCGGCGGGAGCTCGGCTTGACCGTGCTGATGCGCGGCGCGCACGCGGCGCAGCCCGCGGAGGCGTTCGATCCCACCCACGCGGGCGTGGCCGGCCTGATCGGCTCGGTCGCCAAGGAGTATCCGGCCTGGCGTGTCCGCGCCGTCGACATGCACGACGGCGCGCCCGACGGGGTGTTCGACGACACCGCGCTGCGCGACCTGCTGGCCTGTCCGCCGGAGCGCGATGGCAATACGCGGCTGTATCGCGGGCGCCGATGGCTGAGCCAACGCCTGATGCCGGTGGACGGCCTGGCGGTGCAGGGCAGCGCATTCAAGCAGGGCGGCCTGTACGTGATCGTCGGCGGCGCCGGCGGGCTCGGCCGGGCGATCAGCGCGCATCTCATGCGCCGCTACGGTGCACGGATCGTCTGGATCGGCCGCTCGGCCCGGGATGCCGGCATCGAGCGGCAGCTCGCGGCATTGCCATCGGGTGGTGCCGGCGCCCGCTACGTGCAGGCCGATGCCACCGATGCCGCGTCGATGCGACGTGCGCGCGCGTGGATCGCCGAGCACCTGGGGCCGGTGAACGGGCTAGTGCAGTCGGCGCTCGTGCTCCAGGGCGCCAGCATCGAGCGCATGAGCGAGTCCCAGTTCACCGACGTGCTGCGCACCAAGGTGGACGCCAGCCTGCGCATGGTCGAGGCCTTCCGCGAAGACCCGCTGGATCTGGTGCTGTTCGTCTCGTCCATCAATTCCTATCTCAAGGCGATGGGGCATGCCAACTATGCCGCGGGCTGCGCGTTCAAGGACGCCCTGGCGCTGCGTCTGGCGCAGACCATGCCGTTCGCCGCGAAGGTGATCAACCTGGGCTACTGCTTCAACAACGCCGGCAGCGACCGGGCGCCGGCCGCCATCGACGGACGCGGCCTGGATTTCATCACCGAGGACGAGCTGATGGCCGGCCTCGACACCCTCTGCGCTTCCGACACGACCCAGATGACGCTCATGAAATTCTTTCCCTCCCAGAACACGCGCGGCATCACCGTCGGCCCCGCGAAGGCGACGGCCGAGGCCACCGCGCATGCGTCGGTTCCCCATCCGGACGCGGAGGCTTCGCTCGGCGCGCTGAGCGAAAGCCTCATCGATCTCGATGACTCCGCCACGGAGCGTTCGGGCCCGGACCTGGACTCCATCATCGACAGGATGCAGGCGCTCAACGCGCTGGTCGTCTGAATCACGGAAGACATCGTCATGAAACAGCTGTTGATCGACCTGATGTGGTGCCACCTGCGCGGCCTCGGCATGTTCGCGGCCGCGCAGGACACCTGCACCGCATCGCGTACCCGCGCCGGGATCCTTCCGGTCCACACACCCTGGATGAACGAAACCCTGCGCGTGTTCGAGAAGCAGGGCTACCTGCGCAGGGACGGCGACGCCTTCACGCTGGTGGCGCCGCCGGAGGTGCGGCCGGAGGCGCTGTGGGCGCAGTGGGAGCGAGAGAAACAGCACTGGCTCGACAACCCCGACCTGCGTGCGCAGATGGTGCTTCTGGATCTGGCGCTGCGCGCGCTGCCGGATGTGCTCACGGGCAGGACGCTGGCCACGCAGGTCATCTTTCCGGAATCCTCGCTGCGGCTGGTGGAGAACATCTACAAGCACAATCCGATGGCCGACTATTTCAACCAGGCCCTCGCGTCCAGGGTGCAGGCGCACGTCGCGCGCACCGCACGGCAGAACCCGTCGGCCCGGCTCAGGATCATCGAAATCGGCGCCGGCACCGGCGCGACGAGCGCGGTGGTGCTGTCCCGGCTGGCCGGGCTGCACCACGCCATCGGCGAATACTGCTACACCGATCTGTCCAAGGCCTTCCTCAGCCATGCCGAGCAGACCTACGGCCCGGCCAACCCGTTCCTGAGCTACGGCATCCTCAACGTCGAGAAGCCGCTGGCCGAACAGGGCGTCGACATCGGCGGCTACGATGTGGTGATCGCCGCCAACGTGCTGCACGCCACCCGCAACATGCGCACCACCATGCGGCGCGCCAAGAGCCTGCTCAAGCGCAACGGGCTGATCTTCCTCAACGAGCTCACCACGCACAACCTGTTCAATCACCTCACCTTCGGCCTGCTGGAAGGCTGGTGGCTGTACGAGGACGGCGAACTGCGCATCCCCGGCAGTCCGGGCCTGCTGCCGGAGACCTGGCGCCAGGTGCTCACCGAGGTGGGCTTCCACGGCATCGGCTTCCCCTGCCCGGACGCGCTCGGCCTCGGGCAGCAGATCATCATCGCCGAGAGCGACGGCAGGATCGACGAACCTGTGTCCGCCGCGACGGTGGCCGCAGCAACCGCTTCCGCCGGGGTGACCGTCCCGCGCGTGGCCGCCGTCGCCGAGCCCGGGCGCCCGCCGGTGCCGCGCCTGGACGAGGCGCGGCGCCATGTCGAGCAGGTGCTGTTCGACACGCTGGCGTCCGCACTGCGCATCGACAGGCACCGCATCGAGCGCGACCAGCCGTTCTCGCGCTACGGCCTGGACTCGATCATCGCGGTCAACCTGACACGCTCGATCAACGACACGCTGGACGTCGATCTCGACATCACCGCGCTGTTCGAACACAACACCTTCGATGCGCTGCTCGCCCAGGTGCTCGCCCTGCGTCCTTCCATGCCGGAAACCATGGCGGCGTCGCAGCGCCCGGCCGATGCCGCTCCATCGCCTGCAGATGCCGTCGCCGCTGCGGGCGCCGTCGCGCGCGTCGACAGGGTGCTGCTGGAGATTCTGTCCGAGGCCCTGCGCATCCCGCGCGAGAAGATCGACGCATCCGAGCCGTTCTCGCGCTACGGTCTGGATTCGATCATCGCGGTCAACGTGACGCGGCAGATCAACGAGCGCCTGCAGATCGACCTGGACATCACCGTGATGTTCGAGCACGGCTCGCTCCGTGCCCTGTCGGATTTCATCGCGGAGCAGTACCCGCGTCTTGCCGCGGACGACACGGCGGGACATCGAGCCTCCGCCGTGCGCGAGGGCATGCCCGCGCCGGAGCCCGCCTCGGCTGCGCCTGCGCCTGCGGCAGGGGCCCCCTCCGTGCAGCCGCGCGAGGTGTCGGCACCCGCATCCGCATCTGCATCCGCATCGGCTGCCTCAGTGTGCGGCGCGGCGGTCACCGCCGTGGGCGCGCTGGATGTCGCCATCGTCGGCATCCACAGCCGTTTCCCCGGCGATGAAGGCATCGATGCGTTCTGGGAGACGATGCGCGACCACCGCAGCCGCATCACGCCGCCGCCGTCGGATCGCGTGGATTGGCAGGTGGCCAGAGAGACCTGGCCCCCCGAGGCCTTCGACGGGGTGTGGGGCGGGTTCCTCGACGGTATCCACGCCTTCGACCCGCTGTTCTTCGGCATCGCGCCGTCCGAGGCGGCGCAGACCACGCCCGAGCAGCGGCTGCTGCTCATGTCCGTGTGGAATGCGCTGGAAGATGCCGGCTACACGCCCAGGGCGCTCTCCGGCGCGCCCACCGGCGTGTTCATCGCCACCGGCGCCAGCGAATATGCCGTCGCGGATGCGGGCGCGGAGGGCGCGCCGGTGGTGCTGGCCGCGCCGTCGCTCTCGCTCATCCCCAACCGTATCTCGTACCTGCTCAACCTGCAGGGCCCCAGCGAATACTGCGAGACCACCTGCTCGTCCTCGCTGGTCGCGCTGCACCGTGCGGTCCAGTCGATCCGGCTGGGAGAATGCCGGCAGGCGATCGTCGGCGGCGTGAATCTGATCCTCTCGCCGCAGGGCTATCTCGGCATGGCCGCGGCCAACATGCTCAGCCGCGACGGCCAGGTGCGCCCGTTCCAGCCCGAAGCCGCAGGCACCGTGCGCAGCGAAGGCGTGTGCACCCTGCTGATCAAGCCCCTGCATCAGGCGCTGGACGACGGCGACCATGTGTACGCCGTCATCAAGGGCACCGCGGTGGCGCACGGCGGGCGTGGCGTGTCGCTGACCGCACCCAACGTGCAAGGCATGAAGACGGCGATGCTGCAGGCCTACCGCCAGGCGGGCGTCGACCCGTCCACGGTCTCCTACATCGAGGCGCACGGCATGGCCACCGCGCTCGCCGACGGTGCCGAGATCGCCGCCTTCAAGTCGGCGCTGCAGACGATGTCGGAACAGCCCGCGTCCGGCAGCGCGTCCCTCACGCGCGAGCCCGTGCGCATCGGCACGCTGAAGCCCTGCATCGGGCACGCGGAGGTGGTGTCGGGCATGGCCGCGCTGGTGAAGGTGGTGCAGGCGATGCGCCACCGCACGATCCCCGGGATTCCGCAGTTCACGGGCCTGCACGAGGCCATGTCCCTTGCCGGCAGTCCGTTCGAGATGTCGGTCGGGAACCGCGACTGGGAGCCCCGCCTGGGTGCCGATGGCAGGCTGCTGCCCAGGCGCGCCAGCATCAACAGCTACGGCATCGGCGGGGTCAACGCGCATGCGGTGATCGAGGCCTGGGAGCCGCAGGCCGATGCACATGCCGACATGCATGTCTCCCGCGCCGGCGATCCCCATGCCGGCCCGCACCTGATCCTGCTCTCCGCCCGGGATCCCGACAGCCTGACTGCGCGCATCCACGATCTGCTGGCCTGCCTTGAGCGCTCTCCCGCGACCGCGCTGGCCGACATCGAATACACGCTGCAGACCGGCCGCGAGCACATGCCGTACCGCTGGGCCGCCGTGGTGCGCGACCGGGAGGCGCTGCTGTCGGCCCTGCAGGATGCAGTGCGCACCCCGGGCGATTCCGCCGAAGCCACGCCGGAGGATCGCCTCGTCTTCACCGGCGAGGACGCCGACCGCAGCGTCGAGCTCGCGCAGATCTTTTCGGGCAGGCCCGGAGAGGTGTTGACCTCCGCACTCTTCGCCGAGGGCCGGCTGGAAGACCTGGCGCGGTATTGGGTCAAGGGTGCGGGCATCCCCTGGGAGGCCGCGCGTCCGGTGCCTGGCGATGACGTCCGCGCACTGCGCAGGGTGTCCCTGCCCGCGTATCCGTTCAAGCGGGCCGCGACGCTCTGGCGTGGTCAGGTCATGCCGGCCGCGTCGGCCGTCGCACCCGCCGCATCGACGGTGAGTGCCGTGCCGGTGCCTGCATCCGAGTCCATGGACGACGACGAGGCCCGTCTGCAGGCGGTCATGGTGGCCGTGCTGGGCCTGGCGCCGCAGGACTGGAACCCCGACAGGCCGCTTTCGGACTATGGTCTGAATTCGCTGCTGCTGATCACGATGGTCAACAACATCCGCACGCATTACCCGGAGTTCCAGGCCGACTGGATCAAGCCGCAGAGCACCGCGCGCGAGGTCGTCCGCTGCCTGGCCCGTCTGCGTGAAGCGCCCGCATCGCCGCCGCGGAACGTCGTCCGGCTGGCCCAGGTGTTTCCCGAACTGATCCGTCTCAACGACAGGGCACAGGGACGTCCGGTCTTCTGGGTGCACGGCGCGCTGGGCAGCGTCGAGGCGTATCAGGCCCTCGCCGACCGCAGCGACAGGCCGTTCTACGCCCTCCAGGCCCGCGGCTTCATGACCGGGCACGCGCCGGTGCAGGGCATCGAGGCGATGGCGGCCTATTACATCCAGGCCATCCAGTCGGTGCAGCCGCACGGTCCCTACGACATCGGTGGTTTCTGCCTCGGCGGGATCCTTGCCTACGAAATGACCCGTCAGCTGCAGGGTCGAGGCGAATCCGTGGACACGCTGGTGATGATCGATTCGCCCGACAACTCCGGCTTCCGCTCGGCCGCGCCGGAGAACATCGGAGCCAAGGATGCCGCGCTGCAGGTGGTCAACACGCTGCTCTGGCCGCCCGGCCCGTTCGACCCGGCGGTGCTGGAGACCCGCATGATCGCGCAGGACGCCGTGGACACCGGCATGACCGACGACGCGTTCATCCACAGGCTCGCGGAGCTGGCGATCGAGCGGGGTCTTGGCATGCGCCAGGACAAGCTCGAGGCCTTCATCCGCCAGAACATCGAGGTGCAGGTCTCCTACCGGCTGCACGAGTTCGAGATCCGCCCCCTGTCGGGGCCGGAATCGGTGGAATGCCGGTATTTCCGCAACCGGAACGGCTTTTTCTATGGCGATCTCGCGCGCTATTTCATCGCCTCCAGCGGAGGCTTTTCGCTGGATCACGTCGTGTACTGGGAAGACTGGCGGCGCGAACTGGAACGCTTCGAGATGATCGACATCGACGCGTCCAACCACATGACCATCCTCTTCGAAGAGGCTTCGCTCGATCCGATCCTGTCCGTCTGCGCGGAACTCTATGCCGCCGACGCCTCCGTCGAGGATCGAAGAGCGGGCGTGGGCGCATGACGGCGGGACAGGCGACGCGCGCCTCGTCCGCGGAGTTCGTCGCGCTCATCGCCATGATGATGTCGGTGGTGGCGCTGTCCATCGATGCGCTGCTGCCTGCCCTGGGCGCCCTGCGCGTGGATCTGCGTCTTCCCGATCCCAATCAGGCCCAGTACGTCATCAGCGCGCTGTTCATGGGCATGGCGTTCGGCCAGCTGGTGTTCGGGCCGCTGTCGGATGCCGTCGGCCGCAGGGCGCCGCTCTATCTCGGGCTGGTGTTGTTTTTCCTCGGCAGTGCGCTGTGTCGTTCGTCGCAGACGCTGGACTGGATGCTGGTCGGGCGGATCGTCCAGGGCTTCGGCATCGCGGGCCCCTACGTCTGCGCGGTTTCGATCGTGCGCGATCGCTGCAGCGGGACCGAGATGGCCCGGACGATGTCGCTGGTGATGACCATCTTCTTCATCGTGCCGGCCATCGCTCCGAGCCTCGGCCAGCTGGTGATGACCCTGGCCGGATGGCGGGCGATCTTCACGCTGTACATGGCCACCGCCTGCCTGCTCGCGGTATGGATCGCGCTGCGGCTGCCCGAAACGCTGCCCCTCGAGCGCCGCACCCGCTTCCGGCTCGAATCCTTCCGGACCGGCTTCGTCGAGGTGGTACGCCATCGCGGCACGCGGCTGAGCACCGTATGCATCGGTCTGTTTTTCGGTGGATTCATCGGGTATCTGAATTCGTCCCAGCAGATCTTCCAGGGCCTGTTCGCCACCGGCGACGCCTTCACCCTGTATTTCGGCATGCTCGCGCTGATCCTCGGCGCCACCTCGCTGGTCAACGCCCGCGTGGTGCGGCGGCTGGGAATGAAGGCGCTCTGTCGCCGCGCCAGCCTCTGCATCGCCGCGGCCTCGGCGGTGTTCGTGGCGCTGAATCTCGCCGTGCAGGTGGAGCTGTGGATGTTCCTGCTCTACAGCGCCGTGCTGTTCGCATGCTTCGGTTTCATGTTCGGCAATCTGAACGCCATGGCCATGGAACCCATGGGCCACTGCGCCGGCATTGCATCGGCGATCATCGGCACCACATCCTCCCTGTGTTCGATCGCCATCGGCACCCTGGTCGGGCAGCTGTACGACGGTACGCTGCTTCCCATCGCCAGTGCGTTTCTGGTGCTGAGCCTGTCGTCGGTGGTGGTGATGCGCGCGATGGATGGCGGCGGCCCGGCCATGCCGCAGCCCGCCATCGCGGCCGTCGAATCCCGGGATTGAGCGTGCCGCCTGCAAGGGGCATGGCGCAGGCGATCGAGGCACCTGCTTTTCCGGCCTGATGTATACTCGGCCCGCCCGATCTGCGGCTGCACGACGACGTGCCGATGCGTGCTTTTCGCGGGCGGACGGCTCCATATCCGGGGTCATCCCGGCTTCAACCTTCGACATCGGAATTTGTATGGAAGACGAGAAAGACACCAACGATTCACAGGGCAATCTGGGCGCGAAGCTGATGGAATACGCGATCAAGGCCCGCAAAGTCTTCATTACGGGTGCGATCGATCAGAAGATGGCCAAGGAAGCCGTCCAGCAGCTGCACATCCTGGCGTCCATCAGCGACGACCCCATCTACGTCTTCGTCAGCTCGCCGGGCGGCCATGTCGAATCCGGCGACATGATCTACGACACCATCCGCTTCATCACCCCGAAGGTCATCATGATCGGCTCGGGCTGGGTCGCGAGCGCCGGCGCGCTGATCTACGTCGCCGCGGAGAAGGAAAACCGCTATTCGCTGCCCAATACCCGGTTCCTCCTGCACCAACCCTCCGGCGGCGCGCAGGGCCCGGTCAGCGACATCGAGATCTACCACAAGGAAATCCTTCGCATGAAGGATCGTCTGAACAACATCTTCGCCCGTGCCACGGGGCAGCCGCTCGAGAAGATCGACGCGGACACGCAGCGCGATTTCTGGCTGGTGGCGGAAGAGGCTGTCGAATACGGTCTGGTGAACAAGATCATCACCACCGAGAAGGAAATCGTCGTGCCCAAGTGATGGGCCGCATGCCCGGCGTGCGCCTTGGGCGCCGCCGGCATGATCCGGCGATTCGCCGCAGTGGTTCGCCACACACAAAACGCCCCGCGGAAGCGGGGCGTTTTGCTTTGGTGGAACCTGGTTGGCGGGGTACCGGCGGAGGGGGCTCCGCCCCGCCGGCCACACGCGTCGATCAGCGCCGCATCGAGGCGAAGAACTCGTCGTTGGACTTGGTGTTCTTCATCTTGTCCAGCAGGAATTCCATCGCGGCGATTTCGTCCATGCCGTGCAGCAGCTTGCGCAGGATCCAGATCTTCTGCAGCAGCTCCGGCTCGATCAGCAGGTCTTCGCGACGCGTGCCGGACTGGTTGACCGCGATCGCCGGGTAGACGCGCTTCTCGGTGATGCGGCGGTCCAGATGGATTTCGCTGTTGCCGGTGCCCTTGAACTCTTCGTAGATCACCTTGTCCATCGCGCTGCCGGTGTCGATCAGCGCGGTGGCGATGATGGTGAGCGAGCCGCCTTCCTCGACGTTGCGCGCGGCGCCGAAGAAGCGCTTCGGGCGGTGCAGGGCGTTGGCGTCGACACCGCCGGTCAGCACCTTGCCGGAGCTGGGCACCACGTTGTTGTAGGCGCGCGCGAGGCGGGTGATCGAGTCGAGCAGGATCACGACGTCCTTCTTGTGCTCGACCAGACGCTTGGCGCGCTCGATCACCATTTCCGCGACCTGCACGTGGCGGGCGGCGGGCTCGTCGAAGGTGGAGCTGACCACTTCGCCGCGCACGGTGCGCTGCATTTCGGTGACTTCTTCCGGGCGCTCGTCGACGAGCAGCACGATCAGGTGCACGTCCGGATGGTTGTAGGTGATCGCGCTGGCGATCTGCTGCATCATCATCGTCTTGCCGGCCTTGGGCGGGCTGACGATCAGCGAGCGCTGGCCCTTGCCCTGCGGGGCCATGAGGTCGAGGATGCGGCCGGTGATGTCTTCGGTGCTGCCGTCGCCGCGTTCCAGACGGAAGCGCTTGCGCGGGAACAGCGGGGTGAGGTTCTCGAACAGGTTCTTGTTCTTCGACGCCTCGGGCGGCTCGCCGTTGATGGTGTCGACCACGGCGAGCGCGAAGTAGCGTTCGCCATCCTTGGGCCAGCGGATCTTGCCGGCGATGTAGTCGCCGGTGCGCAGGTTGAAGCGACGGATCTGGCTGGGCGAGATGTAGGTGTCGTCCGGGCCGGCCAGGTAGCTCGCCTCGTGGGCGCGCAGGAAGCCGTAGCCGTCGGGCAGGATTTCCAGCACGCCGTCGGCGGCGACACCCTCGCCGTGGCGGGTCAGCACCTTCAGCAGGGCGAAGATGACGTCCTGCTTGCGCGCGCGCGCCACGCCTTCCTGGATGTTCAGCTGCTCGGCGAGGTCCAGCAACTTCGGTGCGGGCATCCGCTTGAGGTCGCTGAGGGAGTACTGCGGGAAGCCCTCGGGCACGCTGGGCTGCGGCGGGCGGGGCGGGTGCTGCGGCTGCGGGTGGCCTTCCTCGCCTTCGCCCTGCTGGTCGCGGTTGCGGAAGCGGTCGCGGTCGCGGCGGTTGCGGAAGCGGTCGCGGCGGTTGAAGCGCTGGTAGTCGGCGCTGTGCTGCGACTCGCCGCCGGACTCGCCTTGCTGGCCGCTGCCCTGCTGAGCGTTGCCCTGCGGGGCATTGCCCTGCGCGGAGCCGCCCTGGGGCGCAGAGGCCTGGCCGGAGTCGCCCTGGCCGCCGCCGGCGTGCGATGGGGCATTCTGCGCGGGACCACCGTAGCCGCCGCCGTCGTGCTGCGCGGGTTCACCCTGCGCGGTGTCGCGCGGGCTGTACTGGGCCGGCTTGGGCGCAGGCGCCTCGGGCGGCGCGCCGAGCGGCAACTCCGCGTTCTGCGGCGGCAGGGGCGCGGGCGCGTCGGGCATGGCGACATCGGACTGCTTCGATGCGCGCTTGGCGGTCTTGGCGGTTTTGGCGGCCTTGGAGACACGCGGCTTGCGCGCGCGCGGACCGGCGTTGTCGCCGGTATGGGAAGTGTTGTCGGACAAGCGGGGACTCCTCGCTGCTGCGAGCGTCCGCCATGCAGCGGACGGATAAGGTCTGTGGGAGGGGTGGTCGAATGACTCGGAGGTGGCGGCGCCCCGCGAGCGGTCGAAGTCGAACCGGACGGTCGTGAAGACAGCCTGCGGACAAGACCGGATGCGGCTGCGTGGACGGGGCGGACACCTCGGCGCGAACGCATGGGCGACTGCTGATCCGTCGGGAGCCGACCCGGATCACTGCCGGGTCGACGGCTCGGAATTCGGCTTGTGGGACCGGATTCCAGCGCCCTGCCGGGCACGCGATTCCCAGAAACTAGCATCGTGCGGGGGGGCGCGGCAAGCGGAACGGTGCACGCGGTGGTGCGGAGCGTCAGCTTGGGGGAGCGTGCCGGGCCCGGTCGCGGCGTGCGCGGGGCGATGGCGGCCATCCCTGGCTGGTACCGGCCACCGCACCCGCAGGCACGGCGGCGAGGGCGCTCAGAGCGCCTTGTCGATCAACTGCGCCAGCTGCGGCTTGCCGACGGCGCCGATCTGGGTGCCATGCACCTGGCCGTCCTTGAAGGTCAGCAGCAGCGGGATGTTGCGCACGCCGAAGCGGCGGCCGAGGTTGGGATGGGCTTCGACGTCCACCTTCACCACCTTGGCGCGGCCGTCGTACTCGTCGGCCAGCTGCTCGAGCAGGGGCGCGATCATCTTGCAGGGGCCGCACCAGGGCGCCCAGAAGTCCACCAGCACGGGTTGGTCGGACTGCAGGACGATGGCGTCGAAATCGTCGTCGTTGGCATGGAGGACTTTGTCGCTCACGTACATCTCCGGAAAGGATGGCGGGAAAGGGCGAGGCCGGTGGCGCGGGAGGGTTGCGGAACCGGATGTGCCGGAAGAGGAGGCTGCGGGAGGTGGTGCCGGTGCGCCGGAAGCGTCGTGCATGCGGCTGGATGCCTGCGGATGTGGCGGGGCGGCCGGCCGGCGGGACGGGGCGCCCGGAGGCCGGTCCGGGACCGGGCGGATGGGCGTGCCAGCTCGGCGGTACCACCTGCTACACTGCGGGCAGGTACGGCCATCTTCAAGCGCCGACCGTCGCGCCCCGCGTCGCCTGCATGCCGACTGCGCTGCCACCGCACCGGTGTGTGCCACCGGCCTGCCGGTCGACGTGCTCCCCCGGCGCAGGCCCCGTGCCGACACCCGCGACCCGCGCGAGATGCGCGGCGCGCTCCCGGGGGCAGTCTGCGTCGCCGCGAGGCGCCGCGCAAGCCGCCTTCCACCCTTCGATGTGACATGAGGGCTCCCGCACACGCTGGGCCCGGACTTGGATGATGAGCGATAAACCCTTAACCGATATCACGTTTTCTTCTTTCGGCAGCGGCGAGGACGGTACTCAGGCCCTGCACCCGGCGCTGCTGGCCGGTCTCGACGCCGCCGGCTTCACCCGCTGCACGCCGATCCAGGCGCTGACCCTGCCGGTGGCCCTCGCCGGGCGCGATGTGGCCGGACAGGCCCAGACCGGCACCGGCAAGACCCTGGCCTTCCTGGTGGCGGTGATCAACCGCCTGCTGAGCCGCCCGGCCCTGGCCGAGCGCAAGCCCGAAGACCCCCGCGCGCTGATCCTCGCCCCCACCCGCGAGCTGGCGATCCAGATCCACAAGGACGCGATGAAGTTCGGCGCCGACCTCGGCCTGAAGTTCGCCCTGGTCTACGGCGGCGTGGACTACGACAAGCAGCGCGCCCTGCTGCAGGCCGGTGCCGACGTGATCATCGCCACCCCGGGCCGGCTGATCGACTACGTCAAGCAGCACAAGGTGGTCAGCCTGCACGCCTGCGAGATGTGCGTGCTGGACGAAGCCGACCGCATGTTCGACCTCGGCTTCATCAAGGACATCCGCTTCCTGCTGCGGCGCATGCCCGAGCGCACCACCCGCCAGACCCTGCTGTTCAGCGCCACGCTCAGCCATCGCGTGCTGGAGCTGGCCTACGAGCACATGAACGAGCCCGAGAAGCTGGTGGTGGAGGCCGAGTTCATCACCGCCGCCAAGGTGCGGCAGAAGATCTACTACCCGGCCGACGACGAGAAGATCCCGCTGCTGCTGGGGCTGCTCTCGCGCAGCGAGGGCGCACGCACGATGGTGTTCGTCAACACCAAGGCGTTCGTGGAGCGCGTGGCGCGCGCGCTGGACCGCGCCGGCTACCGCGTCGCGGTGCTCAGCGGCGATGTGCCGCAGAAGAAGCGCGAATCGCTGCTGAAGAAGTTCCAGGCCGGCCAGCTGGAGATCCTGGTGGCCACCGACGTCGCCGCGCGCGGCCTGCACATCGACGGCGTGAGCCACGTCTACAACTACGACCTGCCGTTCGACGCCGAGGACTACGTGCACCGCATCGGCCGCACCGCGCGTCTGGGCGCGGAAGGCGATGCGATCAGCTTCGCCTGCGAGCGCTATGCGATGAGCCTGCCGGACATCGAGCGCTACATCGACCAGAAGATCCCGTCCGAGCCGGTGACCCGCGAACTGATGACGCCGCTGCCGCGCCCCGAGCGCGTGAAGCCCGCGCCGTCGGCCGAAGGCGAGGTCGAGGCGGGCGAGGACGAGGATCTGAGCCTGGGCACCATTTTCCGCGAGGCCCGCGAGCAGCGCGCCGCCGACGACGCCAAGCACGGCCGCGGTGGCCGTCCGGGCGCGGGTGCCGGCCGTGGCGGCCGCAGCGAATCCTCCGGCCGCGGTGGTCCGCGCGGTGAGGGCGAAGGCCGCCGCCGTCCGCGGCGCGAGGACGACGTCGCTGCCGGTCAGGTATCGAGCGTCGCCGACGCCGTCGCCGACGCCGTCGCCGTGGCGCCGGTCGACAGCCAGCCCCAGGACGCGCAGACGGGCGAGGGCGGTGAACGCCGCCGTCGCCGCCGCCGTCGTGGCGGCCGGGGCGAGGAAGGCGGTGCCGTTGCCGAGCAGGGCGCCCAGTCCGCGGCGCAGGCACCCGCCGCCGACTCCGGTTCCGGTTCCGCCGAAGGCGATGGCGACCGTGCGCCGCGCAAGCGGCGCCGCCGTCGTGGCGGCAAGCGGATCGACGGCGGCGATGGTGCGCAGTCGGTCGGCCAGGCCGTGCGCGCGCTGGAAACGCCTGCCGCGGTCGCGGTTCCGGCCGCATCCGGCGCTCCGTCCAAGCCTGCGGAAGACAGCCCGTCGCTGTTCAAGCGCATCGGCAGCAAGCTCAAGTCGCTGGTCACCCGGGCGCCCAGCTCGCGGCATTGAGGCGGGATCGAGGCGTCCGGCCGCGCATGGGTCACGCGCATCGCGATGCGTGGATCCATCGCGCGGTCACATTGCGTAGGGACGCCGGCACCCGTCGCCCGCCTCAGGCCGGCGACCGTGCACGCAACGCGAACCCGTCCGCGGGTTTCGTGGCTGATGGCGAAGCAGGCCATCGGCCGGACGACGCCCATCCGCAGGCACCCCTCGTCCTGTGGAGGGCGTTCATCTCCATCGTCTGACAAGGCGTCCAGACGAAGCTCACTCCCGGTGCCTCCCTCGCCGTGCTCGCCCTGGGCGGCCTCTCCGCCGCTTCCGCGATGGCCGGCTGCACCTGCACCCCGCAGGTCGAGAACCCGAGCGGTGACGACCCTGTGCCCGTCGGTCAGCCGTACGGGTTCCCGGTGATGATGTCCTTCGTGGATGTGGGCCCTGCGTCCCCGCCGACCTGCGAGCCGTTCGCGGTGGTCTGCCAGGGCACCAGAAACGGCGTGAACGGCATCGGCGGCGGCCAGTCTCTGCGCAACGCACCGGGCAATCACCCCAAGACGGTGATGACCTGCAATCCGGACGGGGCCTCCGGCGACTACATCCGCTACGTGCTGATCTACCGCACCGCGCGGTTCATCTGCTCGATCAACAGCCTCGATCCGGGCCTGCAGCAAGCCGGCATCGACGCCGGGTCGGCACGGCTGCCGCGCACGATCGCGCACGGCCCTCCCGAGGTGGTCCACCCCCGGAGACCGGCCGGCCGCGGCCGCGGTGTCCCGGCGAGCGATCCTCATGCGTCCGGACGCGATGATCCTGTCCATCCGCGCAATCCGATCTTCCGGATGTCGCCACCGTCCCCTCGGGGCGGTGCAGGCGCCCGATCCGCGGGATCTCTCCCCTCTCAGGCCCGGCACCGGCCCCTCGGTGGCGAACGCGCCCGCCGCCGGCGGAACGCAGACCACGTCCAAGACCATCCATGGAGCCCTCATGAAACGCACGTCCCTGTTCGCTGCCCTGCTTGCGCTGGGCGGAATCGCCGCCGGAGATGCGGTCGCCTATTCGCCCTACACCTGCACGCTGGACGTCGTCGTCCCCAGCGGCTACAACCCTGTCCCGGTCGGCCAGCAGTACGGGTTCCGCGTCCAGATCTCGTTCGTCGACTTCGGGCCGCCCCCGCCGGTGACCTACGAGCCGTTCCAGGTCGTCTACCACGGCACCAGGAACGGCGTGAACGACACCGGCAGCGGCCAGTATCTGCACAACGCACCGGGCAACTACCCGAAGACCGTGATGGCGTACAACCCGGGCGGCGTCGCCGGCAACTATGTGCGGTATGCGCTGATCTACCGCAACGGGCAGTTCATCTGCTCGACCAACTCGGTCTACGTCGGACTGCAGTAAGCGGATGTCGGACGGGTGCGTGCTGCAGCGGCGCACCCTCCGCACACGCTCCGCACACCGGCGTGACGCGGGGATGCGGAGTCTGCATGCACCGGGCCGATCCGGCCCGGTGCATGTCCGTCCCGGAGCCTCGCTCCGCGGTTTCGGGCATGTTCTGCGATACTTCGCCGCATGCCCCTTCTCCGCTTCGACAACGTCGCCAAACTCTATCCCGGCGGCCAGCAGGCCCTGTCCGACCTGAGTTTTTCGGTCGAGCGCGGGGAGATGCTGTTCGTCACCGGGCACTCCGGTGCGGGCAAGAGCACCCTGCTCAAGCTGATCCATCTGGCCGAGCGTCCCAGCCGCGGCGCGGTGCTGTTCGGCGATCGCAATCTGCGCAGCGTCTCCGGGCGGGCGGTGGCGCTGCACCGGCGGGAGGTGGGTGTGGTCTATCAGGACCATCGCCTGCTCACCGACCGCAGCGTGGCCGACAACGTGGCCCTGCCGCTGGTGCTGCGCGGCCTGCGCCGCGACGAGATCCGCAAGCGCGTGCGCAGCATCCTCGACCGGGTGAGCCTGGGCACGCGGATCGATGCGTTGCCGGGCCAGCTCTCCGCCGGCGAGCAGCAGCGGGTGGGCATCGCCCGTGCGTTGATCGGCGAACCGGCGCTGCTGGTGGCCGACGAGCCCACCGGCAACCTCGACCCCACCCTGTCCGCCGAGATCATGGCCCTGTTCGCCGGCCTGCCCGAGCGCGGCACCAGCGTGCTGGTCGCCAGCCACGACCTCGGTCTGGTCAAGCGCATGCGCAGACGTGTGCTGGTGCTGGATCACGGCCGGCTGGTCGACGACATCGCGCCGCACGACATCGCCCCCGAAAGCCGCGCCCCGTCGGAGCCGATCCATGACTGAGCCGCGCGCCGCCACCGCCAGCCGGCCGCCATCGCGCCTGGCCGCCTGGGCCGGGCACCACCGCGACAGTCTGGTCGCCAGCCTCGGGCGCATGCTGCGGCGGCCGTGGTCCACGCTGCTCACCGTCGGGGTGATGGCGCTGGCGCTGGCGTTGCCATTGGGGCTCTGGCTCAGCCTGCACAACATCGGCCGCCTGGGCGGCACGGTGCAGGAATCGCGGCAGATCAGCCTGTTCCTGAAGACCGACGTCGCCGCGCCGCGCGCCTCCGCGCTGG
Source organism: uncultured Gammaproteobacteria bacterium (assembly GCA_965649985.1). GTDB lineage: Bacteria > Pseudomonadota > Gammaproteobacteria > Xanthomonadales > Xanthomonadaceae > Lysobacter_I. The sequence goes on along the minus strand of CBFGMS010000005.1, from coordinate 47,622 downwards.
CGGGCGAGCTTCGCCAGCGCGCCGACGTGGCCGAGGTCGAGCTGCGCACACCCGAGCAGGCGCTGGCGCAGCTGCAGGCCGATGCGGGCCCGCAGGCGGCACTGTATGCCGAGACCGTGGAGGCGCTGGGCGAAAACCCGCTGCCCGCGGTGCTGGTGGTCCGCCCGGCCGGCGATGCGGCGGAGGGCATGGCCGAGGCCGAAGCCGCGCTCGCTGCCGCCTTGCAGACATTGCCCGAGGTCGATCTGGTGCAGCGCGACGCACGCTGGCGCACGCGCCTGGACGGCTGGCTCGGCTTCGGCGCGCGCCTGGTCTGGGTGCTGGCGGTGCTGCTGGGACTCGGCGCGCTGCTGGTGGTCGGCAACACCGTGCGTCTGGAGATCCAGGAACGTTGCGAGGAAATCGCGGTGCTGCAACTGCTCGGCGCCACCGACGGGTTCATCCGCCGGCCGTTCCTGTATCTCGGTGCCTGGTATGGCCTCGCCGCCGGGCTGCTGGCGCTGGCGGTGCTGACCGCGGCCGAGCTGGCCCTGCGCGCGCCGCTGGCCGCGCTGGCCGCCAGTTACGGCAGCGGTTTCGCCCTGCAGGGGCTGGTTCCGCTGCAGGCGCTGGGTGTGCTCACCGTCGCAGCCCTGCTCGGTTGGCTGGGCGCCGGCGTGGTCACTGGGCATTTTCTGGGTCAAACTAGGCCCGACTGAGCGCAGCGGCAGGTCTGCCCGGCCAGCGCGCCGCTCCCGGTCGAGTCGCCATCCCGTCGCAAGAGATGCCTCCGCATGCGTGCACCCCCCGATGTCCGTCACGTCACCGCCGAACACCCCCGGGTGATGGTGGTGGACGGCTCCAGGCTGGTGCGCAAGCTGATCGGCGACATGCTGCGCCGCGATCTGCCGGGGGTGGAGGTGGTCGGCTGCGCCGGTCTGGCCGAGGCCGAGGCCGCGCTGGCCGAGGCGCCGGTGGACCTGGTGACCACCTCGCTGGCCCTGCCCGACGGCGAAGGCCAGGCCCTGGCCAGCCGGGTGCGTGCAGCCGCCGGCCAGCGCTACGTGCCGGTGATCGTGGTCTCGGGCGATGTGCAGCGGCACCTGGAGGCGCGCAGCTTCACCGACGACGTCACCGACTATTTCGACAAGGCCGACGGCTACGAGGCGCTGGCCGCGTTCATCCGCGGCTACGTCCAGCCCGAGCCCATCCCCGGCGCACGTGTGCTGTACGTCGAGGACAGCATCACCGTGGCCGTGGCCACCAAGCGCATGCTGAAGTCGCAGGGGCTCGAGGTCATCCACCTCACCCGCGGCGACGACGCCCTGTTCTACCTGCGCGAGCGTCTGGGCGAGGAGGACATGGGGGCCGACCTGGTGCTCACCGACGTGACCCTGGAAGGCAACATCGGCGGCCTGGACCTGGTGCGCGCGATCCGCGGCGAACTGGGCTACAGCCGGCGCCGGCTGCCGGTGCTGGTGATGACCGGCGACAGCAACCGCGACAAGCAGTCCGGCCTGCTGCGCGAGGGCGCCAACGACCTGGTGCTCAAGCCGATCGAGCAACGCCTGCTGCTGACCAAGGCGCTGTTCCAGCTGCGCCTGTCGCAGTTGCCGGACCGCGACGCCGCCTCTGCATGAGCGCAAGGCCGCTGACCGGCCGTTGCGTGTGGGGTGAGGCGTCCTTCCGCATCGATGGCGCGCCGGGCGAGAGCGATGCCTGCCACTGCGGACAATGCCATCGTCAGTCCGGCCATGACGTCGCGTCGGTCAATGTGCCGCAGGGCGCTTCGTCAGGTGAGCGGCGCGGAGCGCATCACCTGGTACCGTTTCTCCGAACGCGTGCGCCGCGGCTTCTGTTCGGCCTCCGGCTCGGCCCTGTTCCGGCACCCGCCGCCGGACCGCCGTCGCGATGGGCGCGCTGGATGCGCCGACGGGTGTGCACCTGCAGAAACACATCTTCGGGGCCGAGAAAGGCGATGACTCCGCCGGCGGCGACGGGCTGCCGCACCATGCGCGCCAGCGTCGCAGCGGCCCGCGCTCACGACTGTACCCAAGACCGTGTCCAGGATGGATGCGATGCGTACGACAACAAGGAGGGACCACGATGACCGACGACTCCCGCATCAAGCTCGACCCGTCATGGAAGGCCCGTCTGGCCGACTACCTGCAGCGCGAGGACATGGCCGCACTGTCGGCCTTCCTGCGCCAACGCAAGGCACAGAGTGCGCGCATCTACCCGCCGGGGCCGGAGATCTTCGCCGCCTTCGATGCGACCCCGTTCGACGACGTGAAGGTGGTGATCCTGGGGCAGGACCCGTATCACGGCCCGGGCCAGGCGCATGGCCTGTGCTTTTCGGTGCGGCCGGGCGTGCCGGTGCCGCCGTCGCTGGACAACATCTTCAAGGAAATCCACGCGGACCTGGGCCTGCCGCGGCCCGACCACGGCTGCCTGCTGCCCTGGGCGCATCAGGGAGTGCTGCTGCTCAACGCGGTGCTGACCGTCGAGGACGGCCGCGCCGGCGCGCATCAGGGCAAGGGCTGGGAAGGTTTCACCGACCACGTCGTCGACGTGCTCAACCGCGAGCGTGAGAGCCTGGTGTTCCTGCTGTGGGGCAGCTACGCGCAGGCCAAGGGCAAGATGATCGATGCACGCCGCCACCGCGTGCTCAAGGCGCCGCATCCCTCGCCGCTGTCGGCGCATCGCGGCTTCCTGGGCTGCCGGCATTTCTCGGCCACGAACGACTACCTCGCGCGCAACGGCAAGACGCCGATCGACTGGTCGCTGCCGCCGCGTGCGCAGCTGGAAACGATTGGCCTTTGACATGGACCGCGCCTGTGCGGCTTGCGCGCGGAAGAAGCTGGCGGTCCTGCGGTAGGAGGGCCTTCAGGCCCGATCCCCGCAATGCGTGATGACCCGGCAGGCCGCACAATGGCGCCCGGTCGCGGCTGAAGCCGCTCCTACGCAAGACGCAGGCGCAGTCGTACACGGGCGGCGCGCCGGCATGGCCCTGGCGTCGCGCGCATCACTCCCGCAGCGCCGCCGTCACCGGCAGCCGCGCGGCGCGCACGGCGGGTGCCAGCCCGCCGATGAAACCGATGAACAGCGACAAGGTCACCCCGATCAGCACCAGGCCCGGAGTCACCGCGAATTCGAACGCCACCTGGGTGAAACCGCCGCCCAGGGTGCTCACCGCGTAGCCGTTGAACAGCACATAGGCGACCGCCGCGCCGAGCACGCCGCCGAGCAGCGAGAGCAGCAGCGACTCGGCCATCACCGAGGCCACCACCGGCAGCGCGCCGAAGCCGATCGCGCGCAGGGTGCCGATTTCGCGGGTGCGCGCGGAGACCGCCGAGAACATGGTGTTGAGCGCGCCGAACACCGCGCCGAAGGCCATGATCACCGCGACCACGACCGCCAGCACGCCGATGGTGGTGGTCAGGCCCTCCGACTGCCCGGAGAAGAAATCGCGCTGCGTGCGCACGTCCACATCCAGCTGCGGATTGGCGGTCAGGCGCTTTTCGACCGCCTCGACATCGTCGCGCGACGCCAGCTGCATCAGCACCGACGAGACGCCGGAGCGGCCGAACGCTCCCTGCAGCGTCTCGCGGTCGGTCCACAATTCGGAGTCGTAGGCATCGCCGCTGCGGAAATGACCGACGACGGTCCAGGTGCCGCCGCGGAACCGGATCCTGCTTCCGACCTCCAGGCCCGCGAACTGTTGCGCGGCGCCGGCGCCGACCATCAGCTCCTGCACGCCGGGCCGGAATTTGCGCCCGCGCACGATCTCCAGCTCCGGCCGCAGCGCGAAGCCGACCGCTTCGATGCCGCGCAGGCTGACATTGGCGCCGGTGTTCTGGCCGGGCCGCGGCACTTCGGTGATCACGATCAGTTCGCCGCTGGCCAGGGGCAGGCCATCGGCGCCGCGCGCCACCGCGCGATCCTGCTTGATCAGGGTGGCCGAGCCGATGGACAGGAAGCTCGAGAGCTCGCCCTGCGAGCCGCCGCGGCTCACCACCACCTGGTCCTCGCGGCCGGTGGCGCCCAGGGTCTGCTGCAGGCCGATGGACATCGACAGCAGCGCCACCATCACCGCGACCACGCCGGCGATGCCGATCACGATCACCAGCGACGGCGCCAGCCGGTCGGGGATCGCGCGCAGGTTCATCAGCACGATCTCGCGGGTTTCGGTCCAGGTGCTCATGCGGCCTCCTGCGTGTCCGCGCGCGACGCGCGGGTGAGCGTGTCGACCACCCGCCGCAGCCAGCGCTCCAAGGGCGATTCCTCGCTGCGCCCGGACAGCGCGTCGACGATCTTGAGCCGCTGCGCGGTCCATGCCGGCGGCAGGCCCACCAGCAGCGTGAGCACCACCACGCTCGCCGCGGCGATGGCCCACACGAACCCGTCCGCGGTCACCGGGATGATGGTCTGGATGAAGGGCAGTGACATGACCGCACTGGCCAGCGCCATGCCCAGGCCCGCGCCGATCACGCACAGCGCGAAGGCTTCGGCCAGCACCAGCCACATCACCTGCCGGTCGGTGAAGCCCAGACACTTGAGCACCGCCAGCTCCGGGATGCGCTCGCGCACCGCCTGCGACATGGACACGCCGGTGAGGAACAGGATCGAGAAGAACACCGCGGCGGTGATCAGGTTCACGATCAGCCCGATGTCGCCGAGCTGGCGCAGGAAGCCCAGCTGGAACTCCTGCTCGCTCTGGGTCTTGGTCTCGTCGGCGGAGTTGTCGAACTTCGCATCGATGGTCGCGGCGATGCGGCCGGCCTCGTTGGGGTCCTCGATGCGCACCACGAAGACGCCCGCGAGACCGCGCGCACCGGCCGCGCGGCCTTCGTCGAACTGGCCGTAGTTGAGATACACCAGGCCGGCCCGCTCGCTCCACTCCTGGTCGCGGCCGTCGAAGATGCCGACGATCCGCCATTCCCAGGTGCGGCCGCCGTCGGCCTTGGTCCAGATGAAGGAATTCAGCGGCAGGATGTCGCCGACCTTCCAGCCGTACTGGTCGGCCAGCTGTTTGCCGACGATGGCGCCGTCGCGGGTGGAAATGAACTGGCGCCAGCCGTCCTCGGGCATCACCCATTCCGGATACGTGTCGCGCAGGCGCTGCGGGTTGACCGCGAACTGCGGGAAGAAGCTGCGCCCGTCGCCGTAGATGCCGCCGAAGAACTGCGAGTGCGAGACCGCGGTGACGCCGGGGATCGGCTCCAGCTGCGGCAGCATCCGCATCGGCAGCGGCTCGGTGAACGAGGTCGAGGCCTGCACGATGAGCCGGTTGGCGCCGAGGAAATCCGCCGCCCCGCCGAACAGCGAATTCAGTGCCTGCAGCAGGCCCAGCAGGGTGAAGGCCGCGATCAGCGAGAGCAGGGTCAGCCCGGTGCGCAGTTTCTTGCGCAGCAGGCCGGAGAGGATGAGGCCGAGGAATTTCATGCGTGATCGCTCCGCCCGCGCTCAGTGCATGCCCGGATCGGTGACCAGCGTGCCCTTGTCCAGGTGCACGGTGCGGCTGGCGTACTCGGCGGCCTTGGGGTCGTGGGTCACCATCACGATGGTTTTGCCGAAGTCGCGGTTGAGCTGCTGCAGCAGCTTCAGCACTTCGTCGGCGGTGATGCGGTCCAGGTCGCCGGTGGGCTCGTCGCAGATCAGCAGCAGCGGGTCGGACACCAGCGCCCGGGCGATGGCCACGCGTTGCTGCTGGCCGCCGGACAGCTCGTTGGGCTTGTGCCCGGAGCGATCGCCCAGGCCCACCAGATCCAGCGCGATGCGGGCGCGCTTGCTGCGCTCGCCCGCGCCCATGTCGGTGAGCAGCAGCGGCAGTTCGACGTTCTTCTGCGCGCTGAGCACCGGCATCAGGTTGTAGCTCTGGAAGATGAAGCCCACGGTGTCCGCGCGCCAGTGCGCGAGGTCGTCGGCACCCAGCGTCTCCAGAGCCACGCCGTCGACCAGCAGTTCGCCGCCGGTAGGCGTGTCCAGGCCGCCGATCAGATTGAGCAGGGTGGTCTTGCCCGAGCCGGACGGCCCCATCAGCGCGACGAAATCGCCATGGGGAATGTCCAGATCGATCCCGTGCAGTACCTCGACGACCTGGCTGCCGCGCTCGTAGGCCTTCTTGAGCCGGCGGATGCGGACCAGCGGACGCGCGTCGGCGGCCGTGTCGCCCGGCGCGCTGGCGGGCAGGAGCGGGAGAGAGGCGCTCATGGCGACCTCACTCCTTCGCCGCGTCGCCGACGACGACGCGCTGGCCGTCCTGGATCTTCGCCGGGTCGCTCACCACCGCCTCGCCGGGCTTCAGGCCCGATGTGACCAGACGGTCGGTGTCGCGCGCCTCGCCCAGAGTGACCTCGCGTGCGACCGCGGTGCCGTCCTCGACCACGAAGACCTTGCCCGCGGTGGCCTTGTCCGCCGCGTCCGCGGCCGTGCCCTCGGGCAGTACGATGGTGCGCGAGGGCACCCACACGCCGGTCGGCTTGGCTTCGCCCGGCTCCGGCTTGTCGAGGAAGCTCACGCGCACGCCCATGTCCGGCACGATGCGGCTGTCCTTGAGCTTGAGCGCGATGCGCACCTTCACCGTGGCCTTGCTGCGGTCGGCGGCCGGAATGATCGCGATGACTTCCGCCGGAATCTTCCAGTCGGGATACGCATTGAGGACGGCCTCCACCGGCATGCCCGGCTGCACGCGGCCGATGTAGGCCTCGTTGACGTCCACCTCGATCTCCAGCGAGTCCATGTCGACGATGGTGCCGATGCCGGTGCGGGTGAAGCCGCCGCCGGCGGAGACCGGCGAGACGATCTCGCCCGGCTGCGCGGCCTTGGCGGTGATCACGCCGGCGAATGGTGCGCGCACGATGGTGTTGTCCACGCCGATGTCGGCCACGTCGAGCTGGCGTGCCGAGACCTCGGCGCTGCGCTGCGCGCTGGCGATCTGCGCGCGCAGGGCATCGCGCGAGGCGACGGCCTGCTCGTACTGCTGGCGCGAGACGAGTTTCTGCTGGACCAGGGTGGACAGGCGCGCGGCATTGGCCTCGGCTTCCTTCAGCTGGGCCGCGACCTGGGCGATCTGGCTGCGCGCGGCGACCAGTTGCGCCTGTGCGAGCTCGCGCTGGGCGTCGGCGTCGATGGGGTCGAGCCTGGCCAGGACCTCGCCGGCCTGCACCTGCTGGCCTTCCTCGATCAGCACCTCACGCACGCGGCCGGTGGTCTTGCTCGAGACGGTGGCGATGCGCCGCGCGACGATGAAGCCCGAGGCGTCGAGCAGGGAGGCGTTGGCGGGGTCGGCCGCGTCGCGTGCCGGCACGGTCTGCACCGGCACCGGACGCATCGACGACAGCACGACCGCCGCCGTCACGATGAGCGCGATCGCGCCCAGCACCCAGGGCCAGCGACGGCGTCGGCGGCGGCGTTGGCCGGGCTTGCGTTCGATGCGCAGTTGGTCGAGTTGTTCGGCGGTGGTGGTCATCGTCGATGGGGGAAGTGGGGGGAAGGGAGTGCGCAGTGTGTGGATCGACCCGATGGCCGCTGCGGTTCGTCGGCTCTCGGGCAGGCCACCGATCCGGCGAGCGGAAACGGAGACGGAAGCCGCGCCGGATGCAGCCGCAGCGGGCCGTGCTGTCCATGCGGCGGGCATGGCCGGCCTGCGGCGTTGCCTGCGCAACTGTGCCTGAGCCTATCACCTGCCGCCTCTGTCGCAGGTCACGGCCACCGAGGGCCGGGTTCGTGACATCATCGGCACGCCGCCAGGCGCGGGTCTTCCGCGTCCCGCGGCAGCAGTGACGTCGGGCGATCGGCCGCCGAGCCCAGCGAGCGCTCCATCCTGCCCGTGGATGCCCCGCAGGCGAGGTCGCAGGCGGACGGTGCCGCGCCGACGGGCCACGGACGACAGACTAATGAAGGCACGCGGTCGGCCGGATGGGCCCAGGTCCGGCGGCCGCCTGCGACACGATCCGGCGGCAGGCCGGGAGGACAGACGATGACGCTCAAGACGCACACGCTCAGCAACGGCAACACCGTGCAACTGGCGGAATGGGAAGACCTCGCGCCACCGCAGCACGGCACCAGGCTGCAGGCCGCACAGTGGGATCCCGAGGCCTCGCGCGCGGGGCTGTCGTTCTATCCGGCCACCGACGAGCACATGCGCAACACCTGGGCGCAGGAGCACATGCACCCCACCGCCGTGCAGGTCAACGGCAAGAACGCCCTGCTGTTCTACAACCAGAGCAGCGGCAGCTGGCACACCAGCGATGCGCTCGACATCGACCACAAGGTGCAGTGGAAGGACCATCTGCAACAGCTGTCCGACCGCGGCCCGCTCAACCAGGCCGACGCGCAGATGGGCTACAACGACGCCTCCAATCTGCGCCTGCTGCCGGCGGCGATCAATCGCGCCCGCGATTCCGCCGAAGAAGCCCTGAAGAACGGACCGGATTCGCCCGAAGGCGCGCAATGGTGCCGGCAGCGCTTCGGATTCGACGCCAGCCACCCGCCGCCGCCCTTCGACCCGGAGAAGGATCTCGCCCGCCGTCACGCCAGCAGCTACGCCACGCCCTGGGCCGACGACAACACCCGCGCCGACCTCGCCTTCGACAAGAGCGTGCGCGAGAAATGGTTCCAGTCCGAGCTGCACAACAGTTTCCAGGGCGAGGCCACGCTCAGGCGTCCGGTCCATCCCTTCGACGAGATGAAGGTGCCGATGTTCGCCTGCGCGGCCTCCGGCCAGCTGTGCACCCGTGACGCGTTCGACATCGACCACCAGGTCGCGTTCGAGACCCTGCTCAAGGAACTGCCGAAGTACACCGCCAGCGGCACGCCGAGCATGGGCGAGGTGCGCGACGCCTACAACGAGACCAGCAACCTGCGCCTGGTGAGCCGCAGCGCCAACGCCTCGCACGAGTGGGAGCTGACGGCGCGCGGCGAGTTCCGCGATGCCGAAAAGGAAACGCCGCTGCGTCCCGGCGAGCTGGACCGCCTGATCGCTCCCGGGCAGGCGCCTGCGCAGCTCTCCGCCGACGAGCAGCGCGTCCTGCGCGAGACGCTGCAGGAGGTGCGCGAGATGGAACGGCACAAGATGCAGACCCACCAGCAACTGGAGCAGAGCGGGGTGCTGGCGTTCCGCGACCCGCGCGACGCGCAGGGGCCGGTGGTGCAGCTGAATCAGCTCCAGCATCCCGACCATCCCCGCTTCCAGCTGGCGATGCAGGCCATCGACCGGCTGGACCCGGAGCACAGGACGCTGCCCGAACAGGCGCATCGCGACAATCTTGCCGCCTCGCTGGTGGTCGCCATGCGCCGCGACCAGTTGCCCGGGGTGGATGCGATCGAGAAGGGGGGCAACGAGGGCCAGTTGCTGTTCGCGGTCTACCGCCCGGGCCAGCCCGACGAACGTTACACCCACGTCGGTGTGACCCAGGGGGCGATGACGCCCATGGCCTACAGCACGTTCGAGAACGATCGCCTGTGCTACCAGTCGGTGCAGGCCGCGCAGCAACAGGCTGCGCAGCACCAGGTCGCCCCCGCCCAGGAGGCGCCGCAGCAGGCCATGCAGACGCTGGACGGCGCGGAGGAAGCGGTGAAGCGGCAGCGGGTGGGCTGATGGCGCAACGCCGCGTCACGACGCGGAGCGCGACGAAAACGCCCGCATCACGCCACAACGCCGGATCACATGGCCGACCGGCCGCCCGAATCGGACATCCGGTCTTTCGCCGGCATCAGCCCCAGCCCCAATACCCCAGCTTCGCCCGGATCTGCAGTGCGCGGAAACGCCCTGCCGCCGGCTTCGCGCGCAGCCGCCCCAGACGCCCGGCGATCAGGTCCTCGGTGGCCGCGATCACCCGCTCCGACGCGCGTCCGTCGCGATACGGATGGATCGCATCCGCGTAGTCGACGATCGCCCGGCGCAGGGCCTCGTCGGGCGCGAAGGCGCGGGCCAGCATCTGCGGCAGCAGGGCCGGGTCGTCGAACTCCAGCATGTGCGGCTTCGGCGCACGGTTGCGGAAGGTGACCACCGGCTTGTGCTGGACCACGAATTCCGAGACCACCGAGGTGGTGTCGGCCACCAGCACATCCGCGGCGCGCTGGGCGGCGATCAACTGCTCGGTCTCGATGAATGCGGCACTCGCGCCGGCCAGCGCGCGGTAGCGGTCGAACAGGGCGGGCGGGCACTTGGGATGCAGGGTGAGCAGCCAGTAGCGCTCGCCGCGGGCGATGTCGCTGGCGATGGCGTCGAACAGATGCGGCGCGGCGCTCAGGCGTTCGGTGAAGGTGGAAGCGAACATCGCCACCGGCCGCCCGCCCGCCGGCGCGCGCAGGGCGGCGGCTTCGGCGGCGGCGCCGCGGCTGTCGTCGCGGTCGTCATTGCGGAACAGCGGGTCGAGCTTCGGCCAGCCGGTCTCGACCACCGCGAAATGCGGATGCCGCGCGGCGAGCGCGCGGAACGGCGCGGTGGTGGCCGGCCCCTGCGTGCAGTAGAGATCGAACAGGCCGCGCACCCGGAAGTGGCCGCGGGCGTCTTCGCGCTTCTCGACGTTGAAGCCGTGGAACAGCTGCACCTTGGGCCCGGTGAGGAAGGTGGGCACCCAGTTGGCGGCGCTGAACACCGCGCGCGGGCGCAGGGCGACCGCCTCGCGCAGGCCCACGCTCCGCACCGGCGCGGGCAGGCGCGCGCCTTCGGCGCCGTCGACCAGCCAGGCGTGCACGCCGTGGCCGGCGGCTTGCAAGGCGTCCGCCAGCGGCTGCAGGATGGGCAGCGCATAGCGCTCGCTCGCGAACAACAGGTACTCCGCCATCGATACGTCCCCCGCCCCTTTGCCGCCGGTTTCGGCGGTCATTATCGCGTTCAACGAAGCCGATCGCATCGGTGACTGCCTGGCGTCGCTGGATTTCTGCGACGACATCGTGGTGGTCGATTCCGGCTCCACCGACGCCACGCGTGCCGTGTGCGAGGCCGCGGGCGCGCGCGTGCTGCACCGCGACTTCGACGGCTTCCGCAGCCAGAAGGACTTCGCCGTGCAGCAGGCGCGGCACGACTGGGTGCTGTGCCTGGACGCCGACGAACGGGTGAGCCCGGCGCTGCGCGAGGCCATCCTCGCGGCGCAGGCGGGTGGGTTCGGCGATGCGGCCGGCTACCGTTTCGCACGGTTGAGCGAGTATTTCGGGAAGTTCCTGCGTCATGGCAACGCCTATCCCGACCGCGTGCTGCGGCTGTTCGACCGCCGCCGTGGCGGCTGGCGCGGCACGCGCGAGATCCACGAGGCGGCCAGCGTCGACGGCCCCGTGCGCACGCTGCCCGGCGACCTGATCCACCATCCGTATCGCTCGCTCGCGCAGTTCCTGGCCAAGACCCAGCGCTATGCGCGGATGATGGCCGAGCACGACCACGCCCGCGGCAAGCGCGCGTCGCTGGCGAAACTGGTGCTGTCGCCGGCCTGGCGGTTCTGGCGTGGCTACGTGTTCCGCCTCGGGTTTCTGGACGGCTGGCACGGCCTGGTCTACGCCTACCTGCGCGCCAACTACGTGCGCCAGAAGACCATCATGCTGTGGATGCTGCAGCACGGGCGGCGGGTGGAGTAGGCCCCGGGCGGGCGGTCTGGCGGCGATGTCGCGCCATCGCACCGCTGCATTGCGTCGCGCACGCTTCGCCCGCGTTCAGCCGTGCCGGCACAGTCTCACCCCGCGCATCGACCGTTCGGTCCGGTGCCGTCTTCTCCGCCCCCGATCACGACAAGGAGTTCCCATGTCCCGCAGTGCACTGTCGATCCTGCCCATGCTCATCGCCCTGGGCGCGTGCGCGCCCGCCGCCGACTCCGGCGCGGAGTCGCCCGATGTCGTGGTCGCTCCCGAGCCCGACGCCCAGCCCGACGCCCAGCCCGACGCGGGCGCGCCGGAGACCGGTGGCGCCGCCGAGGCCCCCGCGACCGGTACCGAAGGCGGTGCGCCGCCGCCGGGCACCCCGCCTGCTCCCGAGGTCATCGCCGGCCCGGGGCTGGAGGAAAGCTGCGATGCGTCCAAGGTGCAGGACGTGGTCGGCAAGAAGCCCGAGCAGCCGGTGGTCGACGACGCGGTGAGTCGCAGCGGTGCCAAGACGGTGCGGGTGATCCCCCACGACGGCATGGTGACCATGGACTACCGCGGCGACCGGCTGAACCTGCAGCTGGACGAATCCGGCACGATCACCGCCGCCACCTGCGGCTGACGCGATCCACCGGGCCCGGCCGCTCCGGTCGGGCTCCGGCTGCGGTCCGCGTGCTCTGGCGCAGGGATGATGTGGCGTCGATGTGTCGGCAGTGCCGATGCAGTCGATTACCGCGCGCTGCCCGCACGCTGTCCGCCCGATCGTCCATACTCGCCTCACCGACGCCCGAGGCTGGAGTTGCCGATGGCCCGCCGCCTGCAATCGCTGCTGTTCTTCGCCCTGATCGCCGGCACGCTGCTGGCGCTCTGGTCTTGGTCCGGACGTGGTCCGACACCGGACGCACCGTCGTCCGTGATCACGCAGGAACGACAAGACGCTGCGGATCCCGTGCGGGATCGCGGCACCGTCTCGCGATCCGCCGCGCAGACAGCGCCCGCCGTGGCCGACAGCAGGCCACCGCCGCCTGCGCCGCCGCTGCCGCAGTTCCTGCCGCCCGAGGCCATCGACACTCTGGTGCTGATCGTCCGCAACGGACCCTTCCCGTATCGCCAGGACGGCAGCGTGTTCCAGAACCGGGAGCGCCGTCTGCCGCAGCAGCCGCGCGGCTATTACCGGGAGTACACGGTGAAGACGCCGGGCTCGCCCGACCGCGGCGCCCGCCGGATCGTCACCGGCGGCGAGGCCGGCGACGCGCCGCCGCTCGAGTACCACTACACCGCCGACCATTACCGCAGCTTCCGGCGGTTCGATGTCGACCCCGCGCAGCTGGACGCGATCGGAGCACGGCGATGACCCCCGCCGAAGCGTCCGCCGTCGAACTGCGCGCGCTGATCGCCGACCCCGCGCAGGCCGGGTCGTATTTCGCCGACCTGCGCGATCGCGAAGCGCTGATCGAGGCCGGCAACGCCCTGCAGTTCGTGGTCGCTCCGGTCTCGCTCAAGGGCGCCGCCGGCGCCGATGCGCTGATCGGTGCGCTGGCCGAGACGCTGAAGTTTCCGGACTGGTTCGGCGGCAACTGGGACGCGCTCGCCGACTGCCTCGGCGACCTGTCCTGGTGGGCCAGTGAGGGCTATGTGCTGGTGATCGAACACGTCGAAGACGTGCGCGCCGCCGACCCCGAGGGCTTCGCCATGGCCCTGGAGATCTTCGACGAGGCCGCCATGCGCTGGGCCGGGCAGCGGGTGCCGTTCTGGGCCTTCCTGCTGCTGCCGCAGGCGCAGCTGGACGCGATCGACGGCTGAGTCAGCGCGGGGTCTGCGCAGGGTCGGGCCCAGCGTCGGCCATGTCGTCGGGCAGTGCCGCGCCGGGTCCGGGCGCGATGTCCGCTTCGAACAACTGCTCCAGCTCGCTGCGTGCGCGCTTGGTGCTTTCCACCAGCGCGGCCTCGTCGTCGTAGAACAGATGCTGGCTGGCGAGCAGGGCCTCGTCGTGCTCGCGGAAGCGCTGCACCCGTGCGGCGGCGTCGGCCGGGTCGAAGCCGATGGCCACCAGCACGTCGCGGCCCAGCTCCAGGCCGGAAGCGAAGGTTTCGCGGGTGGCGTCGGCACCCAGATCCATCAGCTTCCACGCGTGGCTGCGGTCGTAGGCGCGGGCGAAGATCTTCAGTTCCGGATACAGCCGGCGCACCACGCGGGTCACGCGCAGGTTGGCGTCGATGCCGTCGATGGCGTTGATGAACACACGCGCATGCGCGGCGCCGGCCGAGCGCAGCAGGTCCGGGCGCGAGGGGTCGCCGAAATACGCGATGTTGCCGAAGCGGCGCACGGTATCGAGCTGCCGGGGGTCGGTTTCCAGCGCGACGAAGGGGATGCGGTGCGCCACCAGGATGCGCGCCACGATCTGCCCGAACCGCCCGAAACCGGCCAGGATCACCTGCGGATGGCCGTCCGGGATCGCGTCGAACTCCCGCGGCGGCGGCGCCGTTTCGGGCGTGCGCTTGAGCAGCACCGCCACCGCGATCAGCAGCAGCGGCGTGAGCGCCATCGACAGGCCCACCATCGCGATCAGGCGGTTCTGCAGCAGCGCATCGATCAGCCCGGCCTTCAGCGCTTCGGACAGCACCACGAAGGCGAACTCGCCGCCCAGCGCCAGCACCGCGGCCAACTGCAGCCCGCCCCGCCAGCCCAGCCGTGCCGGGCCCACGCCCAGCGCGAACAGCACCGCGCCCTTCAGGCCCAGCAGCAGCGCGGTGCCGCCGAGGATCAGCCCGGGCTCGCCGGCGATGCGCTCCAGGTCCACGGTCATGCCCACGGCCATGAAGAACAGGCCAAGCAGCAGTCCCTTGAACGGCTCGATCTGCGATTCGATCTCGTGGCGGAATTCTGAATCGGCCAGCAGCACGCCGGCCAGGAACGCGCCCAGGCCCATGCTCAGCCCGGCCAGCGCCATCACCCAGGCCGCGCCCAGCACCGCCAGCAGCGCGCTCGCGGTCAACATCTCCGGCACCTCGATCCGCGCGGCCAGCCGGAACAGCTGGCGCAGCAGGAAACGCCCGCCGACCACCACCACCGCGATCGCCGCCACCGCCTTGCCGATGCCCAGCCACACGCTGTCGCCGGATTCCGCGGCGCTGGCGGCCACGCCCAGCAGCGGCACCGCGGCGATCAGCGGGATCGCCGCGATGTCCTGGAACAGCAGGATCGCGAAGCCGGTGCGGCCGTGCGCGGCGGTGAGCTCCTTGCGCTCGGACAGCAGCTGCAGGCTCACCGCGGTCGACGACAGCGCCAGCGCCAGGCCGATCACCAGCGCCGCCTTCCAGCCCAGACCCGCGAACATCTCCACGCCGGAGAACAGCACCACCGCCGCCAACGCCGCGCCGGTCAGCAGCACCTGCAGCCCGCCCACGCCGAACACCGGACGGCGCATCACCCACAGCCGCGAGGGCGAGAGCTCCAGGCCGATCACGAACAGCATCATCACCACGCCGATCTCGCTGGCGGTGAGCACCGGTGAGGCGTCCTTGATGACCTTGAAGCCGAACGGCCCCAGCGCGACGCCGGCGGCCAGATAGCCGAGCACCGCGCCCAGTCCGAAGCGCTTGAACAGCGGCACCGCGATCACCGCGGCGAGCAGGAAAACGAGTGCGAGCTGAAGACCTTCGCCGTGCATGGGCACCTCCGCCGGGGACTTTAACGGATTGGACGGGCGGACATGTGTCCGGGCTCGGCCCTCGGCCGCAACGCGCCGTTGCGGGCCGCGGACCGGTCATACCCGAGTCGCGTCCCGAGAGGTGCATGCCAGGGAACCTCTGGTCAATTCAGAGGTTCCGCGCGTCATGGATGGCGCGCTCGCCGATCCATCGCGCAAGCGATGGATTTGGCGGAGCGGACTCGGGCTTGGCCAGAGTCTGCGCACCTGCCATCCGAAGCGCGATCCGGATCGTGCGTACCCACGCATCGCGCGCGCCGCACCGGCATGTGCGCACGCCCCCGCAGCCGTCCGCACGCGCGAGCGTCTGCGCCCTCTTGCGCGCGCGGCGCTACTCGCGCAGCAGCTTCTGGATCTTCGCGCCCAGCTTCATCAGCTTCATCAGCGTCGGCGGTTCCAGGCGCAGCATCTCTTCGCCCCAGCGCGAGAGCGCGGTCATCAGCTTCAGCGTCTCCTGCATGCGCGCGCGCGCGTCGGCCGGCTCGTCGGCGAAGGCCGGATCGACGGCGAGTTCCTGCAGCATGGCGACGGTGGGATCGAACTCCCGCGCCTTGCGTTCGCGGACCACGGTGCGGAACAGCTCCCACACATCCTTCGAGGTCTCGAAGCGGTCGCGGCGGTCGCCGAGCTGATGCACCACCCGCACCAGATTGAGATTCATCAGTTCGCGCAGGCTGTTGCTGACATTGGAGCGGGCGATGGCGAGGGTCTGGGCGATCTCCTCCGCATCCATCGGCCGGCCGGCATGGAACAGCAGCGCGTGGATCTGCGCCACGCTGCGGTTCACGCCCCAGCGCGCGCCCATTTCGCCCCAGTGCAGCACGAAACGTCGGGCGATCGGCGACAGCGGGTCGAGGTAGGGGGGCGGTGGCGTTTCGGACATGGCGGGCAGCGGTATGGAGGCGGAGGGGAGTCGGCGTGCAGGGAGCGCCGCGGTCCGGGTCTGACCTGGGCAGACACCGGCGCCGCCGACGGCGGCCGAGGCGCAGGTGGCGGAGCCGTCGTGTAGAGGTCTTGCACACACCCTAGTTTCGGCATAAATTTCTGTCAAGACAGAAATAAATGACAAGACGCGCGATGGCGCGGAAGGCGGAAGGGTGGAGATGGCCGGCAAACGGGCGACAGGAGGCCCTCCAGCGACGGGCAGGCGGGAGATCGTCGTGGATGCCTTTTCCGCGAGCTCCGTCGACGCGGGAGAGCCGACCATCGGGCACCGCCCGCGCGTGCTGGTGCTCGGCGGCGCCGGCTTCATCGGGCGTCACGTGGTGGCCGCGCTGCTGGCGCGAGGAGCGCTGCCCATCGTCGGCAGCCGCCATCCGCGACGGCGTGCGGCACGCCTCCCGGATGCGCCGGCCTGGCGCGAAGCGCATGTCGAACGCCTGCTGGCGCCGCAGGACTGGCACGCGCTGCTGGCCGACTGCGACGGCGTGATCGACTGCGTCGGCATCCTCCGCCAGCGCCGGGGCGAGACCTACGACCGCGTGCACCACCGCGCGCCCGCCGCCCTTGCCGCGGCCTGCGCCGCGCGTGGCCTGCGCCTGGTGCACGTGTCGGCGCTCGGCCTCGAAGGCCCCGCCCGCAGCCGCTTCCTCACCAGCAAACGCGCCGGTGAAGCCGCCATCCGCGCCGCAGGCGGCGACTGGCATATCGTCCGGCCCTCGCTGCTCGATGGCGACGGCGGTTACGGCGCGCGCTGGATGCGTCGCGTCGCGCGCTGGCCGGTGCACCCCCTGCCGCGCGGCGCGGTCGGGCGCATCGCCGCCCTCGATGTCGCCGATCTGGGCGAGGCCATCGCCCGGATCGCACTGGCGTCGCCGGAGGACGCGGTACTCGCGACACGCGAACACGAGCTCGGCGGCGAACACGCCGGCACGCTGCGCGAGCATCTGGCGGCACTGCGCGCCGCCGGGGGGCACGCGCCGGCCCGCGTGCTGCGGGTTCCCGATGCGCTCGTGCGCATCACCGCCCACGTCTGCGACCTGCTGCACGCCACGCCGTTCTCGTTCGGGCACTGGGAGCTGCTGCAGCGCGACAATCTGCCGCAGCCCAACGCGCTCCCAGGGCTGCTGCAGCATCCACCCAGACCCATCGGCGGGCGGTCCCTCGCGGCGCATGCGCTGCCTGTCGCGGCCTGCCCGAGCGACGCGGGGCCGGCCACGCCGCCGTGCCGTGTCTCCACCGCGGCTCCCGCGCCCGCGAGCGCCTGACCGAGAGGTCTGCATCGCTCTCCCCCTGCATGCGCATGCCATCCGCCGGCATCGCCAGGGCGGCCAAGCGCCCCGGCGGCGGCGTGCTAGGTTGGTGTGCCACGGAGCAGGACGCGACCGGCCGCCGCAATGGACATCCCACATCGGAAGGCATTCCCGCCCGTTCCCTCCGCCCGCCTGCCGAGGGGCTGCATGCTCGTCGCGCTGGTTCTGCTCGCGGCAGGCTGCGACGACGACGCGCCGACGGCCGGCCGTGCGCCTCCCGCATCGCCGGTGGCTCCCGCGCCTGCGCCAACGCCTGTCGCGCGCACCGGCTCGGGTTGCCCGGCGGCCGACCTGGCAGGGTTCGTGGCGGCCTTCGCCGACAGCCCGGCGCTGCAGAAGGCCTTCACCGCACCGGTGGTGGACACCGCGTACGTCGACTGGAACGCACAGCCCGAGCCCGCCGAATCGGTCGAACCGGTCCTGCGCGATCTGCTGCGTTTCCCGGTCATGCCCAGCCGTGCCAGGCAGCGGGCAGACGGCCTGCAGTACCGCGAGATCGGTTCCAATGGCGACCTCGCGACCATCGCGCTGGAAGTCCCCGGCACCGATCTGCAGCTGCGCTATACCTTCCGTCGCGACCGCTGCTGGACGCTGGTGAAGATCGTGGATCCGGCGTTCGGCAGGACGTTCGCCGGCGATGCGCCCGCAGCCGGGGGCCTGGTGCAGGGAGCGCATGCGGATGCGCGCAGCGACGAGATGCCCGCGCAGCTCAGTGCCGAATTCGGCGACTGCATGGCACGCGCCGGTTCGCAGCAGATCCCCCGGGCCGAGTGCCTCACCGATGAACGCGACCGGCAGCAGACGCGCCTCGACCACGCCTCCCAGATGCTGCTCGGCAGGCTGGAGGGCGATCGTCGGAACCGCCTCGTCGAAGCGCAGCGCTTGTGGGTCGAAACGAGGGAGAAGGATCGCGGGCTCGAGACACCGGCCTTGGATGCGCCGGCCCTCGACGCGCTCGGCCCGATGGGCCATCTGCAGTCCCTGGAAGCGGATGCGCGGGCCATCGCGGAGCGTGCCGGCGCGCTCGAGCGTGATCTCGACACCGAAGCGCCTTGAACGTCGCCTCCTGAGCGGTGGTTGTGTGCGAGGGTTGCGATGGCCGGCCCACGCCGAAGCGTCGCGCGACGGCGCCCCCTCCGCAGGGCCGCGCCGTCGGCGCACGAGCCGGGGGGGCACGGCCCGCTGAGGCCGCGGTTACTTGCGGCGTGCGGCCTTTTTCGCGCGCGCGCCCGAGGCCTCGCGTTCGCGCACGTGGACGAGCTGCCCCTCGCGGCGCAGTTCGAACAGGTCCAGCGCTTCGATCAGGCCGCTGAGATTGGGGTAGCCGTAGTTGCGGGCGTCGAAGGAGCCCTGGTTGCCGAGATGGCTGCCGACCGTGCCCAGGAACGACCACCCGTCGTCGTTGCGGGTCGCGGCCACCGCGCCACGCAGCAGACGCAGCAGTTCCGGGTCCTGGCGCAGCTCGCCGCTGGTCTTCGGCTTGGCCGGGTGCTGCGCATGCCCGGAATCGTCCTTCTCGTCCGGCGTTTCCAGTTGCTCCAGATAGAGGAAGGTGGAACAGGCCTTGACGAAGGGCATCGGCGTCTTCTGTTCGCCGAAGCCGAACACGCGCGCGTTGTGCGCGCGCAGGCGCATGACCAGCGGGGTGAAATCGGCATCGCTGGAGACGATGGCGAAGGCATTGAAGCGCTCGCTGTGCAGCAGGTCCATCGCGTCGATCACGATCGCCATGTCCGAGGCGTTCTTGCCGCTGGTGTAGGCGAACTGCTGCACCGGCTGGATCGCATGCGGATGCAGCGCCTCTTCCCAGCGCTTGAGGTTGTGGCTTTTCCAGTTGCCGTAGGCGCGGCGCACGCTGGCCACGCCGTGGCGCGCGAGCTCGGACAGGATCACGTCGATCTTGCCCGCGGGCGCGTTGTCGGCATCGATCAGCAGCGCGATGCGCAGGGTGTCGTCCATCTTCGCCCTCCGGCGTGGTGGCAGCGGGTGTTATACCCCGCCTGGCGGGTTGCGGGCACCGCGACGCGGGGCCGCCGATCCGGTACGAAAAAGGCCGCGGCATCGCCGCGGCCTTTGCTGGGGTGTCGCTGGAGGCTGCCGGAGGTGTCCGGACGGCCCCGTCATGCCGATGCTCAGGCCGCGAACAGCGCCTTCATCTTCTTGAGCGCATTGGCCTCGATCTGGCGGATGCGCTCGGCGGAGACGCCGTACTCGTCGGCCAGCTCCTGCAGGGTGATCTTGCTGTCCGGCTCCAGCCAGCGGCGCTTGACGATGTCGCGCGAGCGGGCGTCGAGGCGGGACAGGCCCTCGCGCAGCAGCTCGAGCTGGTTGTCTTCCTCGTCGGCCACTTCGTAGCTCTGCGCCGGGTCGAGACCGTCGGCCATCAGATACGCGGCCGGGGCGGGCGGCGCATGGTCGTCGTCGCCGTCGTCGGGCGCGTCGAAGCCGACATCGCGCCCGGACAGGCGCGACTCCATTTCAAGGACCTCGCGCTCGGAAACGTTGAGGTCCTGCGCGACCACGCGCACTTCCTCGGCGTTGAGCCAACCCAGGCGCTTCTTGCTGCGGCGCAGGTTGAAGAACAGCTTGCGCTGCGCCTTGGTGGTCGCGACCTTGACGATGCGCCAGTTCTTGAGGATGAACTCGTGCATCTCGGCGCGGATCCAGTGCACCGCGAAGCTGACCAGGCGCACGCCCACCGTGGGGTCGAAGCGCTTCACCGCCTTCATCAGGCCGATGTTGCCTTCCTGGATCAGGTCGCCCAGCGGCAGGCCGTAGCCGCTGTAGCCGCGGGCCACGTGCACCACGAAGCGCAGGTGCGAGAGCACCAGCTCGCGTGCGGCGTCGACGTCTTCCTGCTCGCGGTAGCGGCGCGCCAGCGCCTGCTCGTCGTCGACCGAAAGCACCGGAATCTGATGCACGGCGCCGACATAGGCCTCCAGCGAACCGATCGCGCTGGGGACCGGCAGGCTGTTCGGGACCAGGGAATGGGAAACCGGGGTGGGGATGGTGGCGGTCTGGGTCATGGCAGCGATCTTAGCAGTCGGGTCCTTGGAGTGCTAAATCCCCGGAAGGTTCCCAGCGTCTCGTTCATGGAACGATAAGCCAAAAGACTTCGAAAGGATTTCACGAATGAAGCTGCTGCGCAGGCTGCGATCCCAGGTGTGATGTTCGGAGTGCCCGTCTGCTGCCGCACCGGGCTGTGCCGGTCAAACCAGGATGGCGACGCCCGCGCGGGTTTCAAGCCCGTGCCTGTTTCAAGCCCGTGCCCGTTTCAAATCAGGCCCGTTTCAAATCAGGGCTGTTTCAAATCCCGGCTGTTTCAAGCCCGGGCCTGCGGTTGAACGGCGTTCCGCACGCAGGGAGGCCGGCGTTCCATCCGGCGCCCCGTTCGGAGCCGTGCTGGGAACCCGTCCGGCGCCGCGCTCCGCATCGACGTGACGGGGCGCGGTGGACGGCGCCCGACACCCGACACCGGTCCTGCCGGGCGTGGGTTCGGACCTCAGTCGGGCGGTGAGGATCCGGCCTGCCGGGTCAGGGCCTCGGCGCTCGGGCCGCGCATGCCCAGCGCCAGGCGGAAATCGTCGAGGGTGAAGCCCTCGGGCAGGTCGTCGCCGCCGAACTGCCGGGCGATCGCCTCGCTCCACAGGATTTCGGCCTGCGGGGCGAATCCGAGGCGGTTGTTCATCATGTGCATCTGCGAGAAGAGCATGCCGGCGAGCGCATGGCTGTATTCGCGCGCATCGGCGGGCGGGCTCTGGTGGATGGGCGAGGACAGGCGTCCTTCCGCGGCGAGGGCGCGCATCGTCTCGCAGGTGCGTGCGACGGCGGCGCCCCAGTGCCCGACCAGCGAGGCCGGCGGGGTGCCGGCGCGCACGGCCGCGCGGTGGGCCTCGTAGCGGGCGGTCACGCTGTCGCCGCTGAGCACCTCGCCGTCCGGCAGCGGCACCTCGGCGAACAGGCCCTGCTTCCAGCCGTGGCCATAGACCGCGAAGAACGTCCCCGGGGACAGGCCGCAGGCGTCGCTCGCGGCGGCGGTCATCAGCATCAGGTCCACTGCCAGGCGCGCACGCTTGTGGGTGTCCGCGGCGGCGAGCGTCCCGCTGGAGGCGCCGGCAGAGCCCCCTGTCAGGGCGATCGCGCGCACGGCGATGCCGGTGGACAGCCGGAACAACGCCTCGTGCGCGTCCATGGCATGCGGGCCGCCGTAGCGCCGGATCTCCGGCACGTAGGCGATCTCGGCGAGGGTGCCGGGCGCGTGGATCACGCCGTCGCGGTCGGGGTAGCCGATGCCGCGCACCCAGTCGGACACCGTGCCTTCGCCGGCGAGCTCCGCACAGGCCTGTGCCAGCCGCTCGCGGACCTGCGTATGCACCGGCTGCAGATCGGACCCGAGGCGGATGCGCAGATGCGCGCCGCCTTCGGCATAGCGGATGAAGAACCAGTCGTCGTGACGGCCGCCCGCGGCGCGCAGGAGGTCGCTGCAGGTCAGCGCCAGCCGGTCGGCGTGGTCGGGCTGGGCATAGAACAGGTGCAGGGAATGCCAGGCGCTCATGGAACCTCAGAACAGGCGGTAGGCGGGGTTGGGCCGCGGGTCGCGGCCGATCAGGATCTGTACGAGGGTACGGGCGCGCAGTGGCAGCAGCCGGTTCTTCATCTCGTCCGGATAGGCCTGGAACAGGCGCGCGGTGAGGCCGTGGTGCGCCGCGGCGAGGCTGAGGGCCTGTGCCCAGCCGCCCGCCGCCCGGTGCGCGGCCAGGTAGGACGGCAGCCCGGCGTCCGAGCGCAGGGCCGCGGCGTCGATGCCGATGGTCGCCACCGCCACCGTGCCGTCCTGACACAGGCTGCGCGCCAGGGCGAGCAGGGCCGGATCGGCGTCGATGCGTTCGCGCTGGAGCTGTGCGGGCTCGCGTTCCGCGTCCAGCAGGCGATCCAGCCGAAGCAGCATCGGCGGGCCGTCGCGCGTCGGCCTCCACACCAGGGTGGCCTGGAGGGGATGGCGCGCGGGGTCGGCAGGCCGGGGGAGCGCGACGGGACGGCGCAGCAGGTGCCGGGCATCCGCCAGCCAGTCTTCGAGGGCGTCGGCGGTGAGATCGCCTGTCCATCGCACCACGCCGTTGTGCGCCCCGGAGGAGCGGCGCTCGGACAGACGGAGGACATGGAGGGCGGGCCGTTCGGCGGAGGCGCGTGCAGGGCCTGCCGCGGACGATACCGCCCGGCCCGGCTGCATGCCGGTGGAAGTGTGGGCGATGGCGCTCGGCCCTGTGCCGGGTGCAATGTCCGGCATCGCCGCCCGCTGCACGATGTCGCGCAGCAACGGGTGGGTATCGGCTGCGGCATGGTGCGGCCGCGGCTGCAGGGTGCGCAGGCGGCGCGCCGGCAGGGCGGCAGTGGCCTGGGCGGGCTCATCCCCGTGCAGACGGCACCGCAGCAGAGGCAGCTCGCTCCAGTGGGCGATGCCGAGGCGCGTGCGCCAGGGGGCGGGGTCGAGGATCGCCTCGCTCTCCAGCCGCCAGCCCAGCGCATCGGTCACCCAGGCCAGCTGCGCCTGCAGCATGCCGGCCTCCAGCGCGGTGAGGCTCAGCGCGAGGTCGCCGTAGACGCCCACGCAGCGGCCCAGGTTGGCGACCACCACCAGTGTGGGTGGGGTGTCCGCCAGCGCTGCGTCGTCCGGCGCGGGCGGGCCCACCTCCAGCAGGCACAGATCGCGCGGGCTGCAGTACAGCGCGCGCGGCCCGGCGGAGGTCGGCGCCAGCAGATAGGCGTCGACCGGAAAGAGGGCGCCCGGCGTCCCGACGGCACGATGCTGGCCGACGCCGTTCAGCGGCTCCCAGCGCAGCGGCCACAGCGCGTGCCGCATCAGCAGGGCGAGCTTCTCGGCCGGGCCGGCCGTGCATCCGTCGGCATCGCCCGCATCGACATGCGGAGGCTCCGGCAGGACATGGGCGCGGGCCTCGACGGCGTCGTGCTGCAGGCCCTTCTCGAACCGCGACGCGGGCCGGCTGCGGTCGCCGGCAGCGGCGGATGGCCGCTGCGGGCCGAGCCCCTGGCGCAGGCCTTCCCAGCGTTCGCCGCGCAGCTCGCGCCGGCGGTCGCTGGTGGCCACCACGAAGTCCTCGAGCACGGTCGCGCGCGGGGTGGGCGCGTCAGGGGAAGACATGCGGGTCCTCGCGCAGGCGCGGCATCGCACCGGTGGTGGCCGCGGCCACCTTCGCCAGACGCGCGGGGCACAGCCGGCGATGGCGGTGACCGAAGGTCATCGGCAGCAGACCGGGCGCGAGCACCTTGGCGCAGCGCAGGCCGCGCGCGTGGAAGGGCGCGAAGCTCTGGTCGACCACGATCACGTCGTGCGCCACGGCCAGCACGGCGTCCACCAGGCCCTGCAGCAGCGTGGCGAGCGGGGTGGCGGCGACCTCATCGGCCTTCGGCAGCGCGCTCCACGCCAGCGGCGCGGCCTGCGACCGCGCGAAGACCTTCTCGCGCAGGGCGCGCTCCGGCCAGCACTGCACGGCATGGTCGGCCATGGTGCGCACCAGGCCGGGGTCGTCGAGCATGCGTTCGCCGGCCTCGGTCTTCGCGGCCCGTTCGGCGGCGTCGTGGCGGTAGACGAAGGTGGCCGCCTCCGACAGCGCCGCGCGCAGGGCCGCGGCCGGGTCGAGGTGGGCGCCGGCGGCGTGCAGCAGGCTGGGCCCGAACCTGCGTTCGTGGTCGATCAGGCTGACCGAGAAGGCCGGTGTCGGCAGGTCGCAGCGGAGGTCGTGGACCACGGTCTGCAGGCCCTCGGCCTCCAGTCTGGCCAGCACGGCCTGGACGAAGGGGTCGTCGCAGCCGCTCACGTCGACCACGTCCAGCGTGCGACGGGTGTGCCACGACGCCAGGAAGGCGTCGCGCTCGATCACTTCCAGCAGGCCGTGCAGCGCGGCCTCGGCCATCGAGGCGCCGAGCGCGCAGCCGTTGGAGATTTCGTACACGAAGCGCCCGCCCCGGATCCGTTCGGAGGGTCCCAGGCCGAAATACGCCAGCTGCAGCGGGACCAGCACCGCGCCTGCGCGGCGGAAGGAATAGACCCAGACCCAGTCGTACTCGGTGTCGGGGCTGTACTCGGCGAGGGTGTGCCCGGGCAGCGCGCGCACTTCGGGCGTGTGCAGGATGAACTGCGCGGGGTCCAGCGCCTCGGCGTGCAGCTCGGCGTAGCGGCCGCGGACGACGGTGCGCCGGCCGCGCGGACGCATGCCGGCGAAGCGCTCGATCGCCTCCAGCGCGGCGACGATGCCGTCCTCGTGGCTGCGCCCGGAGCGGCCGTAGCCCTGCTCGATGGTGGCGGGGTCGCGGAACGGGTACAGCGTCGCCGCGCGCATGCCCAGCAGCGGGGTGGCGGTGCGATGGACGATGCGGCGGATCAGACCGGTGCGGGGATCGACCGCGCCGGGCAGGACCGTGGCGGCCAGCGTGTCGAGCCGGGCCCCGCGGGTCCCGCGGTGGCCGGCGCCTGCGCCATCGGCATTGAACAGGCCCGCGGCGCGCCCGGCGGTGTCGTCCTCCAGCGGCGGGCAGGCCGTGCAGTCGGGGTGACGCAGCACCACGTGGCGTTCGATCGTGCCCTGGTCGATGCCGATCCGCCACGCGATGCCCTGGTCGCCGGCGCCTGCCCGACCCGGTTCCGCGGATGCCGCGGCGGGCGTCGACAGGGCCTCCACCGCGGCGTCGATGCCGGCCTCGACCCAGGCCTCGGCCACCGCTGGCAGGGGCGGTGCCGGCGTGGACGCCGCGCGCGTGAAACCGACATTCCAGGCATGCAGCCGCCACAGCTGGAAGCATCGCGCGCACGGGCCCTCACCCTGTGAGGCACAGACCCAGCGCAGCCCGGGCGCCTCCAGCACCAGCACCGCACCGTGGCCGGCGCGCCGTGCCGCGTCGACCGCGGCCTGCTGAGCGTCGAGCGCGTGCAGGGCGTGGCGGCTCACCGCCACCGCGCCTGCCGACGGATCTGCATGACGCTGGCTCACGCGGCGTGGACCGGGCCATGGCGACATGCACGTCGGCCGGGAGGAGGGGATCTTCGATCGCCGTGGACTGTACGGCCCAGCCGTCGGCTTCGGCCGGGTCGGGGCCGGCTTCGGCGGCCGCCGTGTCCGGTGCCGATGCCTCCAGCGGGATCGCGCGCAGCAGCGCCAGAGGCAGCGACGCCTGGTCTGCGGACAGGCGCCCGAGCTGCCAGGCGCTCATCGCCTCGCCGAGCGCCTCGCAGCAGGCCGCCGAGGGGCTGTCGGCCACGGCCGCCACCGTCCATGGGCCCAGACGCACCCAGGCGAAGCAGGCGCCTGCGCGCGCGTTGCCGGAGCGCCACAGCGCGGGCAGGGCGCCGGTGCAGAGATGGATCAGCCGCAGCAGCCGCTGGGCATCGGCGCCCTGCAGGCCGGCGTCGGAGGACACATGGCCCGCCGATGCGTCGGCGCCGGTCGTGGTGAGCGCCACCGGCTGCGGGGGATGGGCCGCGCGGTAGGCCGGCAGCATCGCCCAGGCATGGGCGCGCGCCAGCGCGGCGGCGGCCTCGGGCGATGCCGCCGCGACCGGGGGCGAAACGCCGTCCGTCGCCGGCCGCGGGTCGCGTGCGGCGAGCACCGCCGCGAACGCGCGCCACAGCGCACGCCGCTCCGCCGTGGTGGGGTCGACGCCCCAGGTGCAGACCTCGCGCGGCGTGCCCGCATCGTCGGCGGTGCCGCTGTCGGTGTCGGACCCGGCATCGGACTCAGCATCGGACCTGGCATCGCGCTCGACACCGGTCGCGATGCGCAGCCGCAGCGCGCGGTGCGCCAGCGGGTATTCGGGGCCGGGCACCCGGCCATCGGCGAGCAGGCCGGTCTGCGCATCGAAATGCCGCGCCAGCCCCGGCTGTTCCGGCATCACCTCCATCGCCGGCATTGCCGCTGCGCCCGCAGCGGCGTCCGCACCGGCGGGTGCGTCCTGGGCCGTATGCGCTCCGCCGCCGCCGGCCAGATACACGGCCAGGTCGTGACTGCCGACCGAGCCGTCCGGGCGCACTCTGCAGAACCGGCTGCGACGGCCTGCGGCCTCGTCCGGGTCGTCCGACCACTCGGCGATGCACGCCTGCAGGGCCTCGAAAGCCGGCAGCGTGCCCCAGACCCGCCGTGCGGCACGGGTGAAAGGCAGCGCCGCGGTGTCGGCGTCATGGTGCGCGCGGTCGATGAGTGCGAACCAGGGTGCGAGGTCCGCGCCGCAGTCCGGGCCGACGAAGGCCGCCCCGCCACAGTCGGCCGCGCCGATCGTGGTCGCGTGCGCGCGGGCCAGGGCCTGCCAGCGTGCGCGTGCCTGCGCATCCGGCCGCCCGCGGGTCATGCCGAGCAGCAGCGAGCCGGGCGTGGGCGACTGCGCGGCGACGGCGTCGAGATCACCCACCACGACGCCGGCGTGCCGATCGGCGAGACGGGCCAGTGCGGCCAGCGCCCCGGCATCGTCCTCCTCGTCGTCCTCGATGGGGGCCGCCTGCGCGTCGGCGTCGGACCAGGGCACCAGCACCAGCGTGCCGGCGCCGGAGTCGACCAGGGCCTGCCCGGCGCGCGCCAGCCAGGCGGGCGGGCCGACCAGGCTGATCCTGGCCTCACGCCAGGCGTCCGCGCATTCGCGCCAGCGCGGGGTGGCCTCGCGCATGTAGCGCAGGGTGGACGCGAACGGCGTGTCGTCGGCGATGGCCTGCTCGGGGCCGCTGGTCAGCATGCGGTGGCGCCGCAGCTGGGCGAGCAGTTCTTCGAACAGTGGCGCCACCTTCTCGGGCATCGCCGCGCGCAGGGCCGCGAGCGGGCGGGTGCCGTCGAAACTGTCCAGCATGCGCACCAGCACCGGGTAGAGCTTCTCGCCGCGCACGAAGAAACTGCGCTCGCCCCATTCGATGTAGCTGCCGCCGTCCACCTGCGCGTGCAGCACCCCGGCCTTCAGCAGTGGCGCGGCCTCCAGCGCCGGGTGCGCGGCCTCGTTCAGCGGCACAGGGCGGCCCCGTCGGCGTAGGCGCGGGCCATGGCCTGCGGGTGGTCGGCTTCGAGCGTGTCGATCACCAGATGGCAGACCGTGAAGCGCTGGGAGGGCGAGAAGCCGGCGGTGGGGAAGAGGTCGTAGAGGACGTTCATCAGCATGCGGTAGGCGAACTGGGTCGGGTGGTCCATCGCGGCGATGGTCTGCAGGTCGGAGCGGCGCAGGGTGGCGGGGTCGGGCGGCTGGGCCTGCAGCATGCGCGCGTTGATGCCGGGGACGAAGTCCGGCGGCGCGGCGTCCACCGTGCGCAGCAGATCGTCGTAGCCGGCCTGCAGCCGGTCCACCCACGCCTGCAGGCCGGGCTCCAGCGACGCCTCGGGGTCGAACAGCCCGGCGGCCTGGATCCGCGCCGCCAGTGCGGGGCGCAGCGCGGCGACCTGCCGCGCGAGGGTCTCGACGGCGGCAGGCGGCAGGCTGCGCGCGCTGGCCCGGGCCTGGCCCTGCAGCGACAGCGGCCAGAACACCAGGCCGTCGCGCCAGCGCAGGCGCTGCAGGCAGACCATCCGCAGCGCCAGGTCCACCAAGGCCTGGGCCGGCGATGCGATGCGCAGCGCGATCAGGTCGAAGACATCCGCCAGAGTGGCGGCCTTGAACCGGTCGCGCGGCGGCGTGAGGCATGCCTCGCCCAGCGGGTGCGGCACCGCGAAACGGCCGCGTTCCACTTCGCCGTCGGCGCGCAGCGGACCGGCCTCGGCGGGCAGGCCTTCCAGCGCCGCCAGCGTGCGCGTCCGCGCCCGGAACGCCTCGACATCCAGCGGCGCCCGCGGCGGCGCCTGTGCGAACCAGTCGCGCGCGCTCCGCGCCAGCGCGTCCCAGGCCGCGTCGGCCAGTGCGCTGTCCGCATCCAGGCCCACCAGCAGGTGCGGGCCCTGCCGCCAGTGCGGGCGCAGGGCGGCGTCCAGGCGCCCGCCGCGCGCGCGCAGGGCGCCCAGGCACGGGCGGATCGCCTCCAGGATCAGCGGGCCGTGGTCGCCGCCGTGGTGATCGATGCGCAGCCCGTAGTCCATACGCTCAGGCCTCCTCGCGCAGGCTCAGCTCGATGGCGAATTCGCCCACCACCGGCGCTTCATCGCGGCGGAACAGGGTCTGGAACGGGTCGGGCAGGGCCTCGGAAAACACCACATCCAGCGCGCTCCCGCCCAGGGCCTTCTGGAAGATGCGGACCATCAGCGGGCAGTCCCGGTCCAGCGGCATCGGCTTGGCTTCCTTGCCCGGCATCGCCTTCCAGTCCGCGCGCGGCGCCTCGGCCGCATCGCGGTAGAGCGACGCCACGCGCGCGCGCCGGCTGAACACCCGCGGCGGCAGGCCGCAGTCGTCGGCCCATGCGGTGAAGCGGGCGAAGAACTCGGCCGGATCCAGTGCAGGGTCGGGCAGGTCGGCGGCGCGCACCGCCACCGCGCGGCGCACCAGGACCAGCGCGCCGAGACACACCCGCGGGATCCGGATCACCCCGGTGGCGTCCGGGCGCAGGTGTTGCGCCAGCTGGTCGCCGATGTCCTCGATCCGGTCTGCGCTGAAGCCGAGTGTGCGCACCACCTGATAGGCGCGCGGCATCAGCAGCGGGGTGAGGATGCCGAGAAAGAACACGTCGACCGTGTGGCCTTCGGCATCCTCGAATACCAGCGCATCGTGGTCGGGCCGATGGCGCAGGCGCAGCGCATCGAACGAAGCGGCCCGCTCGGCATGCGCCGGGAACGGCGGCACGTCGAGCACATGCTCCGCAAGCGGCGGGTGCAGGTTGGCGTTGAACCCGAAGATGCCGCCCAACTCCATGAACCGCCCATCGCGCGCGATCGCGGCCAGATACCCGCGCACCGGTTCGACGAAGGCCGGGTCGTCGGGAATGAAGCGCGACACCGTGCACGATGCGCCGGGGTAGACGTGATTGACCACCAGCAGGGTCTGGTCCGCGTCACCGGCCGGCTGCACGAAGCACATCTTCGAGGTGTCGCCTGCGGCGGCGCCGGCGCGGGCGCGCTCCGCGCAGCGGGTGAGCAGCTCGGGCGTGATGGCCAGGGTATCGGCACCGCCATCGCGGGCGGCCCGTGCGAGGCGGGCGAAAAACCGGCGGCGTACGGTGTCGGCGCGCACCATCCGGCCCTGCGCCGCGACCGACAGCGGCCGCGCATCCTCGCCACTGCCGGCGTCCGGCGCGCGCGCTGGAGAGCGCTCCGGCGAAAACAGACGTTCGAGCGCATCGGCGCAGTCGTCGAGGAAGGCGTGCACGTCCGTGCAGACGCCGCCGTCGCCGTACTGCGCACGGAAACGCTGGACCAGCGCATGACGCAGCCGCGCCTGCGGCGCATTGGCGGTCAGCAGCGGAATCGCGCGCAGCAGCGCGAGCAGCTCGGCCTGGTGGCGGGCATAGAGCGCCGTCGGCACGTGCGTCGCGGCGGGCGGCAGGGTGCAGTCCTCGAACACCAGCGGGCGGAAGCGCTCGGTCGGCGTGTCCGCATCGACGGTGCGCAGCAGGGCGTCGAAGCAGATGTCGAGCGTGCGCGCGTATTCCGCATCGCTGCGGCTGTCGTCCTGCACCGCGGCTTCGAAGCGCGTCAGCGCTTCGGCGACGGCCGCGCCCAGCGGTGGCGCGAGCAGGGCGCAGGCCTCATGCATGCGCTGCAGCGGAGTGTCGCGTGCAGGCAGGTGCGGCTGCAGCAGCCCGTGCTCCCAGGCCGAGCGCAGCACGGCCTCCGCCCGGACGGTGTCGCCGCCCAGGGCCTGGGCCAGGGTGCTCCGCAGGCTGTCCAGCGGCATCTGGCGGTGGCCGGTCGCGGCGAAGATGCGTCGCAACGCCTCGACGAACGGCGCAGGACTCTTGTTGCGCGCCAGACGCGCGCCGCGGGTGCGCGACTCCGGCACGTCGTCGTTCTTGATCCGCGACCACATCCACTGCCCCTGCTCGCGGCGCAGGCTGGTATTGAGCGCGACCGGGCAACCGCCATCGATGCGGTCGAGTTCGCCCAGCAAGGCTTCGAAGACGTAATCGAGCGCGGCGAAGCGCGGCTGCCTGCGCTGACGGACCGGGCCGTGGAACGCGAATACCCGCGAAGCCGGCTGCGCGGCCTGCGCCGGCAGGTCCGACCAGGCGGCCAGCGCCACCACGCCCAGCGACGACAGCGGACTGGTCTTGCGTGCCGCGCGCAGGGCATACCGCGCCAGGCTGATGCACAGCAGCGCGGAGTCGCGATCCGTGCCCAGCGGTCGTTCCAGTGCACCCTGCAGCCTGGCATGCAGGGCCGGATTGGTGAGGGCGAGCGCATGCGACAGGCTGTGCTGCGCATCGTCCGCGGACGCGTACAGCGCGAACGCCGCGGCATGGCCGGCCTGCAGTTCGGCGGCATGCACTTCGGGCCAGGCCGCCTCGGCGGCCTCGGCGTCGGCCAGCGCGGCCAGGGCCACGCCCAGTGATCGCGCACACTCGGGGGTGAGCTGGCCGTCGACCCGCGCCAGCGCGGCCGGCCGCGGCGCGCGGCCGTTGAACAGGTCGCGCTTGACCTGGATCAGCGCCCGCGCCGCCGCTGGCGCGCGGGTGAAGAGAACCGGGACCTCGGCCTCCATGCGGTCGCAGGCATCGGAGGCGCAGTGCTGCGCCTCCCGGCGCGCCGCGCGCATCCGGTCCAGATGCCCTCGTGCCTCAGTCCCCGGGAACGCGGTCGCCGCGACCGGAATGCCACCCAGTCGTGCCACCACATGGGGATGGGGAATCAGTCGGCCGGGCAATCACGGCCTCGGCAGCAGGACGGGAGCGTCATGAGGCGCGCTCGGAGCGGGGCGGAGGGTGCGTACCGTCACTGCGGCAGGCAGTGACGCGCATCGGCGGTCGCGCATCGTTCGGTCGTGTGAGGAGCGGTCGTGGTGCGGCATGGGCGGCGCATTCCAGCGCATGCAGTCCAGTGCATGCAGTCCAATGCACGCAGTCATGGGTCGTCGCCTCGCGCATGCGCTTGTCCCGCGCGTGGTCGGTCTGTTTGCCGGGTCCGGCGCATGGCCGGTGCCCTGGCAGGTGCGATGTGGGCCGGCTGGCTGGGAGTCTCCGCCCGGAACATGATTCCGGGCGGAGACTCCCCCGCGATCGCTTCCCGCAGCGTGCCGACGCGGCAGACGCGCCGCATCCCCGGCCGGATGCCCGGCCCGCGCGATGCGCACGACGCTGCCGCGCGCACGCGATGCTGCGTGGAGGCGGCGGACGATGGCCGGATCAGAACTCTTCGACGCAGCAGCTGCAGCTGCACGAGGCGCAGACGGCGCTGATGCGCGAGGCGCCGGTTTCCGGGAAGGCCACGGAGTCGGACGCGTCGAGGACTTCGACGTTGAACAGATCGACTTCGCCGAGGTCGAGATCGCTGAAATCGATGGCGGGGTTCTGCATGGTGCTCTCCTTCACACGTGCGATGGATCGACCTTGCGGTCGTGGAATCCCGCGCGGCGTTCCGGCAGCGCGGGCGGTACAGCGGACGCCCGGCGCGGGGCGATGCGGTGCCTGCCAGGCAGCGACAGCGGTCCCGCAGTGGGCGTCAGAGCGGCTCTTCCTGGACGCAGCAGCTGCAGCTGCACGAGGCGCAGACGGCGCTGATGCGCGAGGCGCCGGTTTCCGGGAAGGCCACGGAGTCGGACGCGTCGAGGACTTCGACGTTGAACAGATCGACTTCGCCGAGGTCGAGATCGCTGAAATCGATGGCGGGGTTCTGCATGACGCTCTCCTTGATGCATGGACGGATGGAACGGTCAGGGAAAATCCGCGCGGTCCACGGCTGCGCGGGGTACAGCGGGAAGATCGGGTGGCGCGGTGCAGGTGCGCGGCGAGGGCATCGCCCGCGCGGCTGCCGCGGGTCTCAACGCTGCTCTTCGACGCAGCAACTGCAGCTGCAGGAGGCGCAGACGGCGCTGATGCGCGAGGCGCCGGTTTCCGGGAAGGCCACGGAGTCGGACGCGTCGAGGACTTCGACGTTGAACGGATCGACCTCGCCGAGGTCGAGATCGCTGAAATCGATGACGGGGTTCTGCATGACGCGGTCCCTGCGGCGGGCACCGATCGTGCCCTCGAAGGCGAACCCTAGCACGGCCCCCCGGCCTGAAGGCAAACCCCCTCGATGCGCCCGATCCGTGCATGCCTTTCGCACGGGGCACTACCCTGACCGGACGGTGCCGTCCGGCATCCGCGCGCGTCGCAGCGGCGGCACAGGCCTGCACGCAAGGCCGTGGGACGAGGCCCGCAGCGACTGAACCTGCAGGCACGGGCCCTGGAGGCACGAAGGGGCTCGGAACGAAGCCAGTCGGAGCGAGGCTACATGCAGATGAGGCACCGCCCCCGGCCGGCGCGCCTGCCGTCTTCCGAGGCGTCCACGATCCGCTGGGCCCGGCTGTGCCAGGCCGCGACGCGCGGCGTGTGGGAGGCGCCGTAGCGGGCGGCTTCCGCGTAGAGCGCCACCGCACTCTCCAGCGGCCCCCCGGCCAGGTTCAGGCTGGCCCAGTCGGTCAGCAGGTTGGCGACGACGGGGTCTTCGGGTGGCACGAACGACATGCGTTCGAACAGCTGCCGGTGGAAGGCGCTGTTGAGGTCCACGACGGTCACCGGTTCGCCGTCGTTGCCGGCGGGCAGACTGCGCGGCAGCGCAGGCAGATCGGCGGTGCCGAAGTCGACACCGGCGATGGACACCTCGCGCAGCCGCGCAGGGTCGCGCGCGGCGGCGATCTTCGCTTCCAGGATGCGCGCGTGCAGCCATTCGGTGCCGGCGTGCGAGTGCGGGTTGCGGCGGATGCCGATGCGGATCCAGCGCAGCGCGGCGGCGTCGTGGCCGGCCAGCTCCAGCGCGGTGCCGAGGTTGGTCGCGGTCTGGTAGCGGCCCGGTTGCAGGCGCTCGTTGAGCAGGAACAGCCGGATGGCTTCGGTGGTGCGGCCATGACGCAGCAGGGCGACGCCCAGGTCGTTGCGGCTGCCGAAGTCGTTGCGTGTCTTCACCCGCCGGATCGCCTCGCGCGTTGCCCTCTCCTGCGACCGGGCGCGTGCGCCGTGCTGCAGCTGGTCGACCAGATCCTCACCGACAAGGTCGTGCATCTCCAGCGCGCGGCCGTCGCGGTCGGTCGCCATCTCGTTCACGCAGGCGACGGCGGAGGGCGAGCCGTACAGGAAGACCAGAGCGGCGAGCAGCAGCGGAGCGAGGCGATGAAGCGTCATGGCGCTGTCCGACGGGTGCGGACGGCCATGATTCGCCCTTCCCCGAGCGGCTGCAAGTCGGGCGGCTGCACGTCGGCGGGCGGCGTGGACGCCTGCCTTCAGTACAGGTCCACCGGATCCACATCCAGCGACCAGCGCACTTTGCGCGCTTCGGGCAGGGCGTGCAGCGCGGGGATGGTGGCGTCGAGCAGGGCGTGCAGGGCGCGGCGCTGGGCGGCGATCAGCAGCAGCTGCGCGCGGTGGACACCGGCGCGCCGGGGCATGGGCGCGGGCAGCGGGCCGTGGAGTTCGACCGGAGGTGCGAGGTCCGGCTGCGCGGCGCCGCGCGCGACGGGCGGCAGCCGGCTGCGCAGCAGGGCCCCGGCGGCCTGCAGGAAGGCGGCCGGGGCCTCGGCCTGCTGGGCTTCGGCGCGCAGCAGGGCGAGATGGGCGAAGGGCGGGAAGCCGGCGGCCTCGCGCAGGGCCAGTTCGGTGTCGGCGAAGGCCCGGTAGCCGCCGTGGATCAGGGTCTGCAGCAGCGGGTGCTCGGGATGGTGGGTCTGCAGCAGCACCTCGCCCGCGCGTGCGGCGCGGCCGGCGCGGCCGGCGACCTGGATCAGCAATTGGGCCAGCTTTTCGCTGGCGCGGAAATCGGCCGAGAACAGGCCCTCGTCCACACCCACCACCGCCACCAGGGTGAGCCCGGGCAGGTCGTGGCCCTTGGCCAGCATCTGGGTGCCGACCAGGATCCCGGGCGCGTCGCCGAGCCGCGTCAGCTGCTGCTGCAAGCCGTCCTTGCGTCGGGTGCTGGCGCTGTCGATGCGCAGCACCGGCACGTCCGGGAAGCGCTCGGCCAGGGCTTCCTCGATGCGCTCGGTGCCCGCGCCCTGCGGCTGCAGGGCGAGGCCGGCGCAGTCGGGGCAGGCGGGCGGCGGTGTCTGGCGCGCGCCGCAGTGGTGGCACTGCAGGCGCCGGCCACCGCCATGCACGGTGAGCGGGGACGGGCGCTCCGGCGTGCCGCAGCGCCGGCACTGCGCGCTCCAGCCGCAGTCGTGGCACTGCAGCACCGGCGCGTAGCCGCGGCGGTTGCGGAACACCAGCGCCTGGCCGCCGGTGTCCAGGCAGCGCTGCAGGCCGTCCAGCAGTTCGGGCGACAGGCCGGCGACCAGCGGCCGCTTGCGCACGTCGAGCACGCGCACCGCGGGCGGGCGGGCGTCGCCGGCACGGGCGCGCAGGCGCAGGTGGGCGTAGCGGCCGGCCTGGGCGTTGTGCAGGGTCTCCAGTGCCGGGGTGGCGCTGCCGAGCAGGATCGGGACACCCAGTGTCTTGGCCCGCACCAGGGCGAAGTCGCGGGCGTGGTAGCGGATGCCGTCCTGCTGCTTGTAGCTGCCGTCGTGTTCCTCGTCGATCACGATCAGCCCGGCCTCCGGCAGCGGCACGAACACCGCCGAGCGCGTGCCCACGATCACCCGCGCCTCGCCGCGCGCGGCGGCCGCCCAGACCCGGGCGCGTTCGCCGTCGGCCAGGCCCGAGTGCAGTACGTGGACCGGAACGCCCAGCCGGCTGCGGAAGCGGGTCAGGGTCTGCGGGGTCAGGCCGATCTCCGGCACCAGCACCAGCGCCTGCCGGCCGCGGGCCAGACAGTCGGCGATGGCATGCAGGTAGACCTCGGTCTTGCCGCTGCCGGTCACGCCTTCCAGCAGGGCGGGGGCGAAGACGGTGGGTGTCGCGAGCGGGGGATTCGAGTGGGTGTCCCGGTTCTCCTCCTCCCGGTTCTCGGTGTCCCGGTTCTGGGTATCCCGATTCGTTTCGTCCCGATTCGTTTCCCGGTTCGAAAAGTGGGTGTCCTGGTTCTGTTGCAGGTCCTGCTGCAGGTTCTGCTGCAGGCCCTGCGCGCCCGCCGCCAGTGCGCGCAGCGCGGCGAGGGCGTCGGCCTGCTCCGGGTTGAGGGTCGGCCCCGGACGTCCGCTCTGGACGCCGATTTCGGCGTTCCAGGGAATGCGTTCGATCAGTCCGCGCTCCCGCAGGCTGCGCGCGGCGGCGCGCCAGTCGTCCAGTGCGGCGTCGAGCCGGGTTTCGTCGACGGCCTCGGCCTGTGGCGTGCCGTCCGTGGCCTCCGGGGGCTCGAGCGCTGCAGCCTCCGCCTCCGTCGGAGGCCCGGTCAGCAGGTCGGCCAGACGCCGGGGGCGTCCGCGCAGGCGTGGCAGCGCGGTGCGCCCGGCTTCGGTCAACCGCCAGGCCCAGGCCTGCGTCTCCGGCAACGGGTCCCCGCGCCGCAGCGCGGCGGGCAGCGCGGTGGCCAAGACTTCGCCCAGCGGCGCGTGGGTGTAGCGCGCCAGCCAGCGCAGCGAGGCCAACAGCTCGCCCTGCAGCACCGGGGCCGCATCGAGCACCGCATCGGCCGCGCGCAGCGGCGCATCGGCGCGCTCGGGCGGGCCGACCTCCGCGATCACCCCCACCAGGCTGCGGGGGCCGAACGGCACCTGCGCGCGCCGGCCGACCAGTCCGGGCTCCGCGCTCAGGCCCGCCGGGGGACGGTAGTCGAACAGCTGCGGCAGCGGCAGCGGCAGGGCGAGACGGAGCACGGGGTCGGACATCGCGCCAGTGTAGTCGCGGCGACTGCGATGCCCGTTCCCGGGCGGCGTCGCGGCTGGTGAGACCCGTCCTTCCTAGCCTGCGCAGCGTGAGGAAGCCACGGGGCAAGCCGGCCTTCCCGCAGGGCGCCCCTGGGGCCTTCTTCGAGGCTGTGATCCGGTGACAGTACGGAAGGGGTGCACTTGGGGCACACATCTGCGGGTTTTCATCGAAACATCCCGCAAGCGACTGATTGTGTTCATCTTATTCGATTATCCACACAATCTGTGGATAAGTATGTGCATGAACGTCCGATGGCAGCGTTCAGCCCGCGCCGGGACAGGCTTTTCATGAAGATGGTGAAAAAAACGCCACCCTGAATAATTCCTTTGAAATCAATCATCTGGCCGTGAAACATTGGCGAAAAACGCGATTGCGCGGAAAACGCCGGGAAACTGTGGCGGTTTTGTGTCGGCTGTGCACAACCGCTCTCCGGATGCAAGTCGCGCGCCCACGCCGTGGAATCCGGTGGCGGCCCATTTCGTGACCCTTGTCAAGCCCGCTCATCGGTCCGGGAGGCATCATTTCGGCCCGCGCGCGCTCCCCGCGCCGCACAACGGCCGTACCCTATCCGCTCATGGTCACCCTCGATACCGTCGTCGCCCACGCCAATGCCCTGACCGCGTTCCTGCGCGGAGTGGAGCGGCGCGCGGCCGTCTTCGCGCAGCTGCAGCTCGGTGACGCGGATCATGGCGACCGCGCGCTCGCGGCGACGGTCGGCGACTTCGTCGCCGAGGCGGCCAGCCTCGACGAGCCGGCCTGGGCGCAGCGCTTCTGGTCGATGCTGGTGACCTCGCCCCTGCTCGAACAGGAAGTGCTCGCCCCGTTCTGGCCGGGCGATCTCGCCCCGCTGGCGCGGCTGGACAGCGGCCCGCGCACGGCGCTGCTGCTGCGTCTGGTGGCCCTGATGGACGATGCCCAGGCCGCGGAGGTGGTGGGCATCGACGAGGCCAGTTACCGCGCGGTGCTGCAGGCCTCCCTGCCGCAGCGGCCCGAAGGCGGTGCCGACGGCCCGGCGTGGCTGGCGATGCGCGACGAGGCCCGCTATGCGGTGGAAGACCTCACCGTGGAGCGTCTGGCCGCGATCGCCCGGGTGCGCGACACGGTCATCGCCGAGCGCGTGGCCGAGCCGCCCGCCGCGGCCGCCGAGCCCACCGGCCGGCTGGCCCGGGTGCTGCCGGCCGGCCCGTCATCGCTGGCCAGCGGCCTGCTGGAACGCCTGCGCAACGTACGGCGTTCTTCATCCTCCTGACGAGTCCGGTCCGGTCGGAGCGGAGCCATGCGGAGCGAATCCGTCTCGCCCCGATCGGGCTCCTTCGAATCGGATCCGCCCGAATCGCGCCCGCTCGAACCGGCCCCGTTCGAACCGGCCCCGTCCGAATCCGGCCCGTTTCGAATCCGGTCTGATCGCACCTGGATCCGTGCCGCGCCCGATCCGATGCAGTCCGGCACGCGCGATCCGCTCCGATCTGCCCCGATCTGCCCCGATCGGCTTCAGCGCCGCAGCGCGGACAGCACCCGCCGCTGCGCGCGGAAGCGGTCGCCGAAGCGCGCCACGCCGTCGGCACGCATCCGTGGCGCGTGCTCGCGCAGATACGCGTCCAGCGCCTCGCGGTCGCGCAGCCGGTACTGCACGCACAGGCGGATGCAGCCGGCGCTGGGGGCAGGCTCCATCACCTCGTAGGCCCTCGCCCCGGTGAAGCCGGGCAGCGCCAGCATCTCCGCGATGTGGCCGCGCAGCCATTCGCGGTACTCGGCGGCGATGGCGCTGTCGATCTCCAGATCGACCTCGTAGATCACCGCGCCGCCCCTGCGTGCTTTCGTCGTGTTCATCGCGTCGGTCTCCCTCAGGTGCTCAGCCCGGCGATGACGGCATACATGCCCGCCATGCCCAGCAATACGGTATAGGTCGCGCCCAGCAGCGCGTATTTCACCAGGGTCCGGCCCCAGCCCTGGCCGTACACGCGCTTCTGCATCAGCAGCAGGTAGATCGGGACACCCAGCCCGAGCGCGACCATGGCGAACACTTCGGCCATCCCGCCCATCCAGCCGAGCAGTCCCTGCAGCCCGGTCACTGCGAAGACCACGAGCAGTGCGAGCAGCATCAGGCAATGGCTGTACAGCGCCACCGCCAGATGCTGCAGATAGCCGCGTCCGCTGCGCACGTACAGCAGCTTCAGGCACAGCGCGAACAGCGGCACCAGCAGGAACAGCGCGCCGGGCACCGCGCCCAGGAAGAGGCGCACGAAGGTGTCCGGCTCGCGCTGGATCAGCGCCGCGTTCTCGCGCAGGCGCAGGCCGCGGCGGGCCAGCCAGCGGCGGATCGGCCCGGCCTCTGCACCGGCCTGCGCCGCGCCGGCCTTCGCCCCGGCGAGGGCGTCATCGCCGCCGCCCGCGGCCTCGGCGCGGATCTGCGCCTCCAGCTGCGCCAGATCGGCGTCGGACGCCTGTCCCGCCGCAGCCAGCGCGCGCATCCGCGCAAGCGTCGCCGCATCGATGCGCGGCCGGGCGAATTCCTCCAGGGCCGGCGCGAACCAGGCGCCGGCATCGGTCTCGCGCGCCGCGCGCATCTCGCGCAGCGCGTCCGAACGCCGCTGCAGCAGGTCCGCCGGACTGGCGGCGGCGGAGATCTCGACGAAGTCGCTCTGTGGCCCGGCTGCGCCCGCCTCGGCCGTGCCCGCTCCAACTGTGCCGGCTTCAACCGTGCCTGCTTCAATCGTGCCCGCTCCAACCGCGATGCCGTGGTCCGACGTGCCGGGGTCGACGTGCAGGGTGAGCTTGCCCACGAAGAAGGTCAGCACGGTGAGGATCACGAACAGCCGCAGGGGCGGCAGGTAACGGGCGCGGCGGCCGTCGAGATAGGCTGCGGCCAGCCGCCCCGGCACCAGCAGGTCGCGCAGGGTGCGGAACACCCGGCCGTCGAGGTGCCAGAACGATTCGAACACGTCCTCCACCGCATGCGCGACGCTGCGCAGCGGGTCGTGGCCGTGCTGGCCGCAGACATGGCAGTACGGACCCTGCAGGACCGTGCCGCAGTTGCGGCAGGGGGCGTGCGCGGCGTCGGCGGACGGATCGGCAGGCAAACGGGCGGTTCCGGCACGCGGCAGGCTCGACCGCACGGGTAAGATAGCCGCCCCTTCCGCGCCCGGCCACCGCGGCCCGGGCTGTCCGGCCTGCCCCGTCCTCCGGTGGGTGGCCGTGCTTCGTGCCTCCATCGCTTCGCCTTCCCCCGGCTTCCGTCCTGATGAGCGCCTCCGTCCCCCGCCCGCGCTTCCGCGCCGAGATCCGCAGCAGCGCCCGCCTGGCCGCGCCGCTGATCGGCGGGCATCTGGCCACCGGGCTGATCGGGTTCGTGGATGCGGTGATCGCCGGCCATCACGGCACCGAGACCCTGGCCGCGGTGTCGATCGGCACCGCGATGTTCTGGCTGCCGCTCATGGTGCCGATGGGCACGCTCATCGCACTGCCGGCGGCGGTGTCGCGCCACGACGGCGCCGGCCGCCACGACGCCATCGCACCGCTGTTCCGCCAGGCCCTGTGGCTGGCCGTCGTCCTCGGCCTGGCGATGTTCGCCCTGCTCAGCCTGCTGCCGCTGGCGATGCCGGCGATGGGCATCGCCGAGGAGATCCGGCCGGGCGCCACCGCCTTCGTCCACGGCATCCGCTGGGGCGTGCCGGCGCTGGTGCTGTACCTGTGCGCGCGCTATCTCTGCGACGGCCTGCACCACACCGTGCCCACGCTGGTGTTCGGCTTCGGCGGCCTGCTGGTGCTGCTGCCCCTGGGCTACGCCTTCACCTTCGGCGTCGCCGGGCTGCCGGAAATGGGCGCCGGCGGCCTCGGCGTGGCCTCCGCCATCATGCTGTGGGTGCAGTGTCTGGCCGCGATGGCGTACCTGTCCCGCGGCAGGCGTTTCCGTGCGCTGGCGCTGCTTTCGCGTTTCGAGCCTCCGCACTGGCCCTCGATCCGCGATCTGCTGGCGGTGGGCCTGCCGATCGGCCTGGCCTGGCTGATGGAGGGCGGGCTGTTCGTGACCACCGCCCTGTTGATCGGCCGCCTGGGGGAGATGCCCGCGGCCGCGCACCAGATCGCGATCAACGTCTCCAGCCTGTGCTTCATGGTGCCGATGGCGCTGGCCGAGGCCACCACCGTCCGGGTCGGCCATGCCTGGGGCCGTGGCGACCGCGATGGCCTGCGACGTGCGGCGCTGGCCGGCTACGCGCTCGCGCTCGGGACGCAGGCCCTGTCGGCCACCGTGCTGCTGACCGGGCACCACGCCATCGTCGGCCTGTACACCGCAGACGTGGCGGTGGCCACGCTGGCGGCCAGCCTGCTCCTGTACGCGGCGGCGTTCCAGTTCCCCGACGGCCTGCAGGTGCTGTCGATGGGTGCGCTGCGCGGCCTGCAGGACACCCGCGTGCCGCTGGCCCTGGCCGCGCTGTCCTACTGGGGCATCGGCATGCCGCTGGGCGCCGTGCTCGGCCTGGGCGTGGGTGGACT
Organism: uncultured Gammaproteobacteria bacterium; assembly: GCA_965649985.1. Lineage (GTDB taxonomy): Bacteria > Pseudomonadota > Gammaproteobacteria > Xanthomonadales > Xanthomonadaceae > Lysobacter_I. The sequence continues at coordinate 6,773 of CBFGMS010000005.1, read as the reverse complement.
GGTCGCCCCGCAGGGCCCCACCGGCATGTGGCTGGGGCTGATCGCCGGGCTCACGGTCGCCGCGGTGCTGCTGGGGCTGCGTTTCCGCGTGGTGGCCGCGCGCATGCCCATCGGAACGGGCGAGACGGAGGCGGAGACGCCGTCCGGCCCGTGAACCTGACGGCCGGCAGGGTGACCGATGGCCGATGTGCGGCCTGGGCCGCCCGCCCACACTTCGCCACAGGACACCCTCCCGGCGCGGCGCATCCGCAGTGTGCCGGCGCAGGGAAGCCTCGGCATCGACTGGAGACCCCCACATGAACCACGCGCCCGCGCGCAACCCCTACGGCTTCCTCGGCACGCTCTGGAACGCCATCAACTTCACCCGCAGGTTGATCCTCAATCTGCTGTTCTTCGGCCTGCTCGGCCTGTTGCTGCTGCTGGTCGTGATCGGCATGTTCTCCGGCGGCGACTCGCCCCGGATCGCCGACCGCACCACGCTGGTGATCGCGCCGCAGGGCCGTCTGGTCGAGCAGTACACCACCGACCCGGCCACCCGCGCGCTGGCCCGGGCGCTGGGCGACAACCGCAGGCAGGAAGTGCAACTGCGCGACCTGTTGCGCGCGCTCGAGGCCGCGAAGACCGACAAGCAGGTCGAGCGCGTGCTGCTGCGCGTGGACGGCATGCAGTTCGGCGGATACGCGGCGCTGCGCGAAGTGGCCGAAGCGCTCGCCGAGGTGCGCGCGTCCGGCAAGCAGATCGTCGCCTTCGGCGAGACCTTCGACCAGGCGCAGTACCTGCTGGCCGCGCAGGCCGACGAGATCTATCTCGACCCGATGGGCGGCATGCTGATCGAGGGCCTGGGCCGCTACCGCCTGTACTACCGCGAGCTGCTGCAGGACAAGCTCGGCGTCGATGTGCAGCTGTTCAAGGTGGGCGAATACAAGTCGGCCGCCGAGCCTTTCGTGCGCGACGACGCTTCGCCCGAGGCCAAGGAAGCCGACCTGTACTGGATGAACGACATCTGGCAGCGCTACGTCGCCGACATCGCCAAGGCCCGCAAGCTCGATGCCGCCGAATTCGCCGCGGATCTCGACGCGCTGCCCGACGGTGTGGCCGCGGCCGAAGGCGACCTCGCCAAGTACGCGCTGGAGAACAAACTTGTCGACGGCCTGAAGACCCGCGAAGAAGTGGAAGACCTCCTGCTCAAGCGCGGCGTCGCCGACGAGGACAGCGAGACCGGTTTCCGCATGGCCACGCTCGACGGCTATCTGCTGCACATCGATGCCGGCCAGGTGCCGGTGCAGTTCGCCGGTGGCGACCAGGTGGCGGTGGTGGTGGCCGAGGGCGAGATCGTCGGCGGCGACCAGCCGCCGGGCCGGGTCGGCGGCGAATCCGCTTCCGCCCTGCTGCGCGATGCCCGCGACGACGAATCCGTGAAGGCGGTCGTGCTGCGCGTGAACTCGCCCGGTGGCGAAGTGTTCGCTTCCGAGCAGATCCGCCGCGAGGTGGTGGCCCTGCAGAAGGCCGGCAAGCCGGTGGTCGTGTCCATGGGCGATCTGGCCGCCTCCGGCGGCTACTGGATCAGCATGAATGCCGACCGCATCTATGCCGATGCCTCCACGATCACCGGTTCGATCGGCATTTTCGGCCTGATCCCGACCGCCCCGCGCGCGCTGGAGAAGATCGGCGTGCGCAGCGACGGCGTGTCCACCACGCAGTACGCCGGCGCCTTCGACCCCGCCCGTCCGCTCGACCCCGGCGTGGCCCGCATCATCCAGAGCGTGATCGACAAGGGTTACCGCGACTTCACCGGCGGTGTGGCCAAGGCGCGCAAGAAGCCGCTGGAGGCGGTGGACGAAGTCGCCCGCGGCCGCGTGTGGACCGGCACCCAGGCCATGGACCGCGGGCTCGTCGACCAGATCGGCGGTCTGGACGTGGCCCTGGCCGATGCCGCCAAGCGCGCGAAGCTGAAGGACGGTGCCTACCGCGTGCGCTACATGGAACCCGAAGGCACGCCGTTCGAGCGCTGGCTCTCCGGTTTCTCCGGCACCCGCATCGGCGCCGCCCTGCTCACCGACACCGGCCTCGCCCGGATGCTGCTGGCCGACCGCCTGCCGCAGATCGATCAGGACCTGCGCATGCTCGAAGGCGCCGCGGATGCGGCCAGGCGCGGTCAGGTGAAGGCCTACGCGCACTGCTTCTGCGCGTGGTGAGGCCGCGGCCGATGTGACGCAGCCGCATCGCGTGATGCGGCGCCGCACGATTCAAAAAAACGCCCGGCGATCGCCGGGCGTTTTTCATGCGGGACGTTTTTGCAGCGCGGCGCGCGTGCTGCGTCAGCCGCACGTGGTGTAGCAGGAGATCGCGCCGAACGCGTAGTCGTCGGCCGCCTCGGTCCACTCGTCGCCGCACGCACCGAGCTGCGAGTTGTGGTCGCGGTTGCAGATGTCGTGGTCCAGGCAGTCCTGGTACCAGGCGCCGACGCCGTCGGCGACGCCGCAGCCGGGGCCGCAGCGGCCGGGGCAGGCGCTGTGGCCGCAGCCGTAGCCCACCGAACGCCCGCTGTAGCCGTGGCTCGGGCAGTAGTCGTGGTACGAGTAGCGGTACAGCCGGATGTCGTCGTCGCAGACGTTGGCGATGCTCTTGAGGTTGGTGAAGCTGCCGCCGCCGCGTTCGTTGCAGGCGGCGATGGTCAGCTCACCCCGCGGCTGCGGCGCGCTCAGGCGCTCTTCGATCGTCGGCTCCTGCGCGATGGGCTGGTTCACCGGTTCCGACGTCCCGCGACGGATGACCCAGTCGCCCTCGAACACGCGACCGACCGGCACTTCCGCATACATCTCGGCCAGGCGCCACAGCACGTCGTGCGGCTTCGGCATGCGCTTCATGTCGCCACGCGCGGTGAGGCTGCGGCCCAGTTCCTGGTGGAAGCTGCGCAGCACCTCGCGATCGCCTTCGGCGATGGTGGCGCGCTCGGCGGCGTGCACGACCAGCGTGCCGGCGGCCTCGTCGAAGGTGTGGTCGAGCACCGCACCGTTGATTTCCAGACGGACCTGCACGCGTGCCGGCGTGGTGCCCGCGCGCGCGGCGCGGCCGGTGGCGTCCACGCCACGGGCGCGGAACGACATGGCGCCGGAATGGCTCTCCACCGAGCCGACCAGTGCCTCGTCGGACGCGGCCGACAGCGTGATGCGGCCGGGCTGGATGGGACGTTCGGCCGCGGCCGCGGGTGCCGCAGCTGTGGCCGGGGCGGCGACCACGCGGTCGCTGCGGGTGAAGACGAAAGCGAGCAGGCAGGCGCATGCGCCCGCCAGCGACAGCGATAAGACGCGAAGTTTCATGAACGGGATCCTTGTTGTATGGCCGAACATCGCTCTGTCGAGCCAGCGCCCGCGTCATCCCCATGACGATTGCGAACAGGTGCGCTGGGCTCGATCTGGTGTTCGTCGCCGGCTGGAGTATGCACTGCTCCATGTGCGATGCGCGTCGTCGAGGACGGACGACGCGGGCATCCCGCGGCCGGCATGAACAGGCGTGCAGGGCCGTCGGGCCTCGACAGGTCGCTGTGTGAGGTCTGCCTCAACCCCGATCGGTCGGGGCGGGTCGCAGCCGCGACAGGGGCGGTGGTCCTGCGGATGCTCCCGGTGCCGCGCGCGGGAAGCGCGTCGCTCCGGCCGGCGTGCGGATCCGTGTCCGGGCGCGTCGGACGGCACCGGCTATCGCATCCGCTGCCGCATCCGGACGCAGGGCCTGCAGGCGTGCCGCAACGGCACCGATGCACGAGGGCCGCGGTGCGCGAAACGAAAGAATGCCCGGTGTTGCCGGGCATTCTTCCGCGATCATGGCCATCGGTCTCGTGAGGCGTCGGGCGGATGCCCGAGCGGATGCGCTGCCCGACGCGACGGGGCCGCTGTCGTGTGTCGAGCCCTCAGGATGCGATGCGTGGGCGTGCCGTCGAGGCGATGCCGCTCCATCGACGCGCCATGCCCGAACGCAGCCGATCAGCCGGCGTAGGCCCCGACATACCACGGGCCTGCGCCATCCCAGCACTGCTCCTGCACCCCACCGTCCGCCTTGGTGACGTAGACGCGCAAATGAACCGCGCCGTCCACATACCATGCCGTCGCCGATGCCCTGCTGCCATCGGTCGACAAGGCGCCGACATACCAGCTGTCCTTGTCCCAGCAATGTTCGACGATCTTGCCCTGATTGCTGACATACACGCGGATGTGGATCTGTCCGCCGCTGTCGACCCAGCTTGCCGCGCCGACGGTCTGCCCGGCGGCTTTGAATGCGCCGACATACCACGAGTTGCTGTCCCAGCACTTTTCCGTGATGTTCTGTCCGTCGCTCGAATAGACGCGAAGGCTGACGTTGCCCCAGCTGACGACTGCCGTACCGTAATTGAACATGGCGACTCTCCTTGCTGTGTGAGTGGATTTCCTGATCACCTTTCTGCGGAGCGTGATGTCCCGCGATGGAAGTGTGCTCCGTCGCCAGGCCGCACGCGGTGCGGGCACAGACCGTTTTCGGTGTCGATGGGGCGCCGTCGCCGGGAGCCATGGTGCCGGATGCCCGGGGGCGGACAACGCCGGGCATCGGCGGGCCGCTTCCATGCCGTGTCGCAGCGTGTTGCGGTCTCGGGAGGTCGGTCGACGATCGGGCTGTCGCAGTCTCCTGCGCAACCGCGTTCGCCTAGAGTCCTGACGCAGAGGAGCGTTTCGGTGATGGTCAAGCGCGTTCCGCGCCCGCGTCGACGGCGGTGGACAGGCCGTTGCCCTATCCAGACACCGCAGAACGCATCGGGATTTCGCGGTGTCGGTCCTGCGTGCGTTCGCATCCCCGTGCTGCTCGCGGGGATGGCCCGTCCGGCCATCCTGTCGGCCATGAAGCAGCGTTTCCCCCTGCCGCAGCGTGTCGGCCGCGGCCCGAAGGCCGTCGCGCTGCGCCTACTCCACGCCGTGGCCGGCCCCCTCGTCGTCCGGGCGCTGCCCACCCTTGCGCTTGGCCCGCGGATGCGCGGCGTCGTAGACCCTGGCGAGGTGCTGGTAGTCGAGGTGGGTGTAGATCTGGGTGGTGGAGATGTCGGCGTGGCCGAGGAGTTCCTGCACGCCGCGGAGGTCGCCGGAGGATTCGAGCACGTGGCTGGCGAAGGAGTGGCGCAGCAGGTGGGGATGGACGCGCTTGAACAGGCCCTGGCGCTGGGCGAGTTGGCGCAGGCGCAGCTGTACGGCACGCGGGGTGATGGCGCGGCCGTGGCGGCCCGGGAAGACGACGCCTTCCGACGTGCCGGCGCTGTCGCGGCGCCAGTCCTCCAGCGCCTGGCGGGCATGGCGGCCCACGGGCACGCTGCGCTGTTTGCCGCCCTTGCCGAGCACGGTGACCAGGCCGTCGGCCAGGTCGAGGTCGCGCCAGCGCAGGGCGCAGAGTTCCGAGACGCGCAGGCCCGAGCCGTACAGCAGCTCGAGCAGCGCGCGGTCGCGCAGGCCGAGCGGGGCATCGGTGGGCAGTTCGACCAGCTGCACCGCCTCGTCCACGTCCAGCACCTGCGGCAGCTTCCGCGGCGCCTTCGGGGCGCGCAGGCCGGCGGCGGGGCTGGCGGCGATGCGGCCGTGTTTGAGCAGCCACGCGTAGAAACTGCGGCAGGCCGAGAGCCGGCGCTGCAGACTCTTGGGCGAGAGCCCGCGTCGGTGCTCGCTGGCGACGAACTGGCGGAGTTGTTCGATGTGCACGGCGCACAGGTCGTCGACACCCTGTGCGCCGGCCCACTGCGCGAGCGCATCGAGATCGCGCCGGTAGGCGTCGAGCGTATGCGCGGACATGCGCCGCTCGACCTGCAGGTGGGCGAGGAAGCCCGCGATCTCCGATGCGGCGTTCATGCGAAAACCCATGCGAAAACCTACCAGCCTTCGGCAGGTTCGTGCATGCGGGTCTTCAGGAAATCGAAATACTTCGGATCTTCGCCGTCGAAAATCGTGTGGCCAGCGTGCGCCTGCGCATGACAGAGATACGCGCGGCAAAGCTCGTCGGCGGCGCGGTCGAGTTCACCCAGCTCGTACTGCGCCTTGCCCAGACGCAAGTGGATGCTGGCGGTGCCCAGCGCGTCCTTGCAGCGGATGGCGTCGACATAGGCATCGAGCGCGGTGGCGAACTCGCCCGACTGGAAATAGACATCCCCGAGCGTCTGGAACAGGGCGGCGGCGTGCGGGCACGCGGCAACCGGTTCCGGTATCGATTCCAGGCCTTCTATCACCAGCGCGTATGCCGATCGACGCGCTTCGGCGGTGTTGTGGAGCAAGTGCGATTCCGCATCGCGGCGTTGCTGCTGCAGGCGCCGGAGCTGGGCTGGATCGAGATCGTCGCTCTTCTTTTTCTTCATCCAGTCGAACATGCGTGCCTCCCGCGTTTGATATCAGCCCGCGAACCGTGCCATCCCGGTCGCGAACGCTTCGCCCATCATCCGCAGGAACAGCGTGCCCATGCCGGGGAAGAAGCGGTTGGGGTCGCGGCTGCCGACCGCGATCATGCCGAAGCCCGGCAGGGGCAGCAGGGCGGTGGACTGCACATGGTCGGCACGGGCGGCGTAGAGCAGAGTGTGCTTGTCGGGGTGCAGCCGGCCGCAGATCGGCGTGCCGTCGCGCAGGCAGTCGCGGAACGGCGCGAGGCGCGTGTCGGCCTCGGGCACGATCTGCAGCCAGTCGCCGGCATCCAGCCCGTCGACCGGCGCGAACAGCACGATGCGCACCAGGTCGCCGGCGAAATCCTCTTCCAGGCTGGCGGCCATCGCGCGTGCG